>JBMZUZ010000004.1:0-151342 GCA_049625185.1 Pseudomonadales bacterium | reverse complement strand
TCAAGTATATTTAACCTACAAGATGAAAAATATAGTAAATAAGCATTATTTAGAAGTTAGATATTGCTTCCAAAAAAATACTAATTTTTTGTCAAAAAACGAATTTTAAAAAATAAGTATGCGTGCCCACATGCTGGGGTACGTCCATTACAACAAGCACAACAATGGTGGCAGTATGAATATGCAATTGGTTCAAAAGGAAATAGATAATGAAGATACTAACGAGTTGGTATCTGTAGCCAAGGTAGGCTCGACTGAGCGTAAGCAAAAAGTTAGTGAACTTGATACTTATAAAATCAGTGGTCGTGGGTTCTCCAATAGCGCAGAACAAAACGATGCTACACAGCTATATTTAACAGAGATTGGGCGACGTAAGTTGCTAAATGCAGACCAAGAGAAGCATTATGCTGAATTAGTTCAGAAAGGTAGTCAAAGCGCCCGTGATCTGATGATTGAGTGTAATTTACGTTTGGTAGTTAAACTCGCAAGACGTTACCTAAATCAGGGACTAAGCTTGCTGGACTTAATTGCTGAAGGTAATCTTGGTTTGATTCGAGCAGTAGAGAAGTTTGACCCAAGCCTAGGCTATCGGTTTTCTACTTACGCTACTTGGTGGATTCGGCAATCAATAGAACGGGCGATTATGAATCAGGGCCGTTCCATACGTTTACCTATCCATGTGCGCAAGGAGCTTAATGTTTACCTTCGTGCCCAGCGAGAAATGGTAAGCAAGACCAATCGGCAACCAACTCCAGCTGAGTTAGCGGAATATATGGGTAAGCCTTTAGCAAAAGTGCATACCATGTTGAGCCTAAATTATCGCGTAACTAGTTTGAACAATCAGGTCGCTAACGATACTGAATATTCATTGGTTGAGACTATTCCCGATGAAGGTACTAATAGCCCAGAAGAAAACATGGTCCATAGTGACTTATTAAAAAATATTAGTTGCTGGATTAATAAGCTTTCTGATATCCAGAAAGAAATCATCTGTCGTCGTTTTGGTATTATGGGCTATAACCCCAGTACCTTGGAAGAAGTCGGTAAACAAGTAGGCCTGACGCGTGAGCGGGTGCGTCAAATACAGATGCAAGCAATTAAAAACTTACGTGGTAAGTTGATTGCTAATAATCTAGTAAAAGAGGATGTTCTAGATAGCGAAATCTAATGCTTAAGCATCATCTCTTGTAATTTGTACAACAATTCAAGGGCTTGTTTTGGCGTCATTTCGTCTGCTGCTTTGGCCCTTAAAAGCTGCTCAATAGGGTGGCTCACCGTGGCAAACATATCCCCCTGACTGGGATTTGCCGGTGGGCTCACCCCAAATTCTTTTTTGTCTACAGTGTTTTTATTCTTAGTTGTGCTGTGACTTGCCGAGTTTAGTTCTGTCGTTTCTAAGCTTTGTAATTTTTGCTTAGCCTGATTAACAACTAGATCCGGTACCCCTGCGAGCTTGGCCACTTGTAGACCATAACTTTGGCTTGCAGGGCCCCGTAATACCTTATGCATAAACACAATAGTATCCTGATATTCCGTCGCATCAAGATGTAGGTTTTCAACATTGGGTAGATGCTCGGCTAACTGTGTCATTTCAAAATAGTGGGTAGCAAAGAGGGTTAATGCGCCAGTTTGCTGGGCTAAATGTTCAGCACAAGACCAAGCTAATGATAAGCCATCATAGGTACTAGTGCCGCGCCCTACTTCATCCATTAAAACCAAACTACTGGGAGTGGCATTATGAAGAATATTAGCTGTCTCCGTCATTTCCACCATAAAGGTTGAACGCCCTCCAGCTAGATCATCACTTGAACCCATGCGGGTGAATATGCGGTCGACTATACCTATGCTGGCACTGGTGGCTGGGACAAAAGCACCTATTTGCGCCAGAATAACGATGATGGCTACTTGACGCATATAGGTAGATTTACCACCCATATTTGGGCCAGTAATAATCATCAGACTTTCTACTGGTTGTAATTCCACATCATTGGCCACAAATGGGTCACTGATCAACTGCTCGACCACAGGGTGGCGTCCCTCAATAATACTAATGCCCCGTTGTTCCGTTAACTTGGGTCTATTTAGGTTCAAGCTACATGCACGTTCCGCCAAGCTGACTAAAATATCCAGTTCGCTAATACCATCAGCGCATTGTTGCAGGGGCTGTAGCTGCTCAGCTAATTGTTCAACTAATGCCTCATATAGAGCTTTTTCTCTACTTAAGGCGCGGCTTTTACTGCTTAATGCCTTGTCTTCAAATGCCTTCAGCTCAGGGGTGATAAATCGCTCTGCGTTTTTAAGTGTTTGACGACGAATATACTCCACTGGTGCATCGGCAGACTGAATGCGACTAATTTCAATATAATAGCCGTGTACGCGGTTGTAACCTACTTTTAAAGTTGATAGACCAGTGCGCTCCCGCTCTTGGGTTTCCAGATCCAAGAGGAACTGGCCTGCATTTTCACTTAAGCCGCGTAGCTCGTCCAATTCGTCGTCGTAACCTTCTGCAATTACCCCACCATCACGAATCACCACGGGAGGGTTCTCGACTATCGCTTGTTTGAGTAATAAGGCTAGTTCTGGAAATTCACTAATTTGCTGACTAAGTTGGTGGCTTAGGTTCGTTGCCGTTTCTTGTAATAGGGATTGTATAGCTGGCAAACTAGCCAAACTGGATGCTAAACGCGAAAGGTCTCTTGGGCGAGCTGAACCAAGAGCTATCCTTGAAATAATGCGCTCCATATCCCCAATAGGACGCATGGCCTGTTGCAGGTCATCATAGCTGTCGCTGTCAACCAGATTAGCAATCAAGTCTTGGCGAGCTTGTAAACGAGCCAGATCGCGCAGGGGATTATTTAGCCAACGTTTAAGTAAGCGTCCCCCCATGGCAGTAACGGTTGTATCCATTACTTGCGCTAGAGTATGTTGATAACCACCTTGAAGATTACGGTCTATTTCAAGATTTTTGCGACTTGGGCCATCCAGAATCAAGGTTTCTTGGGCCTGCTCAACTTGCATGCTACGTAGATGAGGAAGTTCACCACGTTGGGTTTCTTTCGCATAGTTAAGCAAACAACCAGCGGCAGCAACAGCCGCTGGCATATGGTCACAGCCAAAGCCTGCCAGGTCACGGGTGTTAAATTGTTGGCACAATAGACGTTCGGCGGTATCGAGGGCAAAATTCCAAGGTGCTTGGGGGCGATGACATGGCCACTCATTTAATAAGTCGATAATTTGGCTGGACTCATCATATAACAGTTCGGCTGGACGCAGGCGTTGAAGTAAGGTTTGCAAGTCGTCGGTGGTGCCAGCTTGGCTGAGGCGAAAGCGTCCACTACTCATATCTAAAGCAGCAACACCATAAGTATCGCCTAAATGACATACTGCACATAGGAGGCTATCTTGGGCAGCATCCAGTAATGCCTCATCGGTTAGAGTGCCTGGCGTAACAACACGTACTACTTTGCGTTCTACTGGACCTTTAGTGGTTGCGGGATCACCAATTTGTTCGGCAATAGCAACGGCTTTGCCAGCACTAACAATTTTCGCTATATAGCCTTCGGCAGCATGGTAAGGTATTCCAGCCATAGGAATAGGCTCGCCAGCTGATTGGCCTCGTGCAGTTAGGGAAATATCCAGCAATTCGGAAGCTAGTCTGGCATCATCATAGAACAGCTCGTAAAAATCCCCCATTCGATAGAATACCAAGTCATGTGGGTATTCACTTTTTATGCGCAGATATTGCTGCATCATTGGGGTATGTGCTGAGGCCATGGGTGCTTATTTTATAGCTATATAATTGATCACTATTTTAGTACACCAGCCAGATTATAGCGACTGCTGTAAGAAGATTGCTGTGGTTTAATACCAGTTCTTGGGTTTGCTGTTATTAGATAAATATCGCTATATATTTGCTTAGCAAGATTTAACCAAATTGCGTGAATAAGACAATGCCGCCGACGGCCAACAAACAATAAAGAAATACTTTCCCAAGGGAAAACTTTCGAGAAGACCAGTCGATACGGTCTTCTCGATTAGTTTGTCTTGATGAAGCTCTAAAACGCCCTAAATAAAAGAATATAGCTAGGGATATTATCGATATACCACCAAAAATAAGGGTATTGGCATCCATTAACGGCTTCTCAATTTAGCCAATAAGCGTAGCATTTCAAGGTATAGCCATATTAAGGTAACCATAAGCGAGAATGCACCAAACCACTCCATATATTTTGGTGCTCCCATTTCAGATCCCTGTTCTATAAAGTCAAAATCCAAAACCAGATTTAGGGCCGCTATAGCGACTACAAAGAGGCTAAAGCCAATACCAAACAGGCCGTTAGAATGGATAAAACCGATACCCCCAGAGCCAAACATATTCATTAACATGCTGACAAGATACAGTAGGGCGATACCCATAGTGGCCGAGGTAACCATCAAACGAAAGTTCTCTGTGGGCTTCACAATACCTGTTTTATATAAGAACAACAGGGATGCAAGGGTGCCCAAGGTTAAACCGACTGCTTGTATCACAATGCCTGGATACTGGGCTTCAAAAATGGCAGAAATGGCACCTATAAATAAACCTTCTGCAATAGCATATAGGGGTGCAGTGATCCCAGACCATTGTTTTTTAAAGATAGTCACAAGAGCTAATATAAAGCCGACTATAGCACCACCCATGGCTATAGGCATAACGCTTTCAGGGCTGCCAGAAGCGAAGAACATTGACCATGTATAGAAAGCCGATATCACTACTAGCATAAGTAGTATACCGGTTTTATTAACGGTGCCATCAAGGGTCATGGTTGTTGCTGGGGAATGTGAACTAAAAGTTGCATCCTTGGCACTATCTGAGAAGGTCTGGGCATTCAAAGAAGGGTTCCCTGAACGACCAAACATATTTAACGCTTTATGATCAGACATAAAAAATACCTGTATTTGAAGTAATAAATATTTTGAAATAAACAATTTACGGCTAAGTACACATAATAACAAATGCCATTTAGCGCAAAATACCCAATAGTCTAGTTCAAGAATATATCATCGGCTCAAGTAATTATAGTATTGAGCTCAATTTCAAAGGCTTTATTCTTGTCTACAAGGTGCTATTTTTGCGCCATAGATAAAGTGCTTTGAATAGCTTGTTGCCATTGGCCATATAGACGTGATGCTTCAGTTTTATCCAACTGCGGTTGGAACTGATGCTGAATTTGCCACTGACGACTAAATGTTTCCATAGAGTCGTAGATGCCTGCTTGTTGGCCAGCTAGCCATGCGGCACCAATAATGGTCGATTCAATATTTTGTGGGCGGTCGACTGTCGTGCCCAAAATATCGGCAAGAAATTGCATGGTCCAATCACTTTGCACCATGCCTCCATCAACTCGTAAGCGAGTATGTTGCATTAAATTTGGGCAATCAGCCTGCATGGCCTGCAATAAATCCCGTGTTTGATAAGCCACGGATTGCAGGGCAGCACGAGCAAATTCTGCTGGCCCTGAATTGCGGGTAAGACCATAGATAGCGCCACGGCAATCAGGTGCCCAGTAAGGCGCCCCTAAGCCAGTAAAAGCCGGCACCATAATCAGTTCTTGTTCGGTGTCAGCGGCTTCTGCTAAGGCCCCAGATTGGCTAGCATCATCAATGATTTTTAAACCGTCGCGCAACCACTGCACCACAGCGCCGGCAATAAATATTGAGCCTTCCAAGGCATAGGTGGTTTGGCCGTTGATCCGATAGGCAATAGTGCTAAGCATACGCTGATTGGAATTAACTCGCTCTTGACCAGTATTGAGTAGGGCAAAACAGCCCGTACCATAGGTTGATTTCATCATCCCTGGTTCAAAACAAGCTTGACCAATAGTGGCTGCTTGTTGATCGCCAGCAACCCCTAAAATGGGAATTGACTGACCAAATAAACTGGCCTCTGTAAAACCAAATTCAGCATTGCAATCCAATACTTCAGGTAACATATTTTGTGGGATATTCAATAGCTCACAAAGTTCTTCGCTCCAAATATTTTGATTGATATCAAACAACATGGTGCGTGCTGCGTTGGTGGCATCGGTGACATGGCGTTGGCCGCCAGTAAGCCGCCAGATTAAATAGCTATCAATTGTGCCAAAAGCTAATTTGCCTTGCTCTGCTTGGCGCCTAGCACCGTCAACATTATCCAGTATCCATTGCACTTTGGTTGATGAAAAATAGGGGTCTAATAATAGTCCTGTGGTGTTTTGTACCACTTGCTCATGGTCTTGTTGTTTTAAGGCTTGGCAAATATCACTCGTACGACGATCTTGCCAGACAATAGCTGGGTATACCGCTTTGCCTGTTGCCTTATCCCAAACGATGGTTGTTTCACGTTGATTAGTGATGCCAATAGCGGCAATATTCACTGCTGCTGGTAGTTGGGAAAGTGCCTGTTGGCAAGTATCCATAACGGTCTGCCAAATTTCTTCGGGGTCGTGTTCGACCCAGCCCGACTTTGGGAGATATTGGGTAAATTCTTGTTGCGCCTTGGCTATAGGCTGCATATTTTTATCGAATACGATGGCGCGAGTTGAAGTGGTGCCCTGATCGATGGCTAGAATGGCTTGCATATGCCTTATTCCTCATTCTTCTGCATTATTCTTATTAGAAGCAATAAATTTTATTTTTCTTATGATTATTGTAAGCCTTAGTTATCCATCAAAACAAGCAAAGTTTGGTAGATAAAATGGTTGCTTCTTACAGCTGACTATTATTCCTTTTTGGTAGTTCAAACTGTGGCCAAGGTTCAATATAATGTTTGTAGATTAGAGGAGAATATTGTGTCTAAAGTTTCTGCCCTTTGTCAGCAGTTAGCTGCATTATTAGGCCAACAAAACTTGGTTGTAGCAACTGCTGAATCTTGCACTGGTGGAGAGATTGGTGCCCGCTTTACTGATTTGCCTGGCAGTTCAGCTTGGTTTAATGGTGGCATTATTAGTTATACCAATGTGGCTAAGTCTAAGTTGCTGAATGTTTCTGCAGACAGCATAAAGGAGCAAGGCGCAGTTAGCGAAAAAGTGGTTTTGCAAATGGCGCTTAGCGCTTGCGAAAAGTTAGATGCTGATCTGGCAGTAGCGGTCAGCGGTGTTGCCGGCCCAAGTGGTGGCAGTGCAAAAAAACCTGTCGGTACGGTCTGGATAGCTTGGGCTTGGCAAGATAAAAGGCGGGGTGCGACTAGTCGTTTATTTCAGTTTGCCGGCGATCGTGATGCGATCCGCAAGGCCACAGTTGAAGAGGCTATAAGTGGACTCATTCAGCAATTAACACCGGCATTAGCAAGTGTAGATAAGCCGGTGCCAAAGGAAAATTAAAAGAAACCACTTGCACTTTCTAAAAATTATGTTTTAATACTGTACAAATAACCAGTAACTGTATATGTAACCAGTTATTGAGATTAATATCATACGAGGCAATACCCATGGATGCAAACAAGCAAAAAGCACTTGATGCTGCACTAAGTCAAATTGAACGCCAATTCGGTAAAGGCGCGGTGATGCGCATGGGCGATCAGCCCCGAGAAGTTATTCCAGCAGTATCAACTGGCTCATTGGGCTTAGATATCGCATTGGGTATTGGTGGTTTACCCTTTGGCCGTATCTGTGAAATTTATGGCCCAGAGTCATCGGGTAAAACAACTTTAACCCTACAGGTTGTCGCAGAAGCGCAAAAAGCGGGTAAAACCTGTGCCTTTGTTGATGCAGAACATGCCCTTGACCCTATTTATGCAGAAAAGCTAGGTGTAAACGTAGATGAGCTATTAGTCAGCCAGCCAGACACAGGGGAGCAAGCCCTTGAAATAGTCGATATGCTGGTGCGTTCCAACGCCGTTGATGTAATTATTGTTGACTCAGTAGCGGCCCTGACACCAAAAGCCGAGATAGAAGGTGAAATGGGTGATTCCCATGTTGGCTTGCAAGCGCGTTTATTGTCACAGGCCATGCGTAAAATTACTGGTAATATCAAAGCAGCGAACTGCTTAGTGGTATTTATTAACCAAATTCGTATGAAAATTGGGGTTATGTTTGGCAGCCCAGAAACCACTACTGGTGGTAATGCCCTGAAGTTCTATTCTTCAGTACGTTTGGATATACGTCGCATTGGTGCAGTTAAAAGTGGTGATGAAGTCGTTGGTAATGAAACCCGTGTGAAAGTGGTTAAAAACAAGGTATCGCCTCCCTTTAGGCAAGCCGAATTCCAGATTCTTTATGGCAAAGGTATATACCGTATGGGCGAAATTATTGACCTAGGTGTGAAGCAGGGCTTAGTCGATAAGGCTGGCGCTTGGTATGCCTATAAAGGGGATAAAATTGGTCAGGGTAAGGCTAATGCTTCCCAATACCTGTTAGATAACCCTGCTGTGGCAGAAGAGATTGAAGGCCAAATCCGAGCTGCGCTGCTAAATTTGCCACAGGTAGAAGAAGCTGAAACCGATGATAAGGTGACGCCTTTAACTTTCTAATTCACAAGCCTATTGTGAATATAGTTGGAGCAGATTATGTTGGAGTCCAATATGACATTGCCGGCCATTGAGTCGGAAGTATTGGACGCCAATGGTCTTACAGACAAGCAGTTGCTTGCCCAAGCTCGCGATAAGGCTATTATGCTATTAGCTCGGCGTGAACATTCACGTGTGCAACTAGCATACAAACTTAATAACTATCGTGATTCTGTTGATATTGAAGCTTTGTTGGATGACTTAGCTGATTTAGACCTGCAAAGCGATAGGCGTTATGCCGGTATGCTAGTGCGTAGTAAAGCCCAAGCAGGTTATGGTTTGGCGCGTATACGCCAATGGGCAAAACAGTATGGACTAAGTAGTGAATATCTCGCCTTGGCAATCGAGGAAGAGGATCATGATTGGTTTGCCGCCGCCTTGCGCCAACGGCAAAAGCACTTTGGTATGCTATCACCGGGAACTATGCAGGATAAGGCGAAACAGATGCGTTATCTTTATAACCGAGGTTTTTCCCAAGACCAAATCCAGTATGCAGTAGATGCTGTGCCTGAATGGCCTGCAGATTAATTCTGATAACTATTATGACAATGGTAGCAAATCAATACTTCTTCAGCGTTTAGCTATTAGATTGATATTCTTGTACTCTTGTTTTAGGCAAAAAATAGCTCAAAATCCCCAAAAAATAGACCTAATTGAAGCCTGTTCTATCGCTTGAAAGGTGCTTCTCGTTATATACTTACGCTTTTGTATTTTTTGACTTGTCTGTATGTCCATTGTTGGGCGCAGTAAAGTCAACTTTATTGCTAATAAGCGAGAATCAGAATGAAAAGTGCCGAAATCAGACAGGCGTTCCTTGATTACTTTAATAAACAAGGACACGAGGTAGTTCGTAGTAGCTCCTTGGTGCCAGGTAATGATGCGACCCTGTTGTTTACCAATGCCGGCATGGTGCAATTTAAAGATGTGTTTTTAGGGGACGAAAACCGTGCCTATAAACGCGCTGTTACTTCTCAGCGTTGTGTGCGTGCCGGTGGCAAGCACAACGATTTAGAAAACGTTGGTTATACTGCTCGTCATCATACTTTTTTTGAAATGATGGGTAACTTCAGTTTTGGTGATTATTTTAAAACCGATGCCATTAAGTTTGCTTGGCATTTCCTTACTGAAGTACTCGGTTTGCCCGAGGAAAAACTTTGGGTCACCGTCCATCATTCCGATGCTGAAGCAGAACAGATTTGGTTTGAAGAGATTGGCATCAGTAAAGAGCGCTTTTCGCGTCTTGATGAAGATAATTTCTGGTCTATGGGTGATACGGGTCCATGTGGTCCTTGTTCTGAAATATTTTATGACCATGGTGAAGATATTTGGGGTGGGCCTCCAGGTTCTCCAGAAGAGGATGGTGATCGTTATATTGAAATCTGGAATATGGTATTTATGCAGTATAACCGTGCCCCAGATGGAACGATGACACCATTACCCAAGCAGTCCATCGATACAGGCATGGGCTTAGAGCGTTTGGCTGCTGTGCTCCAGGGCGTGCACTCGAATTATGAAATTGATATGTTTCAGAATCTGTTGTCAGCGACAGCTAAAGTTGTTGGCACAGAGGATTTAGAGAACAAATCCTTAAGGGTTATTGCTGACCATATTCGCTCAGTATCATTCTTAATTGTTGATGGGGTGCAGCCCTCCAACGAAGGTCGCGGTTATGTATTGCGTCGTATAATGCGTCGTGCCATTCGGCATGGCAATAAGATGGGTGCGGTTGATAGCTTTTTGCATAAGTTAGTAGCTCCTCTGGTTGTTGAAATGGGTGAAGCCTATCCCGAATTGACTGACGCACAAGCACGGGTAGAAAAGACCATCCTTAAGGAAGAGCAACAGTTTGCCAAAACCCTTGATCAGGGGATGCGGATTTTAGAAGCGGATTTGCAAAAACTTAAAGGTAATCAGATTCCCGGCGCTACGATTTTTAAACTCTATGATACCTATGGCTTCCCTGTTGATTTAACCGGTGATATTGCTCGTGAACGTGATCTTGAGTTAGATATGGCAGGCTTTGAAGCGGCCATGGAAGAACAACGTCAACGGGCACGCAGTGCCAACGCTTTTGCTGTTGACTACAGTCAGTCACTCAATCTTGAAGGTGAAACCCAGTTTAATGGTTATTCTTCTTTGACCGATAACAGTGAAGTATTAGCGGTGTTACAGGATGGTGAGGAAGTTTCTGAAGCTATTACCGGTAGTCAGGTGCAAGTGGTGTTAGCCAACACAGCTTTTTATGCTGAATCAGGTGGTCAAGTTGGTGACCAAGGTGCCATTAATTGGCAGGGCGGTAAGATGTTGGTTACCGATACCCAGAAGCAAGGTGGCCACTTTGTACACACTGGTGAGATTACTGAAGGTAACTTGGTGAAAGGTTTAGCTGTGACAACTCATGTTGATGCAGCTATGCGACAAGCATCAGCGGTAAATCACTCGGCGACACACCTTTTGCATGAGGTATTACGACAAGTATTGGGCGACCATATTACTCAGAAGGGTTCTCTTGTAGACCCAGAACGTTTGCGTTTTGACTTCTCCCATAGTGAGCCTGTTTCTGCTGCTGAAATAGCTGAGGTAGAGGCCCGCGTTAATGCTGAAATTAGAAGTAACACTGCTGTTCAATCGGCTACTATGGGTTTAGATGAGGCCAAGGAAGCTGGCGCCATGGCCCTATTTGGCGAAAAATATGGTGAAGAGGTACGTGTTATTACCATGGGCACTGAGAGCAATGATAAGCCCTTCTCTTTGGAGCTTTGTGGTGGTACCCATGTCGAACGTACGGGTGACCTGGGTGCATTTGCTATCGTTGCTGAATCGGGTATTGCCGCTGGGGTGCGACGCATAGAGGCTTTGACCGGTGCAGCTGCTTCAGCTTGGTTATCAGGTAATAGTCAAACAGTTAGTAGTTTGGCCAATATGGTGAAATCTGGTCGTGACCAGATTACTGATAAGGTGCAAGGCTTATTGGATCGCAATCGCCAATTAGAGCGCGAACTTGAGCAATTAAAGGTCAAACTTGCTGCTTCACAGGGTGCTGAGTTAGTTGAACAAGCAGAAGAGATTAATGGCGTGAAGGTATTGATTACTGAATTGCAGGGTGTAGAGCCGAAAGCTTTACGCGATACCATGGATCAACTGCGCAATAAATTAGGCTCAGGCGTCGTTTTGTTGGCCGTAAAGACTGGCGATAAAGCAAGTATTGTGGCTGGTGTTAGCAAGGATATGGCAGGCCGGGTAAAAGCCGGTGATCTGATTCGTTTTGCTGCTGGGCAGATGAATGGTAAAGGTGGCGGGCGGCCTGATATGGCTCAAGGTGGTGGTGAAGCAGCCATGTTAGCCACAGCTCTTGAGAGCGTGAAGCCTTGGTTGCAGGAAAATTTAACCTGATTTCCATAAAATATTATTTAGTTAAGGTAAGTTAAACCTATGGCATTGTATGTGCAAAAATACGGTGGTACTTCTGTTGGCTCCGTAGAGCGAATCAGGGGTGTGGCCGAGAAGGTAAAAGGGTTTCGTGATAACGGTCATGATGTCGTAGTAGTTGTGTCTGCGATGAGTGGTGAAACCAATCGCTTGATCGGTTTGGCCGGTGAAATTCAAACACAGCCAGACCCTCGGGAAATGGATGTTCTGGTTTCTACTGGTGAACAGGTGACCATAGCTTTGCTGTGTATGGCCTTAAAAGAAAGTGGGTGTGATGCTCGTTCTTATACTGGTGGTCAGGTAAAAATTCGCACTGATTCTTCCCATATGAAAGCCCGTATTCAAGAAATTGATGTGGATAATATGCGCGCTGACTTGAAACAAGGTCGGGTTGTGGTTGTGGCTGGTTTTCAGGGTGTGGATGACCAAGGTAATATTACCACTTTGGGGCGCGGTGGATCCGATACTACGGGTGTGGCTCTGGCAGCCGCATTAAACGCTGATGAATGCCAAATTTATACCGATGTTGATGGCGTATATACAACTGATCCAAGGGTAGTAGAAGGTGCGCAACGTCTAGATGAGATTACCTTTGAAGAAATGTTAGAAATGGCGAGCCTTGGTTCCAAGGTTCTGCAAATACGAGCAGTTGAGTTTGCTGGTAAATACAATGTACCACTACGCGTGCTGCATAGTTCTCAGGAAGGTCCTGGAACATTGATAAATATCGAGAGTGATAAAAAAATGGAACAACCTGTAATTTCTGGAATTGCCTTTAACCGCGATGAAGCTAAGCTAACCATTACTGGTGTGCCTGATATCCCTGGTGTGGCCTCAAAGATACTGTCCCCAATTAGTGCAGCGAATATTGAAGTAGATATGATCCTGCAAAATATTGGCGCTGGTGGGCTAACAGATTTTACCTTTACTGTGCATCGTAATGATTATGCGAAGGCTAAAGCAGTGTTAGATGAGACGGCAAATTCATTGGGTGCTAATGGCACTGATGGTGCTGATAATATTGTTAAGGTATCTATTGTGGGTGTCGGTATGCGTTCTCATGCTGGTGTTGCTAGCACTATGTTTGATTGCCTTGCAGAGGAAAATATTAATATCCAGATGATCTCGACTTCGGAAATTAAGGTCTCTGTTGTGATTGCTGAAAAGTACCTTGAATTAGCAGTAAGGGCATTGCATTCAACCTTTAATTTGGATAAAGAAGCAGTTGAAGAATCCATATAAAATGCTATCATCATCTGTCCCCCTATAACAAATTGTTATAGGGCGGCAAAATTATAAATCGCCACGAAAGCAAAATACGGGAAAGCGCGTTTCTTTAGCGGATAAAAGCGCCTATAACTAAAAAAGGAGTTCCCATTATGTTAATTCTTACACGACGTGTAGGTGAGACGTTGATGGTCGGTGATGAGGTTACTGTCACTGTGTTGGGAGTAAAGGGTAATCAGGTTCGCATAGGGGTAAATGCTCCGAAAGACGTGGCTGTTCACCGCGAAGAAATTTATCAACGTATTCAAAACGAAAACGCCAAACAAGACACTGAAGAATAAGTTGTAAAAAAGCGTAATTCATTGAAAATAACGCTTTTATTTGCCTAAAGCTTAAGGTAATATACGCGCTCTTTCGGAGAGGTGGGTGAGTGGCTGAAACCAGTTCCCTGCTAAGGAACCGTACCAATATACTGGTACCGAGGGTTCGAATCCCTCCCTCTCCGCCATTGCGCGCCCGTAGCTCAGCTGGATAGAGTACCTGGCTACGAACCAGGCGGTCAGAGGTTCGAATCCTCTCGGGCGCGCCATTTTCTCTTAAACAAGCAAGTTTTTAAAATAATTAGCATACTCGATATGTGCGTTGTCCTATGACTTTAGCTATCCAAGAATTTAGTCAACATAAACCAATTATGGATTAATTTGTTTAATCCAAACGTGTTTGAATTGCCATGGCCCGTGTCAGTGATGGTGCACCCTCTACTGAGGTCGAGCGCCCACGTTCATGACGGGGTGTTAAGCCGAAATGACTACGGTAGCTGGTGCTAAAGTGGCTGGCGGAAGAAAACCCACACATCATACTTACCTCAACAATGGACAGGTCGGTATCACGAATAAGGCTTCTGGCTTTTTCTAATCTTAAATGCAAATAAAACTTTGAGGGTGCTTGGTTTAGGTGTCGTTTAAAGAGTCTCTCTAAGTGACGGCGTGATAAGCCAATTAAATCACCTAAATCATCAGATGACAGAGGCTCTTCAAGATTGGCTTCCATTAGTGTCACAGCTTCAGTAAGTTTTGGTTGACTATTACCAAGACGGGTTTGTAATGGTACACGCTGTTGAGTGTCCATACTTCGAATACGTTCATTTAAAAACCACTCCGAAGCCTCTGCAGCTAGACTTGAATGGCCTAGATTGGTCAGCCATTGTAACAGCATATCAATGCTGCTTGCTCCACCTGGGCATGTCAAAAGGCGTTGGTCTTGGCAAAACAGCTGGTTGCTCCAGTTTACTTCGGTCAATGTTGCTTTAAAGTTTTCATGGTATGACCAATGACAAGCGACCTGACGCCCCAATAAAAGGTCTGAATTTGCCAATGCTTCACAGGCTCTTCCAATGATGAGAATATGCGCTCCGGCTAAATATTGTTGCTTTAACCATCTGGATATTTGCGTCGAAATTGTGCATGACTGCCACATATCTGAAACCAGTATAACGCTATCAAACATCATCCCGCGGATTAAGGGTTGGCTCTCGGGCAAATGGACAGTTTTGCTCTCAGACTGAGGTGGATGAAGGGGTGTTATAGAAAATAAGGCCTGCTCACGAATTAAAGGCATGTGAATAAGATCCCAAATAGTCCCAATATTCGAGAAATCACTGACGCATAGGTTCAATATGCCCAGTTTATGTGATTTAGACTGGTTAGTTTTGTTCTGTTTCATAAGCATTCACGTATAAAAACACAAACGGCTTTATTTTGGAGCTATTTATACCTTATTTGTCCGCCTACTTATAGTTAGGGTCGCAAAGGTTGAAGTTGCCTACTAGTGAGAGAAATCCCTTTGCTCAATAATGTATTGGTTAAATGTTATTTTAAACTGGAAATTTATTATGAGCCAAAATCAAATTAATCGTGAAATCTTTGATCAGGTAATGGTACCTAACTATAACCCTGCTGCGATCATACCTGTTAAAGGTAAAGGGTCTCGAGTATGGGACCAAGATGACAAAGAGTATATCGATTTTGCTGGTGGCATCGCAGTGACTAGTGTAGGCCACAGCAACCCTGAATTATTGGCGACTATGCACGAGCAAAGCAATAAATTATGGCATTTGGCTAATGTTATGACCAATGAGCCTGCCTTAAAATTGGCGCAGTTGTTAACCCAGGCGACCTTTGCTGAACGTGTCTTTTTTGCTAACTCTGGCGCCGAAGCTAATGAAGCGGCTTTTAAATTAGCCCGTCGTTATGCCCATGACAAGTTTGGTCCAGAAAAGCATGAAATAATTGCTTTTTATCAGGGTTTTCATGGCCGAACTTTGTTTAGTGTCAGTGTTGGCGGACAAAAGAAATATAGTGAGGGTTTTGGCCCGGCTATCGAAGGTATAACACATATTCCTTTTAATGATATAGCTGCCATAGAAGAGGCTATGTCCGATAAAACTTGTGCTGTAGTAATGGAGCCACTGCAAGGTGAGGGTGGCATCATTGCTGCTCATCCAGAGTTTGCCAAACGTGTGCGGGAGCTTTGTGACCAGCATAATGCATTATTGGTGATGGATGAAGTGCAAACAGGCGTTGGTCGACTAGGTACGTTTTATGCCCATGAACAACTTGGGGTGACTCCTGATATTCTAACGTCAGCGAAAAGTTTAGGTAATGGTTTCCCTGTGGCGGCTATGTTGACCACAGCGGCAATAGCCAATCACTTAGGTATTGGTACCCATGGCTCCACCTATGGAGGCAATCCTTTGGCTTGCTCTATTGCCGCGAAGGTGGTGGAGTTAATTAATAAACCTGAGGTATTGGCTGACGTAAGTAGAAAGTTTGAAATCTTCAAAGCTGGCATCGAAAAAATTAACCAGCAAACCCCTTTCTGTGCGGAATTTCGTGGTAAAGGCATGTTAATGGGCTGTGCTCTTTTGGATAAATATCAAGGTCAAGCAGCTAGCTTCCAAAAAGCAGCGTTGAATGAAGGTTTGTTGGCTTTGGTTGCAGGTCCCAATGTTGTGCGTTTTGCCCCATCTTTGCTTATTCCAGATGCTGATATTGAAGCTGGTCTTGAGCGGTTTGCTATAGCAGTAGCAACGGTGACCAAAGCACATGAGGATGCTGCATGAATATTAACCAGTTAACTGCTGACGAAAAGCTGGCTTGCGATTGGATTGCAGGCCAGCAGGAGCAAATGGAACAGCGCTTATGGCAGTTGGCAAATATCAATTCTGGTAGTTATAACCTTGATGGGTTGGCTAAAGTAGCTGCAACCTTATCAAGTTGGGCTGAGGAATTAAATTGCGATCAGCAATTCCTACAGTTACCAGATCAGGAGATAGTGGCCGATAATGGCAATGTTACTCATCAGCCACTTGGTCAGGCTCTTGTTTTACGTCAACGGCCTGAAGCTCCTTTGCAAATTTTTCTATGTGCGCATATGGATACGGTTTTTTCTAAAGACCACCATTTTCAGCAGGTTACACAGTTGGATGATGAGCATATTAATGGCCCCGGTGTTGCAGACTTAAAAGGTGGCATCATTGTGATGCTAAAAGCCTTGCAAGCGTTAGAGGCCTCCTCGATGGCGCAACATGTTGGATGGACAGTTTTGTTTAATCCCGATGAGGAAATAGGTTCGCCTGGTTCGGCAAGTTTATTCCCACAATTTGCTATGGATCATCATGTTGGGTTGCTTTACGAGCCCTGTTACGCAGATGGTAATCTTGCTGGGGAACGTAAAGGCAGTGGCAATTTTAGTGTGGTCGTTAAAGGTCGCAGTGCCCATGCTGGTAGAGAACACCACTTGGGTCGGAATGCTATCCGCGCCATGGCTGACTTTGTCAGTGCTTTGGATGACTTAAATGGCCAGCGAGAGGGAGTGACCGTTAATCCAGGCACCATCCATGGTGGTGACGCAATGAATATTGTGCCTGACACATGCACTTTTAAATTTAATATTCGGACCTTAAAAATAACAGACGAAGCTTGGTGTGAAAGCCAAATCATGCAACTTATGCAGCAACTAAATGACCGCGATGGGATTAGTATTGAGCTGTTTGGTGGTTTTGGTCGTTCTCCAAAAACGATGACCTTGGCTTGGCAGCGATTGTGCGAAGTATTGCAAAGCTGCGGTAAAAGCTTAGATATGCAAATTGGTTTTGTGCCCACGGGTGGCTGTTGTGATGGTAATAATCTAGCTGCAGTTGGCTTGCCAAATATTGATACTTTGGGCGTCCAGGGTGGCAATATTCACAGTGATCGTGAGTATATGCGTTTAGTCAGTCTGACTGAGAGGGCTCAACTAAGTGCGTTATTGCTATTTAGACTGGCTGCAATGGGACCAGAGGTTTGGCAGAAATAAGTAATTGATCTACTAATTTGTCTAGGCCTTAGGTATGCTTGCCAAAAACCAAAATTTAAACAGGAATGATCAATGTTAATTGTTCGACCCATACAACATGAAGACAAGGAAGCCATACTGGGTTTTGCCAAAGCGGCAGGGGTGGGTCACACTAACTTACCTGACAACGAAAGAGAGCTACAGGCCAAAATTGATCATAGTGAATTGTCATTTAATACTCATTTAGATCAGGCTGGAGAGGAAAGTTACCAGTTCGTTTTAGAAAATACTGGCACTCAGGAACTAGCTGGCACATGCGCTATTGATGCCTGTGTCGGTTTAAGTGAGCCCAATTATAGCTATCGTCTAAGTACTTTAGTTCATGCTTCAAAAGATTTGAAAATGGTGAACCGAGTCTTGGCATTACACCTTAGTCACGATTATACCGGGGTAAGCCGTTTAAGTGCTTTTTATCTTCATCCGGACTATCGTCATAGCTTCTATGACCAACTCTTGTCAAAAGCCAGGCTGATGTTTATGGCCTGTTTCCCAGAGCGTTTTTCTGGCACCACCATTGCAGAAATTAAAGGTGTGTTAAATGCTAAAGATTCGTCACCCTTTTGGGATTCCCTCGGGCGTCATTTCTTTGCTATGGATTTTGCCGAAGCAGATAGTTTGTCTGGTACCAGTAACAAGTCTTTTATTGCTGACTTGATGCCGCGCCATCCTGTTTATGTGCCATTATTACCAGCTGCTGCACAGGAAGTCATTGGCCAACATAACGAAGATTTTGAGGATATTGTCAATATTCTGGAGCACGAGGGACTGCAGTTTATGGACCAAGTAGATATTTTTGATGCCGGCCCCATTTTAGAGGCGCGCACGCGACTTATTCGTACCATTCGACAGGTTCAGCAAGCAGAGGTTGTGATTAATGATGACACTGCTAGGGATAATACAACGCCATCAGTCAAGGCGCTGTTAAGTAATAATCGCTGTCAGGAGTTTCGCTGTGTGTTAGGCAACTTGTCCACTGATGGTAAGGTTTATCTAACTGCGGAAGAAGCCAAAGCTTTAGCTTTATTACCTAATCAGCATATCCTCGTTGCCCCACTCTAATAGCAACGTTTTTATAAGAGGCATTTGAGCAACCACAAAAAAAGCCGCAAGGGTTAAAATAGGCTGTCAAATACCTAAAGTTCGTCACTGCTATATCCATTAAGCTATAACCATAATTTATGCTGCTGTTGGATTGACGCTATGATGATAATTCGCCCATTAAAAGCTGGTGATCAAGATTCTTTGATGCAACTAGCTCAAAAAACAGGCGTTGGCTTTACCTCTTTACCAGCAGATAAAGAGGTAATTGAACGGAAGGTCTCTGCTTCTATTGCGGCATTTGTTGCCGATGTTAATTTACAGCAAGAACAAAGCTATTTGTTTGCCCTAGAAGATACAGAAACAGCTTCGGTAGTGGGCATTTGTGGTATCGAATCTGCTGTTGGTTACAGTTCGCCATGGTATAACTACCGCATAGGTACATTGGTTCATTCAAGTCGTGAGCTAAATGTGCATAATAGCTTCCCAACTCTATATCTATCTAACGATCATACTGGCCGAGCTGAAGTTTGTACTTTATTTTTGGATCCAGCGTATCGTCACAGTAAAAATGGTTCTTTGTTATCTAAAAGCCGGTTTATGTTTATGGCCGAGTTTGCAGAGCGCTTTAATAATAAAGTGATTGCCGAAATGCGTGGGGTATCCGACGAGCAGGGCTGTTCACCTTTTTGGGAAGGCTTAGGGCGACATTTTTTTAGTATCGATTTTGCCGAAGCTGATCAGTTAACAGGTAAAGGGCAGAAACAGTTTATCGCTGAATTAATGCCTAACCATCCAATGTATATTAATTTGCTACCTGATTCTGCTCAGGCTGTTATCGGGCAAGTCCATCAAAACACCATGCCAGCTCGGAAATTACTCGAAGATGAAGGTTTCAGACATCAAGGTTATGTCGATATTTTTGATGCTGGGCCTACCTTAGAGGCAGATTTACATGATATTCGAGCTGTGCGTGAGAGTCGTTATTTTAAATCCCGCATACAGGACAGGGACGCAAATCGTCGAACAACGCAATGCTTGTTAAGTAATACTCACTGTGAAGGCTTCCGCTGTGTTTTAGCTGATCTGGATCTAAGTCATCCCAGTCAGGTAGATATTAGTGCAGAGCTTGCTGAGGCTTTGCAGATTAACCAAGGTGATGCTGTGCGAGTAGTGTCGTTATTTTCCACCAATAGATAATTAGGTGTTGTTATGAGTCATTTGATCAACAACTGTTGGTATGCAGGTTTAGGGGAGTCACTAGTCTCCTATGATGCCGCTAATAATAAGGCTATTTGGCGCAGTAATTCGGCTACAAAGGTACAAGTAGATAGTGCTGTAGCCGCTGCCAGAAAAGCCTTTTTAAACTGGTCATTAATGACCTATGAAAGGCGCTTATTACTGGTAAAAGCTTTTCAACAACAGTTACAAGAGCAAAGTGAAGCTATCACTTTGGCGATTGCTAAAGAAGCAGGCAAACCACTCTGGGAAGCAAAAACAGAAGTAGCTGCCATGATTGGCAAAATCGACATATCGGCGCGTGCTTATGAAGAACGCACAGGTGTCGTCTCGAAGCCCGCTGCGGCAGGCACCGAAGCGTGGTTGCGTCACCGTCCACATGGTGTGGTAGCGGTTTTTGGCCCCTATAATTTCCCCGGCCACTTACCCAATGGGCATATTGTACCGGCCTTGCTAGCGGGCAATACAGTGGTATTTAAACCGAGTGAGTTGACGCCCTTAGTAGCCGAGCTAATGGTGAAATGTTGGCTAGATGCTGGTTTGCCCAAGGGTGTGGTTAATCTAGTGCAAGGAGCAAAAGATACTGGGATTGCCTTAGCAAATAATGACGGCATTGACGGCTTATTCTTTACTGGTAGTTCAAAAACTGGGGAAATACTTCACCGCCAGTATGCAGGCCGTCCTGATAAAATACTGGCTTTAGAAATGGGTGGAAATAATCCATTGATTGTCGGTAAAGTGGCCAACCAACGTGCTGCAGTGCACGAAATTATTCAGTCTGCCTATATTAGTGCTGGCCAGCGCTGTACCTGTGCTCGGCGTTTGTATGTACCAGAGGGTGCTACAGGAGATCAGCTGATTAGCCAATTGGTAGCAGCTATAAAGCAGATTAAAGTGGGTGATTATGATGCTGATCCTCAGCCATTTATGGGCCCTGTTATCTCAGCGGAGGCGGCCGAGCATTTGTTGCTTGCTCAACAACATCTGACCAAGCTTGGTGCTAAGGTGCTGGTAGAAATGCAGTTGTTACGCCCGCAATCGGGGATGTTATCACCAGGCCTATTAGATGTATCTGGGGTAGCCAAATTACCTGATGAAGAATACTTTGGTCCTCTACTTTGTGTTGATCGTTATCACTCGATGGATGAGGCAATTGCTAAGGCTAATAATACCAAGTTTGGATTGTCAGCTGGCTTGCTTGATGATAAGCGGGCTAATTATGACTACTTTTTACCACGAATCCGTGCAGGTATTATTAACTGGAATAAGCAAACTACAGGCGCTAGTGGTGCTTCTCCTTTTGGTGGCGTGGGCGCCAGTGGCAACCATCGTGCTAGTGCCTATTATGCCGCAGATTACTGCGCTTACCCTGTTGCCTCTGTAGAAAATGAGAATCTACAGTTACCTTCTTCTCTGAGTCCTGGCATTAGTCTTTAGGTGGTATGAATATGTTAACGTGTGAAGCTAATTTTGATGGTTTGGTCGGCCCCACCCATAATTATGGTGGCTTATCCTATGGAAACGTTGCCTCAAGTAGTAATTCCGCCAAAGTATCTCACCCAAAATTAGCGGTACAGCAGGGCTTACAAAAAATGAAAGCACTGTATGACTTAGGCATGGTGCAAGGTGTTCTTGCGCCCCAATCTCGTCCGGATATAAACACCCTGCGGCAGTTAGGTTTTACTGGCTCAGATGAACGTGTTATTGAAAAGGCATACAAGCGAGAACCTGCCTTGCTGGCGGCATGTTACTCGGCCTCTAGTATGTGGACTGCTAATGCGGCGACAGTTTCACCGAGTGCTGACACCCAGGATGGTCGGGTACATTTTACACCGGCCAACTTGGTGAATCGATTTCATCGATCTATTGAACACGAAACCACTGGTCGTATTCTGCAAGCGACGTTTCCTGCAGGGGAAAAATTTGCCCATCATCAAGCATTGCCATCATCGGATCATTTTGGTGACGAAGGCGCAGCCAATCACACCCGTTTTTGCCAAGCATATGGCGATCAAGGGGTTGAATTATTTGTCTATGGCCAACAGGCATTTAATAACTCGACGTTAAAACCGAATAAATATCCTGCTCGGCAATCACTTGAGGCCAGTCAGGCAATCGCCCGACTGCATGGTTTGGATGATCAGCGCACTATATTTGCTCAACAAAACCCAGCTGTCATTGATGCGGGGGTTTTCCATAATGATGTTATAGCCGTGGGTAATGGCAATGTGCATTTTTATCATGAACAGGCTTTTCTCAATGGAGAGTCGGTAAATCAGCAACTACAAATAGCGATGGACCGTTTGTATGGAGCCAAACAATCAATGCACTTCGTCAAAGTTGCTAGCGCTGATGTTAGTGTTGAAGAAGCAGTAAAAAGCTATTTATTTAATAGCCAATTGTTGCAGCTCCCACATCTTCCAGAAGGCCAAATGGCATTAGTTGTACCTCAAGAATGTCAACAAACTCCTGCGGTTTGGGGTTATTTGCAAGCTTTACAAGCTGGCCCAGAACCGATTAGCGAAGTGATGGTATTTGACCTCAAACAAAGTATGAGTAATGGTGGTGGGCCCGCTTGTTTGCGTTTAAGGGTTGTTTTGACTGAGTCTGAATATAAAGCAGTTAATCCATCTTGTTTGTTAACGACAGACACTTATTCTGCATTAATGGCATGGTCTGAAAAACATTACCGTGAAGAGTTACGTGAAACGGATTTGGCTGACCCTAAATTGTTAATCGAAAGCAGATATGCCCTTGATGAGCTAACCCAATTGTTAAATATTGGTAGCGTTTATGATTTTCAAATTTAAAAGCCAGTAAATTTGTCATGTCATTGAAGAAAAACTAATTGGCTTAATACTAGCCAATAGTTTTTTTGCCTGAGGATATTACTCCTGTGGTTGTTAATGAAAAAATTGATTAGGGCTTATAGGTGACTTGCATACTATCGAATACTTGTTCCCGCTGTTCTAGTTTTTTAATTGCATCATTACCTAGGCGTTGGGCATAAGTACTGAGGATCGCTTCTATCAAAACCAGCCAGGCACCACTACTATTGCTATAAAAGGAGCCTTCTGATGGCAACACAAACAGGGCTTCGGCGCCTTCATTTAATGGGGCTATGTGGCTATCTGAGAAAACCAGAGTAGGGATGCCCATATTGGCTGCTTGTTTACATGATTCTACGGTTATGCGGCTGTACGGATGGCTACCAAACAAAACTAATAAATCGTTTTTGTTCATTTGGGCTAAATCATGGGGTGCGCCATGGCCTGATTCCCCCAGCACACTGACCTGATCCCGTAACAGACCCAACGAATATGAGAAAAAAGTAGCTAAGCTATAAAATTGACGCTGGGCAAAGGTTCTCACAGACTGAGCGTTATTAATAAGCTTAATTGCTTTTTCAAAGTCATCATTATTCACACTCTTCAGCATTTTATTGATGTTATTGATTTCTTCATTAGCAACTTGTAACAACATATTGTTGATATTGCTATCGGCAACACTGCCTGAATTATCCAGTAACATGGCCTTGTCCGAATAAAAGTGGGACGGTTCTAATAATTGCTGTCGGAATACAGCTTGCAGATCATTAAAACCCTGATAGCCCATGCTCGTTGCCATTCGAGTTAGGGTGGAAGGGCTGATATTAAGGGCTTCTGCTAGTTGATTAATCGATTGAAATGCCGCTTGCTCAGGCCTTGTTAACAACTCAGCCAAGGCTTCCTGTGAGCGACGGCCAAGTCTTACACTAGACGTTTTGGCACTTATTGCTTGCAGTAATTGTTGTAACTCTTGAATTGATTTAGGTGCTGATTTTATATTCATAAAGATTGCTTTATCGTATTTTTGGCAATATTATTTGCTTTCTGTTAAGTTATTGCAATCATTGTTGCGTTATCGTGTCATTGATCCTTGTCCATATCTTAACAGGTATGACTATTTTAATAACAAATAAATAAGCAGGAAAATAGCATGAAAAATTTTAAATCATTTCTCACTGCTGCAGCTACTTCAGCGACGCTGACTGCGGCTGCGCTAACTACCTCTACAAGTGTCCAGGCAGCCAATACCTTTATCGCTATTGGTACAGGTGGCCCAACAGGCGTCTACTTTGTGGTTGGTAACTCTGTTTGCCGCATGGTACATAAAGAAGCTGCTGAGGGTCGAAGTAGCGGCCGTAAGCATGGTATTCGCTGTGCTGCGCCTTCAACCGGGGGTTCTAACTATAACATCGGTCAAATCGGTGCGGGTGAGCTAGATTTTGGTGTGGCTCAGTCAGACTGGCAATATCATGCCAGCATGGGTAGCAGTAAATGGGAAGGCAATCAGCAAACTGATTTGCGTGCAGTCTTCTCTGTGCATCCAGAACCCTTCCAGATTATTGTTGGGGCTGATTCAGGCATAAATTCTTGGGATGATCTCAAGGGTAAGCGGGTGAATATTGGTAACCCTGGTTCTGGCCAGCGTGGCACTATGGAAGTTCTTATGGCTGCCCATGGTACCAGTGTTGATGACTTTAAGGTGGCCACTGAGTTGACCTCTTCAGAGCAGTCTAAAGCTTTGTGTGATGGCAAGATTGATGCTTATGGTTATACCGTAGGCGTACCTAATGCTGGTGTTGCTATTGCAACTGATGGTTGTGGTGCTCGTATCATTAATCTAGATAGTGATGTGGAAGCAGGTTTGGTAAATGCCAATCCATATTATGCTTTTGCTACTATTCCCGCTGGCACTTATAACACCAGTACTGCAGATGTAACGACATTTGGTGTGAAAGCTACTTTCGTTTCTTCCGCTAAGGTATCGGCTGATGTAGTGTATGAGGTGGTACGTGCGGTATTTGAAAATCTAGATGATTTCCGCAAATTACACCCAGCATTCGCTAACTTGACGCCAGAAATGATGATTAACGATGGCTTAAGTGCACCTATGCATGAAGGCGCTGTGCGTTACTACAAAGAAAAAGGGTGGATGTAAGCAGCAGGCCAAAGTGTAAACTTTGGCTTTAAGCTGACACTCTTAATACCTGGCGTTGCAGTTTATGGCTGCCTCGCCAGGTTTATTTTTACCCCTTTAATTTGGCCGTTTAGCAATTTAATCAGGCTAGTTTCTGAATAAGATAGATATGTCACAAGAATTAACCCATTCAATAGAAGATGTAGAGCATCGTGCCCGCCCATTATCAGGTATTTGGGCCATGCTGGTGGCCATGGTGGCATTACTATGGTGTTTGTTTCAGCTTTGGATCGCCTCTCCATTACCCTTTAGTCTGGGGTGGGGCATACTAATTGATGTGCCCAAGCGAGCCATTCACTTAGCCTTCGCCTTATTGCTGTGCTATCTGCTTTATGCGGGCCGAGAAAATCAGCGTGGTCAGCGGCATGTATCTAGTATTGATCTGGTACTGGGCTGTTTAGCATTGTGTGTGACACTTTATATTCCTTTTGCTTATCGCGCTTTAATTGATCGGCAGGGCATTCTGCTTAATGTGGACTGGTTGGGGATTAACTGGCCCGTTGAATTAATGGTTGGTCTGCTTGGTTTAGCATTGCTCATGGAAGCCACAAGGCGTGCATTGGGTTGGCCACTGGTTATTGTCAGTGGTGTGTTTCTGATCTACTCGCTGTTTGGGCAATCCATGCCAGATGTTATTGCCCATAAAGGCGTCTCTTTAGAGCGTTTGGTCGGCTACCATTGGTTGGGTGGCGAGGCTGTATTCGGGATCCCTTTGGATGTTTCAGTTAGCTTTGTGTTTTTGTTTGTATTATTTGGTGCTTTGTTAGAGCGTGCTGGTGCTGGTAAATATTTTCTAGATTTGGCTTTTGCCATGGTGGGGCGTTATCGCGGTGGGCCAGCAAAAGCCTCCATCTTAGCATCGGGTTTAACGGGAACGATTTCCGGCTCTTCCATTGCCAATGTTGTAACAACAGGTACTTTTACCATTCCCGTAATGCGCAAAATTGGTTTGCCAGCAGTTAAAGCGGGTGCGATTGAGGTAGCTGCTTCAACAAATGGTCAATTAATGCCACCCATTATGGGCGCCGCAGCATTTATTATGGCTGAATATATTGGTATCAGTTATTTTGAAGTTGTTAAAGCGGCCTTTATTCCGGCTGTTATTAGTTATCTTGCATTGTTATATATTTCTCACTTGGAAGCCTTAAAGTTAGGCTTAAGTGGGATGCCTAAGTCAGATATTCCCCATTTATGGCGTACCTTTAAAAGCGGTCTGCATTTCTTATTACCGATTGTCTTACTTATTTATCTGCTTATGGTAAAACGCTGGACACCTGGTAGTGCTGTGTTTTATTCCATTTTATTTTTAATGGGCATTATTCTTGTCCAACATTTACTTAAGCCCAAAGAGGGCGAGGATAGTTTAGGCAGGCGTCTTTACAGTGGGGTTGCTGAGGTATTGTCAGGAATGATTGCCGGTAGTCGCAATATGATTGCGATTGGTGTGGCTGTGGCAACAGCAGGCATTATCGTTGGAGCTGTGTCTTCCACAGGTCTTAATAATGCCATGGTTGGTCTAGTTGAGGCGATAGCTGGCAATAATATCTATTTGCTCCTCGGTTTAACCGCTTTGTTATGCATTATTTTGGGTATTGGTTTGCCCACTACGGCGAATTATCTAGTGGTTGCCTCTCTATTGGCCGGAGTATTGGTTGAGCTAGGCAATGCGGCTGGATTAGTGTTGCCAATTATTGCCGTGCACTTATTTGTATTCTATTTTGGGTTGTTAGCTGATGATACGCCCCCTGTGTGCTTGGCTGCTTTTGCTGCCTCTGCCATTTCCCGAGCTGATCCTATTAAAACCGGTGTGCAGTCATTTATCTATGATATTCGCACGGCGATTTTGCCCTTTGTATTTGTCTTTAATCCGCAATTGTTATTAATCGGAGTCAACAGCTTTTGGCATGGGTTATCCATATTTCTGATTGCGTTATTGGCTATTTTTAGTTTTAGCTCTGCCGTGCAAGGTTGGATGTTGATCAAAACCCGTTGGTATGAGGGTCTTATTCTGTTAGTGGCAAGTTGGATGCTGTTCTTACCCAATGCTGCCTTAAATCAGGTTAGCCCTGAATTTGTGACCAGCGATATGAATACCTTTATCGCTAGTGAAGTGGCGTTACAAGATTCACAAAAGGTACGCCTGCATGTCACCCGACATACAGAGTATGGTGAACGCTATAAGCTCTTTGTGTTTTCACCGGAAACAAACTTAGTGGGTGCTGAGCAGCTTGGTTTAGAGTTAATACAAGAAGATGAACAATGGTTGGTGTCCAATATGGCCTTTATGGGCTTAGCAGAAAAGTCAGGAATTGATTTTTATGATGAGATTACCGCTATGGACGTACAGTCATTACAAAGACCAAGCTTATTATGGGTTTATGGTTTAGCAATGTTACTGATTGTACTGGTTATTGGTAGTCAGTGGATACGCAGTAAACGCCACCATGTGGGAGGTATAAATGCCTAATCAATCTCATGTTTTTCCTCGTCATTGCCATAGTCAGTTACCAACGGTTGCCCGTGGCGATGGCTGCTATCTATACGATACAGAGGGCAAAGCTTATCTAGATGCTTGTGGTGGCGCCGCAGTATCCTGTCTTGGGCACAATTTCACACCCGTTATTGACGCTGTCACCCAACAAATGCAGGCAATGGCTTACGCTCATACAAGCTTTTTTACCAGTGAGCCAGCTGAAGAGTTAGCTACTTTGTTAGCTGCACATGCACCTGGTGACTTAAACCGTAGTTATTTTGTTTGTGGCGGCTCAGAAGCTATGGAAGCGGCTTTAAAGCTGGCACGTCAGTATGCTTTGGAAAAGGGTCAAGAATCGCGCAAATATATTGTTGCTCGCCAGCAAAGCTACCATGGTAATACTTTGGGTGCACTAGCTACAGGCGGTAACCAATGGCGTCGGAAGCCATTTGAACCACTAATGGTATCGACTAGTCATATACCCCCTTGTTACGCTTATCGTTATCAACATGAGGGCGAGTCTGACGATGACTATGCCTTACGTTCAGCTAACCATCTGCGTCTTGAAATCGAACGTTTAGGGCCTGAAAATGTATTGGCATTTGTAGCCGAACCGGTAGTGGGTGCTACCTTAGGTGCCGTTCCACCCGTGGGCCATTACTTTCAACATATACGTCAAATTTGTGACGAATATGGGGTGTTATTAATACTTGATGAGGTTATGTGCGGTATGGGGCGGACAGGCAGTCTATTTGCCTGCGAACAAGATGGTATTGAACCAGATATTCTGATTGCGGCAAAAGGCTTAGGTGCTGGTTATCAGCCTATTGGGGTGATGATGTGCCAAGAGTCCATCTATCAAACTATTGCTCAGGGAAGTGGTTTTTTCCAGCATGGGCATACCTATATTGGTCACCCAGCAGTCTGTGCTGCAGGTTTGCAGGTCGTGAGAAGTATTGTGGAAGGCAATTTACCAGAGCAAATTGTGCATAAGGGTCAACTTCTACAAGCAATGTTGCTTGAAGCTTTTGGTGACCATCCACATATTGGTAATATTCGGGGTAGGGGACTATTTGTGGGCTTGGAGTTGGTTGAAAATAAAGCCACTAAGGACCCTTTCCCGCGCCAGCAACAAATTAATAAACGCATAAAACAACAGGCTTTTGCTAATGGTTTAATGTGTTATCCCATGGGTGGCACAATTGATGGTAGTAATGGTGATCATGTCCTGTTGGCACCGCCCTATATAATCTCTGAAGCTGAGCTACAGACAGTGGTAGATATTTTAGAGACTAGTTTTGCGCAGGTGTTTGCATGACCTTGGCACGGGTAATGGTTGCTCCTAATGGTGCCTATAAGACCACTCGTGATCATCCTGCTATACCCGTTACCATTGCCCAAACAATTGCTACGGCACAAGCTTGTTATGCCGTCGGTGCTGGTGCTTTGCATGCGCATATTCGGCGCCCTGATCAAGTTCATTGGCTTGATGTTGGTGCTTACCAAGAGCTTTTGCAAGGTATGCAAGAAGCAGTTCCCCAGATGGATGTGCAAATTACTACGGAGGCAGGCGGCATTTATGATGCGGCGTTTCAAAGACAGTTAATTGCCGACTTGCAAGCACCCTTTATTTCTCTTAGTTATGCTGAAATGCTGAGGGACACAGACGATAATGACGTAACGGCTTTTTATCGGGAATTGTTGCAGAGCAATATGCGCGTACAGCATATCTTTTATAGTCAACAAGAATTGGCCAACTTTCTGCTTCGAATTTTACCATTGGAGCCCGACTGGCAGCGCCATTATGCATTATTTGTGTTGGGCCGATACAGTCATAATCAACAAAGCCGGATAAGTGACTTAAATCCTTATTTAACGCAGTTACAGCAAACGCCAGCAGCGCAATCAATGCAATGGAGTGTATGTGCTTTTGGTGATAGTCAAATCGACTGTTTGCTAGCAGCACAAGGTTTGGGTGGTTGTATGCGTATTGGCTTTGAAAATGCTTTAGTTGGTGTTGATGGGCAAAGGGTAGATAGTAATCAGCAACAGCTTGCCCAGCTAATAGCGCTATTAAACTAGGTTTAGTATTAGTGTGTTGACAATGACCATGATAGTTATTAGTCTTGCACAAAAATGAAATCGTTTTCACAAATATTGACTATACCCGTTACAGCCAGTATTTTGATGCAGGAACAGGTATTTAATGAGCAGTTCTTCCTCAGGCCAGAGTCCCACGGCAGCATTGCTATTGGCCAATGATCAAACTTTAAAGCCCCTGAGCTACACTATTTCTGCAATTTTGATATTGCTAAAAATTGTGGCGGCTGGGTTATTAGCTGGTTTGCTTTGGCAAGCTTGGTTAGTATTTTTTGCACCCTTACCCCCTGCTTTTAAACCCATAGTATCAATTAATTCGGCTACCACTCCTGCGCCAGTGGCCAGTTTGCCTGGTTCAATTACACAAATGTTTACCCAAGCTGAATTGAGGGAAAAACCAGCTACAAATAAACTGCCAATTGTGGCAGAAGAAGTGGTTACTGAAAAGCAAGCTAAGGTTAAAATCTTAGGTTTGGTATTGCCAGTGGATGGTAATAAAGCTATGGCAATTCTGTCCGTTGATGGCGCTATGCAAAAGATCTTCCGAATAGGTGATACAATAAGCGATAATATGCGCTTGTTGGAGATTTTTCCCAAAGAGTTGCTGGTGCAACAAGGACAAAAACGCCTGCGAATCATGTTGGATCAAAGCCCACAAATCGCAGCAACGGGTGGCCGCAATGAATATATACCAGAACCCACTTTTAGTCGCCAACTAGAGATTAAAAAAGACCTGCGTAAGACCTTGTTACGCTACCCAGATAGATTGCCGAAGTATGTGCAAATAAGTCCTGTGCGCAGTAATGGTGTTATTTCGGGGTATAGTTTGCGTAAAGGAGCAAATGGTCAAGCCTTTGAGGCATCGGGTCTAAAGGACGGTGATATTGTGACCCATATTGAGAATCAATTTGTGGGTACTATGTCTTTGGGTAAATTACTGGCTAGTGGATTAATTAGTAAAGAACGTATTCCTGTGACAATAAAAAGACAAGGCGTAAGCCGTAAATTGGAGTTAATAATTCAATGATCACTAATAATAAGATATTGGCTGCCCTAATGGGACACATAAAATGGCTTAGTGTGGTCCTATCTTTGGCGGTAGCTAGTACGTCGGTGTTTGCCAGTGCAATTAATCTTCGTAATAGTGATATTAGTCTGTTTATTGAAACCGTTGCTGAGATAACGGGCAAAAATTTTATCATTGACCCAAGAGTAAAAGGCAATGTGACAGTTGTTGCTACTGCGCCTATGTCCAACCAAGATATATATGATGTCTTTCTGTCGGTTATGGATGTGCATGGTTTTGTGGCTTTGCCAGAGGGTAAAGCGATTAAAATTGTACCTAATATCAATAGTCGCTTTGCTGGAAGTGGGGATGGCAAAGGCATAGCCCCAGGTTCTTTAGTAACTCAAGTGATCCAAGTACAAGAGGCTTCAGCAAAAGATCTGGTACCTCTGTTAAGACCCCTATTACCCCTTGAAACGCATTTAGCAGCCTTTGAAAAAAGCAATCAATTAGTTGTGTCATCTACACGCAATCACGTGCAAAGGCTGGCAAGTTTGGTACAACGGCTTGATAAATCTGGTCAATCCTACAGTCAGGTTGTTCGGCTCGCTTTTGCTAATGCCTTAGAGGTTGAAGCACTGTTATTGAAATTACAGCAAACGCCTGCCGGGCAAGCTTTAGCTAATATGGCAGTGGTTGCGGATGAACGCACTAATAGTGTTATTCTGATGCATACTAAGCCCATAGGGGCTGGTGTGTTGGGTGTGATTGCTGATCTAGATAAGTCGGTACCGCAAACACAAGCTGAACAGCAGGCCATTAAGGTACATTATCTTAAATATGCAGATGCCGATAGATTGGCACCGATTATTGAACGTATAGCTCTTGGTGGAGCAGCGAATCAGCCCAAAGAAGGTGAGGCTATTAACACCGCTATACCCGTTAGTGTGCAGGCAGATCAGCAGTTAAATGCCCTTATTATTGCAGCACCTAGTTCCCTTATGACGACCCTTGAAGGTTTGATTGCCCAGTTAGATGTGCGTCGGGCACAAATTCTAGTCGAAGCAGTCATTGCTGAAATTTCCTCAACCCATGCCGCTGAACTAGGTATGCAGTGGGCCTTGGCAGGTAATGGTATCGCTGGGGCGACAAACTTTGCTGATAGTAGCTTAATTAACTTAGTCGCTAACCCACTTACCTTAGGTAGTGGTATGACCTTGGGTGTCGGTAAACTACCCTTAGAGGGTGAAGACGGCATGGCGACTATTTTACGGGCACTTAATAGTGATGCCGATACCAATATTGTCTCGACACCATCGGTAGTGACTCTGGATAATGAAGAAGCTGAGATTGTCGTGGGTCAGAATGTGCCCTTTGTGACAGGCCAGTACACAAATCCAGGTGCTAATTCAGGTTCCACCACTAATGCACCATTTCAAACTATTCAACGTGAAAATGTAGGTGTTAAGTTAAAGATTCTCCCAAAAATTAATGATGGTGATGCCATTAGCCTATCTATTACCCAGGAAGTTTCTAGCTTAAGTGCTCAGTCTATTTCAGCTAGTGATGTGGTTACTAATACCCGCACTATAGACACGACGGTGATTGCTAGTGATCGTGATTTGGTGGTTTTAGGTGGTTTAATTGATGATCAAATGGTGGATACCACCGAGAAGGTACCTCTATTGGGTGATCTGCCTGTATTAGGTGCTGCATTCCGCTATCAAAAATCTAATCTGACGAAACGTAACTTAGTGGTGTTTATTCGCCCAACCATTGTTCGTGATGCTTCATTGTTAGAATCATTAAGCCACGAAAAGTATCAATTTCTTCGTGCCAAGCAAATTTTATTAAATCAGTCTCAGGGTGAACTTTTCCAAGGTATGACCAAACCCTTGTTAGGTGAGCCGTTACCGGCAAAGGAAGAGCCCCAGGCCACTGAAAAGAGCAAGGCTAACTGGTAATTAATGATGCAGCATGTCGCTCTAAGTTATCGGTTTGCCAGTGAACAAGGCGTGCTATGGTCGAATGGGCATATCTATTATCGCCATACAACGCCAGTAGCTGCTCTTTTGGAGGCCCAGCGTGTTGTGGGCCAGGTGGTTGCCACTCATTGTTTGGAGCCTGAGCTATTTAATGCCAAGTTGCATGAAGTATTTCAAGGCCAAGATCACGCCCAAGGTTTGGCAAATATAGCCGAAGGCATTGGTGAACAAGTTGATCTGTCTGACCTTGCACAGGCCTTGCCAAAGGCAGCTGATTTGGCTGAGTTAGGTGATGACGCACCTATTGTCGACCTGATAAATAAAATGCTGATTCAGGCGATTCGCAATCAAGTTTCGGATATTCATTTAGAGCCTCAAAGTACCGGCTTGATGGTGCGTTTTCGTCAGGATGGCGTATTAACTGTACAAGCTGCCCTGCCCATTGAGTTAGCGCCCATGGTGGTGTCACGTATCAAAGTGATGGCCAAGCTTGATATCGCCGAAATTCGTTTACCTCAAGATGGTCGTTTTACCCGTGAACTAGCTGGGAGGCCAGTGGATGTGCGGGTTGCCATGATTCCGTCAGGTATTGGCGAACGTGTAGTAATGCGTTTACTGGATCGTGAATCCGGTAAATTACAGCTACAAAGTCTCGGCATGCCGGAGGCTGTGTATGATGCTATAAGCCAACTAGTCAAGCGACCTAATGGTATTATCCTTACCACAGGGCCCACTAACTCGGGTAAAACCACCACTCTTTATGCTGCATTACAACAGATAAAGGGTGACGACCTGAATATTATGACGATTGAAGATCCAGTCGAATATGATCTTGCTGGTATTAGTCAGACGGCTGTAAATAGCAAAAGCGGTATGAGCTTTGAAAAAGGTTTACGGGCTATTTTGCGCCAAGATCCCGATGTGGTGATGGTGGGTGAGATTCGAGATATTGAAACTGCCCGTACCGCCATTCATGCCAGTCAAACTGGTCATTTGGTGTTATCAACCTTACATACTAACTCGGCCGTAGGCGCCCTAATTCGTTTGCGTGATATGGGCGTAGAACCTTATTTGTTAGCCTCTAGTATTATTGGCGTACTGGCGCAGCGCTTAGTGCGCTCACTATGCAGCCACTGTAAGCAACCACTAGACTCGCAAAGTGATGCTAATGCAGAGCAGGCTAATGGGTTAGTTTCTGAATATCATGCTGTGGGGTGCGAGGCCTGCGATTATACTGGTTATCAAGGTCGTGTCGGTATTTATGAATTACTTGCCGTTACGCCAGAGATGCAGCAGCTGATTCATGACAATGAAAGTGAACAACAGATACTGAGGTTGGCACGCTCCAGACAACACAGCTTGCATAGCAACGGTATGCTTTTGGTTGCCCAGGGTATCACCACCCGTCAGGAAGTAGAGCGGGTGTGCGTGGGTGCTGATAGTGGCTAATTTTGATTATAAGGGCCTTAATGCCCAAGGTAAGTCAGTAAAGGGATCTTTGGTTGCAAATAGTCGTGATGCAGCAGTGACTATGTTGCAACAGCAGGGTTTAACACCCATGCAGGTTACAGAGCAGAAAAAAATTGCGCAAGCACAGAGTAAAGTTGGTAGCAAAGAGGGCAAAGGTAAACCCTCAATATTTGTTAGTAACCAGCTAACCAGTAAGCAATTGACCTTAATAACAAGGCAATTGGCTACCCTTATTAATGCTCACTTACCAGTAAATGAGGCTTTGCATGTTCTGGTTAATCAAACGCGCAAGAAAAATGTTCGGGCGGTGTTATTAACTATTCAGCAGCAGATTAATGACGGCCAATCCTTAGCTGCGGCTATGGCCATGGCCAGTAGCAGTTTTACTCAAGCCTATACAGCTACTATTGCAGCGGGTGAAAAGAGTGGCCAACTCGGACCGGTATTACAGCGTTTAGCTGATTATAGTCAGGTAATGCAACAAACTCGCTCGCGTATTCAAATAGCTCTTATTTATCCAGCTATTATTGCCCTCGTTAGTTTAGCGGTGATTAGTTTACTAGTGGTTTATGTGGTCCCTCAAGTAGCTGAAGTTATAGTGAGTATGGATCAGGAACTTCCTGCTATCACTAAGGGTTTAATTGGCTTAAGCCAGTTTTTGCAGGATAAATTGCTGATCATATTATTAGCTGGTCTTGGTGGAGCATTACTATATTCTATGTTTATGCGTCATGCTGGTGTGCGTATGTTAGTTCACCGTTTTTGGCTATCTGTTCCGGGCATAAGCCATCTGATAAAAACCTATCTTGCGGCCCGCTTTTGCAAAACACTAGCGATGCTCTATGACAGTGGCAACCCCATTGTAGATGCAGTTGAGAGTGCTAAGGCAGTAGTCCAAAATGATTATATGGCACATCATATTGAGCAAGCACGACAACAAATACATGAAGGTAAAGGGTTTTTGTCTGCCTTTAGTAAACGCCCTGTGTTGCCACTATTAGCCTTACATTTGATTGCTAGCGGTCAAGCCAATGGGCAGCTTGCTACGATGCTCGATAAGGCAGCTAATGATTTGGAACAACAGTTGCAAAATACCATAACCGCCATGTTAGCTTTGATAGAGCCCTTGATGATGTTAGTTATGGGGGGTATTGTCTTGGTAATTGTGATGGCCGTTATGGTGCCAATTTTAGATATGAATCAGTTGATGATGTGAGGAAGCTCAGAATGACTCAAACTAAGCGCCGTTCAGTTAAGCGCCAAACCGGCTTTACCTTAATTGAGATTATGATAGTCATTGTCATTATTGGTATTTTGGCTACTTTGGTTGTACCAAGGCTTATTGATCGCCCAGATCAAGCTCGGGTTATCAAGGCAAAACAGGATATTAGTACCCTGCAAGCCGCTTTGCAGTTATATAAGTTGGACAACTATAACTACCCTAGTCAGCAGCAGGGCTTGCAAGCATTAGTTACCAAGCCAACCCAAGGTCAAGTAGCTGGTAATTGGACTGGTCCTTATATAGAACGTCTACCCAAAGATCCATGGGGCGGGGAATATCGCTATCGTGTGCCAGGTGAATATGGCGCTATAGATATATTTACCTTAGGTTCTGATGGCGAAGAGGGTGGCGTAGATAGTGCTGCTGATATAGGCTCTTGGAATCGGGATTAGTTACTATTTTGTATGCTAAAAGGCGCCCTAGTGGTTTTACCTTATTAGAAGTTTTGATCGTTATAGCGATCATTGCTCTAATAGGCACTATGGCGAGTAATTATTTATTACCAAGCCTTGAACAACGGCAGGCGCGAAATGCGGCGCAGCAGTTAGCAGATCAGTTAGATTTTGCCCAATATCAGGCACTGCTAAATGGCCGGCCCTATGGTTTTAGCCTCGAGAATGATGGTTATGCTTTTTATATTTTTCGCCAACAAGCGTGGCTGCCAGCCACAGAAACATTGTTAAGTGCAGAAAAGATAGAAGGTGAACTGCAGTTTTCAGCACCACTAAAGGCGTCTAATTCTATTACTGATAATAATCCAGATATTATTTTTTCGCCTATGGGGGAGGTATCAGTATTTACCTTACTTTGGCTTAGAGCTGGAAGTGATTGGCAAATTACCCAAGATCTTAAGGGTAAAATGCAAGTTCAAACTTGGCAGCAAAATGATTAAGCGCAAATACCAACAATATCAGCAACAAAGTGGCTTTTCCTTAATTGAGGTATTAGTTGCTTTGGCCATTGTGGCTATTGCATTGCTGGCACTAAGTGGTCAATTTGCCTCTCAAGCAAAGACGTTTGAGGCTAGTAGAGATAGGGTCTTAGCTCATTGGGTAGCGCAAAACCATTTAGCTTCAATGCGGGCTTTTGGGTCTTGGCCTGAGCCCGGTGAATCAAGTCGTTTAACCACTTTCGCAGATCGCCAATGGCTTGTTAAACAAGTAATAACAGCCACACCCAATAGTGCTATCCGGCAGATGGATATCCATATAGCTGACGAGCAGGGAAAAAATTTAGCACACCTTGAAAGTTTTTTATCCCAGTTAGATAAATAAAGTGCATCTAAATAACTATCCTAATTTTTAAAAAAAGATTGCAATGATGGCGTGGTTGGCATTAGAATCAAGCACGTCGGGGAAAGACCCGGTTTTTTTTACATTTTCATGAAAACGTTTTCATAAAAACTAAAGCGTTTTCATAGTGTACTAAATAAGCGCTGAGACCTTGGTAATACCAAGGAGTAAATAAAAAAAAGAGGAAATGTCACTTATGACTGTCTATGCAAAAAGTAAACTGATTGCACCTTTGGTGATCAGTTTGGCGGGCACTGCCTTGATAACTAGTGAGGCAACCTTTGCCCGGGGTGCAGACACACCGGTTACCTTTAGTGGTGGTTCTATTACTTTGGATTTCTTGAGTAATGAATCGGTTACAGCAACTGGTAAAACAACCAGTAATGATGAAGGTCAAATAGCCTTCTTAGATTTTGATTTTAATATGGGCGGCTTTGCTGGTGATTTCACCGTCAATGCTGTCGGTGCTTCCTCTGCTAGTCTTTTTAATGAGGAAAAATACGGTAAGCGCATCAATAATGATGGTGACGCTGTTGAATTGTATGATTTCTCGGCCAGTAGCTTTGGCGATGACTATGACTTAAACCTTTTCTATCATACCGAGCGTTATCACTGGGGTTGGGAAGGTGACTTCTTTGGCATTATGAAAGAAGGTACCGATAAGCCCGGTGCCGACCTATGGAATGATAAAGTAACGCAAGGTTTTGAAATTGTCGGTAAAGGCGATTACGAAGGCTTGAAAGTTGTTGCCGGTCCTGAAATTTATTGGGGTGCAAACCCACAAACTGTTATTAAGTACATGTTTGGTGAAAAAGATCAGCATTCCTTCGTTGGCGCCTATGAAAGTGCTGGTGCAGCTAAAACCAGTTTAAATGGTGCCTTTGACCTAGGTGATGGTATCAAGTTAGAAGTTGGTGGCCTTATTTCTGGACAGGATAAAGTTGGCGAGACTTATGACTATGTAGAAAATGGTATCGTCTATGAAGACACCATTTCTACTGCAGATACCTTAGGTTTCCGCGCTAAGATGTCACAAGATATGGGTGGCGGCCAAGTTGCCTACTTTGCAGTCGATTATGCTGGTCTAGTTGCTGATAGTGGTATTCCTACACGTTGGTTTGGTACCAAGCTTCCATATTCTGGTACTGGTAACAAGTCAGTGTTCGAGGCTGGTATCAATATTCCTAACGGCAGCTACTTAATTATTCCACGTGTTTTCTACCGTGATACTTTAGTAGAAGCTGGTGAAGGCGCTTATGAGCGTTTCAATAGCGATCCATTCAAAGTTGGTGATAATCGCGCGGTATTGGCTACAGAGCTATCCGTAACCTATGACCCAACGCCTGCTACTCATTTCTTTGAGTGGGATAATGATTGGAAAGAAGATGCGGACCTAGCCTATAACATTGGTATTGTGCGTAAAGAATACACTGGCGCAACTGATGGTTTACCAATTACATGGAATCCAGCATGGGGTGAATCTCAAGAAGGTCCTCGTCCTGCTGAAGATCTATGGCAGTTAAATGCCAAAGTGGTAATGAATGATGCTTCAGGTACAAAGACGGTTCTAAAATATGAAACTGGCTTAAAGACTTCAAACACAACTGCAGCCGCTACTGACTATAGTATTTTCCAAGCGAGTGTGACTCCTAATGAGTTAAGTTCATACAGTGTTAAGTATGCTACTAATGACTTTGGGCGTTATGACTGGCGTCAAGAGCAGAACTATGTTCATCCAGAACAGTTAGAGATTGGCTATACGCGCCATTTAGATTCTGGCAAGTTTGACGTTAAATACCTACGTAAGACTTGGGGCGAGAGCACACCAGGTTATAACGATGGCCAACGCAGTCAAAGCGAAGTGCAAGCTTCCTATACATATAAATTCTGATAATAAGATTTATGGTGGAAAGAATCATGAAAATTTCTTCAAAAGACAAAACGTTTGATAAGGGAGCAACCATGCAAAAGTTGTTAGTTGTTCCTGCTCTGGGCTTGCTGCTCGCTGGCTGTAATCCTGCCGATGGTACTGTTACTGGGGTGGCATCTAATGATGGTTTCTCCCTGTATTGCCCTAATGTTGGTATTAATGACAATCAATGCGTTTTAAGCGATCCAGAAAACCCTTATGCCAATGATACTGTAGATGATGTTACCAAGTGGACCTTGTCCAGTGCTGCCTCAAATGCACGTGATAAATTCTACGTTTGGTCTACTGCCCTAGCAGCTGATCCAAGTGGTGAAAATCAGTACAACGTTGCCTTGAGTTTGCATGAGTTGTATGACGATAATGCTAATGCAGCCGCACACTCTCAAGCAAAGCTTGCATACAAATCTGCATTAGACAATTTCTTCTCTGGCACAACAGGTTCCGCTGGTGAGTTTGTTGCTGATTCAGATTTTTCTTTTGCTGAATGGGGTTCAGGCTCAACTCTTAATGGTGCATATGACGGTGACGCTGATTTTCCTACCGTATACCAAGTTCAACCTGGTTGGGGTTGGGGTGGAGAGACTTCGGCTTTAGCTATGACTGGATTTGATGCTGGGTTTGCTTCCAATTATGAAAACTTGGTGTTCAAAATAAAAGGCCTCCCAACTGACAATGTTGTTATCAAGTTCCCTGGAGCCGTTAATGGTGCTGATGGTGAGTTATCTCTATCTGTAACTACCTATGGTACTCCTGTACCTGGAACGACTGGTTGGACGCAGGTTGTTATCCCAATGAGTGTTTGGGGTGGTGTAACTGCATCTACTGAGTTTGCAATAATGGGTGGTTGGGGTAATGGTGGAACATTGCTTCTAACTGATATTGGTTTCACTGGTGATACAACCGGAAATGGTTTGGTAAAAGACGTCATGGGTGATGGTATAGCAGCTGTTTATATGCCTTCTAATATCCACGATGGTCAAACCAGAGCTGCTGGTGATTTCATTTCTGATACTGATTTCTCCTTTGCTGAATGGGGCTCAGGCTCAACTCTTAATGGTGCCTATGACAGTGATGCTGATTTTTCACCTGTATTCCAAGTTCAACCTGGTTGGGGTTGGGGTGGAGAGACTTCGGCTTTAGCAATGTCTGGATTTGAGGCAGGATTCGCATCTAAGTACGAGAACTTGGTTTTCAAGATCAAAGGACTACCTACTGATAACGTAGTAATTAAGTTTCCTGGTGCCGTCAATGGTACTGATGGTGAGCTATCTTTGGCAACTGCTACCTATGGTACAGCTATCCCAGGGGCCACAGGTTGGACTCAGTTTGTGATACCAATGAGTACTTGGGGAGGTGTAACAGCATCTACCGAGTTCGCCATAATGGGTGGTTGGGGTAATGGTGGTACATTACTTATCACTGATATCGGCTTTACAGGTAACACCACTAGCGGCAATATGGTTAAAGATTCAGCAGATGGGTTTGCATCTATTTACTATCCTCAGACTGCTGGCTTGGCCTCTGTAACATATGTTCGTGATTTGGTTGGTGCTAATTTAGTTGAACCGGATGGTATGGATAACCTTTATGATGATGCTGCTGCAGCTGAAACAGCCTTAAGTGGTTGGGGCTTTAGCTACGATACAGCTACAAATACCTTAACAGCTGACTAACAGTCAATTTTAAGGCCAAAACGCCAGTTCTGATCAATTCAGGACTGGCGTTTTTAGTATCAAATTTAGTAAATATTTGGTTAATTTTAACCTGCTTTGGCAACGCTTAATTTCTTTACATTTAAGAGCTGTTTATCTACTTGACAGTCAAAGATATAAGTCTTAAGCTTTGCGAGCCAGTTATGAAATCGTTTTCAGTATGGTTCGCCACTTCGGTGTCGACCTTTTTTTTTAAGCGATATGAAAACGTTTTCATAAATGTGATAATCTTGGCTTTATACAAAGTACAGATCATCACGATCGGTACTCAAAACAACAACAAGAGGAAGAAACATGAAGAAACTAGGTTTAACTATTGCCGTTTCTGCAATTGCAGCAGGTATGGCTTTGAGCGCCCACGCTGATGGACATAAGCACGCTCAAGGCGGAACCTTGACTGTGCCAATTATTACGCAAACATTTGTCGATGATTTTAACCCATACACTGGTGCTCAAGGCGATATGGTCGGTGGTACCATGTATGAGCCACTATGGGCTGTTAACGCTATGCAAGGTGAAATCAACTGGCGTTTAGCTAGTGGCTTTACCTACGATGATGACCTAATGGGCCTAACCATCAAACTAAAAGATGGCTTGACTTGGTCTGATGGCGAAACATTGGATGCTGACGACGTTGTTTATTCTTTAAACTTGGGTAATGAAGATGCCAAGCTAGATGCCACTGGTCAGTGGTCTTCTGGTAAGTTTGTTTCTGTTGAAGCGGTAGACGCAACAACTGTATACATTAAGTTTGGCGCCAAAGACGGCACTATTGACTGGCACTTGCCACGTCTACACGTTGTGCCTCAGCATATCTTTAGCTCTGTAGAAGATATCTCTACCTTCTCTAACAGCAACCCTGTTGGTTCTGGTCCTATGACCGAAGTAACTCAGGTACGTGATAACCAGATTGAAATCTGTCGTAACCCTAACTACTACAAAGCTGACCAAGGCCTACCATACTTGGATTGTATCAAGTTCCGTCAGTACACGGATAACTCCCAAATCCAAGCTGCTTTGATTAACGATGAAATCGATTGGGGTTCCAACTTTATCGCTGATATTGAAAAAACCTATGTAGCACCAAATCCAGAGAACCACGGTTTCTGGTATCCTGCTAACGATTTGATCAATATCTATCTAAATACGCGTGAAGCGCCATTTAGCGATATTAACTTCCGTAAAGCTTTCTCTATGTCTTTAGATCGTCCAATGATCGTTGACTTGGCTGCCTACGGCTATCCTACCCCAGAATCTCATGTAACTGGTCTGGGTGAGTTCTTTAAGACTCACTTTAACGATGAAGTTAACGCTAAGTATGATTACCTAGCTGAGTACAACCCTGAAGCAGCCATGGCATTACTAGATGAAGCTGGCTACAAAGACGTTGACGGTGATGGCTTCCTGGAAAACCCAGATGGCTCTGCAATCAACTTTGATATCCACGTAGTAAACGGCTGGACTGACTGGGTACAGACTGTACAGATGGTTAGTGAATACCTAGCTGAGATTGGTATCAAGGCCAACACCAAGACTGTTGACTGGTCTGTATATGACTCAGCGTTGAAAGAAGGTACTTATCAAGCTTCTATCAACTGGTCCAAGACCAATGCTGAAGATCCAATTCAGGCATATCAGGATTACTTCCATACTTCCCGTCAAGGTAACTCTTGGCACACCAACCACGGTATCAGCAGCCCTGCTGTTGATGAGTTGATTGATGAGTATACTGCTACTTCTGATGCAGATCGTCGTAAGGCTATCTTGGCAGAATTAATGGACTTTACTGGTGAAAACCTTGCCTTTGTTCCATTATTCTCCAACCCAACATGGTATCAGTATAACGCTACCCGCATTGGCGGCTGGCCAACTGCTGACAATCCATTTGTACAGCCTGTGTTCTATGACTCTTCACGTAAGCTGATTACGTTTGAACAGTTGTACGCCAAGTAATAATGGCTGGTGGTCAACTGGGTTTCCTCAGTTGACCACTATTTACCTAGAACTTTCAGGTCTTATTCAGCTTTTCTGTAACGAGAAATCACCATGAGTTTTGTTCTCAGACGCTTTGCGTTTTATTTTGTGGCCATAATGGTAGCCATCACCTTTAACTTTATTATGCCACGTATGATGCCGGGTGATCCGGTAGATGCTCTCTTTGCTAGCGCCCAAGGGCGTATGTCTTTGGAAACCTTAGCGGCCTATAAAGAGATGCTAGGTTTTGTTGATGGACCTTTACATGAACAGTATTTTATCTATCTAAAAAGTATTTTTACTTGGGATTTGGGGCCTTCAATAATGTTGTACCCGCTTCCTGTAAGTGATCTGTTGGCGGTTAAAGTGCCTTGGACAGTTGGTTTGGCAGGTATGTCTACCTTTATTTCCGTATTTATCGGACTGCTTATTGGTACTTATGCTTCCTACCATCGTGCTGGCTTTGTAGATCGCTTTATGCCCGGTTTTTGGGCTTTTGTTGGGGCTATGCCACAACCGGTTACCGCCTTATATATTTTCTTTATATTCGCACTAACATGGAAAGTGTTTCCACTTTCTTATGGTGCAAACCCAGACATTGACCCTAGCTATAGCTGGGAATATTTATCCAGTATTCTCTATCATGCTGTACTACCAATAAGTTCTATGATTTTAGGTGGCATTGGCGCTTGGATATTTAATATGCGTAATGCCATGATCAATGTGTTAGGCGAAGACTATATCACCATGGCCAAGGCTAAAGGTCTAAGTAATGGTCGCATTATGAGTCACTATGCTGCGCGTAACGCTTTATTGCCCGTTGTTACCGCTGTATCGATGCAGATTGGCTTTATTATGGCTGGGGCCATATTTATTGAAACTGTATATAACTATCCGGGGGTTGGTTTGTTGCTATTTAAAGCCCTTGGTGCACGTGATTACCCAACTATGCAAGCCTGCTTCTTGTTGATAGTAGTGTTTGTATTGGTCGCAAACTTTATCGCTGATCTTTTAAATTTATGGTTAGATCCGCGTCTACGTAAGTAGACTCATTGAATAACCCAACTTTATTAACAATATGTTTAAAGTAACCGAGTTATAAGTCATATGTTAAGTCATCCTGTTATAAAATTTTTACGCCGCTTTTATAGTGGTAATATGGCAGCCATTTTAGGCACCCTAATAGTGTCTACAGTCATTATTATGAGTGCTTTCGCTTCTGTGATTGCCGAAAATGATCCCAAAAAGCGTGTTGCCCGTGGCCATCAACCACCTAGTGCCGAATTACTTTTGGGGTCTACTCGCTCTGGTAAAGATGTTTTTAGTCAAGTTTTACATGGTGGACAAGTTTCTCTAATGGTGGCCTTTGGCGCAGCCTTAATTACCATTACTATAGCGATATGTGTGGGCGTTAGTGCTGGCTATTTCGGTGGTCGAGTTGATGAATTCTTAATGTCCCTTACCAATATTATATTGGTATTCCCACAACTCCCCTTGCTTATTATTCTGGCAGCGTTTTTGGGTCAAGTAGGCCCCGTAGTTATAGCCCTAATTATTGGTCTTTCTTCATGGGCTTGGGGTGCCAGGGTAATTCGAAGTCAAACGTTAGCTGTACGTAATAAAGAGTTTATTTTAGCTGCTGAAGTGATGGGTGAATCTAAGTGGCGGATTATTTTGTTTGAAATTTTGCCTAACTTGATAAGCATTGTCGTTGGTATGGCCATGGGTACTTGTATCTATGCCTTGATGGCTGAAGCTGGTTTAGGGTTTTTGGGTTTAGGTGATTCAACTATTGTGACTTGGGGAACCATGCTTTTCTGGGCCCAGTCTAATTCCGCCTTTATTGTTGGTGCTTGGTGGGATATGGTTGTGCCGGGTACTGCTATCGCTATCTTTGGTGGTGGTTTGGCCCTCTTGAATATGTCTGTTGATCAGATTTCTAACCCGAAACTAAAAACCGGTTCCTATATTAAAACATGGCGACGTATGAAGACCGAAGTTGAAGCTCGGAGGGCGCAGTCATGACAGGTGTTCGCGAACCACTTTTATCCATTTCAGACTTATGTGTTGATTATATAACTGATGATGGCAATGCCCGAGCCGTTAATAAGGTTAATCTGGATATTTATCCAGGTGAAACCGTTGGTTTAGCCGGTGAATCGGGTTGTGGTAAAAGTACTTTGGCCTTTGCTATTGCCAATTTGCATAACGCCCCAGCGTTGATTACTGGTGGTAAAATTAACTTCCAGGGTCGGGATATCTTGACATTGTCGCCCGAAGAGTTACGTCAATTTCGTTGGTCAAAAGCTAGTATGGTTTTTCAGAGTGCCATGAACTCATTGAATCCAGTTATTACCATTGGTGATCAGCTAGTTGATGTGGTGCTGGCGCACGAAACTATTTCCGTAACTGAAGCGGAGAAGCGTGCTATAGCTATGTTGGATATGGTTGGTATTCATGCTTCTCGCATTAAATCCTACCCTCACCAACTTTCTGGTGGTATGCGTCAGCGGGTAGTGATTGCTATTGCCCTTATTTTGCGTCCTAAACTGATTATTATGGATGAGCCAACGACTGCTCTTGATGTGGTTGTTGAGCGTGACATTATGGACCAGCTCTATGATCTAAAAGAACAGTTAGGTTTTGCCATTTTATTTATTTCTCACGACTTGGGTTTGATGGGGCAGATTACTGATCGCATTGGCATTATGTATGCGGGGCAAATGGTTGAGTTAGGAGAAACTGAAGGTATAATTGCCAACCCACAGCATCCCTATACTCAGGGGCTCTTAAGTTCTTTCCCAACCATTCATGGCCCCAAAGAGCGTCTAGAAGGTATTCCAGGGAATCCTTTAAATCTATTGGACGTCCCAGCTGGTTGTTATTTCCAAGATCGTTGTAGCCAGTGCGATACGATTTGTATAGATGTGATGCCTAATATTGAGGTCTTACAAGTACCTGATGAGAGACAAGTCGCTTGTCATAAGGTCAGTCAAGGAGATGCCCTATGAATCAGTTGACTGAAGCTACAATGGTGGAACAAGTAGTGACTAATGAAACAGGCTCACAGAGCGTTGAAGTTGAAAATTTAGTAATTGATTTTGCCTTGGACAATGCCTTGTTCAACCGTCAATATATGCGTGCCCTCAATGGTGTTAGCTTTAGCATTAAAGCGGGTGAAGCTATGGCTCTGGTGGGCGAATCAGGTAGTGGTAAAAGTACCTGTGCCCGCACCTTATGTCGCTTATATAAACCCACAGATGGTGTGTTAAAGCTTAATGGTAGGGACATCAATGCCTCTGGCTCAAAAATGACCCAGACTGAACTGGCTAAGCAAATTCAAATGATTTTTCAGGATCCTTTCGGTTCGTTAAATCCAGTACATACTATCCGTCATCAAATGTATCGCCCTATTCGCATTCATATGCCTGAGTTAAAAGGCGATGCTATTGAAGATTATATGCTGAGTATTTTGGAGCGTGTAGGATTGTCGCCAGCCAAACAAACCGCTGATAAGTTCCCCCATGAGCTTTCAGGTGGTCAGCGTCAACGTGTGGCTATTGCCAGAGCCCTTGCTACAGGCGCCAAGTTTATCTTGGCTGATGAGCCGATTTCCATGCTCGACGTGTCGATTCGTTTAGGTATACTAAACTTAATGGCGGATATGAAAGAAGAAGGGATTGGCTTCTTATATATTACCCACGATATTGCCACGGCGCGGTATTTCGCCGAACGCACTGGTGTTATGTATGTGGGCCATATGGTGGAGTGGGGTAATAGTGACTCGGTTACGCAAAACCCTCAGCACCCCTATACTCAACTACTTATTAGTGCAGTTCCCGAAGTAGGACGTAAACGCGGAAATGCCACTGTAGATGGTAAAAAAAGCCAAATTCCTTTGTGGAAGCCTGATTCAAAGGGCTGTCCTTTTGCAGCGCGTTGTCCGAAAGTTACTGATCAGTGCCATACCGAGATGCCGAGCGTAACTGAGGTGGCAGAGGACCATTTTGTACGTTGCTTTGCCCTTTGATAAATAATAAATAAAAAATCAACGGAAGTTTTAACCATGAGTAAGACCAGTATTATTGAAGTCTCCAAGCTAGCAGGTGTGTCTCCTGCGACTGTGTCGCGAGTCACTAATAATGCTGCTCCGGTTAAAGAAGCAACACGTATCAAAGTGTTAGCCGCTATGGAAGAGCTTGATTATCGGCCCAATACGGCAGCGCAATCTTTATCATCCAAGCGTTCAAATAACTTGGGTATGGTGGTTTCTCACCTAGATGGCCCGTTTTATGGTCCAGTTATGTCTGGGGTTGAAGCAACACTGCGCAAATACAACAAACATGTGATTATTGCTAGTGGTTTTGGGGAAGAGAAAGCCGAAAAAGAAGCCGTGGATTTTCTTATGTCACGGCAAGTTGATGGCCTTATTTTATTGACTGAAGGTCTAGATACTGAGTACTTGGAGGAGTTATCCAAAAAGATACCTATCTACTTGATTAATCAGCATATTGACGGTCTTGAGTCACGTAATATGTGGTTGGATAACGATGATGGTGCTTATTGGGCCACGCGTTATTTAATTGATCAAGGCCATACCCAGATAGTATGCATCGGTGGTCAAGAATATAAGCAAGATGCCAATGAACGTATAGCTGGCTATGAACGGGCTATGCAAGAAGCGGGCTTAGCAATAACCGATCAGCATATTATTCGTACCGAATTTGAGGTACATGGTGGTTTGCAAGCAATGCAGCAATTGCTGGATTCGGGTTTGGAATATACCGCTATTGTTGCAGGTAACGATGAGATTGCATTTGGTGTTTATGAATGGGCGGCACGCAATAATCGTCGTATTCCAGAAGATATATCGATCATTGGCTTTGACGATATTCTGATGTCGAATTATATCAGCCCACGTCTGACGACAATGCATTTTCCACAATTCGATATGGCTAAGGTCTGTGCCAATATGGCCTATCAGGAAATTTATAATAAAAAACCACCAGGCGGTGTGAAGTTTAAAACCTCTCTGGTAATTAGAGATTCGGTAAGAAAAATTTAACGCTCTGCATCAACCACAGGGTAATAAAAAAATACATAATTCATATTATAAGAACCTATATGGAGGCGTAAATAACGCAATGCAAAAGTTTAAAGATGGATTTGTTTGGGGTACAGCAGCCTCATCCTACCAGATTGAAGGCGGCGCTAAGGATCAGGGCCGTGGCGATAGCGTATGGGATATGTTTTGCCGTCAACCTGGTTTAGTTAGTGATGGCAGTGATGGTATGACAGCCTGTGACCATCTTAATCGTTACCAAGAAGATATTGATATCATGTCTGATATGGGCATTCATGCCTATCGCTTGTCCGTTGCTTGGCCACGTATTTTTCCAGCAGGCACAGGCAAGATAAATCAGCAGGGTCTTGACTACTATGATCGTATTGTCGATGGTCTATTGGCAAAAGGTATTGATCCATGGATTACCCTTTTTCACTGGGACTTCCCAACCGCTTTGTATGACCAAGGTGGTTGGTTAAACCGTGATAGCGCTGATTGGTTTGCTGATTATGCAGAGCTTATTACTGACAAGTTTTCTGACCGTGTGAAAAACTGGTTTACCTTAAATGAGCCACAGTGTTTTTTGGGTCTAGGTCATCACTCTGCTGAACATGCCCCTGGTCTAAAAATGACTTTTGAAAAAGTATTGCAAGCTTCTCATCATGCGCTGTTAGCTCATGGTAAAGCTGTACAGGCAATGCGCGCTAATGCTAAGCAGACGTTAAATATTGGTGCCGCCCCGGTTGGCTTGGTGTCATATCCAACTAGCGATGACCCCCGTTTAATCGAAGCTGCTCGTGCCGCTACCTTTGATATTAAGCGCTTGGATTGCTTTAGCAATACTTGGTATGCCGACCCTATGATATTGGGTTCATACCCTGAAGATGGTTTGGCTTTATTTGAACAATTTTTGCCAGAGATTCGAACTGGCGATATGGAAATTATCAATCAGCCTTTGGATATGTATGCAGCGAATATATATTCCGGTGGAGCTCTTAAGTTAAACGATAAGGGTGAAGCTGTGGCTGACGACTTAATTGGCGTTGGTCGAACTACCATGGACTGGAATGTAACGCCTGAGTGTTTATATTGGGGACCTAAGTTCCTCTATGAGCGCTATGGTTTGCCAATTGTTGTGACGGAAAATGGCATGGCTAATTGTGACTGGGTACACACCAACGGACAGGTTGAAGACCCAGGTCGTATTGACTATGTGCGACGTCATCTATTAAACCTGCGTCAAGCAGCTAATGATGGTGTTGATGTTGCTGGTTATTTCTATTGGTCTATTCTGGATAACTTTGAATGGGCCTTTGGTTACCAACAACGCTTTGGTTTAGTACACGTAGATTTTGAAACACAAAAGCGTACCCCAAAAAGCTCAGCTTATTGGTATCGCGATGTAATCAATAGTGGTGGAGATATTTTATAATGATAATGAAAACGTTTTCTAAGGTTGCAATTGGCATCCTATCCCTTGGTATTGCTGCTACCAGTGCAGCAGAAGGGGATTTTACGGAAATTAGCTATGCCGAAGCCAAAGGTTGGCAGCTAGATTGGCACGACGAATTTGACGGCAAAGATGTCGACGAAGAGAAGTGGGGATGGGAAAAGAACTGCTGGGGTGGTGGTAACAATGAGTTACAGTGCTACACCGACCGCTATAAAAACTCATTCTTGGAAGATGGCAAGCTGATTATTCGTGCTCACAAAGAGACTTTTAAAGGTCCTGCTGAGCCTGAAGATATGAATGCCAGAGCTGGCAAAAAAACCTTGCCTTATACTTCTGCACGTATGCGTACCAAAAACAAAGGTGATTGGACCTTTGGTCGTATTGAAGTTCGTGCTAAATTGCCAGCTGGCCAGGGTATATGGCCAGCCATCTGGATGCTGCCTACCGATTCTAAGTACGGTACCTGGGCAGCCAGTGGTGAAATAGATATTATTGAAATGGTAAGTCAGGATCCTGAGGAGCCAAATAAGCACGTGCATGGCACCATACATTATGGCCAAACATGGCCAAAAAATGTTTATTCTGGTGAAACCTTTGTTTTTGAAGATAGTGATCCAAGTAAACAATTCCATACCTATGCTATTGAATGGGCTGATGGTGAAATGCGCTGGTATATCGATGAAACCCACTATGCAACTCAGTATGGTTCGGGTTGGTATAGCCAAATTCAAGACGAAACGGGTGACTATTATAATGTAGAGGGTAACGCGCCCTTTAACGAGCGTTTCCACCTACTTTTAAACGTTGCTGTTGGTGGTAACTGGCCTGGTTCACCAGACGAGACCACAAAGTTCCCAGTACAAATGGAAGTGGACTATGTAAGGGTTTATAGCTGCCCTAGCGCCAAGTCATCTCTGCGAACTTGTGCTACTAAAGATCGTCGCGCCAAGCGTAACTTTGGTAAGCAACCACCTGATTTAGCTACGCTAAATATTAAGTTTGATAAAGACTTCTGGAAGGCTGATGTGGTTGATGTATTCAATGGTGAATCTGTACCTCCATTTACCGCAAGTGCTTGGACTGGTCATGGTGACATCGATGTTAGCTTAGTTGAAGACGACGAGCGCGGCATGGTTCAGCAGTTTAAATTTAACACGGATCAGGGTGTTGGCTATTGGCAAAGCCCAGGCCAGACAGGGTTTGATTTTAGCGGCTTCAAATTTTTAGAATTTGATCTATTACGCTTGGCAGATCCACGTGGCACAGATGCTATGTTTATGAAGATTGACTGCTTCCATCCATGTAGTTCTGGTGAAGTACCAATGGAGCAATCTCCTTTAGGCGAATGGAAAACTTATCGTATGTCATTAAAAGATATTGGTAAGAATCCTGGTTCTTCTTTGAACCTAACAAATGTCAATACACCACTGGTTATTATGCCAACATGGGATAACCAACAAGGTGTGATATTGCGTGTTGATAACGTGCGATTGGTGCGTGAATAACATACAATATTGTTGATTGATATTGAGGCTATTCGTGCTTGCAAACTGTTTGAAAGTTTATCTGCACATAATGAATAACCATTTGTTAAGGCCTGTAAATTAAGGCCATGGAAAACCCCGAATTGTTCTATATTAGACCATTACGGGGTTTTTGTTTTATTTATTTGCTTTGGATGTGCTAATGCGCAATATAAAAAAATATATGCAGTTGAGCCTAGCTGGTTCTGCAGTGTTGCTGCTTCAGGCTTGTGGTGTGGAAGACACCATTACCTATGAAAACCCCGACGTTGGTAATACGGGTTGGCAGCTAGTCTGGTTTGATGAATTCTCTGGCAACAGCATCGACACTACCAAGTGGGGTTGGCTAACCGATTGCTGGGGTGGTGGAAATAATGAACTTCAGTGTTATACAGATCGGCCGGATAATTCCTATTTAAGCAATGGTAAGTTAGTTATTGAAGCTAAGCAAGAAAGCTTTACTGGGCCTGCTGAACCAGTTGACTGGAACACTAATCCAGGTAATCGAACCTTGCCCTACACCTCTGCCAGACTGCGTACTAAAGATAAAGGCGATTGGAAATATGGTCGTATAGAGGTCAGGGCTAAGTTGCCCTATGGTCAGGGAATTTGGCCTGCTATATGGATGATGCCAACGGATGAAATTTATGGCGGTTGGGCTGCCAGTGGCGAAATTGATATTATGGAAGCGATCAATTTGAATACCAACTCGGCAAGCCATGATATTCATGGAACCATTCACTTCGGGGGCGAATGGCCACATAATAGGCATTCTGGTGCCCACATAACTCTGCAAGATAGCAATCCAACTACCGAATTCCATACTTACACTATTGATTGGGCTGAGGATAAAATGCGATGGTATGTGGATGGAGTTCACTACGGCACTCAGATTGCCAATCATTGGTATACAGATAATCCAAATGGGAGCAGTTATGCACCTTTTGACCAGCGTTTTCATTTGATTTTAAACGTTGCAGTGGGTGGACAATGGCCAGGTAATCCTGATGCTTTTACACAATTCCCACAGACCATGGAAGTTGACTATGTTAGGGTCTATAGCTGTCCTGATAGTCCTAATTCTCTGACTAGTTGCCAATAACTTATCGTATTTTTTTGGTTGTTGATGATTATTAATCATGCTTTGAAAAGCCGCTTTATTCCTAAGCGGCTTTTTATTTTAGACAAATGAAATCGATTTTATTTGTAGGTATTTAATAGTATTATTTAATTAAGATAAGAATAGTTATTTTTTAAATAAGGTGTGGTTTACCATGCTTAGGGTTGTCACACACTTGCGGCCAAAACAGGCCGGCTTTACACTGCTAGAGGTGCTTATCTCTTTAGCACTGTTTGCTTTGCTATCGGCCCTATTATTCCGCACATTTGGTGACCAAACCAATCTCCAAAGCCGTTTAAGCGAGCAGCAAGAACGCTGGGCTGAAGAATTAAAAGCATGGCAGCTAATCGAACGTGACCTAACCCAGTTGGCGCCAAGGCCGGCACGAGATGTGATGGGTGATAGGCAAGCAGCGCTTAAGTTTGGCAATGGTAGCACCTTATCTTTTAGCAGTTTTAGTTGGTATACAGGGCAGTTTACTGATGCGAGTCGTCTCCTTAGGGTTAATTATCGTTTAGATCAAGATAAACAATTTCTTTGGCGAGAATCTTGGGTGCATCCTGACCGTGTGGCTAGTTCAGTTAAACAGCAGCAATTGCTTATGGATGGTGTGTCTAATATCAGTATTCGGGCATTAACTAAGGAAGGTCAATGGTTACCTTATTGGCCCCCTCCAGAGAGCCCTCTAGAGGCCATGCCCAAGGCATTAGAACTAAATATAACTAGTGAAGATTATGGCAAAATAACACGCCTGTTTGGGGTGCCAGAAGGGGCGAGAGAATGACTTGTAATTGCCCTCACTTAACAAGTGCAAAATCAGCTTCTTCAGCACGTCAATTTGGCTTTGCAGTGGTTATGGTGCTGGTTGTTATTGCCGTATTAGCATTGTTAATGTCAGCTTTGATGGCACGTAATGGCCAACTGTTACAGCGCAGCATGGGTAAACTTCATCAGTATCAGGCCCAAGCTTATCTTGTTGGGTCAGAAGCTTGGGCGCAACAAATTCTGCAAGATGATCTATTGCAGAGTGATAATGATACCTTAACTGAGACTTGGGCATTTCCCGTGCCAATGGTAGCAGTAAATGGTGGTGAAGTAAGTGGCTATATGATTGATTTAAATGGTCGCTTTAATATCAACAATTTAGTGGTTGATGATGAGCCAGATCCAATTTGGGTAGCCGTATTTAGGGCATTACTTGATAGAGCAGGTGCTTCCCCAGATTTGGTATGGTCTGTTGTAGATTGGTTGGATGCAGATTCTGAGGCACATAATGGTGGTCTTGAAGATGCTATCTATTATACTGCGGAGCAGCCTTATCGCGTTGCTAATGGTCAGCTATTGGATATTTCCGAACTGAATTTAATTAAGGGATTTAGTAAGGAGCTGGTTGGGCAATTAAGACCCTACTTAAGTGCCTTGCCAGAAAATGTAAAAATTAATGTTAATACGGCACCTGAGCCTGTTCTAGAGGCCATTGTTAATGTTTGGGACAAACCAAATTGGGATGCCAGTAGCTTGCGACAAGAAAGGCCTTGGTTAAAGCTTGAAGACTCACCTTTATCTGCAGGTGGAGCTGATGAAAATCCAGAGCAGCCAGATAAGCTTTATGCTGGTAATATGGAGAATTATTTAAGTGTCAAAAGCGATTTCTTCCTGCTAGATGCTAGTGCCAGGGTAAGCGAAGAATACAGTCGAGTTCAAGTTACCTTAGGGCGCACAAATAATAAGGTTATGGTATTGTCCAGAATATGGTTGCCGGGTAACTAGTGATGAGTTTTAAAATATGACAAGGTGGCATAAAACAGCTGTGAAAAATACCAAATCTAGGGAGCAAATCCTTTACATAATGGACTTTGGTGGCGCCGATAAAGTCGAAAATGTTGATATGTATGTTTGCTGGGCAGCTGGTAATAAGCAACAGGTGCATGCGCAAGGCTATGGAAGCTTAGCGCAGGCGGCAGCAGAATTAGATACCTCTGCGCCAATTGTACTGGTCTTACCTGCGAGTAATGGTTTGTTAACGCAAGTTGATATTCCATCCAAAAACCAGAGCCAACGCCGGGCTGCTTTGCCATTTAAGTTACAAAGCCAAGTAATTGATAATATTGAAGACTGGCAGTTAGCTTGGGGTAATCAAACGACTTCGACAATGTTACAAGTAGCAGGGTATCCCCAGGCATTATTGCAATCATTAGTAGGTGCCGTGTTAAGTTATCACTTTCAAATTAAACAGATAGTACTCGATGCACAACTAATACCGTCTTTACCAAATAGTTGGACAATGTTAACTAACGATACATTTTGTTTACTTAATGATGGGCAAGGTAATGCTTACCGCTTTGATCAAGGGCTAGCCCAGGCTATACAAACGCAAATTATTGCCGAACATGGACTGCCGGAATCAATCAAACTCTACGGTTTAGCAGCGACAGAGATTGAAAATGAATGGTTGTTTGCAGCTACCAATGAGGTAGACAAAACCATTGTTAATTCTGCCAGTGATCAAGATTTAGCTAGCCTTATGTTGGCATTTTATAGCCCAAACCAAGTAATTTCCTTACTACCGACGCAAACTATTTGGCAACATATTGAGACCAGTGTTAAGGGTAAAGTAGGGTCATTTGTTTTATGGTTAGGTGTGATCTTATTTTGTTTATCTGGGTTGTTGTTTATCAACAATATTCAGTTGGAAAAACAGCAAAAATCCCTTGATGCTACATTTAAATCACTATCCCAATCTATCCAAAAACAATTACCAGCAAACGCTGATAGAGGTGGTATAAATGGGCAATTAATGACCCGTTTAGCAGACTTAAGTGTGCTAAATAATTTGCCATCAGCGCCACCCCTTTTGCCTTTGTTAAATGCGTGGGCCGAAATACAATCAAAACATCAGTTACTCAATAACGCAAAGTTAACTGCAGTTGATTTTGATCAACAAACACTGCGGGTATTTTTGCAGACCTCCAATGTTAAACGCTCTCGTCAGTATCTCCAAAATGCTCTGGCCAATTCCAACCAAACTATGCAACTGGCGGTTAAGGAGATTAATGACGGTTCCCGCTTAAGTGCATTGCAAGCTATTGCTAAACAAGACCAACAACAAGTATTGGCCTTAGAATTAAGTTGGCTGGCAGCTGAAGGAGGCAATCAATGAACAAGGACACAGGTGCTCTAAGAGTTCTGCTACCCCTCTTGGCTTTGGTGTTATTAGTTGCCGTCTGGATGCAATTTTCTGAAACACAAGAACGCAACGCAAAGTTACAACAAACCCAGTCACAATTGCAGCAACTGCAACAAAGTATGTTGCGCTATAACAACTTACAGGGTAATGCTAGAAAAAATTGGCAAGTATTTGATTCTAATCAAGAGCTAGTGGCTTGGTTAAAACAAAATCTGGCAAGCAATAGTCCGATTAAAGGCAGCGTTAAGGAAGCTGATGGTCAAGTTAGCATTAAGTTGACCAAGGTGCCTTTTAGCCAACTAATTCAATGGCTGCAATATCTCCAAGTCACTAGTAATGCGCAAGTTATAAACATCTCATTAACAGCCACTAGTAAAAGCGCCGTGGTAGATGGACTATTACAGCTTGGTTTGCGGTTTCCAAGTAACTAGGATTGGGGTATGGCCAAAGGTATTGGAAAGGTAAGTGGCTTGTTTGTATTGTTGACGCTTTTGGCATTGATAGTATTTATGCCCGGACGCTTTGTTCTGCAATATTTGCCTGTGCAAGGTTCAAATTATACTCAGGCATATATTACCGGTCCTTGGTGGCGAGCTAATCTGCAATATACCAATTATCTGGGGCTGCCCGTTGAGAAATTGTCATTAACTTGGGCACCTAAAGTTTTTGCAGGGCAATGGCTAAGTTTTAATACCGTGCTGAAATCACCCTTTATATCAGCCCAAGGTCAGATGTATATCCCTGTGTTTGATGGTGGTATGGAATTTACTGATTTAAGTGTAGACATCAATCTGTCCCATATGCCTAAAGAACTTATACCAGTGCAAGACCTTCCCAAAATATCTGGACGTATGCATGGTAAAATACCAGCTTTAGTCTTTTTGGAGCAGCAACAGAAGGGCTTTCCACCCAACATTGCGATGCCACAAGGAGCTAATATTGATGTTGATATATTGGCTATGGCGTTTGCCGATAATGTCGGCCATTTAACCATGACGCCTCTCTTGCTTGATGGCAAATTGGAACTAGCTAGTACCGAGACTGCTGAGGGTGCAGAAGAAATGTTTGTGTTAAATATAAATTTCCCCAATCCACCCATGCAAATGGATGGCAGCCTTACGCTTCAAGGAGCCAGCTGGGGCAGTAATCTAAGGGTGCAACCCTCAGCGGATATACCAGCTCAGCTAACTGGTTTATTGTCACTTGTTGCTACAGATCAACAGGGCGCAGATTATTTATTGCAACGTGAGGGTGGGCTGTGAAATTTTTACTTATCAGTTTACTCACATGGGGAGTAGCTTTTAGTGCTCCTGCCTTGGCAGTTGACCCTTGGCAATATAAGCTCGATTTTGGTTATGGTACGCGCACGGATAATCTTAATCTTGCTATTGATGGCTTGTTGACTGCCCCATTAGCTGGTGAAACTACCAAGCTAACTATGCAAGATGTCGATATTCATGAATTGCGTCTTGGTTATCGCTTTGTTGGTGATCATGGTTGGTATGTTAAGGGTTATTATGATCAAGGTTGGGTTTACTCGGGTCAAGCTCAACACACTAGTGCCAGTAATGCTTCGCCTGGTGACCTATGGTCTAGGTTAGAACATGGCAGTGTTCGCGGTAGCACTCGGGATAGTAGTTTTGCGATTGGTCATCAATGGCGTTGGCAGGAGCAGGTAGCTATTACACCTTTAGTCGGTTACTCCAGCCATGCTCAAAATCTTCGATTACCCAATGCCAATCAAACGTTATGCCAAGAGGCTGGATCTCAAGTATGCATGCTTAATCAAGGCGAGAGTGTTGATGATATTGGTTATTGGCAGAGTCAGTTTAATGGCCCTTGGATCGGCCTAGATGCCCGTCTAAACAGTGGTAACATAACGTTTCTACTGGAATGGGAACAACATTTGGCACATTATAATGCTTCGCTGGATTGGCAGGGGAATCAAGAGTTATCTAATATTGACCCAATTACGCAATCGGGAGATGGTTCCGGTGAACGCTTTGGTATCGGGATTTCTTATTGGTTATCGGATAGTTACCTAAACTTGCACTATAATACTATGCAAATGAAAATTAAAAATGGCCAGCATAGTATTAGTAACCAAGCACAAAATATATTAGAAGGTAACTGGCGCAGTCAGGTCTTTAGTATCAGTTATACTTCAATGTTCTGATAAACCTTATCTATTGTTCTTCCTCTAACCCATCATTGGATAGGCTTTACTAGTTGCTTGAATGCTTTCTATATTGGCAATGTTTCTGTAAATTCTATATAGAAATTTAAACCAAGAGGGCGTTTAAACAGATGACAAACAATAACACGCTGTTTACCCCAGTATTGTTAGCCGGTGGCATTATCTTGCTAATCAGCTTTGCAGTACGTTCATCTTTTGGTTTATTTCAAATCCCTATTGCTAACGACCTTGGTTGGCTGCGTGCTGATTTTTCTTTAGCCATAGCCATTCAGAATTTGGCTTGGGGTGTAGGCCAACCAATCTTTGCTGCTATTGGTGAAAAGTTCGGAGATAGGCTCGCCATATTTTTGGGTGCTATCTTATACGCTATTGGTTTGTTACTTTCGTCCTATGCCATTACTCCAGGCCAACACCATCTGTTAGAAATAATGGTTGGTTTTGGCATAGCAGGGACGGGGTTTGGTGTTATTTTAGCCATAGTTGGCAGGGCGACACCAGCCAAACATCGATCATTAGCTCTTGGTATCGCGACTGCTGCAGGTTCTGCAGGGCAGGTAATAGGGCCGCCTATTGCTCAAGCACTGCTTAACCATTGGTCGTGGCAATCAGTATTTATGTTTATGGCTTTATTAGTTCTGTTGCCATTACTTTTGTTACCATTATTAAAGGCGCCAGATCATAGTCAGCAAGTTAACACCAAACTTGATGAAAGTATTATCAATACTGTAAACCGCGCTTTAGGCGATAGACCTTTTCTGCTGATTTTTGTAGGCTTTTTTTCTTGTGGTTATCAGTTGGCCTTTTTAACAGCTCACTTTCCAGCCTTTATAACAGAAGTATGTAGTGCCATTGAACCAGGCAGCCTACTTAGTTCATTGGATATTAATTCAACCTCAAGTCTGGGTGCCTGGGCTATCGCTTTGGTCGGTGTGACCAATATAGCCGGTACTATTTTGGCTGGATGGTTAGGTAATTATTATTCTCGTAAGTATTTATTGGCATTGATATACACCTTACGTACTTTTGTGGCAGCTATTTTTATCTTGCTGCCTATAACTCCGTTAAGTGTGGTTATCTTTTCCCTAGTTATGGGGATTTTATGGTTAGCAACAGTGCCCTTAACTTCAGGCCTTGTGGCACAAATATACGGCCTGCGTTATATGGGTACTTTATACGGCATAGTATTCTTTTCCCATCAGTTGGGAAGCTTTATAGGGGTATGGCTTGGCGGGTTTATGTATGACCTATATGGCAATTACACCATGGTTTGGTGGGTGGGTGTGGGTGTTGGGGCTCTATCAGCCATAGTTCATTTACTTGTTGATGAACGTTCTATAGAGCAACGAGACTTAGTGGCTAGTAGGGCATAAGTTTAGTTGTAATCAGCAGATTAATTTCCGACATTTTTGTAGACAAGTTCAAATGCATAAAATACATCATGATATAAAGCTTGATTAACAATTTATTTAGGCTGGTTTTAGCTTACTGAGAACAGCCATATTAGAGTTTATTTATTCGAGTTCTCTATGTTTCTGTGAGACTAATCCGACTAACTCTTTTGCGAACAAGATATCTAGGCTAACTTGTATATACCTGATCCCCTTGAACCTTCATGGCGGATAAGTTTTTTCAGCTGCAATTCGCGCAGACATCTGTAAACAGTGGCTTGTGGCATTGGTTCTACATCTGGATGGGATAATATCTCGGTTAAACTAACAGCCGCATGTGGGTCAGGGAATAAGTCTATAATGCTGGTAAAAAGCACTTTTTCTGCCTTGCTTAAACTTTGAATATCGAGTTCTGACTCAATACTTCTTACTAACTGTAATAATCGTCCTAGTTTTAATGATGCCGCATCTTTCATGACTCTGGCTTCCTCTGCATTGGGTTATTTCCTTTTAATGCAAATAACTTTAGTAGAAAGCTCAGATTTAACACGTTTTTTTCAACATTAGGCTATCTTTTGTGATGATGAAAATTAGCAAAATAATGTTGCAACTAATGCAATAGCTTTAGTTCCAGCTACACAGCACTAGCAATACTAACTCCTAGGGCAATAATACCAATCCATAACCAACTCTTGGTCGACACCCTTTCCCCAAAGAGTAGCCATGCGACCAGTGTCGAGACCGCAGCATAGGCGGAAAAACCGATGGTGGCGGCAATACGGTTACCGTCACTAGAGCCAGTTAAAAAAGCCCATAAGGCTAAACTTTCGAGCACCGCTTGTAGCAATACTAACCACCAGATACTGCCTTTTGGCAGGCTTGGGACACCAGAACGAATAAGCATAAAAATCAAAATCAGGGTGGTGAATAAGCAGGCAAACAGACGATTTAAAAATAGGGATGGCAACGGGCCTAAAATATCCCCCGCATCTTGGGCTAGATAAAACCGCACACTGATAGCGGTGGCAGCGGCTAGACCATAATACGCCGTTACGCGCAGCCATTTGGCGTCATATTGAGGTTGCTGATTGGTTTTTTTATCGGGTTGGGTAAGCATGACCACACCAATAAACACCAATACCACTGCCAGCATATGCCCCCAGCTAAAAGGATGCCCCATAAGGCCATTTATAATAACCAGCATAACGGCAAAACTTCCACTGGCAGGGGAGGCTACGGCTACGGGCCCACGTTGAATCGCGTGATATAGAAAAGCTAAACCAACGAGGTTTAATAAGCCTGAAATGGCGGAAGCGAACCATGCATAAGCATGCCATTGGGGCCAATTATCTGTTGCCGCAAAAAGGATGGCTAAGGCTAAGCTAGAAAAGGCCATAATGGCCAATATAATAATTAGTATGGGTACAGTTTGTGTGGTTTTCTTGGCCAGACCATCGGATACGCCAATAAATAAAGCCCCAAGCAAGCCCCAGATTAACCCTATCATTGAATTACCTTTTATTGTTCTTATCGTCTTGCCTGCTAGGATTTTTAGGCAAATGCAGTTGATGTACCAAGTTGAGTACCTTACCATTAAATATAACTAAGTCTATAGCATGAGATAAATTCTTTAGGGAAAAGGGAAGCCAAGTGTCTGATACCAAAATGCCTAACCGTGTGCCTGAAATACGCACAGTAGCAATGCCAGCTGACGCCAACCCTGATGGTGACATTTTTGGTGGCTGGATTATGTCAAATATGGACACAGCCAGCGCTATTTTGGCAGCCCGCATTGCCAGGGGGAGAGTGGTCACTGTTGCCGTTGATGCCATGACCTTTCATAAACCAGTACTGGTAGGGGATGATGTCAGTTGTTTCTGTTATGAGGTGCGACGTGGAATAAGTTCTATTGCTATTCATGTTGATGTCTGGGCAGCCAGGCGGCACAGCGATGAAGTAGTAAAAGTGACGGAAGGTGTATATACCTTTGTTGCCATTGATAGTAATCGACGGCCACGTCCGTTAATTGCTTAATTTTTTATTATAAATTATCAATAAAAAACAATAGTTTATGGTTTTAAATTAAGAATTATCTGATATGAATTGTTGTTATTGTTTGGCCAATCAGGAATAATTGTCGACTTTAGATTGTGCTTAAATTATGTACTTAAGCTGTAATAAAAATCTGTTCAGTCATTATGAAATTTATTGTTAAACTTTTCCCAGAAATAACCATAAAAAGTCGCCCTGTACGCAATCGACTTATTCAACGCCTGCGTTCGAATTTAAAAACCATTTTGCAACGTATTGACCCTCAGATTAAGACCAACAGTTTTTGGGATCGTATTGATATAACCTGCCCTGATACAGCCCATGTCCATTATGATGCGATAGCCAGTGCTTTAGCATGCACGCCGGGTATTTCCCATTGTTTGGAAGTGCATGAATATCCCCTCACCAACTTTGATGATATTTTAGCCCATGTTATTCGTGTATATGGTGAGCGCATTAAGGGTAAGCGCTTTGTTGTGCGCGTAAAACGTTCTGGCAAGCATGATTTTAGTTCCCACCAGTTGGAATGTGATTTAGGTGCCGGTCTATTAGCACAAACTAGGGCGGGACAGGTTGATTTACATAATCCAGAAGTCACTGTCAGTCTAGAAATAAAAGATGAGCAACTGTTTATCGTCGAGCGTCGTATTGAAGGGCTGGGCGGTTATCCACAAGGTACTCAGGAGCCTGTGGTATCACTAATTTCTGGTGGGTTTGATTCTATTGTTGCTTCTTACTTAACTATGAAGCGGGGTACCAAAACCCACTTTGTATTCTTTAATCTTGGTGGTGCAGCTCACGAAGCCGGGGTTAAGCAGGTGGCCTATTTCTTATGGCAAAAGTTCGGTTCCGCAGCCAAAGTAAAGTTTGTTACAGTGCCATTTGAAAGTGTAGTAGCAGAAATATTACAACATGTGAACCACTCTCATATGGGCGTAGTGCTTAAACGAATGATGCTAAGGGCGGCAGAGCAAGTAGCTAGGCGGCTTAAAGCTGAGGCCATGATTACGGGTGAAAGTATTGCTCAAGTATCTAGCCAAACTTTGCCTAATTTAGCCGTCATTGATAAGGCCGTAAATGGTTTAGTATTACGACCTCTTATCACTTGGGATAAACAAGAAATTATTGATGTTGCTACCAAGATTGGTGCTTATGAGTTTGCCGCCAATATGCCAGAATATTGTGGCGTTATTTCCGATCGTCCCACAGTTAAGGCGAAGCTTGCTCGGGTCGAAGCCGAGGAGGCAAATTTTGATTTCACGGTTCTGCAAGAGGCTATAAAAAGTGCTGAAATGCAGGTTATTACTGATTTGCTTGATGCTACTAAGCCAGAACAAATGCCGGCTTACCATAAGTTTGGCGATAATGATGTGTTAGTTGATGTGCGTCATCCAGATGACCAAGTCAAGGCGCCCTTAAATCTGCCAGGTGCTAAGATTCTGCATATACCTTTTTTTAATATCAACAATGCTTTTGAGGACTTGCCTCAAGACAAACAATACCTGCTCTATTGTCCTAAAGGTGTCATGAGTCAGTTGCATGCTCTACATCTTCAAGATCAGGGTTTTGACAATGTCGGTGTATACCATCCTGCTGAAGTATAAAATGCGACTTTTTTGGTGAAAATAAGCATTTTTTTGACCTGTTCTGAGGGCGAAAATTGAGACTGTTTTTAGCCTGAAAAGAGCTAAATGGTTACATTTGTAAAAGTATCAAACGGAACCAAACGTGCAGTTATTTGTTGTTTATTTTCAGCATCAGTAGAAAAATCGTTTTATTTTTTAAACAATTCGCCAATATGCAAAAAAAATACTAGAAAAAGCGTCTAAAAACTTGCTTAGGCGTCGATCAGTAGGTAGATTGGTGAGCTAGAAAATAATAGTTTTCCTAATAATCACTGCAATAAGTACAAATCTTACTCAGATTTGTTAAAAAATACCGCCACAAGCGGTTATAAAAAACAATACCGGAGCGCTTACCGTGCAATCGAGCAACCTCATGATCGATGGCCTTAATCTCATGATGTATGGGATGGGCTTTGTATTTACATTTTTAACCTTGTTGGTGTTTTCAACCAGGGTCATGTCAACTGTTATCAACAGATGGTTCCCTATGCCAGAACCAGCTGCAGTAAAAATTAGTACTGCTAAGCCTGGTCTAACACCTGCCCAATTGGCTGCCAATGACTCTCACTTGATCGCAGTGCTAACCGCAGCTGTGCATCGCCACCGTGAAGAACGAAAGAGTTAAAATATGTTACTAATGCGAGAGCAGTTGCGTTAACGCAATGCTCCAGATCACATTTCTTTAAGTAAAGGTTTTTATTATGACCGCTTCCAAGCGACCTTTAGGCATTACCGAAGTCGTCCTGCGTGATGGCCATCAGTCTCTGTTTGCAACCCGTATGCGATTGGCAGATATGCTGCCCATTGCTGAAAAACTAGATCAGGTTGGTTACTGGTCTATTGAAACTTGGGGTGGGGCGACTTTTGACTCCTGTATCCGTTTCCTTGGTGAAGATCCATGGGAGCGCATTCGTGCTTTAAAAGCAGCGATGCCTAATACCAAACAGCAAATGCTTTTCCGTGCCCAGAATATTCTTGGTTATCGTCACTATGCCGATGATGTGGTCAGTAAATTTGTTGAGCGGGCCGCCGTCAACGGTGTTGATGTATTCCGAATTTTTGATGCCATGAATGATGTGCGCAATATGGAAACTGCGATTAAAGCAGTAAAGCCTACCGGTAAGCACGCTCAAGGAACCATCTCTTATACCCTAAGCCCAGTGCATAATATTGATTACTGGGTCGATTTAGCCAAACAAATTGAAGATTTAGGTGCTGATTCAATCTGTATTAAAGATATGGCTGGCCTAATCAATCCTTATATTGCCCATGAGTTGGTTACCCGCTTAAAGGCAGAGACTAGTTTACCGATCCAGATGCATTGTCATGCGACAACCGGTTTATCTACAGCAGCCATTGTTAAAGCCGCTGAGGCTGGCATAGACGCTGTTGATACGTCTATTTCTTCAATGTCTATGACTTATGGACATTCACCCACGGAATCTGTGGTATCTATCTTTGATGGTAGTGAGCGCGATACTGGTTTGGATATTAACAAGCTCGAAGAAATTGCTGCCTACTTCCGTGAAGTGCGGAAGAAATACGTTAAATGGGAAGGTTCACTAAAGGGTATTGATTCACGCATTTTGGTTGCTCAGGTGCCTGGTGGCATGTTGACCAATATGGAAAATCAACTTAAAGAACAGGGTGCGGGTGACAGACTCGACGAAGTGCTACAGGAAATCCCCCGCGTCCGTGAAGACCTTGGCTTTATTCCTTTAGTAACGCCAACTTCCCAGATCGTGGGTACTCAAGCCGTGTTAAATGTGTTGACCGGTGAGCGGTATAAGAGTATTTCCAAAGAAACAGCTGGCGTGTTAAAAGGTGAATATGGTGCTGCTCTGGCGCCATTTAATGCCGAACTGCAAGCTCGCGTCTTGGAAGGTGGTGAGGCCGTTACTTGCCGCCCAGCAGACCTGCTTGAAGATGAATTGGACAAGTTAACGGATGAACTTCGTGGTTTGGCTAAAGAAAAAGGTATCAAGCTAGCTGAAGGCGAGCGGGAAATAGATGATGTATTAACCTATGCATTGTTCCCGCAAGTGGGGCTGAAGTTCCTAGAAAATCGTGATAATCCAGATGCATTTGAACCAGTGCCTACAGAAGCCGATGCGGCGGCCCCAGTGGCAACCACCGCTGGCGATGCCTCAGTTTATACCATCAATGTAAGTGGTCAGAGCTATGTTGTTGAAGTGGCTGAAGGTGGGGACGTAAGTGCTATTGGTTTAGCACCTGTAGTTGGTGCGAACCCTGTTGCGGCTGCTCCTGTTGCTGCTCCTGCTGCCGCCACTGTAACAGGTGGTGAGCCAATAACAGCACCATTGGCAGGTAATATTTGGAAGGTTCATGCTACGCCAGGTCAAGCTGTCCAAGAAGGCGATGTATTGCTAATTTTGGAAGCCATGAAAATGGAAACCGAAGTGCGTGCCCACAAAGCCGGTACTATCGGGAGTGTTACTGTGAAAGAAGGCGACGCCGTAGCCGTTGGCGATGCCTTATTAACTTTGGCATAAGGGTAACACTGACTTATGGATAAACTATTACAAATTTGGCATAGTTCGGGCATTTATCAGGTCACCCCCGGACAGGCGGTGATGATGGCAGTTGGCTTAGGCCTACTGTACCTTGCTATTCGCCGTAATTTTGAGCCTTTATTGCTGCTACCTATTGGTTTTGGTGGGCTGCTAGCCAATATCCCCGGTGCGGGTCTAGCCGATCCTGGTGGCGTACTGTACATGTTCTACCAGATAGGTATTGAAACAGGCGTCTTCCCTTTGCTTATCTTTATGGGCGTTGGCGCTATGACGGATTTTGGTCCTTTATTGGCCAATCCGAAAACCCTATTCCTAGGGGCAGCGGCACAGTTTGGAATCTTTGCTACCCTACTAGGCGCTGTGGGTTTAACGTCCCTCGGTTTAATGGACTTTACCCTCGCTGATGCGGCTGCAATTGGTATTATTGGTGGTGCAGATGGCCCTACGTCCATCTATGTGGCGAGCAAGCTCGCACCTGATTTATTGGGTGCAATTGCCGTAGCCTCTTATTCCTATATGGCCTTGGTACCGTTAATTCAGCCACCCATTATGCGTGCGTTAACCAACGAAAAAGAACGTCAAATCAAAATGGTGCAGCTGCGCTACGTAAGTAAATCGGAAAAAATTGTTTTCCCACTGCTTCTACTTATTCTGGTGGCTTTATTACTACCTGATGCAGCGCCACTGTTAGGTATGTTCTGCTTTGGTAACCTAATGAAAGAAAGTGGTGTGGTTGATCGTCTATCTGATACCACACAGAATGCACTCATTAATATTGTGACCATTTTCTTAGGCTTGGCTGTGGGCTCTAAACTGTCGGCAGATAAGTTCTTAGATTTGACCACCTTGGGTATTTTAGTCTTAGGTATGGTTGCCTTTGGTATTGGTACTGCTTCAGGCGTGTTGATGGCTAAACTTATGAATAAGTTTGGCGGTGGCATTAACCCATTAATTGGCTCAGCAGGGGTATCTGCTGTACCAATGGCTGCACGGGTTTCCAATAAGCTTGGTTTGGAGGCGAATTCGCAAAACTTCTTATTGATGCATGCTATGGGTCCAAATGTAGCAGGTGTTATTGGATCTGCTGTTGCCGCTGGTATTATGATAAACTTCTTGGCAAATTAATCAGCTCAGCAATGATGTGATCTTGTTAGGTGATTTAATTGCTATGTAAAAGGCCGATCGATTGATCGGCCTTTTTTTGTAGCTATTTGTAGCACTTATTGTGACTATCTAGCGGTATTTTCTCATAGTCAGTTTGAGGTAAAAATACGTTATAATATGGATTCTATATTAGGGATTAAGTTAGGAATCCACTATGACTGTTATTCGTCAAGACGACCTTATCGACAGTGTTGCTGATGCGCTGCAATTTATTTCTTATTACCATCCGATTGATTTTATTCAGTCAGTTCATGAAGCATGGCAGCGTGAAGAGTCACAAGCTGCCAAGGATGCTATGGCGCAGATTCTGATTAATTCCCGCATGTGCGCTCAGGGGCAACGTCCACTTTGTCAGGATACGGGTATTGTTACCGTCTTTGTACAGGTGGGTATGAATGTTAAATGGGATGCCAAGTTAGGTCTCGAAGAAATGATTAATGCTGGTGTAAGCCGTGCTTATAATCATCCTGACAATAAGTTACGCGCCTCTATTTTGGCTGATCCAGCGGGTGCGCGCCGCAACACCAAAGACAATACTCCAGCGGTAATTCATACTAGTCTGGTGCCTGGCGATAAGGTTGATATTCAGGTTGCTGCAAAGGGTGGTGGCTCTGAAAATAAAACCAAAATGGTTATGCTGAATCCATCAGACAGTATTGTTGATTGGGTAGTAAAAACCGTTCCCACCATGGGTGCTGGCTGGTGCCCTCCTGGCATGTTGGGTATTGGTATTGGTGGCACCTCAGAAAAAGCTGCGGTGCTGGCTAAACAGTCATTGATGGAGTCTATTGATATTCACGAATTAAAAGCCCGTGGTCCAGAGTCACGTGCTGAAGAATTACGTTTAGAAATCTTTGATGCGGTCAATAATCTGGGTATTGGTGCTCAAGGCTTAGGTGGTTTGACTACAGTTCTGGATGTGAAAGTCCTTGATTACCCAACCCATGCAGCCTCATTGCCAGTGTGTATGATTCCCAATTGCGCGGCGACAAGACATACTCACTTTACTTTAGATGGCAGTGGTCCCGCTGTGCTGACACCACCCAGTTTGGATGAATATCCAGAGATTGCTTGGGACGCTGGTGCTGGTGCCCGTAAGGTAAATCTCGATACTGTTAAAGCGGAAGATGTTAAGGCTTGGCAGCCAGGTGAAACCTTGCTGTTATCTGGCAAAATGCTTACTGGACGCGATGCAGCTCACAAGAAGATGGTTGATATGATGGCCAAAGGTGAGCCATTACCCGTTGATCTGCAAGGGCGTTTTATTTACTACGTTGGTCCTGTGGATCCAGTAGGTGATGAGGTGGTGGGACCAGCTGGGCCTACTACGTCTACTCGTATGGACAAATTCACTCGCACTATGCTGGAACAAACTGGCCTTCTAGGCATGATTGGTAAAGCTGAGCGAGGGCAGGTAGCCATTGATGCTATTCGTGATAATGAAGCCGTGTATCTGATGGCTGTTGGTGGCGCCGCTTACTTGGTTTCCAAAGCGATTAAACAATCTAAAGTCGTGGCTTTTGCGGAATTAGGTATGGAAGCTATTTACGAATTTGATGTCGTTGATATGCCCGTGACAGTTGCTGTGAATACGGGTGGTACCTCTGTGCATCAAACTGGCCCAGCTCAGTGGCAAGAATTAATCGCCGCGCGCCAAGAATAAGCCTTTTATATGTTCATTTGTGAGCCAAAGTGTTAAAAGGCTTTGGCTCACAAAAATAAATTTTAATGACCCTCGTTCTTTGCTGTGATGGTTTATTTTGTCATGAGACCTTGAGCTTGCATATAAGCCAATAAATGCGGTCGTGCCTCTTTATTTAAGGTCTTTTCAATATGTTCACTAAAAGTGGTGCTTAATTTGCCTTGTGTACGTTCAGCATAGTATGTACTAAGCAGTTCATCATAATTCTCTAACTGGGTTTTCGGATAGGCTTGATACTGTTCTTGGTGTAAAACCACATCCATAGGTAAGCGCGGTTTAATATCTGGATCTTGGGCGGCATAACCTAAGCACATACCAAATAAAGCCACTACTTGATCAGGTAAATTTAGGGTCTCGCTGACCAGTTGGGGTTGATTACGTAGGCCGCCTATATAAACACCACCAAGCCCAGCACTTTCTGCAGCTAACAGCACATTCTGCGCCATAATAGCGGTATCAATACTGGCAATTAAAGCTTGTTCGGTATAGCCCGTGGGCATATTGATACCTTTGGCCTTACATATTTGTTGATTGCGTTTTAGGTCGGCACAAAAGACTAAAAAAACAGGGCAACTGCCGACATAAGTTTGGTTACCAGAAGCGATCTGCAACTTTTCCCGCAGTTCTGGTCGGCTGACCTGGATAACCGATGTGGCTTGGACAAAACTAGAACTAGAAGCTGCTTGGCCAGCAAGTATAAGTTGTTCAACCAATTCTTGAGGAACAGTTTGTTTGCTAAATTGACGAATGGAACGATGCTGAAGCATTAGTTCGATGGTGGCATTTGTTTGTTTGGACATAAATGTTCCTATTAATATCAAGGGCCTTAATAATACTTGTTGGCTTGCTAAACCAACTAAATATGTCTCTAATGTAAGGGGTTTACTACCGCGGATGACTGATTATCATTATGGGTCAAGAAGTCAACTAATGCGAGCTCAAATGACCTAGTTATAAAGGCAGAATTTGTTGTTTGGGTTTGGTACAATAAATTAACTCGCTAACTTGTGTGCTTACTATGACCTTAAGCTTATCCTTACCTTTGCAGCCTGAATTGACTACCCGTTATGGGTTGGAAGAAGCAGTGATGTTGGCTGTGGTAATGGAGTTAGTAGGTGGCTGGCAAGGCCAAGTCACCGTCTCTGAGCAGCGGGTTTTTTCTCGAGTCGGTGGTATTAGTCGCCAACAACAGGGCGCTATTCTGGCACAATTGGCATCTCAGGGCTTATTAAGCATGACCCCCGTGGCAGACAAGCTGTTAACCATTGACCTTAATCTTGCTACCGCCATGGAACATGAGGTGATGCCTAAAGCATCAGTTGATACTGCTGCAAAGCCTGTGTCTGGTGTAACCACGACCGCAGCAAGTTTGCAGCAGCCCGAAGTTCCCCCGAGCATAACGGCACAACGTGGTCGCGATGATGAACTATCACGTATTTTTGCCGCCAAAGAAGCTCAACAAGCTATGCTAACTAGCATGCATGCTGAATGGCAGCCATCGACTAATATTTTACGTATGTTGACCCACAATATGCAGGTCAGTGAAGAATTTGCCATGGGTTTACGTGATGAGTTTGTGGTTTACTATATGGATAAGGATCGTCGTGAAAGCCCTGGTGGTTGGGATCAAAAATTCCTGAAATGGGTCAAAAAAGAACATATTCAACAACAAACTGCTGCCGCTCGTGCACAACAGCAGGGACAAACAAGAAGTTACGCGCAAAATGAAGAAGCTCGATACCATGCTCGCGAACAGCGTCAGCAACTCACTGATGCCGTCCTCGACCTCGGCAATACCGACTGGTAAGGCAGCCCCCAAAGCATCGCCGGAGGTCAGTGAATACACCAAGAGTATGGTCAATATGCTCTTTGCCCGCTTTATGGTGATTTATGGTCATAAGTTTAAAAGCGCATTTAACTCACCGAAAGAATTAGTAATCGCTAAGCGTGAATGGTCCACCAGTATTGGGGGCTATGATGAAGATGTCCTCGTGGCGGCCTTAGAATTAGCCAAGCAGACCTATAGTTGGGTGCCGAGTATTGCTGAATTCTTACAGTTATTAGAAAAATGCCAACAAAGTTTTGGCTTGCCCACGGCAGAAGAAGCCTACACCGAGGCTTGTCGTTATGCCAGTGAGCCGTCCCAGCATGCTTGGTCACATGCAGCGGTTTACCACGCTGGGAAACAAGCAGGTTGGTTTGAATTACGTACGGCAACCCAACAACAAATTTGGCCGCACTTTCGGACGCTCTATAAGGCTTTATGTGAACGCGTTCTAGCAGGTGAACAATTACCCATCCCGGCTGCTCAGGGATTGCCAGAGCCTAGTTCGAGTGAGCTGTTTAAGTTAATTGATCAATGGGCTGAACAGCAGGAATTGCCTTTAGAAGAGGCGCAAACAGCCTTGTACTATTTGCACTTAGTTGAACGTAATCCACTGCGTATACGTTTGCTAGAACAGGCGCAAGCAAAATATCCAAACAGTGAGCTACCCTCTACCTTGGCCGACTTAAGACATATGCTCGAGACCAAGCAATCTGTTTAATATTGACTAGAGCTGTTTATCCAATAGGCCATTAGTGAGTGTTTTAGAGCTCACTTAACTCACGCAAGTATTTAAACAATTTCCTGGCGGCGGTAGGCGCTTTACCCTGATGTGATTCTTTTTGTGCCAGGCGGATAAGATTATTTAATTGTTGACGGTCCAGTTGTGGGAACTTGCTCACTAGATCTTGCATGGTGGCCTGATCATTATTTAATAGGCCATCACGCCAGCGCTCTAATTGGTGAAAGGCGAGTTGATGTTCTTTTGTGCTAGAGTCTAATAATGCTAGGGCTTGGCGAATACCATCAGCATCTTCTTCGCGCATAACTTTGCCAATATATTGCAAATGGCGCCGCTTGGCCTCATTTTGTTTTATCCGATAGGACTCTTCGATAGCTGCTGCTAAGGTATCGCTCATAGGTACTTTATTAAGCTCACTAGGCTTAAGTTCAAGCAGGCGACCACCCAACTTTTGCAGCTCCTCCATAGCTTGTTTGATTTGTGTGCGGCTTAACTCTTGCTCAGGCTCTTGCTGTGTCCGCAAGGCGTCCAGTTCAGCTTCAGCCAGACGTGCTTTAGCGCGTCCCATATAGTATTCCTTAAAAATTAAGCATAGAAGAGGGTGGCTAGGCCTAAGAAGGCACAAAACCCAACAACATCAGTAATAGTGGTTAGTATAACACCACCCGCTAAAGCCGGATCGATATGCATCGCTTTTAGTATCACCGGCAGGGAAGTGCCACTGATAGCAGCGATCACAAGATTAATAATCATAGCAATGGCAATAATAAAGCCGATGGTCATATCAGCAAACCACCAACTGGCAATACTGGCAACGACTAAAGCCCAAAGGGTGCCATTGATGGCGCCAACAATAACTTCACGATTAAGTAGGTAAGCAATATTACTGCGTTCCACATGTCCAAGGGCTTGTCCACGAATCACCAAAGTCAGGGCCTGACTCCCGGCTATACCACCCATACTGGCTACAATAGGCATAAGAATCGCTAGAGCCACAACTTGTTCGATGGTGTCTTGGAACAAGCCAATCATAAATGAAGCTAACAACGCCGTAAGTAAGTTAATACCTAACCAAACGGCACGACGCCTTGAAGTTTTAAACACTGGGGCAAAGGTATCTTCATCTTCGTCCAGACCGGCCATACGCATCAACGAATGGTCGGCATCTTCGCGAATAACATCTACCACGTCATCAATCGTAATACGCCCAAGAATGCGTCCTTGTTTATTAATAACAGGGGCGGATACCCAATCGTGACGTTCAAATAGGTTGGCAACCTCAGAATCATCAAGGTCTGCTTCGATGGCCTCTACTTCAGTATCCATAATATCTCTGACTTCGATATTAGGATCACTAACCAGCATACGAGTAATAGGTAATAAACCAATATAGCGGTCTTTACGAGTCACCACAAAGATATTATCCGTGGTATCCGGCATTTCTTCATGGCGCCGCAAATAGCGCAGTACGGTGTCGATGGTTATATCAGGCCGGACGGTAATAATATCCGTATTCATCAGACCACCAGCGGTATCCTCAGGATACTGCAAAACGCTTTCAACCCGCTCTCGATCTTGTTGGTCCATACCGTGTAGGACTTCACTAAGGACGGTATCAGGCAGTTGCTGTAAAATATCAGCTAAGTCGTCTGTGTCTAGATTTTCGGTTGCCGTTAATAACTCTTCCATATCCATACTTTTCAAAAAGTCGGATTGGATATCATCACTCAGGTGTTGAAGTACCTCGCCCTCATGTTCAGCATCAATAAGATTCCACAAAATCTCTCTTTCACGAGGTGGGGAGGACTCAAGTAAGTGTGCAGTATGGGCGGGTTTAAGGGTATGGTTAAGCATATGACGCACTTGAATAAAGGCGCCACTTTCGAGGGCATCGTTAAGCTCTTGTAGCCTTGATTCCATCTTTATGCTTCCCGAAAATTAATAAACTAGCTGGTATGCCAAGCACTTATGCTTATTATTTTATCTGAGCTGAGCCAGAATCGGAACCTTAATTCCGGTAGGAAGAGAAAATTTACTGGTAAATCCGTTAGTTATTCATCTTCATCAAAACGATTATTGATGATATTACACACATCTGCATGGGCTTGCTGAGCATCTTCACCTTGCACCCGCAAGGTTAGTTCAGTGCCCTGACTAGCAGCCAGAAGCATAACTGACATAATACTTTTGGCGTTTACCATACGCTCGGGTAACCCAATTTCTATATCACAGGCATGTTTACTAGCAACATTGACTAGCTTGGCAGCAGCACGGGCATGAAGGCCAAGCTTGTTGATGATGGTGATAGTGGATTCAATACGTTCGCTCATGGGTTTTAGCTACTCAATTAATAGCCCTTTAGCATAATGCTAAAGACTTGTGTCTGTCCAATGACTTGTTACAGGCTAGTATCTGTGGCTGCAGCAAACAGTTCGGCGTTATTTTGACAAGCACGCAGACGTTCACGGAATGTTTGTTTACCAAACTGCTCTGCTAGGGTAGACAAAACTTGTAAATGTTCGTTAGTGGCAGCCTTCGGTACTAGGAGGATAAACATAATATCTACTGGTTGGCGATCAATAGCGTCAAAATCCACCCCTTTATCTAACTTGACCAAAGCCCCTGTAACTTGTTCACAGTTTTCTAACCGACAGTGGGGTAAAGCGATGCCATCACCAAAACCTGTACTGCCAAGTTTTTCACGACCGATTAATGCCTGAAATAGAGCTGTTGCATCAACGTTTGGAATCGTATCAGCAAGCCATTCTGATGTGGCTTCTAAGGCGCGTTTTTTGCTATTACAAACGAGACCATTGTAGGTATGTTCGGGCGTTAATATATCGATAATATTCATAACTAAAAACTTAAGCTAGACGTTTACGTTCGTTGGAAGGTGGAATATTCATACTTTCCCGGTATTTGGCCACAGTGCGCCGTGCCACCTGAATGCCCTGTTCTTCCAATAACCCAGTTAGTTTGCTATCACTAAGGGGTTTACGCGGCAATTCAGCAGCAATCAATTTCTTAATTAAGGCTCTTATAGCGGTACTTGAAGCTTCACCACCATTGGCTGTGGACACATGACTGGAAAAGAAATATTTGAGTTCAAATATACCCCTCGGAGTATGGATATATTTTTGCGTGGTTACTCGAGAAATAGTTGATTCATGCATCTCGACTTGTTCAGCGATCTCTGCCAAAACCAGCGGTTTCATGGCTTCTTCACCAAATTCTAAAAAGCCTTGTTGGATTTCACAGATCCTACCAGCCACTTTTAGCAAGGTATCATTGCGGCTTTCCAGACTTTTCAAAAACCATTTAGCTTCTTGTAGGTGGCTTTTAATAAACTGGCTATCACTGGCGTTGACTGATTTACCAAGGGAAGCATAACTTTGGTTGATGCGGATTTTGGGCGCTGCATCGGGGTTTAGTTCAACCCGCCAACTATTGTTTACCTTTCTGACCATCACATCCGGTACGACATATTCCGCATGGTTGATGGCTACCTTAGCACCTGGTTCAGGTTGAAGGCTGGTGATAAGGGAAATAATACCCTGTAATTGTTGCTCTTTATATCCTGAGCGACGACGTAAGAGGTTGTAATCGTGACTGCCTAAAATATCTAGGTACTGGTCAACAATGGTGATAGCCCCCTCTAAAAAGGGTGTTTCAGAGGGCATTTGGCGTAATTGGATTAACAGGCATTCGCGTAAATCCTGAGCACCCACACCTACAGGATCAAACTGTTGTATTCTATGCAGAACAGCTAGCAACTCATCTAGCTCAATGGGTGTTTCCAGACCTAAATCCAGAAGATTATTATTTATACCGTCCAATAGCTCGGCATGGCTTTGGGTTAAGTAACCGCGATCATCAATGGCATCTATTATGCTAGTACTGATAAAACGATCTAGGTCACTCATTGGAGTCAGATTAAGCTGCCAATGAAGGTGTGATTGAAGGTCGGGAGTATCGCCATTAATGCTATCAAAATCAAAGTCGTCACCACCAGCAATCGATCCGGAACCAGCAACATTTTGAAACACATCATCCCAAGCACTGTCTGTAGCTAATTCGACAGGGATTTCTTCATTCCAATCGCTATCAACTTTGGTCTCATCCTCGAGATGGTCATTTAAGCTAGTGGCATCTTTGATATCATTATCGTTGGCTAATTTATTCTCATCGGTGCTTGGTAGCTGCTCATTTTCATGGCTCAGATCAAGTTCGTCTTCCATCTCCAGCATAGGGTTACTATCAAGGGCCTGCTGAATCTCCTGTTGTAAATCCAGAGTTGATAGCTGTAATAAACGAATCGCTTGTTGCAGTTGTGGCGTCATAGCCAACTGCTGATTCATCTTTAACTGTAAAGAAGCTTTCATACAAAAAAATCAGGGAACCAAAAGTGGTTAGAGACTAAAATTGTCGCCCAAGTATACATCTTTTACTTGTTGATTGGCTAAAATCTCATGGCTGGAACCGGCAGCAAGGATATAACCCTCACTGACGATATAGGCTAAATCACATATATCGAGAGTTTCTCTAACATTGTGATCGGTAATTAGAACACCAATGCCCTTATCACTAAGGTGGTTAATGATCTGCTTAATATCGCCCACGGAAATAGGGTCTACACCGGCAAAAGGCTCATCCAACAATATAAATTGTGGATCACTAGCAAGGGCTCTCGCAATCTCTACCCGTCTTCGTTCACCGCCGGATAGGCTCATGCCAAGACTGTCACGGATATGCCCAATATTAAATTCAGTTAATAAGTTTTCCAACTTGGCTGTTTGGGCTGCCCCGTCTAAATCATTACGCGTTTGTAGAATAGCCATAATATTGTCAGCAACACTTAGTTTGCGAAATACCGAAGCCTCTTGGGGCAGGTAGCCAATACCAGCTTGAGCACGGCCATGCATAGGTAAGGATGAAATATCTTGTTGATCAATAAACACGTGCCCTTTATCGGCTTTAATTAGCCCCACGATCATGTAAAAACAAGTAGTTTTGCCAGCGCCATTTGGGCCTAGTAGACCCACTACCTGACCAGATTTCACAGCAATATTGACATCTTTAACGATGGCACGTTTGCTATAGCTTTTAGCTAAATTGCGTGCTTCCAGGTAAGACATAGATTTAGCTGCCAGGATTAAAGATCATTTTGACACGTTGCTTGGTATTGGGTTCGGCACTGGCTTTAACCTTTTCTTCCCCCACAGCATACTCGATTTTGTCTCCACTAAATTGATTGCCTTTTTGGTGGAGCGCGGCATTACCTGTCAGCAGAATAATATCCTTCGCTAGATTATAGTTTAACTCATCGGCCCAAGCTTCTAGAAGACTGCCATCACTTTCCGTCGTTTGCTGTAAATGCGCTTGGGTACTGTCATTACCTTTGGCCAGAAAACGTTCTATATTGTTGTTACTATCCATAATGATCTCAATGCTATCGGCATGAATAGTCATGGTGCCTTGGGTGACCACCACATCACCAGAATAGATATAGTAACCTTTTGCTTCATCCATCACCGCTGAATTGGCTTCAAGGCTTACGGGTTGCTTACGGTCACTATCTAAAGCGTATGCTACACTAGACAGCGTTATCAGGCTGGCTAAGATTAATTGCGGAACTAACAAATTAATATGCATAAAACTAGTTTCCTGGTTGTAGTTGGCCTCTTACCTGGCTCAACAAATTAAGTTTTTGCGTGTCCATATCTAACTTCAGACCTTGGCTCTGCAATTGGCTTTGGCCGCCTTGGATATTTATTTGCTGGTTACCCATAAGCAGATTTTGCTGGGGTAAGATTTTAAGGCTTTCTGAGGTCAAGCTCAAAGGATTTTCTTGGGCAGGACCATTCGTTATAAAAACACTACCATCAAGGTCAATTTGTGCACCTGAATCAATAACCACCCCGTTATCAGCGCGGCCAAACCATGCAGCCCGATTTGTTTGAAACAGTTGAAAGCTGGGTTCGGCAATATCTGTAGTTGCAAATTCCATAATGTGGGTAAAGCGTTGGCCACTTATTTTGCTGGTTAACTGGCCAGCTTCGTCATATTGAAGGCTAGTCGCCTGTGCCAAGAAATAATCAGGGGAATATTCTTGTGTTACTTGGCTAGATAAATTTTCTACCTGTTGTTGCCATAGCCATAAGCCCGACAATAATAATAACACTGCCAACAGATTGATCAGAATCCATTTTATATTGAGCTTGGCTAGCATAGATATTTACCTGAAAATAGGGATGCTTTGCATAATAGTATGACTACCAATAGTGACAATAGTTCGCTTAGGCTTGGGCGCTAACATAAAGCACATACAGATAGAGGATGTAAATACACAACAGCCCTATACCCATCCAGCGTTGTATGAAACCACCTTTTCTCGCCTTAAAACCAATTGCAAATAAAAGCAAAGTAAGGCCTAACATCAAACCATAATCACGCCATAAAGCGCCAGCACTGATGGTGGCTGGATAAATTAAGCCTGGTAAGGCCATGACGGCGAGTAAATTAAAAATATTAGAACCAATGATATTACCAATCGCCATAGCATGTTTGCCTTTGCGGGCACTGACGATAGAGGCAGCAAGTTCTGGGAGGCTAGTACCGATGGCTACGATTGTCAGGCCAATCACCAAATCACTTACACCTAGCTGGATGGCAATGTCTGTTGCGCCCCAGACGAGAATACGAGAACCGAATCCTAGGGCGATTAAGCCAATAATTAGCCATAGTATACCTTGTGCTAGGGCCATGTCAGGAATATCTTGGGTGATAGGGTTTTTGTCTTGTTCTTGAAAGCGTTTAAATAAACTTAAACATATGCCTAAACTACCCAGCATTAATAAACCGTCAACTAAACCAATATGTTGGTCCCATAGTAAAAAGCCAGTGCCTATGGTTACTATGGTTAATACAGGTAATTCGTGGCGAACTAATGAAGCTCGAATGGGTACAGATGCAAACACAGCAGTACCGCCAAGCACAAGGGCAATATTGGCTATATTGGAGCCTAGGGCATTACCGATAGCCAAGCCGGGTGCCTCATTAAAGGCCGCCGTGGCTGACACTAGGATCTCAGGTGCCGAGGTACCAAAAGCAATCACCGTAAGGCCTATTAGCATTGGCGACATGCCTAGATGGTAGGCGGTTGCAGAGGCACCATCAACAAAGCGATTAGCGCTCCAAATCAAGAGGACTAAACCCGCAACAACAGCAAAAGCAGGGACAAGCATATGGGAAGTAAGATTAATATTCAGAATGAAGCTTAGAATACCACAGTAGGGTCTATTAATGCTAAACTTGGGGAATGTTTTCATGGCCAGTATGGTCTAATAGTTATACCAAATTAAAGAGTGAAACTATATATGCCCCAAACTCCTTTGGTGGAAATAAGTGACTTACACTTTGCGCGCGACACTAGGGCTATCTTTAGTGGCCTTAATATGCAAATTCAGCAGGGCTGTGTCACGGCCATAATGGGGCCAAGTGGTTGCGGAAAGACCACATTATTGCGTCTTATCGGCGGGCAACTGATACCACAACAGGGTCAAATCAAAGTCTTCGATCAAGCTTTAGTTAATATATCTAGAGATAAGTTGACGCAATTACGTGGGCGTATGGGCGTGCTATTTCAAAGTGGTGCTTTGTTTACTGATCTAAATGTGTTTGAAAATGTCGCTTTCCCGTTACGTGAGCATACCTCAATGACCGCTGATGAGCTCAATGATAAGGTTTTATTAATGTTGGAGGCCGTTGGGTTAAGAGGCACAAAAGAACTTATGCCCGCTGAATTGTCAGGGGGGATGGCTAGGCGAGTTGCTTTAGCTCGAGCCATTGCTATGGAACCAGAGCTAGTGCTTTATGACGAGCCTTTTACTGGCCAGGATCCTATAGCTATGGCGGTCCTACAACGTCTCATTCGCTCATTAAACGATAATTTAAAGATCACCAGTGTGCTGGTTTCCCATGATGTGGCTGAGGCCTGTGAAATTGCTGACGAGTTGATTTTATTAGGCCGTGGCGGTGTAGTAGCCCAAGGTAGTCCTGATAAACTATTAAACAGCTCAGATCCGTTGGTCTATCAATTTATGCATGGTCAGGCTGATGGTGCTATACCATTTCATTATCCAGCACCAGAATTAATAACAGAATTACGCACAATAAAAGCAAAATCTAGTCTTCAGACTTCAACGCAAACCCATAGTTCGGAGTCTCATTAGTATGCTTGTTAATTGCCTACAGTCTCTTGGTCAATGGCTGCTCCGCGGTTTAGGTGGATTAGGTGGAGCGCTAATTATGTTGCTGCAATCGGTAACTGTGGTGCCTGGTCCCAGAGGTTGGCAACGTTTAGTGCAGCAATTATATGTGGTTGGGGTGCAGTCCTTAATTATTATTATCGTATCGGCAGCCTTTATTGGTATGGTTTTGGGGCTACAAGGATATACACTGTTGGTGGATTATGGTTCTGAGCAAGCGGTTGGGCAGATGGTTGCTTTAACCCTAGTGCGTGAATTAGCCCCAGTAGTGGCCGCCTTATTATTTGCTGGTCGTGCTGGCTCAGCATTGACTGCTGAACTGGGATTAATGAAAGCCACAGAGCAATTGGCCAGTCTTGAAATGTTTGGTGTCGATCCATTACATCGTATTGTTGCCCCACGTTTTATTGCGGGGGTAATTGCCTTGCCCATACTGGTAGTTATCTTCAATTTAGTAGGGATTTTCGGTGGGCATTTGGTAGCAGTAGATTGGTTAGGTGTTCATAGTGGTGCCTACTGGGGCAATATGCAGGCTGCAGTCAGTTTTGCCGACGATATTGTCAATGGTTTGATTAAAGCTTTGGTGTTTGCTGTGCTAGTCACCTGGACAGCTTTATATCAGGGTTATATGTGTGAACCTACATCGCAAGGTATCAGTACTGCAACAACACGCACAGTGGTATATTCATCATTGTTGATCTTAGGTTTTGATTTTATTTTGACAGCATTAATGTTTGGAGGCCTGTAATGGCAAAAAAATGGCTAGAGGTTAGCGTTGGTGGGCTATTAGTGGCCGGCGTAGTAGCTCTTTTGGCACTAGCGATACAGGTAAGTGGCAGCCATCTTGGTGGTAGTAATAGCCAATACCAAGTTTCCGCCTTGTTTGACAATGCTGCAGGTCTCTCACCTAAGGCGCGGGTAACTTTATCAGGCGTGACTATTGGCGAAGTAACTTCCGTCGGTATTGATGAGCAGACTTTGATGGCTCGTGTTGATATGGCTATTGATGGCCAGGTTAACTATTTATCACTTGATACGAGTGCAAGTATTCTGACTGCTGGTTTGTTAGGAGAGAAGTACATCGGTTTGAGTGTTGGTGCTGAAGAGGACATGCTTGTTGATGGCGACATTATTGAAGATACGCAGTCAGCTTTGGTTTTAGAAGAGTTAATCGGGCAAGTATTACTAAATCTGGGTGGGAATTAAGTTAATGACGTTCACAAATTTTTGGCGGTCATGGATGTTGGTGGTTGTGTTTTGGCTACAAGCCATAGCACCCAGTGCCCAAGCCGATGAATGGCAGGATGCAAGTGAAGTAGTGGTAGTAACGACAGATGATATGTTGTCTGTATTAGCCAAGTCCAGCCAACAAACTGTGCCAGAAATAATGCCATCGATTGCCAATGTATTGGCCCCAGTCGTGGATTATCGTGCTATTGCCAAAGGTGTCATGGCGAAATATTATCGCCGTGCAGAACCAAAACAGTTTGAAGCCTTTGTCGGCGTATTCCAAGATTCCCTAGTGCAAGCATATACCAAAGCTTTGGTAACATTTGCGATCGACTCTTACAATTTGCAGAAAAACCCTGGTGAGGATGGTCGTGCTGGGCGGGAAAAGGTGTGGGTCAAAGTTTATGCTGATAATAGTGTTTATGATATTCATTACACTATGTCGAACAAAAGCGGTGCTTGGAAAGTGACCAATGTGGTATTAGATGGTGTTAATCTTGGCTTGGCATTCCGTAACCAATTTGCCACCGCTATGCGCCAATATGGTAATAATATGGATCAGGTTATCAATAACTGGACCACTGGCACTTATTAACGGCAAAAATACTGTCCCAAGGGTTAGTTTGACTAGTCGAAAATAGCATTAATTTGCTACAATTCTTGTTTTTCTGGCCGGTATAATAACCAGCTTGTCATTATCTGCCATAGGGTTGCATGGGCAACCTAGCAGTAATCAATTAAAGAGCATATGTATGGACGTAGCACAGGTAAAGCAAGAAATTGAAACGCAGCTGGAAGGTACCGAGGTATTCCCTAGTGGTGAAGGTTGTAATTTTGCTGTAACTGTCGTGGGCGATGTATTTGCAGGCCTGACCCCCGTCAAGAAACAACAGTTGGTATATGGCTGCCTAAGCCAGCATATTGCTGATGGTACAATTCACGCTTTGACCATCAAGGCCTATACCCCACAACAATGGGAAAAAATTAACGCTTAAGTCGCAGTTAGTGACTTAAGGCAGCCTTCATTATTGGAAAGCGCATGGATAAATTAAGTATTATCGGTGGCAAGGCATTATCAGGCAGTGTCCGTATAGCTGGTGCGAAAAACTCAGCTTTACCTATTTTGGCCTCAACCTTGTTAGCCAGTGAACCCGTCACCATCAAAAACCTGCCTCATCTTCATGATGTTACCACTATGATTGAGCTGCTAGGTCGTATGGGTGTCTCCATGTTAGTGGGCGAAAAACTAAGTCTGGAAATTGATCCGCGCAGTATTAATAGTTTCGTAGCTTCCTATGAACTAGTGAAGACCATGCGTGCCTCAATTCTAGTGCTTGGTCCTTTAGTGGCACGCTATGGTGAAGCGCGGGTTTCTCTGCCAGGTGGTTGTGCAATTGGTAGTCGTCCTGTTGATTTGCATATCCGTGGTTTAGAGGCCATGGGCGCTAAAGTTGATGTAGAAGATGGTTATATTCATGCTGTAGCTGATCGCCTACAGGGTGCTCATATCTTTTTTGATACCGTGACAGTAACGGGTACTGAAAATATTCTGATGGCAGCCACCTTGGCGGAAGGCGAAACCATTATTGATAACGCAGCGAAAGAACCAGAAGTGGTTGATTTGGCTGAATGCTTAATTGCTATGGGTGCAAAAATTACTGGTCATGGTACTGATACCATTCGTGTTGAGGGTGTGGAACGCCTTAACGGATGTGATTTTAGCGTGCTACCCGATCGTATTGAAACAGGTACATATTTGGTGGCCGCAGCAGCAACGGGTGGCAGTATTACGGTGAAAGACACGCGTCCAGATATTTTAGAAGCTGTATTGGTAAAACTGGAAGAGGCTGGTGCCCAAATAGAAACGGGGCCTAACTGGATTAAACTGGATATGGCGGGTAAACGTCCTAAGGCGGTTACCATAAAAACAGCGCCTTATCCGGCTTTCCCTACGGATATGCAAGCTCAATTTTCAGCTTTAAATGCAGTGGCGGAGGGGAGTGGACGGATCACGGAAACCATTTTCGAAAATCGTTTTATGCATATTAATGAAATGGCTCGTATGGGCGCCAATGTGACGGTTGAAGGCAATACTGTGATTCATGAAGGTATTGAGCGCCTGCAGGCAGCACCGGTTATGGCAACTGATTTGCGTGCTTCAGCGAGTTTAGTAATTGCCGCTTTGGTGGCTGATGGTGAGACCGTGATTGATCGTATATATCATATTGATCGTGGCTATGATTGTATCGAAGAAAAAATGGGTGCCTTGGGTGCCAGCATTAAACGTGTTGTATAGGATTGTTAACGGCCATGGCTAATCGTTTGACCATTGCTCTTTCTAAGGGGCGTATTTTAAAAGAAACCTTACCCCTTTTTGCGGCAGCAGGTATTGAGCCAACTGAGGATATATATACTAGTCGTAAGCTGGTATTCGAAACCAATCAGCCTGATATTCGGTTGTTGGTAATTCGCGCTACGGATGTGCCAACTTATGTGGCTTATGGCGCCGCTGATATGGGCGTGGCTGGTAAAGATGTATTAATGGAGCATGGTGGGGCTGGCTTATACGAACCCTTAGATTTGCAGATATCTAAGTGTCGGTTAATGACCTGCGCCCCGGTGGGAGCCAAACCAGTTGGTCGGCGTTTGCGGGTGGCATCGAAATTTGTCAATTTAACTAAGCAGTATTATGCACAGCAGGGTCAGCAGGTAGATATTATTAAACTATATGGGGCTATGGAGCTAGCGCCCATTCTTGGTTTAGCTGATGAGATTGTGGATATTGTTGACACGGGTAATACCCTGCGTGCCAATGGCCTTGAACCATTACAAAAAATTGCTGATATTAGTAGCCGTTTAGTTGTTGGTGAGGCTTCAATGAAGCTTAAACATGCTCGTATAAACCCTATTGTAGAGCTTTTGACCAAGGCAGTTATAGCTGCTCAGGAGAGTTAATTTATGCCACTGCAAGTCAAGCGTCTGGATGCTTCGAATATCGATTTTAATTCGCGTATGGACAGCTTATTAGCTTGGGAAAGTGTGTCAGATCCACGAGTCCAGCAAACAGTTAACGATATTATCGAGCGCATAAAACAACAAGGTGATACCGCTTTGTTGCAGCTTACCAAGCAACTTGATCGGGCTAACTTTAAGACTGTGGCTAATCTTGAAGTATCCCCAGATAAGCTGCAGGCTGCCTTGGATAACCTTGGGGCTGAGCAGCGCGATGCCCTGATGGTAGCTGCTGACCGCATTCGTACTTACCATGAAAAGCAAAAGCAAGATTCTTGGCGTTATATGGAAGCTGATGGCACTTTATTAGGCCAGCAAGTGACGCCCATGGATAGAGTGGGTATCTATGTGCCCGGTGGTAAGGCCAGTTATCCTTCTTCTGTGTTAATGAATGCCATTCCAGCTAAGGTGGCAGGGGTACGTGAAGTGGTTATGGCCGTACCCATGCCTAATGGTCAAGTTAATCCTTTGGTTTTGGCGGCGGCAGCCGTGGCTGGTGTGGATCGCGTATTCGCTATAGGTGGTGCTCAGGCCGTTGCAGCTATGGCCTATGGTACCCAACTGGTGCCCAAAGTAGACAAAATTGTTGGCCCCGGCAATATTTATGTAGCGACAGCTAAGCGTGCAGTTTTTGGTGTCTGTGGTATCGATATGATTGCTGGCCCATCTGAGATTCTAATTTTATGTGATGGTCAGACTGATCCTGATTGGATTGCTATGGATTTATTTTCCCAGGCTGAGCATGATGAACAAGCCCAGTCCATCTTATTGTGTGATGATGACGACTATCTAGATCAAGTCGAAGCTAGCTTAAAGCGCTTGTTGCCTACTTTAGGTCGCGAGGATATTGCTGAGGTTTCCATGCGAAACCGAGGTGCCTTAGTAAAAGTGGCTAATATGGATGAGGCCCTTGAAATCACCAATCGTATTGCGCCTGAGCACTTAGAATTGTCCGTTGCTGATCCCGAAGCGCTACTACCTAAGATTCGTCATGCGGGGGCCATTTTTATGGGCCGTCATACGGCTGAAGTGTTAGGCGATTATTGTGCTGGGCCGAACCATGTATTGCCAACCTCGGGTACTGCTCGTTTCTCATCACCCCTAGGCGTGTATGACTTCCAGAAACGCTCGTCACTGATTATGTTTTCCCCAGAGGGTGCTAGTAAGATGGGTAAGGTGGCATCAGTGCTGGCCCGAGGTGAGGGCTTAGATGCGCACGCACGTTCAGCTGAGTACCGTATACTGAAAGACTAGTCTATAAATCTTAGACCATAGGGCTCGATTGGCTATTTGGCGTCTATTTGGTAGCTATCAAAGTAGCTCTTAAGGGTGCTGGATAGCCTTCCACTGTCAGCTCTGGATTGCTGGGATCAAGAAATTGCTCTAACGAGTGAAATGTCATCCACTCAGTTGCTTGCTGTTCTTGAACACTGGTTTGATTGATATCAACTGTCCGAACATCCTGAAAGCCTACCCGTTGTAATAAATTTTCTAATGCTTCAGTACTCGGTAAAAACCAGACATTGGCCATTTTTGCATACCGATCAGCCGGAACTAAGATGGTGTATTTGTCACCTGGAACCACCAGTGTCTCTAAAACCAGCTCGCCACCTGGGCGCAGATAACTAAATAGCTCCTGCAGATGATCAATAGGTGATCGGCGGTGATAGAGCACGCCTAAACAAAACACAGTATCAAAGCAGCCAAAGGCAGGGAGATGTTCACTGCGCAGGGGCAATAAATGGGCATTGTTAGGTGCTAATAATCGTTGCGCGGCGTGAAATTGATATAAAAAAATCCGTGTCGGATCGATTCCTAGAGCTAGTTTGGCGCCTGCACCCAACATGCGATATAAAAAGTAGCCATTGCCAGTACCAATATCCAGCACATTGCGGCCAGTTAAGTCTGTGCAATGGGGAGCGATACGTTGCCATTTCCAATCTGAGCGCCATTCGGTATCAATATCGATACCCAGATAGTGCCACGGGCCTTTGCGCCAAGGTTTAAAAGCCATCAAGTTTTCTTTCAGCTCTTGCTTATCTAATTGCCAGTCACTGGGCAGGGGTATAGTTACCCGCTCTTGAGATAGATCAACATGCTCAAAATTAGCTCTTGGTAAGCAAGCTAAGGCCTGATCCCATTCGCTGGTGCGGCCATGAATTTTGGCAGCGTAATGTTCTTGCAGAGCCATTTTTAGTGGTGCATGGAATTTAGCTATTGGGGTATCAGCTGTGGAGCTAAAAAAAGCGTCTAAAGAAATAGTCATAAATCAGAATATAGTTTTACTTAAAGGCGAGCAGAGCGGCAAAGTTAAAACATTGCATACACACTTCAATTTGCTTAAAACCAGCATTAAGCAAGCGCTTATGATGTTGCTCTAAGGTATTAGGTACCAGTACATTTTCCAAAGCAGCGCGCTTTTGAGCAACTTCCAAATCACTATAACCCTGTAAGCGTTTAAAATCGTGATACAAATCGGTTTGCAGTTGCTGTTGCCCAGGCGTGTCGAAACAGACTTTTTCTGCTAACAGTAAAACCCCACCCGGTCTCATCCCTGCATATATTTTATTGAGAATATGCTGGCGCTCGTCATCTTCAATAAACTGTAAGGTAAAGTTAAGTATGACAATTGAGGCATTTTCTATATGCGTATTTTGGATATCTTGCTGGCAAATTTCATAACTAGCCTGACTATGATCACGAGCCATATTATGTTGGCAACGACTCACCATGGCTGCCGAGTTATCAACGCCAATAACATGGCAACTGGCAGGTAAGTTTTGCCGCAAACGCAGACTGGTAGTACCCAAAGAACAGCCCAGGTCATAACATTGGCTGTGCTCAATTCCATAGCGCTGGCCTAAAACAGCAATAACATCCAATAAAAAATTGTAGCCAGGTACGGAGCGCTGGATCATATTGTCAAATACATCCGCCACTTGAGCATTAAACTCAAATGGGCTCGTTTCCATAGGTGTGGCAAATAGCGTATCTTTATTTTTCATAAAGTTAATACTTTTTTAAGGAGTATACTCGGCTGCGCTGTGGGCCTGCCATTATCTATAAACACCAGCAGCTTGTAAACGCTACTTATTGCGCGGTGGGACGGATACCTATAGTGGCTTCAGTAGTATATTCTTGATCTTGACGCAAATAAGTAATACTAAGTTTTGAGCCAGGTCTAAGGTTGGCAATATAGTCAAGTGCAGCCCGAGCATTATCAGCACTTTGACCATTAAATTTGGTAATAATATCGCCTTGTTGTAAGCCAGCTGAAAAGGCTGGGCTGCCCTCATAAACCCCAGTAATAAGGATTTTTTCTTGCTGACCATATTGGGATAGGGTGCCTTTGGCTTGTTGGCTAATTAGTTCGCTGGTGACACCTAACCAACCTCGAATAACTTTGCCATCGCGTAGTAAGCTCTCAGCAACCTGTTTGGCGGTACTAATGGGTATGGCCAAGCCCAAGCCTTGGCTGCGACTACTAGATTCCGAATTGTAAAAGTGGGCTTTATTGATGCCAATTAATTGGCCAGCTGTATTTACTAGAGCGCCACCAGAATTACCTTGATTTATGGCCGCATCGACTTGAATATAATTTTCATAGGTATTTAAGCCTAGTTGATTGCGCCCCATAGCACTGATAATACCCATGGTAACAGAGGTACCTAAACCATGAGGATTACCAATAGCCAAGACTATATCGCCTGGACGGCTATTGGCCTTACGCGGAATCGAAGCAGGTGTTAAATCAGGTAAATCTATTTGCAATAAAGCTAAATCGGTGGCCGGATCAATACCAATCACCGTGGCTACTGCTGTGTTGCCATCATGCAGTTTTGTTTCAATACGATCGGCACTAGCGATAACATGATAGTTGGTTAAGATATGGCCGTCTGGGCTGACAATAACGCCAGAACCAAGACTAATACCCGCAACTTGCTCGGTGGCTATATTATCCTTTAAAAATTGTTGATAGTGAGGCTCTTTTAGTAGTTCAGGATTGGCATTTTGGTCAATACGAATGCCATAGATACTGACCACGGATGACAATACTTTGGCAACTGCATCCCCATAGCCTTGGGAGATTTTGGTTGGGCTGTTATGTAGAGGGGAATTAAGCTCAGTTAACCAGCGCAGTATGGGGCCCTGTCCCGCCAAGCCTAAAGCTAGCCCGACAATAATGCCGAGTAGAATATATATACTTAGATACCTAGCTGATTTAGACATAGGCGTTCCATTTGCCTGATAGTTGGTGATAGCTAGTTATTAGTTTAAACTTTCGTTGTTGGCTTGGCAAAATTTTAACAACCTTGTCATGGCTTAATTATCGCTTGCTATAGCTTTTATATGGAAACTTTATGTCTATTTTACGCCCTCAGCTTGATCAGCATCTAGCTCAGTTACTACAAACCTCTTTGTTCAAAGACTATTGCCCCAATGGTCTGCAGGTGGAAGGTGCAGAAGAAATCAGCAAAGTTGTTTTCGGTGTGACGGCGACTCAAGCCTTGATTGATAGAGCTATTGCCGAAAAAGCCCAGGCTATTATTGTGCATCATGGGTACTTTTGGCGTAATGAATCCGATGCTATTGTGGGTATGAAACAGCGCCGCATTAAAAGCCTACTAGTCAATGATATTAACCTTTGGGCTTTTCATTTGCCCTTAGACTGTCATCCTGAAGTAGGCAATAACATCCAGTTGGGTCAACTAATGGGGTGGCCCATAGGGGGTCATTTAACAGGCGATGGTACTACTGCTTTGGGTTTATGGGGTGAATTGCCAGCAGCACAGAGTGCTGAGCAAATAGCCTTGTCACTGGAACAGAAATTAGGGCGCAAGGTACTACATATTGCACCTGATCAGCGTCCGATTCGTCGAATTGGCTGGTGTACAGGTGGTGCGCAAGGTTATATTGATAAGGCCATTGAACTTGAGCTGGATGCCTACGTATCTGGCGAGATTTCTGAAGCCACTGTGCATAGTGCTCGTGAAAATGGCATACACTATTTTGCTGCTGGGCATCATGCCACAGAGCGTGGCGGAGTGCAGGCACTGGCTCAGCACCTGCAGCAAGAATTTGACTTAGATTGTGAGTTTATTGATATCGACAATCCAGCTTAAATAGTCATTTTTAAATGTAATATTAAGAAGCAATATGCCCTTTGGCTAGATATTCTTCCGATTGCATTTCTTGGAGTCGACTCAGAGTGCGTTGGAACACAAAATCCAACCCGCCACCCGTATATAGTTCGAGTAAGTCTACTGCTGCTGAGATAATTAGTTTTACATTGGCGTCATAACAGACATCAACTAGATTAACAAAACGCCGCGCTTGGTCATCAGTATTGCGATTCATCTGGGGGACATTGCTTAACACCAGCGCGTGGTACTCGCTGGCAATCTCCAAATAGTCATTTTGTGAGCGGGGTTTATTGCATAGTTCAGCAAAATCAAACCATATAACATCTTCACATTGCTTACGAAAATGAAAACGACGTTGATTAATGTCAATAACCCCGTTGCTTAGATTATCGTTACCCAAAGGGGATAGGGCGGCAAAGCTCTTTTCTAAGCTGATATCAGCCTCTTCGTCTAGGGGGCAATGGTATAACTCTGCTTGCTTAAGGTTACGTAGGCGATAATCAGTGCCACCGTCGACATTAACGATAAGAGTATGCTTTTCCAACAAGGCTATAGCCGGCAGAAAACGTTGTCTCTGGAGGCCGTTTTCATACAGTTTAGCCGGCTCAATATTAGAGGTAGCGATAAGCACAACTTGGTGGGACATTAACGCTTCTAGCAGCCCGCCAAGAATCATGGCATCGGTAATATCGGTGACAAAAAATTCATCAAAGCACAGGACTGTGGCTTCAGCTGCTAGATCAGCAGCTACTTTCTGTAATGGGTTGCGGGCGCCTTGATATTGTTCGAGGCGTTTATGAACATCGCGCATAAAGCGATGAAAATGAGTGCGATGCTTATTTTTAATGGGTAAACATTCATAGAAAATATCCATTAAATAGGTTTTGCCGCGGCCAACGCCGCCCCAAAAATATAAACCTTGAGGTGTAGGATTTTGCTGTTGGCCAAAAATACGTTTTAGGGTTGATACCTTGCTCTTAGGTATGAGTAATTCATCAAACAAACGTTGCAAATGGCCAACTGCTTCCATTTGTGCTGGGTCAGCAGAAAATTCTGCACGTTGTTGGTCGGCCTGATAGCGGGAAAGTGGTGTTTCCATGGTGTGGCGCAATCGTATTTGATGGGTGAGAAAATTTAGGTTGGCATTTTACCACTGATGGCTATTATTTTCATAATCGACCACCTTAGTCTAGTTATAAAAATCCTAAAACATGGCTGTGTGTAAAATTTAGTCGCCTCTATCTACTCTAGGCGCTGGTTTAATTGTTTTTTTTCATTACAATATGCATATGGACTCCAGATTAGGAGTCGTTGACCATTTTGGTATCTGGGTAGGAGATAAGCGTGGAATTATTAGGCAATGACTGGTTTTTTTGGTTGGTAATCCTGTTACTGGGTTTAGCCATTGGTTTTGTCATTGGGCGTAATAATAACTCTGATATGACGATTCAGAATCAACTGACTGAACAACTGGCGGCGGCGCAAAATGAGTTGGCTGAATATAAAGAACAAGTGGCTTTGCACTTTGCTGATACGGCCACAGCAGTTAATGCCCTTACCGACAGTTATCGAAAGGTTCATGCCGAACTTAGCAAAGGTGCCCAAGCTCTTTGTGATGATCCAGAGACCGTGGAAGCCTTGTTACGTTTAGATGAAACATCACAGCAAAGTGTGGTGGCTGAGCAAGCCCCTCAAGTGATGGTGCGCCCTCCTATGGATTATGCGCCGAAAAAGCCCGATGCCGAACATGGCACTTTAGACGAGCGTTATGGTTTGCAAGACACCGATATAAATGTTGATCGTCCGCAATATGATATCCCCGTTAAGCCTAGTAGTATTAAGTAGCTTAGGGTTCCAATAAGTCTGACTGGTAGCATGTGCATATCGGCATTTAGCTTGTCTTTATGAGTAATAATTTACCCCATGTTAGGTAACACTTAACGCATCTTAAAAGCGCTGATTAAGAGTTTTCTTTTGTTATCAAATCCTATATAATTCGCCCTCGCAGATTTTCTGCGCTATCAAGTTATGAGTGCAGTTTACCCATTGTTACTCATAACCAATAATTATAGGTAAGTGCGAAAGACGATCTATTGATCCGTTTCGCCAAGAATAGGTTATCAAAAATGAAAACCGTAAGTACTAAGCCAGCCGAAGTTACTCGTGACTGGTACGTTGTCGATGCAGAAGGTTTAACCTTAGGCCGTTTGGCAACTGAAATCGCCCGCCGTTTGCGTGGCAAGCATAAGCCTGAATATACCCCACATGTTGATACTGGCGACTACATTGTTGTTGTTAATGCCGAGAAGGTACATGTGACTGGTAATAAGGCTCAAGACAAAATGTATTATCGTCATACCGGTTATCCTGGTGGTCTTCGTTCCATGTCTTTCGAACAGATGGTTGATCATGCTCCTGAGCGTACTATCGAATTCGCAGTCAAAGGTATGTTGCCAAAAGGTCCTTTGGGTCGTGCCATGTATTCCAAGTTAAAGGTTTACGCTGGTACTGAGCATCCACATCAGGCACAACAGCCTCAAGAACTGACTTTGTAAGGAGACTATCATGGCAGCTACTCAATACTATGGTACTGGTCGTCGTAAGACCTCTACTGCACGTGTATTCCTGACTCCTGGTACAGGTAATATCTCCATCAACGATCGTTCTATCGATGTTTACTTTGGTCGTGAAACGGCTCGCATGATTGTGCGTCAGCCTTTAGAACTGACTGAAACTATCGGCAAGTTTGATATCAAGATCACTGTTACTGGCGGTGGTGGCTTCGGTCAAGCCGGTGCTATTCGTCACGGTATTACTCGTGCTTTGATGGAGTATGATGAAACCTTACGTCCTACTCTGCGTGCCGCTGGTTTTGTTACCCGTGATGCTCGTGAAGTTGAACGTAAGAAAGTGGGTCTGCGTAAAGCACGTAAGAAGCCACAATTTTCCAAGCGTTAAAATTTGGATATATTTATACAAAACCCAGCCTTTGTGCTGGGTTTTTGCGTTTAAAACAATAAAAAAACCAACAATTTTTGATTGCCCAAATATACAGTTGCCTGAATCGATAGTAGCTTGGTCGATGATTAAAGAAATTAACAATTAGTCCTATGGATCACAAGGTTATTTACCTTGTCTATTTTGGGGCTTTCCTTTAACATATGCGCTGGTAATTTTTGGTCCTTTATAACACCTCAAAAGGACAAGCTGTTAGCTAACTAAATTAGCTAGTGCTTGCTGGAGATAAATTGAATGAGTAATGATGGCGTAAACACAACCCGTCGTCGTTTGCTGGTCGGCGCATCTACTGCTGTGGGTGCCGTTGGAGCAGTAGGCGCGGCAGTGCCGTTTGTGGCCTCCTGGAGCCCGAGTGAAAAAGCCAAAGCGGCTGGCGCTCCAGTAAAGGCGGATATCAGTAAACTAGAACCTGGTGCACAGATGATTGTGGAATGGCGTGGTAAACCCGTATGGATTGTACGGCGCACGGCTGAAGCTCTGGCTAACCTACCTGGTTTAGATGCTAGTGTTGCTGACCCTGATTCGGCAAAATCCAAGCAGCCAGACTATGTTCCTGGAAATTCAGCGCGTTCACTACGTGATGAGTATATGGTAATGATTGGTATCTGCACTCATCTTGGTTGTTCGCCAACTTATCGCCCAGAGGTTGCTCCTGCTGACTTAGGGGCTGATTGGAAGGGTGGTTTCTACTGCCCATGTCATGGTTCCACTTTTGATTTGTCTGGTCGGGTATATAAAGCTAAACCTGCACCGACTAATCTAGAAATCCCACCCCACTATTATATGTCTGATGATGTAATCTTGATTGGTGAAGATGGAGGTAATGCATAATGGCTGTCGGTAATCCTAATCGCCCTAAGGCAGAAAAAGGTGTTATTCGTTGGATCGATGATCGCTTCCCTCTGACGCAAATGTGGCAGGAGCATATGTCGAAGTACTATGCTGCGCCAGCCAACTTCTGGTATGTGTTTGGGGTATTATCTTTATTGGTACTGGTAAACCAAATAGTTACCGGTATCTGGCTAACTATGTCCTATGAGCCTTCAGCTGAAGGCGCTTTCGCTTCCGTAGAATATATTATGCGTGATGTGGAAATGGGCTGGCTGATACGCTATATGCACTCAACCGGCGCATCTGCCTTCTTTGTGGTTGTGTATTTGCATATGTTCCGTGGGCTTATGTACGGTTCTTACCAAAAGCCACGTGAGTTGATTTGGCTATTTGGTATGGCTATCTACTTAGCCCTAATGGCAGAAGGTTTCTTTGGCTATCTATTGCCATGGGGACAAATGTCCTACTGGGGTGCGCAGGTAATCTTGTCTCTGGCTGGTGCTATTCCGGTTATTGGTGATGACCTTATGACCTGGGTTCGTGGTGACTTCCTGATTTCTGGTATCACCCTAAACCGTTTCTTCTCTTTGCATGTTATTGCCTTGCCAATTGTGATTTTGGCTCTAGTGGTTTTGCATATTTTAGCGCTGCATGACGTCGGTTCTAACAACCCTGATGGTATTGATATTGAGAAGAATAAGGATGAAAACGGTAAGCCAGTCGATGGTGTAGCCTTCTTCCCTTATCTAGTAATCAAGGATTTGGTCGCTATCGGTATTTTCTTAACCGTATTCTGCTTAATTATTTTCTTCTTCCCAGAAGGTGGTGGCTACTTTATTGAAAAGCCAAACTATGAGCCGGCAAATCCACTTAAGACGCCTGAACATATAGCACCAGTTTGGTACTTTACGCCTTACTATTCCATTCTGCGTGCCATTACTTATCCTTTGTTTGGCATGGATGCGAAGTTCTGGGGTGTAGTTGCTATGGGTGCAGCCATTGCCATCTTATTTGTGATGCCATGGTTAGATCGTAGCCCTGTGAAATCCATGCGTTACAAAGGTTGGTTAAGTCGCATTTGGCTGATTATCTTTGTCATCAGCTTTATTATCCTTGGTTACTTAGGTACTAAGAGTGCAACCCCAGGCCGCACACTACTTGCGCAGTGGTGTACCTTGCTGTACTTCTTGTACTTTATCCTGATGCCATTCTACACCCGAATGGAAAAAACCAAGCCAGTACCAGAGAGGGTAACAGACTAATGAAAAAGTTATTGCTAGTTAGTGCCCTGATATTGGCACCAGTGTTTGCTTTGGCTGCTGGTGGTAGCAACGTTAAACTTGATAATATTCAAGTTGATGCCACCAACCATGAGTCCTTGCAGCGTGGTATGCAGCTTTATGTGAACTACTGTCTGGGTTGTCACTCTGCTCAGTATCAGCGATATGAGCGTGCCGCCAGAGATTTAGAAATCCCAGCTGATTTGATGATGGAGCATTTAGTTCATTCAGGCCAAAAGATTGGTGAGCAGATGACTAATGCGATGGATTCTGACCAAGCCAAAGGCTGGTTTGGTGCGCCGCCACCTGATTTGACTAATGAAGTTAACCTGCGTGGTGCCGACTGGGTCTACACCTATTTGCGCAGTTTCTATGTGGATGAAAGTCGCCCATATGGTGTTAACAATGTGGTTTATCCAAATGTGGGTATGCCTAATGTGTTAGCTGAAGTACAGGGCATCCAGCGTAAAGGCTGTGGCCAAGTCCCTATGGTTGATGATAGTGGCAAGACTGTGTTTGATACTTTAACTGGTAAGCCCATGACTGAAGAAAGTTGTGAAGTGTTGCTAGTAGATGAGGGCACAGGTGAGATGTCACCCGCTGAATTTGATCAGGCCATGTATGACTTGACCAACTTTTTGGCTTATACCTCTAAACCTTACTTACAAGAAAGTAAAAGTTTAGGCGTTAAAGTGATTCTTTTCTTGTTGTTTATGACAGTAATTTTCTACTTCTTGTATAAAGAATACTGGCGAGATATCCACTAAGTTAAGTTAGGTTGCTCTATTGAGTCGCCTAATCATCGTTTTTAGAAAGGAATTTGTTTCCTTTGCACGCGACCTTTAAGCATGAAAATTCGTGCTTGGGTCGCGTAATAGTTTACAATGCTAATGCATTAATTTAACAATATGAGGTGTAACCACAATGGGTGTCGTCGCCAAACGATCTTCTATGACCTTTTTCTCTGATGGTGCAAGCCACTATAGCCACCGTGTGCGTATCGTGTTGGCAGAAAAGGGGGTTACGGTCGATATTATTGATGTAGATGCGGATCATAAGCCCGAGGATCTAGCTGATCTTAATCCCTACAATAGCCTTCCAACCCTAGTTGATCGTGATCTGGTTTTATATGAAGCCAATGTTATGATGGAATACTTGGATGAGCGTTTCCCTCATCCTCCTCTGCTACCGGTTTATCCTGTAGCTCGGGCGGAAAGTCGTCTGTATATGTATCGTATAGAGCGCGATTGGTGTCGCTTGGCGGATTTAATTTTGACCTCAACAGATGATGATGAAGTCGAAGCCGCACAGCAGGAGTTAAGTGATAGCTTAATTGCCACGGCACCTATTTTTGCCGAAAAAGACTTCTTTATGAGTGAAGAATTTACTCTAGTAGATTGTTGTATTGCTCCGATCTTGTGGCGCTTGCCACAACTTGGTATTGATCTACCAGAACAGCAAGCTGCGCCTATGCTTGAGTATATGGAACGTTTATTTGAACGTGAAGGTTTCCAAGAGAGTTTATCGGAAACTGAACGTGAAATTCGTATCTAAGGCTTGATATTGATGCCTGTGACACCTAGTCGTCCCTACTTGGTCAGAGCGCTGTATGAGTGGATTCTGGACAACGATGATGTACCTTATTTAGTTGTTGATGCTACTCTCGCCTCAGTGATGGTGCCAGAACAGTTTGTTTCCGATGGGCAAATCATCTTAAATATTGGCCCTACTGCTGTGCAAACACTGCAAATGGAAGATGAAGCTATTAGCTTTAGTGCCCGCTTTGGTGGTGTGCCCATGCAAGTCTATGTGCCTATTCTTGCGGTAAAAGCGATTTATGCAAAGCAGTCAGGGCAGGGTATGGGATTTGGTTACGAGCCAGGCATACCTGATCCAGAACAACCTTTACCACCCACTAAATCAGGGCCTGATAAGTCTAAAGGGCGCCCAACACTTAAAGTTATTAAATAAGCAGGTAAGCTATTTTGGTAACTGTTCTAAGAACATATAAAAAAAGGGTTAGATGTTATCTAACCCTTTTTTTATAGATGGGAAAATAGATGATTTTGGCTATGCTTTTTAGTCAATATACTCAAACACTTTAACAATCTTTTGCACGCCTCGGGCGCGACTAGCAATATCTATTGACCATTTTGCTTCTGCTTGGGTAACTAAGCCCATTAAGTATACCACGCCACTTTCTGTAAATACTTTGACGCGAGTTGCGGGGAATTGTGTTTCGCCAATCATCATTGCTTTAACTTGGGTGGTGATCAATGCGTCATTGGCGCGCACAAGGGCTTTCGAAGCCGGACCGATGGTTAATGCGTTATGCACTTTGCGCACATTTACCACTAGCTGAGTTTTGGCTCCTGCAAGCACACGTGTATCTTCACTGGGTACTTGACCAGTGAGCAAAACAATACCGTTAAATGACACCACACTAAAGTGAGCATCGCGTAATAAGCTAGATGAACGGCGGATGCTGTCAGTAGCAATATTTTCTATAAGTTGGTCATTATACACTGTGCCTAGGGAGCGACTGCCCTCATTAATTTCTATAGGTTCGCTACTGAGGTTGGCTGGTGAGCAAGCCACTATCAAGCTTGTTGCTAATACGACCATGGTTAATTTGCAAAATTGCTTAAACATACTCTTCATTGCTCCCAAATAGTTGGTAATCAATTAAATCACTAATCATCAATGCTACCATTAATTGTTGTTGTAGCAGGGTAGCAAAACGCTCACCCGGCACAGCGATAGTTATATCGTCTGGTACTAAGACCGCATCCAATTGTTGCATCTGTTGGCTACCAATGACAATCACCTGCATATCTTGTGCATGGGCGGCTTGCACAGCTTGCACAACATTACTTGAATCTTGAGGTCCGGCTAATACCACTAACACATCACCTGCCTGTCCAAGGGTCGTTATTTGCCTGGCAAATAATTCCTGTTTTGGGTTTTGATGCATAAGAGTGCTTTGCAGAGCGCTATCAGCACCAATATGCAAGGCTGGTAAGGCAGGTCGATCTTGCCCATGACGTGACATTAGAGCATTACATAAATGTGATGCGTTAGCGTTATGGTGACCATCTCCACATATCAGTATCTTGCCATCATTGACCAAGCAAGCAAATAAAAGTTCCGCAGCCATGGTGATCGATTCTGGCAGTGTTTCTGCTGCTTCTGCACTCGCTCCCATATGGTCGTGGAAATGCGCTATAGTCAGGTCCTGCAGTTCCATAATATTGGTCTTAGTCATCTAGTGAAAAAATATTTGTTAGCCATTGTAGCTTAACTTGGCCCTGTGGCCTACCACTGACACAGATAAGATCAAAACTAGCCATAGAAGCATAAAAATGAGGGAAGCGTTGGAGGAAGGTTTGTGCCGCATAAATTAAATGTTGACGTTTTTGTGGGGTAATACTACTTAAGGCACCGCCCATGGCTTCACTGCGTCGATACTTGACCTCAACAAAGCGAATACTATTGTCACGTTTGGCTACCAAGTCCAATTCGCCCCGTTGGCAGTGAAAGTTACGTGTGACAATATGCCAACCTAATTTTTGTAAATGTAGACAGGCTTGTTCTTCAGCCCAGTCGCCCATCTGCTTGCTATAACTCATTGTCTCTGTACTTTGGGTTGACCACGTTGGAAACGCGCCCAAGTAAGGTTAGCAGTAATACGGTTTTGCTCGTCGATACGCAATAATCCGGTCATGCCCTCTAGCTTTGTGGTGCTAAAGATTTGCATTTGTTGTAAGCGGGGATATAACAAAAACGCATCAGCGCCAAGGGCAAATAAACGACTGTATCTTTGGCTATTGGGCCAGATAGTAGCCACTTGTTGTGCAACGGTATCTGGCTCAAGCATCCATGGTATATCGCTAAAATAAAGGCGATTAAGATCTCTATCACGAGTACTTGTGGTTGGGCCTTGATAAGCATGATGGGTGGCATATACGGTTATATCACCAGCATGATGGAAGGCCAGGGTAGGCATTAATTGGCGTGCATCTTCCGGGAGGGCTAATATCACTACTAGATCGACATCCTGACGGCGGCGCGGTTCAAACTTCACATTTGTAGCTATGGTTTTTTGTAATTCTTTACGACGTAATTTACTCGTATCAGTCAGTAACACTTGGCTAATGCTGTCTGCGTGATCACCATCGCCAGTAAAGCTAACATGGCCTGTTACTTGTCCGCCTAGGGCTTGCCATTGTTGTTGGAAGGCCTTGCTAGCTCTTTGTGACCAGTCACTATTGGCGGCAATGATTAAAGCTTGACGTAAACCCTGATTATGGCCACGAGTTGCGAGTTGGCGTGCCTCTTCCTCAATAGATAAACTAAATTGAAACAAGGTGTTTTGGCTAACTGTATTGGACTCTGGCTCTGGCTGTGGTGCTAAAACTTGCTCTGGATAGTAAGAGGCGATGCTCCAGTCTACTTGCGTTTCTGTTAACAGCGTATCAGTAAGGCTATGATCAAGATTATCATTACGAATAAAGTTTAATGCCAGTGTGGTTATATTTCGCTCTGGCAATTCATTTATCAGGTCAACCTTAGTTTTGTCTAGGGGCCCAATAACCAAGTCAACATTTTGATCTTCCAAGTCATAATACAACTGCTGCCAGTTTTCCACCTTGTCACTATTGATAAACTCTAGCTGTGGCAGGCTATTACAGGGTTGCTCGCACTGTGCCATAGCTTGATAATAATTCGCCATAAAGCCATCTATTACTGCCTGGCCGAGCTTGCCTAGAGGACCACTAGTAGGAAGCAATAGTGCTAGTTTTTGATTTTCTCGAGGCTTTAATTGCACTAGCTTGGCAAGGGCCTTTGGCAGGTCAAGTGCTGCTGCATGCAATGGATATTGCAGCTGCCATGCCATAATGGCTGCTTGTTGTTGATCTAGATTAAGCAGGCCTTGGGTACTGAGTGCTAATTGCAACCATGCTTTAGCATTGGGCTCTATGGGACTATTCAAACGTGTTTTGAGTTGCTGGTTAGAAACCTGCATCAATAAATCCCAGATAACATCATGGTTAGCTGAGGAAGTATCTGATGCCTCTGTTTCAGATCCATGTCGGTTAGTAATAGCGATTGCAGTTAGGGCCGCAGATAAAAATTGTTGGTTATCGGTATAAGCTTGTTGCAATAAAATGAGGCGTTGATTTTGGCTAGCCATATCTGGATTTGGATCTAGGACTTTAGCTTGCTCTAATATTTCTAGGGCTGCGTTGCTGTTTCCAGATTGCAGATAGCTTGTAGCCATAGAGGCAAAATATCGACTTAACGATTGCGATGGCAGTTTTTCTACTTCTATTTGTTCTAATAATCCCAAGCTTAGGTCAACATAGCCTGCTGCTAGCATACTCTCAGCTAAGTCTAACAACTGTTGTTGCTGTTGTGCAGGGGAGATGGCTGGGGGCTTGGGTGCGGTATTTTTTTTAGGTGTAGCGACAATAGAGGTTTTGTTCTCTTCAGAGGCTTGCCCGGCGGCACTCTGAGGTGCATCTTGGGCATCAGTGTTTTCTATTTTGTTTGGCGCCAACTCGGCTGGACCATTTGGTATATTGCCACTAGCTACCTTTTCTGCTGACACATGATCGGCTACTTCAACTATCTCGGCCTCTACCTCTACTTCGGCTATGGCTACTGTTGTATCTAGCTCAGCAATCTCGGCAATCTTTGGCTTGGCCACTTCTGGTTTTTGTGGCGTCATATCCAAGTGAATAACCAAAGCATCTTGGGTTGGCTGGCTCGGAGGGGGCGCTTCTGGAATGGGGGTAGATATTGGTTCGGGTTCAACACTCATGCTAGGCGCTGATGTTGCCTGTGGTTGCGTATTCGTTTGGCAACCACTAATAATTACCAGACAAACTAGCCCCATTAGATAATGCCAATATCGTTTGGCTGCCAGACCCTGGGCCAATTTGATAAGTATTAATGGGGAAGAATTAAACGTCATGGGTAATGGGGTTTAAAATTAGGTTACAATAACGTCTCTATAGGATCATTGAGAAGGCGCTGCTGAGTTAGTTTAGACGCGTCATTTTAGAGAAAATTCCCTCTTCAAGCTAGATTATATGGATAACAAGATTAAAAGTAGATGAATAAATCCAGTTTATATGTCGTAGCCACCCCTATTGGTAACTTACAGGATATGAGCCCGCGGGCTATAGATACCCTTAAGCAGGTTGATTTGATCGCCGCCGAGGATACCCGTCATAGTGCTCATTTAATGCAACAATTTGGCATCACTACACCTATGCTGGCGGTGCATGAGCATAATGAGCGGCAACGTAGTGAGATGATTGTTGAGCGCCTGCAAACTGGCGCTTCAATTGCCTTGATCTCTGATGCTGGTACGCCTCTTATTTCTGACCCGGGTTTTCATCTGGTAGCGGCTGTGCGTGCGGCTGGGTTTGCAGTGGTGCCTATTGCCGGGCCTAGTGCCTTAATTGCTGCTTTGAGTGTGGCGGGCGTGGCCACAGATAAATTTACTTTTATGGGGTTTTTGCCAGCCAAGACCAGTCATAGGTGTCAGGTGCTAGGCAATATTCAGGATATCACCCATACCCATGTATTTTATGAATCACCCCATCGCATCTTGGCTAGTGTTGCCGATATGATTACTGTACTGGGTGAGGAAAGACATGTTGTGGTAGCCAGAGAATTAACCAAAACCTTCGAAACTATTAAGGCTGGTTCGCTGGCAGTGGTAAAAGATTGGCTTACAGCTGACACTAATCAACAACGTGGTGAGTTTGTCGTCATTGTCACCGGAGCGCCAGAGACCGAAACCAAGGTTATGGATACTGAGACAGATAAACTGTTACAGATCTTGTTGGCTGAATTGCCCATTAAAAAAGCCGCAGCCATGGCAGCTCAACTTACTTCTCATAAAAAGAAAGTCCTGTATGACCGAGCTTTGCAATTACAAGGCAAAATCTAGCAGTACTTTGCTTTATTGCTCGATAATTAAAATTAACTTGTAATTCTCTTGTATGGCCGCTATCCTGCCGCCTGAAAGTCCGCCAGACAGTCGCTGCTTGGAATGATCCAAGGGGAGGAAAGTCCGGGCTCCACAGGGTAAGGTGCCAGGTAACGCCTGGGGGGTGTAAACCCACGGCCAGTGCAACAGAAAGTATACCGCCAACCCCGCTTTTTAGTGGGCGGTAAGGGTGAAAGGGTGCGGTAAGAGCGCACCGCGCTAATGGTAACATTTAGCGGCATGGTAAACCCCACCTGGAGCAAGACCAAATAGGGTTCCTATAGGCGTGACCCGCGCTGGAACCGGGTAGGTCGCTTGAGATTTGTGGTGACGCAAATCCTAGATGAATGGCTGTCCATGACAGAACCCGGCTTACGGCGGACTTTCAATTCTTCTCTTGCAATCATAAACGTTGCTTGTGCTAAGCCATATGCCTAGATTTTTAACCGCCTCTAACTATATTACTCAGCCCATACCAGTCTGGCGTATTGGGCCGCTTAAGTGTTGTGTGAAGGTGAGTAAGCGTAGGCGAACAATTGGCTTTAAAGTGCAGCATGGGTTAATTACTTTGCAAGTACCTTATGGGCTTGCAGAGGATATACTCACCGCCATGGTGTTAGAACGAGCCGAGTGGCTTGCAGCTAAGCAGGCTGAACAGTTGGCTGTTCCCAAGCTGCCCCAACGAAAGCTTGAGTCAGGCGCATTATGGCCCTTACTTGGTAATCAATTAGAACTCATCCTTAAAGCCTCCCAGCAACATCAGATTACGGCTACGGCCACCCAGCTAGTTATGACTATCACCGCACGTCAGGCAAGTAAGGCTTGCCAATGGCGCTTACTGGAAAACTGGTACAAAACCGAGGCCTTGGCATTAGCGAGAGCAAAAGTAGCCCATTGGCAGCAGGCCATGGGTACTGATTTGAAGCATAGCCCAAGCCTCATCCAGGTTAGGCGCTTTCGTTCGCAGTGGGGCAGTTGTTCCAGTAATGGTGAATTAAAGTTCAATTGGCCTTTGGTCATGGCACCTGAGTATGTGTTTGATTATGTTGTGGTCCATGAAATGTGTCATTTGCGGTTTATGCACCATGGTCGTGAGTTTTGGCAGATGGTGTCTGATTATTGTCCAGATTATGCTAAAGCCAAACAATGGCTAAAGTTACATGGTCATAGTTTGCTGATAAAGCCGGATTTGCCATGATCAATGATGAGCTTATTTAATTGGACAAAAGTTAGTTATAAAAACCGGTAATAAAAGCCATAACTTTGCCGCAACTCCCCACCTAGCCTCCAGTCATCTGTCAGGTAAATTGCCTCTCTAGTAAAGCCATTGATCGATGATTTTATGGGGTGATGTCTTTACACAATAAATTTGCTCAATTACTTGCAATATTGCCCTACCATGAATAAACTCTGATAGTGGAGAAAAGTGGGTTAAAGTGGTTTTATTTCCCATTTATAGGCTTAAAAAGGTAACTTTTATGTTCCGTGGTGCAGTAACAATCAACATAGATGCGAAAGGTCGTATGGCGATGCCTATGCGCTTTCGTGATATGTGCACCCTTGTCTCTGCGGGCAAGTTGGTTATTACCATCGATACGGAAGAAGCCTGTCTCATGATTTATCCCTTACCGGAATGGGAGCTTATTCAGGCTAAGCTTGAACAGCTACCCAGTTTCAATCCTGAAGCTCGACGTATCCAGCGTTTATTGATTGGTCATGCTACTGATGTTGAACTCGATGGCAATGGCCGTATCCTCTTGCCCGCCGTGTTGCGGGATTATGCACAACTGGATAAAAAGGCAATCTTGCTTGGTCAAGGTAAAAAAATTGAGTTGTGGAGTGAGTCTCTATGGAATGGTCGGCGAGATGAGTATCTGCAGATAGCTAGTAAAGCTAGTGAACTGCCAGATGCCTTGCACGAATTATCACTATAACTAAAACTGAAGTCGTTGCGTTAATTATGGCAGACAATTACAAACATAAGTCAGTTCTGTTAGATGAAGCTGTAGAGCTACTGCTTCACAACCCTGACGGTTGCTATATAGACGGTACCTTTGGTAGAGGAGGGCATAGCAGTCTTATTTTACAAGGCTTAAGTAGCCAAGGTGAACTGCAGGCCTTTGATAAAGACCCACTTGCCATTGCCGCAGCCTATGCTATGGCAGCAACAGACAAGCGCTTACAGATTGCCCAAACCTCCTTTGCTAATTTGCAACAGATCGCTGCCCAGAGAAATTGGCAGGGCAAGGTTGACGGTATTCTTTTAGATCTTGGGGTGTCATCACCACAACTAGATGACCCAGAGCGTGGTTTTAGTTTTATGCAAGATGGCCCTTTGGATATGCGCATGAACCCAGAACAAGGGGAGTCTGCGGCTGAGTGGCTTAATCGTGCTGCAGCGGATGAGATTGCCGATGCTATGTATCACTATGGGGAAGAGCGATTCTCGCGACGTATGGCAAGAGCTATTGTCGAACAACGCAGCAAACAACCACTGACACGAACCAAACAACTGGCTGACATTATCAGTGAAGCCAATCCAAAATGGGAAAAAGGTAAGCATCCTGCCACTCGCGCCTTCCAAGGTATACGTATTCATATTAATCGTGAACTAGCCGATCTTGAAGATGGTTTAGACGCTGCTCTAGAAGTATTAAAGCCGGGTGGGCGTCTGGTTATTATCAGCTTTCATTCCTTGGAAGACCGGATTGTTAAACGCTTTATGCGCAAACAAGCCAAGGGTGATACGCATCTGCCACCTGGTTTACCCGTCACTGAAGATATGTTGCAGCGGCGTTTGAAATTACTCGGTAAAGCGCGCAAGCCTAGCACACTAGAAGTTCAGGAAAATCCCCGTGCTCGTAGTGCTGTTATGCGTGTTGCGGAGAAATTAGCATGAAAGATATAAGCTATGCCTTAAACGGTCTGCTACTCAAAGCTAGCCGCAAAGCCCAGACCTATATTTTGCTGCTGAGTTTTGTCTTTTTGGCTGGCTTAGTGGCCAGTGCTCAATTAGTTATTTACAGTTCCTTTGAAAAACGCGCCTTAGTCAATGAACTGCACCAAATGAATCAACAGCGCGATGCTATGCAAGAAGAATGGGGCCAATTATTGCTGGAGCAAAGTGCTTGGAGCGCCTACAGCCGCGTTGAAAGCTTGGTTAGTAATGAATTACAAATGCGGGTGCCTATGGCCACCGATGTCATTATGGCGAGGCAACCATGAATCAGGTTGAATACCCATGGCGCCTGCGCTTTATTTGGCTGCTGATGGCTATTGCAGCAGGCCTTGTCGTTTGGCGTTTAATTGACCTTAACCTTACCGAGAGAAGTTTCTTGCAGCGTCAGGGTGATGCGCGTATGGAGCGCACAGTGCCTTTGGTGGCCCATCGCGGCATGGTGCTTGATAGACATGGTAAGGCCTTGGCGGTAAGTGCGCCAGTTATTAGTTTGTGGGCACAACCACAGGAGTTAATAGCAGGTTCCGATGAGGCGTTACAAGTAGCTATTGAACTGGATATGGATATCGACAAGCTCAATGCTCGGTTAACGACTATGAGCAACAAAGAATTTATGTACCTGCGTCGTCAAATGAATCCTGATCAAGCCCAGGCTCTTCTTGATAAGGGTATCAAAGGTGTTTATGGACAGCGTGAATTCCAGCGCTATTATCCCGCTGGCGAGGTAGCAACGCATCTAGTTGGCTTTAATAATGTCGATGGCCGTGGTCAGGAAGGTCTAGAATTAGCCTATGAGGATTGGTTACAGGCGCAAAACGGTCGCAAATTAGTTAAAAAAGATCGCCAAGGTCGAACGGTTCAAGATTTGCGTATTTTACAAGCCGCGGAACCGGGTAAAGATCTGCATCTTAGTATCGATTTGCGTATGCAATATGTGGCCTATCGAGAACTAAAAGCTGTAGTACAAGCTCACAAAGCCAAATCAGCAGCAGCTGTGATTTTGGATGTGCAGACTGGTGAAGTGCTGGCCATGGTTAACCAACCATCCTATAACCCCAATAATCGTAAAAATATGGCCATAGATAGCCTTCGCAATCGAGCTATGACTGATTTGGTGGAGCCTGGCTCGACAGTAAAGCCGCTCACCGTGTCAGCAGCCTTGATGAGTGGTCAATATACCCTTGATAGTGAAGTCGATACTAGCCCTGGTTTTGTGCGGGTAAAAGGCAAGAGTATCCGTGATCATCGCAATTATGGGGTTTTGGATATGACCGGCATTATTACTAAATCAAGTAATGTTGGCGTCACCAAACTGGCTATGTCTATGCCAGAACACAGTTTACGCGATACTTTCTATAGCTTTGGTATGGGCCAAGATACAGGCAGTGGTTTCCCTGGCGAAAGTGTTGGAGTGCTGCCCAATTATGCCAAATGGCATCCCTTAAATCTGGCTACCATGGCTTATGGCTATGGTATTGCTGTCACACCAATGCAGTTAGCTGCATCCTACTCTGTATTGGCTAGCCATGGGCTTAAGCGTCCGGTATCCCTACTCAAATTAGATGCAGTACCCGAAGCAGAGCGAATTATGCCTGAGGAGCAGGCGCAACAGGTGGTGGCGATGATGGAAACGGTCACTAATCTGGGCGGCACAGGTACCTTGGCACAAGTACCTTCTTATCGAGTGGCTGGGAAAACTGGTACGGTGCATAAAACTGGTCAGGCAGGGGGTTATGAAGACGAAGCCTATACCGCTATTTTTGCAGGTATGGCGCCGGCTAGTCAGCCGCGACTGGTGTGTGTAGTCGTGGTAGACCAACCCCAAGGAGAACAATATTACGGTGGTGAAGTGGCCGCCCCCGTGTTTAGTCGCATTATGGCCGAAAGTTTACGTTTATTAAATGTGGCGCCAGATAATCTGACGCCAAATCAAGGATAACAGTGGAGTTGGGTGTGCAAGCAACGGGTTTGGCAGCGGTCTGGAAGACACTGGGTTGGGACCCAGTGGCGACTGACGTGCATGTCACAGGCGTTACTTCGGACAGCCGACAGGTAGTAGCAGGGGATCTGTTTATTGCCTGTGTAGGGGACCCGCAGCGATTACAAAGTTTTGTTGCTCAAGCGCAAGCAAAGCAGGCCGCTGCGGTGGCTATTGATGACACGCAGTTACAACTGCTTGAGGCATCCAACTTCACTGTGCCTATTATTCCGGTAACACAGTTAGCGCAACAACAGGGCAAATTGGCAGCGCAGATATTAGCTCAGCCAAGCGCTAAGCTAAATCTTATGGGTATTACTGGTACTAACGGCAAAACAAGTATTAGCCATTATTTGGCTCAAGCGCACAATAATATGGGCTTTACATGTGGTGTTATTGGTACCACTGGTAATGGTTTGCTCAATAATTTGCAAGCAGGCCCGAATACCACACCTGATGCTGTATCGGTGCAAAATTTGTTAGCCCAAATGCTAGATCAGGACGCGCAGGCATGTGCTATGGAGGTTTCATCCCATGGCCTAGATCAGCATCGGGTAAATGGCTGTGAATTTGATATTGCCGTATTGTCTAATTTGAGCAGGGATCACCTTGATTACCATGGCACCATGCAAGCCTACGCTCAAGCAAAGGCGAAATTGTTTAGCTGGCCAGGACTACGTCATGCCATCATTAATATTGATGATAAATTTGGTCAAGCTTTGATTGATGAGATAGCATCTGATGTTCGCCTCTGGACTTATAGTACTCGCTCCCAAGCAGGGCAGGTGGCTATCAGTGTGGCAGAGGTAAACTACACTCGTCAGGGTCTCGAAGCCGTTATCAATACGCCTTTGGGAAGCTTAGAGTTGGCGACAAGCCTATACGGCGAATTTAACCTAAGTAATCTACTTGCTTGTCTAGGTGTACTGCTGGCCAAAGGTTATAGCTTGGCTACTATTCAACCTGCTCTTAAGACATTAACTCCAGTTGCTGGACGGATGGAAAAATACCTCGGTGGTTCCGGCCTAACAGTTATTGTTGACTATGCTCATACCCCAGATGCTTTACGAGCAGCGCTACAGGCAACGCGTCAGCACCTAGACTCTGGGCAATTGTGGTGTGTATTTGGTTGTGGTGGTGACCGTGATCAAGGCAAACGACCATTAATGGCCAAAATAGCCGAACATTGGGCGGACAGTATTGTGGTAACTGACGATAATCCGCGCTATGAAGATGCAACGGTTATTACGCAACAAATTCAGGCTGGCTTTACTGATCATGGCAAAGTAGAAGTGATCAATAATCGTAAACAGGCCCTGGAGTTTGCTTTGCAGCATGCGAAGCCTAAGGATATTGTTTTAGTAGCCGGTAAAGGACATGAAGTTTATCAGGAGATTGCTGGCCAGCGACATCATTTTAGTGATCGCGCAGTCGTGGCCAGTTTGTTACAGGAGTTGAGCTCATGAAATTGGCCTTTGAACAATTAGCAGGGCCTTTGCAGGCTAATAAGGTGACAAATAATGTCAGCTTTACGCGTATCTCAACAGATACCCGCACTTTACAAGCAGGTGATTTATTTATTGCTTTAGTTGGTCCTAACTTTGATGGTCATGAATTTATCGCCCAAGCACAACAAAAAGGTGCCGTTGGGGCATTAGTAAGTACCGATATTGATTCTGATTTACCCCAAATGCGAGTGGCTGATACACGCATAGCCTTGGCTGAATTAGCTAGTTTTCGGCGCCAGCATATGTCTGGTTTGTGGTTGGCGGTGACGGGTAGTAGTGGCAAGACAACAGTCAAAGAAATGTTGGGGCATATCTTGGCTGAGGCCGGCTCCGTAGAGGTGACTCAAGGTAATTTCAACAATGACCTTGGCGTGCCTATTACCATAATGAATATGCAAGCTCAGGGAATTGACTACCGGGTGCTGGAACTGGGAGCTAATCATATTGGCGAAATAGCTTACACTAGTCGCATTGGTCGGCCACAGATCGCCATTTTAAATAATGCTCAAGATGCCCATTTGTCGGGCTTTGGTGGCGTCCAAGGTGTGGTTAAGGCCAAAGGTGAAATAGTCTCATCTTTAGCTGCAAATGGTCAGGCTGTACTTAATCTGGATGATGCTAATTATCACTATTGGTTGCAGTTGGCGGAAGCTCGCCAAGTATGGTCATTTAGTATTGATAAGGCCTCGGCCCGAGTCCATACCAAGCACTTAACTGTGGGTGCACAAAGTAGTGACTTTGAACTGAATATTGATGGCCAACAATGCTCTGTAAATTTACCCTTAGCAGGTCGGCATAATGTTGCCAACGCTCTGGCTGCGGCGGCGGCAGCTGCAGCAGCGGGGTTGTCAATTAATCAAATTCAAGCTGGTTTGCAGGCTTGCGAAGCCTATCAAGGACGCCTCGTTCGCCATGAATTGGCTAATGATATTTTGGTTATCGATGATACCTACAATGCCAACCCAGCCTCTGTCAAAGCCGCAATTGATGTGTTGACTAAACAGACAGGCGATAGCTGTTTAATTTTAGGTGATTTAAGGGAACTTGGTACGGCTTCTTATGGTCTGCATAAGGAGCTTGGAAGTTATGCTGCTCAAGCAGGAATAAACTATTTTATTGGCGTGGGGTCACGAGTCTCGGCAGCGGTAAATCAATATGCTGCTGAAGGTGGTCAACACCCTATTGCTGTGGCGTCACAAGCGGACGTAATGCCCTATTTGCAAACTCTTCCCAAGAGCTACTTAAGCTGTTTGGTAAAGGGTTCGCGCTCGAGTCGTATGGAACGCGTTGTGAAGTTATTATTAGAACAGGATCAATAACCCATGCTTTTATGGTTAGCCGAATATTTATCCCAATTTTATAGTGTATTTGGGGTTTTCCAATACCTGACTATGCGCGCCATTATGGGTGTATTGACAGCACTATTTATTGCTATGGCCATTGGCCCCTTTATGATTAAGCATTTACAGATTAGGCAAATCGGTCAAGCTATTCGTGATGATGGGCCCCAAAGTCATTTAGTAAAAGCCGGTACGCCTACCATGGGCGGTGCGCTGATTTTGGTAGCCATTATTATTAGTGCGTTATTATGGGGCGATCTGAGTAACCGTTATATTTGGGTAACCATCTTTGTCACTGGCATATTTGGGATTGTTGGTTGGGTTGATGATTACCGCAAAGTCATTGAGAAAAACTCCCGTGGCTTAATTGCCCGCTGGAAGTACTTTTGGCAATCCGTGGCAGGCTTAGGTGCGGCTTTATTTTTATTTTACAGTGCCCAAGACCCCCAAGAACTAGAACTTATTGTGCCATTCTTTAAAGATGTCAGTATTCAATTGGGTTTGCTGTATATATTGTTCACCTATTTTGTCATTGTGGGCACCTCAAATGCAGTAAACTTGACCGATGGCCTTGATGGTTTGGCCATCCTGCCTACTGTCTTAGTAGCTGCAGCACTAGGTGTGTTTGCATATTTAACTGGGCACGCTGTTTTTTCTGAATACCTGCATATTCCTTATATCCGTGGTTCTGGTGAACTGGTGGTATTTTGTGCCGCCATGGTCGGTGCAGGTATGGGTTTTCTGTGGTTTAACACTTATCCAGCGCAGGTCTTTATGGGTGATGTGGGCGCCCTATCTCTTGGTGCTGCCCTTGGCGTAATTGCCGTGATTGTCCGCCAAGAGCTGGTGCTTTTGATTATGGGGGGTATTTTTGTGGCAGAAACCCTTTCGGTTATTTTGCAGGTGGGCTCCTATAAGCTAACCGGCAAGCGTATTTTCCGCATGGCACCTTTGCATCATCATTTTGAATTATCTGGTTGGCCTGAACCGCGTATTATTGTGCGTTTTTGGATTATTACCGTGATCTTGGTATTGATTGGTTTAGCTACATTGAAGTTACGTTAACAAAGGAATTATAGGCATTATGCAACTCATTGGCAGTGATCGATATACCCTAGTAATGGGGTTAGGCAAAACTGGTTTTGCCTGCGCCAACTATTTGGCTTCTCAAGGCCAACGAGTTGTCGTCGCTGACAGCCGTGAGGAACCGCCCTATCTTAATGAGTTACGTCAAGTCTGGCCAGATATGCCAGTGCATTTGGGGGGCTTTGATACTGACTTATGTAGTGGGGCAGATACAATTGTTTTAAGTCCAGGGGTGCCTAAGCAGGAGCCAGCCATTCAGGCTGCAATTAGTCATGGGGTGCCGGTGCGCAGTGAGATTGATCTATTTTCTGCAGCGGCGCAAGCACCTATCGTTGCTATTACTGGGTCTAATGCCAAGAGTACTGTTACCAGCTTAGTTGGCGATATGGCCGAGGCTGCTGGTTTGCGTGTGGCTGTCGGTGGTAATTTGGGAACGCCCGCTCTAGAGCTACTAGACGATCAGGTTCAAGTTTATGTCATGGAGTTATCTAGCTTTCAACTAGAAACAACTCACCAGCTTGGTGCCGAAGTGGCCTGTGTACTCAATATTAGCCCCGACCATATGGATCGCTATGACAATAATTTGATGGCCTATCACCAAGCCAAACACCGTATATATCAGGGCTGCAAAAAGGTTGTTGAGAATGCTGATGACCAATTAACACTAGCTTTAGTGCCCGATCATGTTGAGCGTCGACAATTTACTCTATCCGTTCCTGATCTAAAGCAATATGGTTTGCAGGGGAGTGCTGACGAAGAATGGATTAGCATAGGTTTTAAACGCTTGCTGAAAACCAGTAATCTAGCTTTGACTGGGCGTCATAATATAGCCAACTGTTTAGCTGCCCTTGCCATTGGCGATAGCATTGGTCTGCCTCATAAAGCGATGCTAGATACCTTACAAAGTTTTCAAGGCCTAGCTCATCGGTGTGAATATGTATCCACTCAAGATGGCGTGACTTACATTAATGATTCTAAGGGTACTAATGTTGGCGCCACAGTGGCTGCTATTGAAGGTCTCGGCGCAACTATCGAGGGCAAGATTGTGTTATTGGCCGGTGGAGTTGGCAAAGGTGCTGATTTCGCAGAACTAAAGGCGCCAATGCAGCAATTTGGTCGGGCGGCTATGGTATATGGTCAAGATGGTGAGGATATCGGTCGAGTATTAACGGACGCTATAGCAACTTACCGTAACGACGATATGGTGGCGGCCTTAGCACAGGCTAGATCAGTTGCTCAACCTGGGGATTTAGTGCTGCTTTCTCCTGCTTGTGCAAGTTTTGATGCTTATGAAAGTTTTGAAAAGCGGGGCGAACACTTCTGCCAGCTGGTGGAGGCTCAGCTATGAACTGGGTTCAGCAGCAATGGCAATTATTACAAGGTCAAAGCCTTGATAAATCCCTGTTGATCCCCGCTATCGCCCTTATGGTGATTGGCTTTATTATGATTAGCTCAGCTTCCATTGATGTGGCGGCAATCAAATATGCGGACCCTTTTTATCAGAGTAAACGACAGGGAGTATTTATCTTCCTAGGGCTAATTGCCCTCTGTAGCTGTTTATTTATTCCGATACAATTTTGGCAAAAGCATGGCGCCATTCTGATGGGTTTAGGGGCTTTTAGCCTGATGCTGGTGTTGGTTCCTGGTTTAGGTCGAGAAGTAAATGGTAGTGTGCGTTGGATACCTCTAGGCTCATTTAGTCTGCAACCTTCTGAGTTTGCCAAGATTGCTGTGGTCACCTTTATGGCAGGCTATTTGGTGCGGCGGCAGGCTGAAGTAAGAACCAATTTTGTGGGCTTTTTAAAACCCATGCTGGTGATGATGATCTTTAGTGGTTTGCTATTGTTGGAGCCTGACTTTGGGGCGACTGTGGTGCTAATGGGGGCTGTGGTTGGTATGTTCTTCCTAAGTGGCATGCGCAAATTGCATTTGCTTGCAGTGGCACTTGTGCTATTGCCAGTGATCGCTGCTATAGCAATGTTTTCACCCTATCGTATGACACGTTTGCTAACTTATTTAGAACCATGGAAAGACCCGTTTGGGGCTGGCTATCAGTTAACTCAGGCGCAAATTGCCTTTGGTCGTGGCGGTTGGTTTGGGGAAGGTTTGGGTAATAGCATGCAAAAGCTATTTTATTTGCCTGAAGCCCATACTGACTTTGTCTATTCCGTTTTAGCTGAAGAGTGGGGAGCTATGGGTGCCATCGCCGTAGTAGCACTCTATGCGGTGCTGATTGTACGAGGTTTAAAAGTAGGTCAGCTAGCCGAACGTTTACAGCGACCCTACGCAGCTTACCTATGTTATGGCTTAGTATTTTTAATCGCAGCCCAAGCCATGATTAATATTGGGGTTAATTTGGGCTTGCTGCCCACTAAAGGTTTAACCTTACCATTTGTCAGCTATGGTGGCAGTAGCATGATTGCTTGTGCTGGTATGTTGGGCATTTTGTTGCGTATCAGTGTGGAAAATAGTTATTTACTGACTCTTGTCCAAAGACGTCAAATTGATAACCAGCGTATGCAGGCTGAAGCTATAGCGGCTGATGAACCTGCCGACTTTGTTAATGGGGAGGGGCCGTATGTCGAACACCAACCCTAAAGCCCCACGCATATTAATTATGGCGGCTGGTACTGGGGGACACGTCTATCCAGCTTTAAGTACAGCGGCTTATTTGGTTGAACAAGGCTGGCATATTGATTGGTTGGGTAGTGGCAGGGGCATTGAACAGCGTTTGGTCCCAGCAGCAGGTTATCAGTTGCACTGTATTGATATTACCGGTTTGCGCGGTAAAGGCGTGGTGTCTTTGTTGGGTGCACCATGGCGTTTAATTAAATCCTTATGGCAAGCTTGGTTAATTTTGGGTCGCCTAAAACCCGATGTGGTTCTAGGTATGGGTGGATTTATTGCCGGCCCTGGTGGCTTAGCAACTTACTTACGACGCACACCATTAATCATTCATGAACAAAATGCCGTCGCTGGGCTTACCAATAAACTCCTTCGTCCCCTGTCATGGCGCATGATGCAGGCTTTTGCCGGGACTTTCAAAGATGCGTCCGTATTGACCGTTGGTAATCCAATTCGCTCAGATTTTGCTGCTCACAGTGATAACCAAACTAGTCAAGAAAGTCTAAATTTACTGGTGGTGGGCGGCAGTTTGGGGGCATTGGCTTTAAATCAAATTATCCCCAAGGTGCTAGCCACACTGCCTGCTGAAATAGCTTTACAGGTTCGTCACCAGTGTGGACCAAAACATTTGCAAATTACTCAAGAAGCTTACCAGCAAGCATCAGTGCAGGGGCAAGTAGATGCCTATATTGATGATATGCCAGCCGCTTTTGCTGCTGCTGATATTATTATTTGCCGAGCTGGTGCCCTAACTGTCAGTGAGCTAGCTGCTGCTGGTAAGCCAGCCATTTTGGTGCCTTATCCTTATGCTGTGGATGATCATCAAACAGCCAATGCTCAAATTTTGGTAGCTGCGGGTGCCGCTGTATTAATGCCACAGGCGCAAATGCAAGTGACCAGTCTAAAACAAGCTTTATTGCCCTTATTAACCCAGCCTGAGTTACGTACAAAGATGGCTCAGGCAGCCTTAAGTGTGGCTCAACCTCAAGCAACGGCAGCTGTTGCAAAACAATGTATGGAGGCCGTCAGTGGTTAAAGTAACCCCAGCCCATCAATATGTGATCCCCGAAATGCGCCGTATGCGTAAAATCCACTTTGTGGGTATTGGCGGTGTCGGCATGTGTGGCATCGCCGAAGTGCTGCTTAATCAGGGCTATGAAGTTAGCGGTTCAGATATCCGTGTTAGCCCTGTTACCGAGCGTCTTGCTGCCCAAGGTGCTGTTATTATGATTGGCCATGAAGAAGCCAATGTCCGTGGCGTTCATGTCGTGGTAGCATCCACTGCCGTAGGTGATGATAACCCTGAGGTGGCTGCGGCACGAGCACACCGAATTCCGGTTATTCAACGGGCAGAAATGCTGGCAGAACTGATGCGCTATCGCCATGGGATTGCCGTTGCCGGTACCCATGGTAAAACCACCACTACCTCAATGACCGCTGCTGTCTTGGCGGCTGGTGGTTTGGATCCTACTTTTGTTATTGGTGGCAAGCTCAACAGTGCAGGTACCAATGCGCAATTAGGTAGTAGCAGTTATTTGGTGGCAGAAGCCGATGAAAGCGATGCGTCTTTTCTTCATCTACAACCACTCACCGCCGTTGTAACTAATATTGATGCCGACCATATGTCCACTTATGAAGGTGACTTTGGGCGTCTAAAACGGACTTTTATAGAATTTTTACATAACTTACCTTTTTATGGGCTAGCTATTGTCTGTATTGACGATCCTGTCGTGTGGGAAATTATGCCGCAAATAAGCCGGCCCACCATTACCTATGGGTTTGATGAAAACGCTGATATTCGTGCCTACGAACTAGAGCAAGATGGCATGATGACCCACTTTAAAGTGGCTCGCAAAGGCCATGAAGATTTACAAATTAGCTTGCAAATGCCAGGCCGTCACAATGCCTTAAACGCTTTGGCGGCTATTGCCATTGCTACTGATTTAGAAGTCGAGGATAAGCAGATCGAAGCTGGGCTTTCTGGTTTTACGGGGGTCGGCCGCCGTTTCCAAGTACTAGGTGAATATCCTGCCAAAACGGGTACAGCTACCTTAGTAGATGATTATGGGCATCATCCTCGAGAAGTAGCCGCAACTATTGAAGCTATCCGTACGGGCTGGCCTGAACGCCGCTTAGTGATGGTTTATCAACCTCACCGTTATACCCGTACGCGGGATCTTTATGAAGATTTTGTGGAGGTGTTATCTCGGGTTGATGTGTTGGTGCTAATGGATATCTACCCTGCTGGCGAAGAACCTATATCTGGTGCCGATGGCCGTAGTTTATGTCGTAGTATTCGAGCACGTGGTGCTTTGGATCCCGTGTTTGTTGAACGGGGTGCGGCGGTTGCGCCAGTACTCGAAGATATCCTGCAGGATGGTGATCTGCTCCTGACCCAAGGCGCTGGTGATATTGGTCAAATTTCTCGTGCCCTGTTGGCCAGTATGGAACAGGAGACAAACTGAACATGAATCATGTAACCGGCAATTTAGCAGCCGAGTGGCAGGATTTATTAATCGTGCCCAATGGCCGCATCGGGGTCATATTCGGCGGTGATTCTGCTGAGCGAGAGATATCATTGCTGAGTGGGCAACAGGTGCTGCAATATTTATTGACTGCGGGTGTCGATGCCTTTGGCATTGATCTGTCAGGGCCAGAAGCTCATGCATCCGGTTTAACCCAGTTACAACAATTGCAGCAAGCTCGAATGGATGCGGCTTTTATTGCCATGCATGGTCCGGGTGGAGAAGATGGTACTTTGCAGGGTGTTTTAGAATATCTAGGTGTGCCCTATACCGGTAGTGGCGTGATGGCATCTGCTTTAGGCATGCATAAACTAATGACTAAGATGGTGTGGGAGAGAAGTAATATTGCGACACCGCCATGGCGTCTACTTGATGATAAAAGTGACTTACAAGAAGTCGCGAAACAGCTGGGATTGCCCTTGGTAGTAAAACCAGTCCATGAAGGTTCAAGTTTAGGTGTTCATATAGCAGCTAGTGTTGATGATATGCAGTCTGCTTATGCAGATGCTAAAGCGTTTGATCGGCAGGTGATGGCTGAGAAATTAATCATTGGTGAAGAATACACCATTGGCATCTTGAATGGTCGTGCCTTGCCAGCTATTCGTCTACAAACCAATAATGAATTTTATGATCTAGAAGCTAAGTATTATTCGGATGATACCTCATACAGTTTTGAAAACACTTTGTCATCAGCTCAGCAGATGGCTTTAGAGACAGAATGTGTAAGGGCTTTTGAAGCAGTTGAGTGTGCAGACTGGGGGCGCATAGATGTTATGCGTGATGGCCAAGGTAAAAATTGGTTGTTAGAAGTCAATACATCTCCCGGTATGACCAGCCATAGCTTAGTGCCCATGGCAGCTAAACAAGCCGGTTTGAGCTACGAGCAGCTAGTGGTAGTGATACTAAATTTAGCCATACAACGACATAAAAAAAGAGGACTCTAAAATGACTAGTTGGCTTAACTCTATTTTATGGCGATTGCTGCTATTGGGTGTTATAGGGGGGTCCCTCTATTGGGGTTGGATCTATGCTAGCCCCTGGGTAAATCAGCCTATTCGACAAGTTGTACTGCAAGGAGATATTCCTCAGAGTCAGCAACAATTGATAGTGGCGCAGTTACAAAGCCAAGACTTAGGGCGGTTTTTTGAAGTTAGTTTAAATGGCGTAAAAGACCAAGTTGAAGGCAATGTTTGGGTGGATGATGCAGTGGTATCGCGGGTTTGGCCCGATCGTCTGATGGTGGAAGTAAGCCCACAGATTATTGTTGCGCGCTGGGGTAAAAATCAGGTCTTAAATCATCACTGGCAAGTATTAAATTTAGACCTAGACTTAGTGGCAAATTTGGCTACTTTACCCATGCTCGATGGCCCCGCTCAGCAAACGCAAAATATGGCCAATAATTTTCGTGCGATGAATGCCGTTTTAGCCCCCGAAAACCTCACTATCGATAGCTTATATATGGCTAAACGTGGGGCTGTGGATTTAATTTTAGATAATGATATTGAGATCCTGTTGGGGCGAGACAAAGGTATGCAACGTTTGCGTCGTTTAGTGCAGATATACAATACTGATCTAGCCGACTTGCCAGAGCCCATTGCGCGCATTGACGGTCGTTATCCCCATGGTGTAGCGGTGGCTTTAAAAGGTGATAAAGCGGAGTCTTTATAGTTATTAATTAAGTGCCTTAGTGGCTGCAAAATATAGCCCCTGAAGCGTATTTTTAGAGTTGACCCAAAAGATAGTAATGGGGGTCATTTAAAGGTAAAAATCGGTGCCTATTTATGCCGAAATATGGGATAATCAGGTACATGGAAAAATTGGTGAATAGTCATTTCTTTGCGGATGTCTAATAGCCACTAAAACAGCTTGGATAAGCGAGCGTAAGTTAACGTAATATGGCTGATATAAGTGATACTCCCATGCTGGTAAGCCTCGATATAGGTACTTCAAAAGTGGTAGCTATGGTGGCAGAGTTGCCTGCCGAAGGAGAGCTACGTATTGCCGGTGTCAGTTGCCAGCCAGCCCGTGGCTTAAAGCGCGGTATGATTGTCGATATAGAATCGACCGTAATGGCTATCAAACGCGCTATCGAAGAAGCCGAACTAATGGCTGAATGCAAGATTGATAGTCTCACAGTGGGTATTGGTGGTAATCATATTAGTAGCCTTAATTCCCATGGCATAGTGGCCATTGAAGGAGGCGAAGTCAGTGAGTCCGATGTTGATCGGGTCATTGATGCAGCCAGAGCTGTGGCCATTTCTAGTGATCAAAAAATCCTCCATATCCTGCCACAAGAATATGTTATTGATGGCCAAGATGGCATTCGTGATCCATTGGGTATGTCTGGTGTTCGCTTGGAAGTTAAAGTACATATCGTTATTGGCTCACGCAATATTGCTCAGAATATCGAGAAATCATTAACTCGCTGTGATCTGCACATGGATGGTTTGGTGGTTAATCAACTAGCCTCAAGCCATGCTGTGCTGACTGAAGATGAAAAAGAGTTGGGTGTGTGCCTTATTGATATGGGTGCCGGTACTCTTGATGTTGCTGTGTATACAGCCGGGGCAATCCGACACACTGTTGTGATCCCAGTGGCTGGTGATCAAGTGACTAATGATATTGCCATGGCTTTACGCACTCCGACGGTGCATGCGGAAGATATCAAAGTACGTTATGCCTGCGCCTTAGCGCAATTAGCTGATTTGGCGGAGACCGTAAAAGTCCCCAGCGTGGGTGAACGACCAGCCCGTGATTTGTCTCGTCAGGCCTTGGCTGAGGTTGTCGAACCACGTTATGAAGAACTTTATACCTTGGTGCAAGCAGAATTACGTCGGAGTGGCTATGAAGATGCTTTGGCAGCAGGTGTGGTATTAACTGGTGGCACGGCCTTAATGGAAGGTGCCGTAGAGTTGGCAGAAGAGATTTTCCATATGCCAGTTCGTTTGGCAAAACCAAAACCCCTAGCGGGGGCTATGGACTTAGTTGATGAGCCTAATTTTGCCACTAGCTTAGGACTGTTACATTATGCCAGTGAACAGCAAGTTGATGCTGGCAATCAACGTGTATCAAGGGCAAAGTCAGCTCAACAGGGATCCATCTTTACACAGGCAAAAGATTGGATTATGAAGAATTTTTAACACTTTTCTGGTATGTTAGAAAGGTGTCTATACTCGTTCGAACTGGAGCCGCACGAGTAATATGATAATAAGACCAGGAGCATAAAATGGACATGTATGAATTAGTTGATAATGTACCACAAGATGCGGTAATTAAGGTTATTGGCGTTGGTGGTGGCGGTGGTAATGCCGTAGGGCATATGCTATCCAGTGAAGTGACTGGCGTAGACTTTATCTGTGCCAATACTGACTCACAAGCATTAAAAGGTTTGGAATCACGGTCAGTGGTGCAACTAGGTACCCAGATTACCAAAGGTCTGGGTGCCGGCGCTAACCCACAAGTGGGGCGCGAAGCTGCCCTTGAGGATCGTGACCGCATCGCGGAATCACTGCGTGGCGCAGATATGGTCTTTATTACTGCCGGCATGGGTGGTGGTACCGGTACAGGTGCAGCACCCATTGTCGCCGAAGTGGCGCGTGAATTGGGTATTTTAACCGTTGCGGTAGTGACCAAGCCATTTCCATTTGAAGGCCGTAAGCGTATGGCCATCGCTGAACAGGGTCTAAAGGAATTATCAGAGCACGTTGACTCCTTGATCACCATTCCGAATGAAAAGCTATTACCTGTTTTGGGTAAAAACTGCAGTTTGCTAAATGCCTTTAGTACAGCTAACGATGTACTGCTTGGCGCGGTGCAAGGTATTGCTGATCTGATTATCCGTCCAGGTATGATCAACGTTGACTTTGCTGACGTACGCACAGTGATGTCAGAAATGGGCATGGCCATGATGGGTACTGGCGTAGGTAAGGGTGAAGATCGTGCTCGGGAAGCGGCTGAAGCGGCTATTCGTAGCCCTCTTCTGGAAGATGTTGACCTCAATGGTGCCAAAGGTATTTTGGTTAATATTACCGCTGGCTTGGACATGAATCTGGGTGAGTTTTCCGAAGTCGGTGCAACTGTGGAAGAGTTTGCTTCTGAAAATGCCACAGTAGTTATCGGCACAGTTATTGACCCTGAAATGGTCGATGAATTAAAAGTGACAGTAGTAGCGACAGGTTTAGGGGGTTCATCAGCAAAAAAGAATGAACCATCCGTAAGTGCTGTGGTCAATAATCCTATGTCGACTTCATCACAGTCAACTGATGGGGCTTATAAAGACCATTCAGCCAAGACAACTAGTGAGTCGCCACAGGCAGCAGGTTCAGCTGAATCACAAGGTGATGCGGCGGGTACGATAGATTATTTGGATATTCCAGCGTTTTTGCGCCGACAGGCGGATTAAATGCAAAAACTTCGCCCGACCTTGTGTAAATTGTTTAGCATATTCCCCTTGGGGGCACAATTTTAGTGTATAATATGCGCCGAATTTTAAGTCAAGGTTAATGGCGAAATGGTTAGACAACGTACTCTCAAAAATGTGATCCGCGCTACAGGTATTGGTATCCATACTGGCAAAAAAGTCTATTTGACTTTAAAGCCTGCTCCAGCCAACACAGGTATCGTTTTTTGTCGCACAGATTTGGATCCAGTTGTCACCATAGAGGCTAATGTTGACAATGTAGGTGATACGACACTCTCCACAAACCTGGTCAAGGATGGTGTCCGTGTTTGCACAATTGAACATCTAATGTCAGCTTTTGCTGGCTTGGGTATCGATAATGCCTATGTCGAGCTAAGTGGCGAAGAAGTGCCCATTATGGATGGCAGTTCGGCACCCTTTGTTTTCCTATTGCAATCCGCCGGTGTAGAAGAACAAAATGCACCGAAAAAGTTTATCCGTATTAAAAGCCCTATTCAGGCTGAGCACGAGGATAAAAAAGCCACATTGTTGCCTTATGAAGGCTTCCGTGTTGGTTTTACCATAGATTTTGACCATCCTGTATTTGAGAAAGATAACTGTACTACTTATCTGGATTTTTCTAGTACCTCTTATGTCAAAGAAGTGAGCCGCGCTCGTACCTTTGGTTTTATGCGTGACTTCGAATACCTACGGTCAAAAAATTTGGCCTTGGGGGGCAGTATGGATAACGCCATTGCCGTTGATGATTTCCGCGTCCTTAACGAAGATGGCTTGCGTTACAAAAATGAGTTCGTCAAACACAAAGTACTCGATGCCGTTGGTGATCTTTATCTACTTGGTAACAGCTTAATTGGTCAGTTTGAAGGCTATAAGTCAGGTCATGGTCTAAACCACCTATTGTTACGTGAGTTAGTTGCCAATAGAGAGTCTTGGGAAGTGGTCACTTTTGATGATGAAAATTCCGCACCCATTGCTTATATGGCCCCTGCAGCTGCCTAGAAAATAAGCTGAAAGGCCATTGCTTAGGTGCATGAGTAAATTCTTATAAAGCCGGTTTAATTTTACACAAACCGGCTTTTTTATTGCCTTTTATTAGGTAAGGCCAAAATCTTCGCCGCTTGGTGGGCTTATATGGCAAAAAAGGCTTTAAAATTATGGGAAAATCCCCATAATACATGATGATAAATTTATAAATGGCGATCCATATTTTCCACTCCATAGGCTATCCTGTATTTAGTCCGAGTAACAAGCCATCAATTGACACATAATGAAAAAGAAAGAAGGCAATGTTTAATATTCTCCAGTCCATTTTTGGCAGCAAAAATGATCGCGAAGTTAAGAAACTTAATAAAATAGTCCAATCCATTAATGCCTTGGAAAGCCAATGCCAAGGTATGTCAGATAGCGAAATTGCTGCTAAGCGGGGCGAATTTCAGGAACGTTTTGAAGCCGGTGAAAGCTTAGATAAGCTATTGCCAGAGGCCTTTGCCGTCTGTCGAGAAGCGTCCGTTAGATTTATGGGTTTACGCCATTTTGATGTGCAGATGATTGGCGGTATGGCTTTGCATAAAGGCAAAGTAGCTGAGATGCGCACGGGCGAGGGTAAAACCTTAGTGGCTACCTTAGCCGTATATTTAAATGCTATCCCTGGTAATGGTGTGCACGTGGTCACGGTAAACGATTACCTTGCCAATCGTGATGCTGAATGGATGCGTCCCTTATATGAAGGCCTTGGTTTAAGTGTAGGGGTTATTCTGGGTGGTCAAGATAACGAGCAAAAGCGGGCTGCTTATGGCTGTGATGTCACCTACGGCACGAATAATGAGTTTGGTTTTGACTATTTGCGCGACAATATGGCCTTTAGTGTCGCCGACAAAGTTCAGCGCCCTCTAAATTTCGCTATTGTTGATGAAGTTGACTCGATCCTTATTGACGAAGCGCGGACGCCATTAATTATTTCTGGTCCGGTGGAAGACAATACGGCCATTTACCAAACTATCGATAAACTCATACCGAAACTGGATAAACAGCCTGAAGTTGAAGGTGATGAACAGCCATCGGGACACTATACTTTTGATGAATCCCAACGCGCCATCGAACTGACTGAAGAAGGGCATCTTTACGTCGAAGAATTGCTGGTAGAGGCCAAGTTATTGCAAGCCGGTGATAGTTTATATGCCGCAAGTAATTTAACCCTGTTACACCATATCTATGCTGGCCTTCGTGCCCATGTGGTATTCCAGAAGAATGTCGACTATATCGTGCAAAATGGTCAGGTGGTGATTGTTGATGAGCATACGGGTAGAACCATGCCTGGCCGTCGCTGGTCTGAGGGTATTCATCAAGCGGTAGAGGCCAAAGAAGGGGTAGAGATTCAAAAAGAAAGCCAAACTTTGGCTTCGACAACCTTCCAAAACTACTTCCGTTTGTATAGTAAACTTGCCGGTATGACCGGTACAGCTGATACCGAAGCCTTTGAATTACATCAAATTTACGGTTTGGATGTATTGGTTATTCCAACCAATGTAGATGTAAAACGTCAGGATATGAATGACCTTGTTTACCTGACTCTGGAAGAAAAATTTGCTGCAATTATCGAAGATATAAGCCACTGTGTTAGTGAGCAACGTCCTGTTCTAGTGGGTACTGCATCCATTGAAATGTCGGAGATGATTTCTCAGGCCCTGTCTAAAGCCAGTATCCAACATAATGTTTTGAATGCTAAGCAGCATGAACAAGAAGCCCATATTGTAGCCCAAGCTGGCCGTCCCGGTGCTGTGACCATTGCCACCAATATGGCAGGCCGTGGTACCGATATTGTGTTAGGCGGTAAGCTAGAAGCAGAATTAGAAGCCATGGATGCCTCAGCAACGGCTGAGCAAAAAGATGCTGTTAAGGCCGAGTGGCAAACACGCCATGACTTGGTATTGGCTCAAGGTGGCTTGCATATTATTGGTACCGAACGTCATGAATCAAGGCGTATCGATAATCAGCTACGTGGCCGTTCTGGACGTCAAGGTGACCCTGGTTCGTCACGTTTCTACCTGTCTTTGGAAGATAATCTCCTACGCATCTTTGCCCCTGAGCGTATTAAGGGACTAATGCAAAAGCTGGGTATGGAGAAAGGGGAAGCCATCGAACACCGTATGGTGAGTAATGCTGTAGAGAAGTCCCAGCGTAAGTTAGAAGGCCGTAACTTTGATATTCGTAAGCAACTTCTCGAATATGATGATGTTGCCAATGATCAGCGCTCGGTTATCTATGAACAGCGTAATGACTTAATGAACGCCGACCAGATTAGTGAGGTTATTGTTAACATTCGTGAAGAGGTGGTTAACAGTAATATCGATGGTTATATTCCGCCACAAAGTTTGGCAGAGCAATGGGATGTTCCTGGCTTAGAAGAATCTTTAACTAAGCAATTTGCCATGCAGATTCCGGTGCAAAAATGGCTCGATGAAGACGATCGTCTGCACGAGGATACCCTGCGCAATAAGATCCTGGATACGATCGCTGAGCAGTACACCGCGAAAGAGTCTGTAGTAGGTGCTGAGTCAATCCGTACGTTTGAAAAACAAGTAATGCTGCAAGTAATCGATGCGCGCTGGAAAGAGCACTTGGCAACCATGGATATGCTACGCCAAGGTATTCACCTACGTGGTTATGCACAGAAAAACCCCAAACAGGAATACAAACGCGAATCCTTTGAATTATTCCAACATTTGCTGTTTGCCATTAAAGAAGATGTGATTCGTATTCTATCTCATGTGCAAGTGCGTTCACCCGAAGAAATTGAAGCAGAAGAACGCCAGCGTCGTGCTGCTGCTCAGCAAGCTATGGAGTTTCAGCATGCTCAAGCTCAAGCCGCCTCACGCACTGCCCAATCTGCCGCTGCAGCTGATGCTAAAGTAGCAAAAGCCAAACCGAAGGTGGGGCGTAATGAACCTTGTACTTGTGGTTCTGGCAAAAAATATAAACATTGTTGTGGCAAACTAGCCTAGCTATATAAGGACGTCATATGGCTGTTGGCGCAGAACAGAAAATTAATTATTTTCCCGTTGCTGGCTTTAAATTAGGCACCACCAGCGCTGGTATTAAAACACCTGGGCGTAAAGATTTAGTGATTATGCAGGCGCAGCCAGGTAGTACTATGGCTGGTGTGTTTACCGCCAATGCTTTTTGTGCCGCACCAGTGCATATTTGTCGACAACATTTGGCCACCCAACAGCCGTTATTAATGGTTGTTAATACGGGCAATGCCAATGCTGGTACAGGTGAACAGGGCATGCAGGATGCTCTATCAACCTGTGCTGCTGTAGCTGACCTAGCGGCTGTTTTTGCTGCTCAGGTTCTACCCTTTTCTACTGGCGTAATAGGCGAGCATTTGCCTATGCCATGTTTGCTAAATGCTTTACCCCAGGCCTATGCCAATCTGACTGAGGATGGCTGGTCTGATGCTGCTGAAGGCATACTCACCACCGATACCCGTACTAAAGGGGCCAGTGTAAAGCTGCAACTGTCTGGCACGGAAATCACCTTAACAGGTATTGCCAAAGGCTCGGGTATGATTCGGCCGAATATGGCGACCATGTTAGCTTATGTGGCAACAGATATTGGTCTTTCCCAAGCTATGACTCAAGAGCTAGTTCGGGATGCTACTGAATTAAGTTTTAATCGCATTACTGTCGATGGTGATATGTCGACTAATGACTCTTGTATTTTAGTTGCCACTGGTGCCAGTGGTTTGACAGTTGAATCCGGCACAGCTGATTATCTAACATTTCGAGAAGCTTTAGTTAGTTTAATGCAAACCCTAGCGCAAGCCATTGTGCGTGATGGTGAGGGTGCTAGTAAATTTATTGCCATTACCGTAGCAGGTGGCCAAAACCGTCAAGAGTGCTTAGATGTAGCCTATGCTATCGCCCATTCTCCCTTGGTCAAAACAGCACTCTTTGCTGCTGATCCAAATTGGGGGCGTATTCTGGCTGCCGTGGGATATGCAGGCATTACGGATTTAGATGTTGATAACCTAACTATATATTTAGGCGATGAGTTATTGGTGGCCAATGGCGGTCGGGCCGAAAGTTATACGGAAGAGGCCGGTCAGGCAGTAATGGATAAAGATGAAATCACCATTCGGGTAGATCTTAAACGTGGAAACGCCACAGAAACAGTGTGGACCACAGATCTCACCTATGAGTATGTGCGTATCAATGCTGACTACCGGAGTTAGGCTAAGCTAATGGCGAGAGTGGATGTAGCAGCTGGGATTCTTATTGATGGTCAGGGTCATATTCTGTTAGCCCAACGTGCAGATCATCAGCATCAAGGTGGCAAGTGGGAATTTCCTGGTGGTAAGATCGAAGTTGGTGAAACCCCTGAACAAGCCTTATGTCGAGAATTACAGGAAGAGCTGGGTGTGCAAGTTGAGCCCCAAGATTGCCAATTATTTCAGCATATTACCTATGACTATCCCGATAAGCAGGTAAGTTTGCGGTTTTATATTATTAATCGCTTTGCTGGCACACCTAAGGGCGCAGAGGGACAGCCTTTACAGTGGGTAAATGCACAAGCCTGCCAAGCCTACACTTTACCCAAAGCCAATAAGCCAGTACTTGAAGCGTTATTAAAAGACTGGCCAAATTAATAGCTTCAGAATTTACGTTGGGTTGTTTTCTTCCGCAGCTAGGCTAGTGGCTACTGCTTCATTGATCTCTTCCGCAACGGCTGGCACTGCCTCAGCTATTTCTTCAACCCACTCTTCTACTTGCTCTGGGTCTACTTGGGCTAGGGATTCAACCACTTGTCCCGCTTCCTCGGGCACTGTTTCTACCAGTACAGTTGCCACTTCGGCTGCTTGTTCCGGTGTTTCCTGAGCAACAGTAGCCATAAATTCAGCCGCTTCGCCAAGATAGTTCTCATCCTCTTCAGCTGCCAGAAAAGTATGTAATTCTTCATCTGGACTGGCGGCAATCGATTCGGCCACACTATTTGCCACTTCCACACTGGCCTCAGGAATTTCTTGGATAATCGAAGTAGCTACTTCAATACGTTGTTCTGGCGCCGCCTCGGCAGCTATTAAGGCAATTTCCGCCACCATTTCGGGCATCGAATCCGGTACTTCTTGGGCGACAATTGTCGCAATGGCTGTCGCTTCTAGTGGTGCCTGCTCTAGCATTTGTCGAGTTAATTGAATTAACGCTTTACTAGTCAATAACGGGTTTAGGCTTTGATTACGAATTTCTTCACACATATATTCAGCCAAACGGGCACTGGCTTGGGGTGCCGCGCCAGCTGTTTGGCTAATAATATCCAATTGTGACTCGGGTAATGCCCGCGATAGATATAAGCCTATTTGCGCGGCTTGCTCTGGATAGTAATAGGCTGCCGTAGCAGCTATATTGGCCACATCATCAGGGTTATATTGGGCGATATTGACTACAATATCGAGCAAGTCCTCTGGACTTTCCTCGGCCAAACTCATGGCTGTATCCGCTGCAACACTAGTTTCTTCAACACCTTGGAATTCGGTACGAGGGTCAAGATCAGTTGCTAATGGAGTTGGCCCTTGAACAACAAAGGCTTCTTGCAGTGTCTCGGGTACGGGTGCCCGTTTGGCCATACGATATAGAACAAATCCCATTAATGCCAAATTAACCAAGACTAGGTAACCAAATAGGGCGCTAGAGCCCAAGTTTTGCATAGCAATAGCGGCGGTATATGGACCAATTGCCCCACCTGCGGCATAGGCTAGAATCAGCTTACCACTGGCAGCCACCATTTCATGGGGTTGCATACGGTCGTAGGCATCGGCTAAAGCGATTGGGTATACACAAGCAAGAGTCCCACTGAGTAACACGGCGGCACCAATGGTGGCGATCATGGCTTGTTGTTCAGCCAAAAATGGGAGGGCAATGGCGGAAAATGACGCCAAAATCAACGTCAGTACTAGTATCGTTCGGCGATCAAATATGTCGGATAATTTACCTACGGGGAATTGCAGCAGAAAACCACCTACCATAGTGGCACCCATAAAGGTGGCTATTTGACTGTTGGTCATGCCAATATCTGCACTATAAACAGTACTCATATTATACAGTGCCCCCAAGCTAATACCGGACATAAAAACGCCCACTACCCCAAGTGGAGAAGTTTTAAGCAGATTATAGAATCCCATGGCTTGGGTTTCGGTAATGCGAGGTCCACCAGACTTGCTTAATAAAACTGGCAGCATAGCCAAGCTTAATAAGCCGGCAGCATAGATAAACAGTACGTTGTCCTGTGGTGGGGCGAGGGCAAGCATTAATTGACCCACGGATAAGCCAAAATAAACCACAAATTGATAGGCACCAAACACAGTGCCTCGGTTTTGGCTATTAGAGCTATCACTCAGCCAAGTTTCCATGGTCATAAATAATATGGCATTGCAAAGCCCAGCGATAACTCGCAACAGTCCCCATACTAAGGGAGAAGACCAAATGGAATAAAATAGCGCACTAACAGTGGCAATCGCAGCACAGGCGGCAAATATACGAATATGCCCAACCCGAGCGATCATTTTGCGCCCATATAAAGAGCCGAATAGCATACCCACAAAGTACAAGGACATGACCAGACCGATCGTGTCAGTAGCGACGTCATTTATACGCATACTCATAGGTATAACGATAAACAATAGGCCATTACCTGTTAGCAACAGGGCACAGCTAAAGAGTAGTGGCAAAAATTGACTGAGAGATCGCATTGTTAAGGCCGCCCGCAAACCATTACAGAATTGCTTCTGATTTTTGCGCAAAATATAGTAAGAATGCCCTCGGGTCAATGCTTTCTTAGACCGTGAGTGATTTATTCTTTAGGGCATTAAAAAACGATTATGACTTACCAGCACATCAAAGTTGTGTTTCATAATGGTAAGTCATTTTAACTAATTGATTTTGTTGATTTATGATAAGTTATTTATTAACTAGAGTACGAATACGGTCGCTAATATTACTAAATAAAGTAAGCGCCTGCTCAGTAGGTACTAGGGGCCGTAAACGTGAGTCCTGACTTTCCTCGATGGCAACAAAACCAAGTGCTATAAGCTTCTTTATGGACTTGTGCAAAGTGTAGCGCGAACCGAGGTGGTTCAAACGCATACCTTGTTCCATTACCATTTGTCTTTGGCCTAAATATTCGGTCATTATAGATTCCAGAATTTGATATTCTCGATAACCCATGGCCCCATTACTGTGATCTGCTATCGCTGTCCTAAGGCTAAGGCCAATATTGATGGCCGTCTGAATATTATTTCCAGGTTCTTGTATCACTGCTAAATTCATATCTCTATCCATGTTCTGTGCATGATAAGACAACAATAACCTCAGAATAAATCATTAAAATCCAATATATATGTCGTTACGCTGGGTATTAAGTTGTCTAGCAATAATTAAAAATCATTTACAACTAAGGTTTAGGTTAATAAATGATTATGTCTATTTAAGCATAAGCATGCTTTTTGCATCTTAATTAAAGCTCAAAAAAATTGAAGGTCAATTTTTTTTATCGTCTTGGAAGACAATCAAACGGAGGTGATTTCATGCCATGTAGATTGGCGCTTAAGTTTCTGCCATTGCTCTGGAGTATCTAAATCCAGTTGTGCTTCTGGCCAAGAAAAGAATTCTAGAGAGATGCTATGCTGATTGGCCTGTAGCCAAGGTTTAAGGCCAAATGCGGCTACATCTGCTGTTGCCATAAGTTTGTTATGAGTTATGACAGGTACCCCCCAAGCCGTTGGCTGAGTGTTGTATTGACTTGCTAAAGCTAGGCAAGACTGCTGTTGCCAGTAATCATAAAATGCCCTAGCTCTTTTGGTGGTAATCCCATATTGGTCTACAAGTACCCAGCCTACATGGTGCCCAGGATAATGAGATTGAGCTAACTGAATACTTGTTGCTAACCCATTTTGCCATTTAGTGTTGTGGATTAAGGTAAGTTGTTTATGCTGGGGTAGGTGGGGGCTTAATTCTTCTGCGCCACCCACCACACATACAGGTAAACCGGTTGCTAACAGAGTGGAAGTTTGATGATGGATAAGGGTAGTCTGACCTAAACTTAATAATTGCTTAGCTCGCCCCAGGCGTGTTGAACCACCAGCGGCAAGTAGCACCCATATAAACTTCTGATCAGTCATGAATGCCTGTCTTTTTATTGGCTAGTGGAGTAGCTGAAGTCTGGGACTCAAGTGCCTGAATTTGTGCCATAACCGATAAGGCCACAGCTTGAGCGCCATGCCCACCTAAATCTAAACCTACCGGTCCCGATAGGTTCAAAGGTGGTGGGCCAGTCATTTGCTTTATAACCCGTTGCTTGCGCTCTGCTGGCCCTAAAAGACCCACTAAAGACAGATTGGCAAGGCTTTTCTGGCTAAGAAAGGTGGCATCAAGGGCTTGGTTATGGGTCATCACAAGTGCATAATCCACTGGATTGGCTGCCAAATAAGCATCCAGATCAGGCGCTTCAATAGGCTCTGCCAAATGTGGATAGCGGTGGTGAAAAGCTTGCAGGGATTGGCTTTGACAACCAATCACTTGCACCAGATAATCTAACTTTCTGGCTAAGTCTATAATCGCGTCTGTATCTGGCCCGGTACCCACCAAAAGTAGGCGCGGCGCAGGTTCAACAGTTTCTATAATGGTCTCGGCTGTTGCCTTTGGGGCTTCTAATAAACACCTAGTATGCCCGGTTAGCATATCTGTTTCTAACCAACTGGTATGTCGTGCTTGACGCGCCTGCAAATAGAGAGCAAGACTGCCATAGTCGTTGGCAGGTGATAATTTTTCTAGGAGTAAAGTGACTTTTCCTCGGCAGCCAACACTGATAAGCCATTCGGGCGCATCAGGATCACTAAAGTCATAGTCAAGGGATTTAGGCTTGCCATCTGTCATTACCTGCTTAGCATGGCGTGTAAGATGGGTTTCTATACAACCACCACTAATCAGCTCAAACTGCTGACCATCTTCGTCAATTAGCATTCGTGCACCACTTTTGCGGTAGCTAGAGCCCTGGGTATTCAATACCCTGACTTGAATTAAGGCTTGTTGCGAGTGCTGTGCACGATCAAGTTGCTTTTGTAGTTGGTAATGCATACACCAATCTCAATAAACAAGAAAATACTTTTTGCTTGTAATATATGATCTAAATAGGCTTTTATTATGCCTGCCAAAAAGTGAATTTACATCCGCTGGTAGCTTTTAATTTGCCTGTCCCACCCCCATACTTAGAATCACTAAATAATCTTTGGCGATGTTATGTCTTACGCACTAGAAATTGAACAACTTTATAAAACCTATGACAATGGTTTTACCGCTCTGCAAGGTATTTCCTTAGCTGTGCAAGAAGGGGATTTTTTCGCATTACTGGGGCCTAATGGAGCGGGTAAATCCACTACCTTAGGCGTGGTTTCCTCGTTAGTGAATAAAAGCCAAGGCCAGGTGCGTGTGTTTGGCTATGATCTTGATATTGACTTAAGTGCAGCAAAACAACTAATGGGTATAGTGCCGCAAGAATTTAACTTCAATATGTTTGAGCGGGTTATCGATATAGTGGTGCAACAAGCGGGATACTATGGCATCCCCAAAGTTGAAGCCAAGCAACGTGCCACAGAATTGCTTAAACAATTGGGACTATGGGACCAGCATAAGCAAGCTGCACGAACCTTATCAGGCGGTATGAAGCGTCGTTTAATGATTGCTAGAGCTCTTGTACATAGACCTAAGCTATTGATCCTAGATGAACCAACAGCGGGTGTTGATATTGAATTAAGACGTTCTATGTGGGCTTTTTTGGAACAAATTAATGCCCAAGGTACAACGATTATACTGACCACGCATTATTTAGAAGAGGCTGAAAGCTTATGTCGCAATATTGCGATTATTGATCATGGAAAGATTGTTGAAAATACCTCTATGCAAAGCCTCTTACGCCAATTAAATACAGAAACTTTTATCTTGGATTTAGCTGAGGAACTGCATAAGCTCCCAGAGTCATCGGATTATCGTGCCCATTTATTAAACCCACAACAACTCCAAGTCACCATTAATCGCCAACAAAACCTAAATAAGGTTTTTGAGGACCTTTCCGATATGGGTGTGCAAGTGACCAGTATGCGTAATAAGACCAATCGATTAGAAGAGTTATTTATTGATTTGGTGCAAAACAACCAGACTGAGATAACGGGGGCATAAGCATGTCGATAACAGAAATTTATATTGCTTGGATGACCATTGTCCGCAAAGAAATAAAACGTTTTATGCGCATTTGGGTACAGACGCTTATTCCGCCTTCTATCACTATGGTGCTGTATTTTGTTATTTTTGGTAATTTGATTGGTGAGCGCATAGGCCCAATGGGTGGATTTGATTATATGCAGTTTGTGGTGCCCGGCTTGATTATGATGGCCGTGATTACTAACTCCTACGGTAATGTGGTGTCGTCTTTTTATAGCACCAAATATCAAGGTAATATCGAAGAAATGCTGGTATCACCAACGCCGAATTGGGTTATTTTAGCTGGCTATATTACTGGCGGCGTCGCCCGTGGCTTAGCAGTGGGTTTGATTGTCACTACCTTATCTTTATTTTTCACTCACTTGAGTATTCACAATTTTGCTATAATTGTGATGGTTGTTTTGATGACTTCAATACTGTTTAGTTTGGGTGGCTTTATCAATGCTATTTATGCGAATAGTTTTGATGATATTTCGATTATTCCAACTTTTGTATTGACGCCCCTGACATATCTGGGCGGTGTGTTTTACTCTATCGACCTGTTACCCGATTTTTGGTCGACGGTGTCTCAAGCCAACCCCATATTGTATATGGTGAATGCTTTCCGCTACGGTATTTTAGGCGTTTCAGATATTAGTGTGGCTTGGGCGTTTGCGGTGATTGGGTTTTTTATTGTTGTACTCTTTGCTTACAGCATGCACTTGTTAAATACGGGCAAGGGCATTCGTAAGTAAAGTAAATTTAGTGGTAGATAAACGTAAATGGATCAAGAAAAAATTATTGCAGCATCGCCTTTAGGTGATAAAAGTGAGTATGTCGACCAATATTCACCAGCATTGCTATTTCCTATTCCACGTAAAGAACCTTGGCGCCCAAGTTTTACTAAGCGGCCTTTTTATGGGGTGGATATCTGGAATGCCTACGAGATCTCTTGGTTAAATAAGCAGGGTGTCCCACAAATGGCTATAGGTGAATTCCGCTTGCCGGGTGACAGCCCTAATATTGTGGAAAGTAAATCCTTTAAGCTGTACTTAAATTCCTTTAACCAAACCATCGTTGCGAGCCGTGATAAAGCCCAGCAGATGATGCAAAAAGATCTCAGTGAAGCAGCTGGTGCACCCATGCAAGTGCGCTTATTTGGGCTCAATGAGCAAGCCATGCCTATTATGGCAACACCTGGTGAATGTATTGATGAACGTCCAATTGACACCTTGGTTTACGAACCTGATGCTAGCTTACTAGCTGCACACGAAGACCAATATCGCACTGAGACATTACATAGCCATCTATTAAAGAGTAACTGCCCTGTAACGGGGCAACCTGATTGGGCTACTCTAGTGGTGGAATATGAAGGCGCTACCCTAGATCGTTCCACTTTGCTTGAGTATATTATTTCTTACCGCCAGCATGGTGATTTCCATGAACAGTGTGTGGAGCAAATTTTCTTGGATATTATGGCTCAGTGTCAGCCCAAACAGCTAACTGTTTATGCTCGCTATCTAAGACGAGGCGGTTTGGATATTAATCCTTATCGCTCAACTAGACCTCTAGATCCGCCCAATTGTCGTACTGAGAGGCAGTAATTTATGGAGATGTTAGAAGGTATTCTTAATCGTACATCGTCGCCTTTGCTAGAAGCGCCTGCGCCTTCTCCTGAGCAAATAGAAAATATGCTGCAAGCCGCTATTCGGGCACCGGATCATGGTCGTTTAAAGCCCTATCGTTTTATTCTTATTGAAGGGCAGGAGAGAGAGGCATTAGGTGAACTATTTTTATCTCGCCTACTGGAGATTAATCCAGATGCTGATGAAAAAACCTGCCTTAAAACCCGTAATATGCCCCTCCGTGCGCCTATGCTATTAGTGCTAGTAGCTTGCCCCCGACCTCATTCAAAGGTGCCTGCATCAGAACAGGTGCATACCACAGCTTGTGCTGGTCAGAATATACTCCATGGGGCTTATGCCCAAGGTTTAGGCGGTGTATGGCGCACAGGTTGGGTAGCAGAAGACAAGCAAATTCAAAAGCAGCTCGGGTTAACTGATGAAGAACAGATGCTTGGCTATATCTATTTGGGCACGCCCAAAAATCCTGCCAGAAAAACCCCCGAAGTTGATTCGGCTGATTATATTACCTTCTGGAAAAGCGACCATTAAGGTCGTTTTTTATTTTCAAGAGAGTCTTTTTATTGCAGTACAAAAAGTTATTTGCTTTCAACCTCAATATACTGATTAAACAGATAAACTTAGTGCCATACTAAGGTCCTTAAAAGTACCTGAAAAATACCGCGCTAGTGGTTTGAATATCTTGATAAATAAAGGAAAAAGGCATTGCTTTTTGGCATTGAAACCAATAGAATTTGCGCCTCAATTGGTGAGGTGTCCGAGTGGTCGAAGGAGCACGCCTGGAAAGCGTGTATACGGCAACGTATCGAGGGTTCGAATCCCTCTCTCACCGCCATATATGAAAAAGCCCCCGGCGTCGATGCGTCGGGGGCTTTTTCGTATATGATGATATAAATCACTTCCTTGTCACATCCGCGACATTAGGTATTAGGTGCTTTATACTGCTTGTAGATATTGATGTGTTATCCCACTATATTAAACTAAAGAATTTGAATTTTTCTGATAGGTAAATCCTAAGCAATCATATGCAAAATAAAATCATAAAATATACGAAAAAGACATTAATATGGACACTAACTCCCATATTAATTCTTCTTGTTGGAGCTGCGCTCTTTATGAACCTCCACCCAACTTTTGGTAATGGTCCAAATGCAGACAGCTTAAATAAGATTAGCCAATCTAAAAACTATCATGATGGGCATTTCCATAATCTTGTCAAAACAGATCTGATGACTGAATCTGATGAAGAAAGCTATTCTATTATGGATTATTTTTTTCCGCCTAAAGATAAAAATCCTACCAAACCACTACCTTCTAAAGAACTGGAAAACGCTAATATTAAGAATGGTACATATACATGGTTAGGCCATGCATCCTTTCTGATGAAGACTAATGATCAGACAATATTAACCGATCCCGTGTATAACGGGGCAACACCACTTCCTTTTGGAGGCAAACCCTTTCCAATTGAACATCCAATACATATTGAGCATTTACCTAAAGTCAACGTGGTCGTTATTTCACACGATCACTATGACCATCTAGACTACAAAGGCATAAAAGATTTTGCCCAGAGTGTGGATATGTTTTTTGTCCCTTTAGGGGTAAAAGCCCATATTATGAAATGGGGCGTTAGTGAAGCAAAAATTATTGAAATGGATTGGTATGAAAACATTAGATATAAAAATATTGAATTCACACTAGTTCCTGCAAGGCATTTTAGTGGCAGGGGCATTACTGATCAGAGTTCAACGCTATGGGGTGGATGGGTAATCAAATCTGATAATCAAAATGTATATTTTAGTGGCGATAGTGGCTACTTTAAGGAATTCCAAAAAATTGGCGAAAAGTATGGCCCCTTTGATATCGCTTTTATTGATACGGGCGCTTATAACCAAGCCTGGGCAACAGTGCATATGATGCCAGAAGAAAGTGTTCAAGCCAGTATTGATTTAAAAGCAAAGGTATATTTCCCTATTGGCTGGTCTAAATTTGATCTTGCACCGCATATGTGGGATGACCCTATAATCAGAGCAGTCAAAGAAGCTACAAAGAAAAATGTGACTATTGCAACACCATTAATTGGAGAGACTTTTAGTTTAGACAATCTACCTCAAGAGAAGTGGTGGCAAGGACTAAGAGAATAAAACCTAAAAGCAAACCACCACCGCTATATACAAATAAGCCCCTGTAACCAATGCGGCAGGGGCTTTTTTAATGTTCGAGATTTAGAAGCATCCCTTGTAAATAATCACCAGCCAATTTATGCTTTTTGGCTACAGTATAGCCTCACTGTTACTTTAGGGATTGATAACAATGACAAAAACAAGTGTCTCTGTAACCCCACCAATTAAACCCAATATGGAATATTGGGCTGAGAAAATTGATCTGGCTGCGGCCATGCGCTGGGCTGCTCGCCATAATTGGCATGAAGCCATTGCTAATCACTTTAGCTTTGCAGTGTCTGATGATGGTTCCGAGTTTATTATGAATGCTTACGGTCGGCATTGGTCAAAAGCGCAAGCTAGTGACATCTTGCTTTTAAATGCCAACCAGTCTCCAAAACATATGGGACAAACAGTTGATCCTACAGCCTTTGCTATTCATTCAGCTATGCATCGTAATCTACCCCAAGCCCGCTGCATATTGCATGTTCATCCAAAGTATACCACCGCTTTATCTTGTCTAAAGAATCCAGAAATGTTGCCCATTGATCAAAATACTATGCGCTTTTATCAACGTGTAGCCATTGATCAAGGTTTTAATGGTATGGGGCTAGGTGATGAAGCTGAGCGGCTAACCACCATGCTAGGTGATAAATCTATTCTGTTAATGGGTAATCATGGGGTGATGGTGACTGGTGAGACGATTGCGCATGCCTTTGATGAACTCTATTACTTTGAACGGGCGGCAGAAACCTTAATGACGGCCTATGCTTCCGGTCAACCTTTAGCAGTGGTGTCTGATGAGGTGGCTGAAAAGACCATGCGTCAGTGGCTAGCTTATCCTAACTTTGCTGAAAAGCATTTCGCCGCTTTAAAAGCGATTTTAGATGAGGAAGAGCCTGATTATCGCCAGTAATCTACAACCTAAAGTTAATATTATTTTACCTTAAGCACCGGCGCTGCCTGTAACAAATTTTGGGTATAGCTATGTTGGGGATTAGCGAACAACGCCTGAGCAGGCTGCTCTTCAACTAACTCTCCCTGTCGCAAGACACCTATTTGGTGAGCCATGGTTTTGACTACCGCTAGATCGTGGGTGATAAATAAGTAGGTCAGGTTTAAATCATTTTGTAACTGCTTTAGCAGATTTAGTACCTGTGCTTGCACAGATACGTCTAGGGCTGAAGTAGGCTCATCACAGACGATAAACTTAGGGCTTGAAGACAGGGCCCTAGCAATAGAAATACGCTGGCGCTGGCCACCACTAAACTGGTGTGGATACTTGATGGCATCATCAGCCTGCAAACCAACTTGTTCAAGTAGCTCTGCCACTCGGTCACGACGCTGCTGTTTGCCGTTGATCAGTCTAAATGCCTTGAGTGGCTCGGCCACTAGATCACCCACTCGCCAGCGTGGATTAAGGCTGGCATAAGGGGATTGGAATACCATCTGAATATTGCGCCGGTAGTGTAGAGGCATATGGGAGGAGATGGCATTGTTACCAATGATTACCTGTCCAGCGCTGGCATCATCCACGCCCACTACAATTTTTGCTAAGGTAGATTTACCGGAACCACTTTCGCCAACTAAGGCGTAGGTTTGCCCCTCTTGGATAGAAAAGCTGACGTTTTTTAAGGCTTCTACATGGCTATCTTTGCCAATTAAACGACGTTTGCTAAAGGTTTTTGAAACTGCCTGTATTTGTACAAAACTCATGCATCCCTCCATAAGTGACATGCCACTTGATCAACTAAGGGGGGAGTGGACAGCTGGCATTGCTGTTCGGCTTTGGGGCAACGTGGATGAAAAGCGCAGCCCTCAGGAATGGCCGTTAATGGGGGCATATTGCCGGGGATTTGATAAAGGTTGGTACTAACATCAGCCGCCATAGTTGGCGTTGAGGCAATTAGCCCTTGTGTATAGGGGTGGCGGGGAGCTTGTATAATCTGCTCAGTAGTGCCAATTTCAATTAAGCTGCCGGCATACATTACACCCACTCGATCAGTCCAGTTGCCAATCACGCCCATATCATGAGTAATTAGGATCACTGCCGTTCCTTCGGCTTGGCATAGGGAACGCAATAGGTCCAAGACTTGGGCTTGTACTGACACATCAAGGGCGGTGGTGGGTTCGTCGGCGATGATAATATCGGGCTCACTGGCCATGGCCAAGGCAATCACCACACGTTGCCGCATGCCACCAGAAAACTGGTGTGGATAGGCTTCTAGACGATCGGCATCTATGTCAATTTGTTGCAATAGCTCTATCGCCCGTTGTTTGGCAGCGGCTCCCCGTCTATTAGTATGTAGCTCAATAGTCTCGATTAACTGATCACCAATGGTGGTCAGGGGATTCAAGCTACTTAAAGGATCCTGAAAGATCATACTAATTCGACTGCCACGGATTTTTTCTGGACTGTCGACAATAGACTTGCCGTCTAAGCGGATATCACCTGAGGCGATTTCGCCCGGTGCATCGATCAGGCCCAAAATGGCATTGCCGGTCATGGATTTACCCGCACCTGATTCGCCGACCATACCAAGAAACTCGCCTTTTTCCAGTTCAAAGGAGACTTGGTTAAGTGCTTTCAGTAACCCACGACGGGTACTAAATTCAACACATAGCTCATCGACTTCTAATAAACTCATGATAACCTCGGATTAAAAAAGTCGCGGAGCCAATCGCCTAACAAATTTACTGCCAAAGCGAGAGCCAACAAGGTCATAGCTGGGAAGAAGATAATCCACCATTGACCGGAAAACAGAAAATCTTGGCCAATGCGGATAAGTGTGCCTAGGGACGGTTCTGTTGGTGGTGCACCAACCCCCAAAAAAGATAGAGTGGCTTCGGCAATAATGGCTAGTGCAAGGGTGATAGTGGCGATAACCAGTATTGGGTTAATCACATTGGGTAGTATATGTCGGACCATTATATTTAGGTGGGATAAACCAATAAGTCGACAGGCTGTAACATACTCTTTTTGTTTTTCTACCATTGACGTGCCACGCACGGTGCGGGCAAAGGATACCCATTCGGATAACCCAATAGAGAGGATAAGAACCGTAATAGCCATATCGGCGCGAGCTTCAGGGGGCAGAATACCGCGGGCAATACCATAAATAAGCATGGCGACCAGAATAGATGGGAAGGTCATCTGGATATCAGCCACCCGCATAATCAGGGCATCGATCCAACCGCCAAGGTAACCCGCTAACAGGCCTAAAGTTATGCCGATAGCCATAGCAAGCAATACTGATGCAAAGCCTACAAACAAGGATATGCGTAAGCCATGGAGAATAGCCGAATATAGGTCTCGACCCTGATCGTCCGTGCCAAGTAAAAAGGTTTCACCGGTAAAATCGTTGGCTTGCAAAGGCGGTGTAAAGCCGTTCATCAAGTCGATGCTAGCCATATCAAATGGATCTGTGGGTGCTATCCAAGGAGCGCCCAACGCACCTATGGTAAGGATTATACAGACCACAGCCGAAATTAGAGCGGTGGGGGTTCGCACTAATGAATACATAAAATCCGAATCAAGCCAGCGTTTAAACATTAGTTGGCTCCTGTTTGGGCATCGCTTAAGCGAGGGTCGATTAATTGATAAAGAATATCGACCAACAGGTTAATGGTGACAAAAACTAGGCTTACCAAAACTAGGTAGGCTGACATAACAGGAATATCGACGTAGTAAATAGAATTGATAAACATTAAGCCCAGTCCCGGCCATTGGAACACGGATTCAGTGATAATGGAAAAGGCAATAATAGAACCAAATTGCAGGCCAATAATAGTAATCACAGGTACCAGAGTGTTCTTTAAGGCATGGTAATAATATATCTTGCGCATCGGTAGGCCACGGGCACGGGCGAAGCGAATATAGTCTTGGCCTAATACTTCCAGCATTTCCGCTCGGACTAAACGCATAATTAGAGTCATTTGGTATAAGCCGAGGGTAATGCCCGGCAAAATTAAAGCTTTGAAGCCATCTAAACTAAGAAAACTTGTATGCCAACCGCCAATTTCTACGGCACCAGAACGGCCAAATGACGGCAACCATCCCAATTCCACTGAAAATAACCAAATTAGCAAGATGCCTATTAAGAATGTTGGTAGGGATACACCGATTAGTGAGGTGGTCATAATAGCTTGCGAAATCACGCCGCGACGGTTAATAGCCGTAGTAACACCGAAGATAATGCCAAATAGAGTGGCTAAAATCCCAGAAAAGAGGGCTAATTCAATGGTTGCTGGAGCGCGGTCAAGGATCATGCTCGATACGGCTTCACCAGTGCGATAACTGATGCCAAAATCGCCCTGCAAAGAGCGCATTATAAAACTACCATATTGCACTAGTAGCGAATTGTTTAAACCCAAACGCTCGCGTAGTGCTTCGCGGTCTAGTTCTGTGGCTTCTTGGCCCAGCATCACCGCAATGGGGTCGCCCACAAAACGAAACATTATAAATGCCACCAACGCCACCATCAGTAATACAATTACCGACTGACCAAGACGGCGGATAAGCATATTGATCATTGTGTTTCTCAAATAGAAGAGTGAAATAGATACTGCCCCCAAACTTCGTTTAGGGACAGTATCTAATGGATACCCTTAGGGCTTATTTAAAGCTTAGGTATTTGAAGTGTGGCTGATCTTCTGGTTGTACCGCGAAGTCAATATTATCCTTCATGGTCCAGTTAAGTACCTGGTTATGAATAGGTAGATAGACCACATCCGCTTGCACCTGATCCCAGATCTTGGCGATGGTTGCATTACGTTGTGCTAGATCCACCTCTGAATCCAGACTAGTAATCATCGCGTCCACATCGGTGTTGCTATAGCCGGTACCATTCCAAGTACCACGCTTATCACCAGAGGTGTGTAGCAAGTAGCTGAAGATATAAGCCGAATCAAATGTTGGCACACCCCAACCCAGCATATAGAACTCAGTGGTTCGATTCTGAATCAGAGGGAAATGCTGAGCTTTAGGCTTAGCATCGAGATTAACCTTAATGCCGATCCGGCCCAGCATACCAACGGCAGCCTGACAGATGGCTTCGTCGTTAATATAGCGGTCATTTGGACAGTTTAAGGTGATCGAGAAACCGTCACCATAGCCAGCGCTAGCCATAAGGGCTTTCGCCCGATCTACATCATAGGTAGGAACCTCATCAAGGGCTTCAGTCCAACCGTTTACAAACGGAGGCATAATCACACCCGTAGGTGAAGACTGGTCACGCATAACCACTTTCTTAATAGCGTCACGGTTGATAGCGATATTCATCGCTTCACGAACACGCTTGTCAGAGAAGGGGTTTTTGCCACTAACTGAATCGGTTTCTAAGTCCGCTTTACCCTGTTCCATACCAAAGAATATCACTCGGTTTTGGGCTGCCGTAACAACTTTCAAACCATCTTGGCCAGCGATCCGGGTTAAGTCTTGTACTGGTGCATCCTGAACAAAATCAACTTCACCCGACAATAGGGCTGCTACGCGCGTAGCCGCTGATTGAATAGGCGTGTAGACAATTTCAGTTACTTCCAGTGGGAACTGACCTTTACCCCAATAATTTGGGTTCAGTTTCAGTACAGTCTTTTCATCAGGCTTTCTGGATACTAGGGTATAAGCACCAGTACCATTTGCATTGCTAGCTGCAAAGCTGGTTTCGCCATTGGCAAAATCTTGGGGCTTGTCAGCACCATTAGCTTGAGTCCAACCTGAATCCATCATAAATAGATTGGTAAGGTTATTAATTAGTAGCGGATTAGCGCCTTTGGTTTCAATGTCGACAGTATGATCATCGACTTTGCGCACTTCCTGAATGGAGGTCAGCAGGCCTTTGACATCAGCTGTATCCATTTGCGCACGATTTAGACTGTATACCACATCATCTGCAGTAAAGTCTTCGCCGCCATGGAATTGGACATTTTGACGTAGCTTAAAGCGCCAAACATTGGGATTATCAGCCAAGGCTGCCCATGATGTCGCCAAAGCTGGGGTAATTTGTCCCGCCATATCGCGATGCAGTAAAGGCTCATAAATTTGATGAGCTAGAGTGTGAGTGGGGCCCTCGTTTTGGGCATGGGGATCCAGTGTTAAAGAATCACCAGCGCGAGCCCAGTTTAGGGTTTGCGCCTGTGCCACTCCAGATATTGATACAGCTAAGCATATAGCAGTGGTTAGGATTGATGGTTTAAACATCTTATTTTTCTCCTTATTATTGTTGTTTTTTCCCTACGTATCTAACAAATTTGCTCATAGTTCGATGCGCAGAGTTACGACTACTCTATCAAGGTAAACCAGTAATAGCTACCAGAATTAATAGGTCTTTTGCGACATTAGAAATGCCTGTTAGCAACTGCTATTGGCAGTATCAGAGGCCATTTAAGCCTCACGATACTGCTAACAAAACCCATCAATAAGTTATGTGATTAAGCTATTGATAGTTTTATTTATAAATATAAAAATTATAAGCCCGCTAGGCAGGTGTATTTGGTTTCTAAGTAATCCTCTAGTCCCTGACTACCGCCTTCTTTGCCAATACCACTTTCCTTTAGGCCACCAAAGGGTGCTTCGACGGTGGTGATCAGGCCAGCATTGATACCGATTAGGCCATACTCGAGTTCATTGCTTAGACGAAACGCACGTGCCAAGTCTTTGGTATAAGCGTAGGCCGCCAATCCATATTCAGTAGCATTAGCTGCGGCAAAAGCTTCATCATCATGATCAAATTTAAAAATGGCCGAAAGGGGGCCAAAGATTTCATCTGTGGCAAACTGCATATCCGCGGTTGCCCCAGTGACAATAGTGGGTTGGAAGTAGGTCTTACCTAAGTTGTGGCGTTCGCCACCACTGATAACTGTGCCACCTTTATTGACCGCATCGGTAATCATTTCTTCTACTTTAGCTACCGCGTTCTGATCGATCATTGGGCCCTGTTGCACATTATCATCCATACCATTACCAATATTCATGGCCTCTGTGGCAGCTTGCAGTTTGGCGACAAATTCATCGTGCACGCCGGCTTGCACATAAAAACGGTTGGTACAGACACAGGTTTGTCCCATATTGCGATATTTAGCAATCATGGCACCTTCTACTGCGGCATCGATATCAGCATCGTTAAACACAATAAAGGGAGCGTTGCCGCCCAATTCCATAGATACTTTTTTAACTGTATCGGCGGATTGACGGATTAGGGTTTTACCCACTTCTGTAGATCCCGTAAAGGTCACTTTTCTAACAGTGGGGCTGGCCATAATAGTGCCACCAATAGCCTGCGAGCTACCTGTTAAAATATTTACCACACCGGCTGGAAAACCGGCTTCCTCAGCTAGTTTGCCCCAAGCCAAACCAGAATAGGGGGTTGCTGTGGCAGGTTTGGCAACCACCGTACAACCCGCTGCAAGGGCTGGGCCTAATTTACGTGCCAGCATGGAAGATGGAAAGTTCCATGGCGTAATAGCGGCGACCACACCTACGGGGTGATGGGTTACAAGTAAACGACGATCATTGGTTGGCGCCGGAATTAGCTCACCTTTACTACGGCGAATTTCTTCGGCAAACCACTTTATATAGGCTGCGCCAATGGCAATTTCGCCACGGGCTTCAAATAAGGGTTTACCTTGTTCCGCAGTTAGGAGACTAGCAAGTGCCTCATGGTTATCTAATAGAGCATCGTGCAAGTTATTCAGTAAGCTTACCCGCTCGCTCAGGTTACTGCGGCTATAACTATCAAAGGCGTTCTCTGCAGCAGCAATGGCCAAGGTGGTTTCTTCGACACCACAATTAGGAATATGGCCAATAATTTCATCTGTGGCTGGGTTATTTACCGCCAAGGTTGCGCCGCTCTGGGCATCAACCCATTGACCACCAATAAGATTTTTTTCGATTAGAAATAGGTTATTCATTATTTAATCTACCTTTGCAAAGACATATTGCGTTTTTTGATAATAAGTTTCACCAGCTAAGAGCACTGGATTAGGAAAATGAGGGTGATGATTAGCATCAGGCCATAATTGTGGTTCTAAGGCAATACCAGCATATGCACCCATAGCTTTGCCCATAAGTCCGGGGCTTTGGGTGTTGATTTTGGCTCCCGTATATACCTGTATGCCTGGTTCAGTGGTCAGACATTGCATTTCTACTCCCGATGCTGGGCTATAGAGGGTGGCTATATGCTTGGGGCGGCTGGTTAACTGGCTACAAAAGTTGTGATCAAGGACCATATCTTTTGGAATGCTGCCTATGCTTTTGGCTTGGCGAAAATCAAACAAATGATTGTCCAGGGATTGGATTTCGCCAGTGGGGATAAGCTCATCGTTAACAGGTAAAAAAGCGTCTGCATTGACTTGCAATTGATGTTGCAAAATGTCGTCTTCACCCGATAAATTAAAGTAACTGTGATGGGCTAAATTACAAATCGTAGTGGCATCGGTGGTGGCCGTATAGGTAATATCTAGGGTGCCGGGAGCGAGAAGCTGAAACTTAGCTTGAATACCCATATTCCCCGGAAAGCCCATTTCACCATCCTCAAGTTGGATGCTAAAACGCACGCTATCCTCAGTATAATCATCTAGCTGCCAAGGTTTCTTACCAATACTCTGCATGCCCCCATGTAAGCAATGTTTGCCAATAAAGTTTTGATTTAATTGATAGGTTTCCCCCAATATACATAAATGCCCATCACGAATACGATTAGCATAGCGCCCGGCAGTAGCGCCAAAGTAGGGTGAGTCGGTTAGGTAATAGTCGAGATCGTTATACCCCAGCACCAGTGGAAATGGATGACCATCTAGCTCTAGGCTCTGTAAAATAGTGCCATAGCTTAGGAAAGTGGCACGCAGATTCCCTGCCGTCAGGGTGACACTGTGCACCTCGGTACCGTCATCTAGGTGGCCAAACAGAGTCATTTGAAGTCCTTAAGGTAAACCGCTTGACCCGTTTTAGCACTATGTTCGGCGGCTTCACCGACCAACACTGACCAATAACCGTCTTCCATACTCACAGCAGGTTGATTCTGGCCAGATAGGATTAAATCTCTAAAATGTTGGTGCTGATAAAAAGTGGAACCATGATGATCACCTGCTTGTAAAATACTGTGATCAACTTCAATAGTTTCTGTTACCACCTCTTTGCTGGCACGGTGGGAGATTTCCACTTCAGCATGACGTTCTTTGCCATCGACAGTAAAACGGGCAGGGCCAGGGACTTTGGCATCAACTCGTGCTTGTGCGCCGGTTACTGAAACAATTTCTTGCCAGTAAGAGCCCTCAGCAAACATACAGAGGTCAAGCATGCCACGGCTGCCATTTTCAAAATCCACAATCACAAAGGCATTATCAAGGATATCGGGTTGTTGGCCGTTATATCGTTCATCAATAAAGTTTTCATCCATATTGCCAGAGGCAAAAACCCTAACAGGGTCACTTTGCATCACTAATCTCATTAGATCCCAAAAATGACAACACTTTTCAACCAAGGTGCCACCTGTTTGTGCTTGGAAACGGTTCCAGTCACCTATCTTTTCCAAAAATGGAAAGCGGTGTTCGCGAATGGCCATCATCCGTGGTTGTCCTACGGTGCCTTGCTTAACTTCATCAATTAACCGTGCCACAGGAGGCATATAACGGTATTCCATAGCTACCCACAAAGGCGCTGTGCGGGTCTCAGCCAAGGTCATGATTTCACGACAGTCGGCAGCAGTGGTACACAAAGGTTTTTCACATAGAATAGGTAAGTTGGCATCTAATACTTCTTTGAGGATGCTATGGTGGGTGTGATTTGGAGACACAATAACCAGTGCATCTAGATCACTATTAGCCAACATATCATGATGATTAGAATAAGTCGCAATAGCACTATTGGCGGTTTGTTGGGATAACTCCCGCATACCTAAATCAGGCTCTGCGATGGCGGTTACTTCACAGCCATCGAGTAAATTGAGGTTGCGAATATGTTCTTGCCCCATCATACCTGAGCCAATTAAACCATATCGAATAGTCATAACTAGATTTCCAATACCGGGATATTTAATGCGCCAGCTGCACCTACTAATGCTGATCGATGATCACCATAGGTAATAGCAAAATGGTGCTCAAGGCCAGAATCAATAATATCTTTCAATGTAGTTTTTGAGTCACGTTCAAAACGCATTACCCCAGAAGTACCTGTATAAGCCATAGGGCGGCTAAGCATTTCAGCACTGCCAATGATTAAAGCAATATTATTGTGAGCCTTACTTAACCGCGCGAAGGTGATTTGTCCTGGTTTTAAAGGAAATTCATATAGCAGGGGTTGCTTGCGATTGGTGTGCACCGTGCCTGTGGCTTTTACTTCTGGGTCGCACATGGAAACAGGGGCTTGGCCGCAATGCCAAATAACCGCGCTATTATCTTCGACGTCAACATCAACCAAATCGGTTAGGAATACTGGGCTATCAGCAGCTTCTTGCAATAGCATTTGGGTGAGGGAACCATACACATCAGCTTCGCAGGCACAGGGGATTTTATTTTCACCTAACATTGCCGCAGGCCCACACACGGCACCACCATACTCAGTAAAAGTTTCTGGCCAGCAGCGAATAGCAAAAGCATCTAGTTGCTTTTCTTGATGTAAATCATCAAGGCCACACTTTAAACGCAAAGAACGATCCAATTGGGCTTGATCCAGCTCACTAGTATTATCAACTTGTTTATCTAGTTGTGTGCGCAGGTCAGAAACACGTTCTGGTGCCGTTGATCGGGCTTTTTCAAAGAGGGTGTCCATGGGCATTGCTTCTACGGTAATACCTGTAAGGGACAGTACACTGTCTTTTTCATAGGCTGAAGTATCAAAGCCCACAGGATGATTACCAATACGTCCAATGCGTTTACCCTTAAGTGATTCAGCCACCTTAAGTCCTGCATCATTAGCACTGGGAATATCTTTAGCCAATAATCTATCTGCAGCCCGTTCGCCATTAAATAGCGCATGTAACTCATCTACGGACGTTGTCTCTGGGTTGGAGTATATCCAAGAGAATTGACTACTATTCAGGCCCAGGGCATGGGAAGCTAGATTTAAACCACAAAAAGAGTTTAAGCGTAAGCGTCCACCCGCTCTTGGCTCAGGGATAGCCCAAATGGATACGGGTTGGGAAAAGGATTTACTAACCACCACGGTCATAGAGGCATCTGTAAAGGTGACTTGTAGTAATAGAACCTGATCAACCTGTTCTTGGTGGAGATTTTCTATGGCTTGTTGAGCCTCATTCTCATCAAATAATAAGTTTTTATTGCCGACTAGACTATGCCCAGTCTGTTCTAGTTTTTGCAACATGATGGCCAGCTTTTCGTTGGCATAATCAATGTCGAAAGTAGGGCGCCCTAGGGCTAAGATTCCGATTTTCATTTATTCCACCATTGTTTTGTATTGGCTGCGGAAGTCGCTGCTTGCAGGAGTGAATTGAGCGCCACTCTCACCAAAGCAGGCATGTTGCTGCCAATTATGTGCTTTTTTATCCGCTAACTGCGAAATAGACTGTAAATAAGCCACCGCATCTGTTTCCAGCTCATGTCTTATTTTGTTCCAATCGGGGTATGACTGAAAGGCATCTAACCAGATAGCCCGCCCCGCTAAAAAGCCTGAAGCGCCTGCCGCAAATGCATGTTCTAGCACACGCCTAAATTGTTCTTTACCTGCCCCAGCTGAGAGCATTACCCAAGGGCGATTGGCTAACTGACCAAGTTCATCAAAAACGGCCTGAATCTCTTTTGAACCATCAGCCTGATCCGCATTAACTGGACTTTCCAGTTTGAAAACATCAACCCCATAATCAGGTTTGGCAAATTCCTCAACGGACTGCAGTACCTGATCGGATTTTTTGTTTTTCATTTCAATATAGTCTTTGGTTTGATGTTGGTCTGCCGCTAGGGGATAGACTAATAGTTCAAACAAAAACGGAATATCAAATTGAGCACATTGCTCACCGATACGTTTAACATAATCCTGTTGCTTACGATTGACACTTGGGCTAGCGTCGGGTCTATACCAAGCCAATACTTTTACCGCATCGCCACCCATACGTTTGATCTTGTCGACGGACCAATTATCTATATTGGAGGATAAACGCCCTTCGTCAGTATCTTGAAATAGGCTATCCTCCAAGGTCACAATCAAACCTTTTTGGGGATTTAATTGGTCTATGGCATGGGGAATAGCGTAGTGAGGATCCAGTAGCAAGGCCGTACTTTCGGCCTGCAATGTCTCAACTAGCAGGCGTTTAAATTCGGCTACATCATGCCAAGGAGCTTGCTCTACGCCTAGATAATCAGCTATGGGTTGCTTAATAGGAGGACGTTGATCAACGGCGGTCATTTTGAAGATACCTTGAGCATCGGCCATGCTGCGTAAACCCCATAGTTTTCCTGGTGTAAGGTTCATTAATATTGCTCCTTGATAAACTGATCTAGTTGTTGTTTGGTGGGTGCGCCTTGGCGCCCATTAGGCTGTGTACATTTATAGGCTGCCGCGGCATTAGCAAATTGCATAGCGGCAAGCTCAGTGTCTTTATTGGCTAAACATAGGGCAAAAGCCCCATGCCATATATCCCCTGCGGCCAAGGTATCAATGGCATTCACTGGTATGGCTGCTAGTACTTCGATACCACTCGGCCCTGTGTAATGAATGCTATTACCACCATCGGTAACACAACCCCATATGTCATATTCTTGGCTACATAAAAGTAAAGCTTCAGACAATGGGGTATCCGGATATAAAGAGGCAAGGCCTTGGCGTGAGAAAGCCACGTGGCTGGCTCGATATAGTAGTCTGGTATCAATGGGCGCTTCGCCATCAACAATACCTGGAATATTCTGTTCATTGGCCATATCCAAGGCTTGTAAAGCTGCTTCGGGTATCCTTGTGTCCACTAACACAGCGGCGAAGATTATGTCAGATGTAAGCCATTGAGGGTGCAAAGTTAAGTTTTGGCCCCGAAAATTAACAATTTGTCGATCACCTTCGGCATCAATATAGACAGAAGAAAAAGCAGAACGTGCATTATCTGTTACAGTGACAAATTCGACATTAATATTCTCTTTGTGTAAATCATCAATAATGGTCTTGCCGATAATATCATTCCCCAATTGACCAGCAAGATAAGCAGACCCACCCAAGCGTTGAATAGCTACCGCCGCATTAGCAGCAATACCACCACCCACCATCGCTGCTGCTTCAGCAACATATTTGGTCGTTGAGCTGGGCATTTCTAGTAATTGAAATGTTATATCCAAGACGGCAGAGCCGACACATAGAATCTTTGTCATAACTCCTCTTGCGTTAGCAGTCGTAGTTATCTCATTAATGAGCTAATTGTGTTTAAGTTGAGGATGATTACATGCATATAATTATTCTTCTTATGTACCATTATGACCAAGTGTGCTAACTATATCAATAGTATATCAATCTTTTTTGCAGCTGGTTCTAATGGCTAGTTGTTACCAAGTTACAGCATATTTGCACCACATGGGTGCAGAATCTTATTGCTCTTCACGTATGCGAGCAATCAAATCGGGTTCGTTTAACAAATCCAAAAAGGCGATTATCTGTTCTATTTCTTCTTGGGTTAAATGCAAAGGTTCAATATCAATGGATTGTTTAATGCGTTGCATTTCCCTTTTGTCGTTAAAACCCACCCAGTCGATAAACTCAAGGGTCTTACTAGCAGCAGGCAATATAGCTTGTGAGCGATCATAATTTTCTAGTGCCTGAATAGGGTTATTATGATGATTAATAATGCCCTCAAGGGTGGCATAAGCGCCGTTATGTCCATAGGGTGCGGTAAAAGCTAAATTACGTAGACTAGGAACCTTAAAAGCATAAGCATCTTGAGCTTGATTACTAACGCCCATACGTCCCACATCCCTAGCCCAAGGATCCCATTGTCGAGTGCGGCCTGGGCCCATTGGTGGCAGGCCAAGAGAATAATACTGCTGGTCGCTAAACAGAGCGCCAGAATGACATTGGTCACATTGGGCTTTGCCATAAAATAACGCCATACCCGCTTTTTGTGACTCAGTTAGGGGCATATTCTCACCCCGCGCATAAGCGTCGATTGGTGCATTAAAACTTCTAAATTGGGTATTAATATAATCCCCAATGGCATTGGCCAAGTGGGTGATATTTACCTGACTACGGTTTTGCAGGTCTGGATAGGTGGTCTGTAACATGGCCCAATATTCATCGTCGGCAATAATGCGCTCCACCACCACTGGCCAAGCATAGTCAATACGTTGGCGGACAGCACCGATGACCTCGTTTTCGCCCGTATTTCCAGCCATCTCAAATTGAGCTGTTAGGGGCAGAGTGGCCTGCACGGCAGTTAGGCTCGATAACCCTTTTGGTAACCAGTCCTCAGCTGGGCTATCAAAGCCAGATGGTGCCTTGGGGTCAAAGGATACTCGGCCATCCCAAAATTGTTCGATAACTGACTTATGGCCTAAATTAAAGAGTGTGGGGGAGTGTCTGGGTACCCGTTTTTTGATACCACTATTGGCCATTCTTTCTGGGCCAATGCCTTCTGCACCCTCACCAAGACCTAGGGATAGGCCATCACTGGTACCATGATCAGGGTGGTGACAAGTTTGGCATGAAATGTTGATATTACCGCTTAACTTGGGTTCGGCAAAAAGTCGCTTGCCAAGCTCGACGCTAGCAGGACTTGTGATAACATAGTCGGCAATTGTAATTGGCTGCCATGGCAAATTGTTGGCAGCAGTTGGTCCAGCCCATAGGAATAATAAAATGCTTAAAAAATGGCTATTGGTTATCTGCATAAGTTTATCAACCCCGACTCTGGCTATGGTTGATGTTGAAGATGCAAAAAACTTGATGGAAAAAGGTGAGTATGCCGTTGCCTTTGACATACTTTATCCTATGGCGCAAACGGGCAACGCTGATGCTGAAGAGCTGATTGGCAGTATGTATGCACTGGGGCTGGGCGTTGAACGTGACGATATTCGTGCCTTCGAATGGTACCTTAGAGCCAGTTTGCGCGGCCACGCTGGTGCGCAGTCTGGCATTGGCTGGTATTACGAGGTTGGGCGCGGCATGCCGGCGCCGGATTTGATTCGTGGTTATGCTTGGTATGTTTTGTCGGCTATTGGCGGAGACCCGGATGCCGCCATTAGTATGGAAGAGATTGTGAAAAAAATGACTGCCGAGCAAATTCAAGAAAGCTTGGTGTTGGTAAAAGATTATCGGGCGCATATCTATCCATTTGAGTAACAAGTAGGGGGATCAATAGATCCCCCTTTTAGTCGATCCCTAAAGATTAATTTAGGTCACGCTCGTATTGTCCAGCAAACTTAGCTTCGGCAGCTTGAGCGGCTGCTTGATAAGCTTTGAAGAAACGCTCACCTTCACGAACATTGCCTTGGAACCACTCATATACTGGTGCAGCAGCAGCGGCTAGCTCTGCTTTCTCATCAGGAGTAGGAACATATAGTTCACCACCACCAGCGGTAAATTCCTGGTAGGCTTGAATTGACTTACGCTTAGGACTAGCAAAAGTAGCCTGTTGCAGAGCAGCAAAGCCATCAACAATAACGCGACGATGGTCAGCGGGCATATCCATAAACACTTCGTTGTTCATCATCCATAAGGCCGCCATGTAGGCATGGCCATCAAGAGTGACATACTGTAGGCCAGCTTCAGGGAATTTCATACCCATAATGTCGGTGATACCGTTCTTAGAGCCGTCAACAACACCTGTTTGGAAACTGGAGAATAGCTCAGGCCATGGGATTGGCGTAGGGCTAGCACCCAATGCTTTAACTAGCACTTGAGGTAGGTCTGCCACAACAGTACGGATCTTCAAACCTTCAAAATCAGCAGGTGAACGCAGCGTACGCTGGGTGTTAGCAAAGTTACGCCAGCCACCAGTGTTACCAATAGTCATTAGACGCACCACGTCATTAGAATCGGCTAACATCTGATCGCGCAAGTCTCTAACAAAAGAGCCAGCAAGCACTTCTTCAGCTACGCGGTCGTTGGCCATTACGTATGGTAGGTCAAACATTTGCACATAAGGGAAGGTGCTAGCTACACCACCAGAAGTGGATACATAGATATCAACACTACCATCTTCGATGGCTTGCAAACATTCAGTACCATTGGAACATAACTGAGTACCGATAAATAGATCGACACTAATGGCACCATTACTGGCTGCTTCTACATAGTCTTTAAAAACTACTAGACCATCATAGTCTTCGTCGTTTTCGTTGGAGTTGGCCACTGCGCGCAAATTAAAGTCCGCAGCCATGGCTGAACCTGCCAGAGCAATACTTGAACTAATTAGAGCAGCAGTGAATATTTTTTTGGTCAAATTTAACATCGTATTTCCTCTTATTTTTATATTCAATGGCTAATGCCTCTATCCAGGACTAATTCATTAATCCTAAGATCCTTGGAACAGTCAGCGATATTTCTGGAATAAAGGTAATAAGGAATATCACCAATATCTCCACTGCCAAAAATGGCAGAATAGCACGACTGATTGTTTCAACTTTTTCACCAGAAACTGAGCTGGCTACAAATAACACCAAACCCATAGGTGGTGTGGCGAGGCCAACGGTTAAATTGACACTCATAATAATGGCAAAGTGAATGGGGTCGATGCCCATTTGCACAAAAACAGGGCCTAAAATGGGCCCAAGAATAATAATGGCAGGCCCTGCATCTAAAAACATACCGACTACAAATAGTAAGATGTTTATAAGAAACAACAAAATCAGTACCGAGGTACTCAAACTCAATACCCATGCCGCTAAATCTGTGGCTACATAAGACAAGCTAACAACAGTTTTAAAAGCTATGGCTGCGCCTACTAACAGCAGTACCACAGCACTCGCCATGGCAGCTTTGTTAAAGATAGCGGGCAACTCTTTAAAGGTTAGGGTACGGGTAACAAATAGGCTTAATATCAGCGCATAGGCTACAGCAACGGCACTGGCTTCAGTTGGCGTAAAGACCCCACCCAATATGCCACCCAGAATAATCACGGGGGTAAGCATGGGTAGAACAGCTGATTTAGCAGCTTGCCCGCGCTCTCCCCAAGTAGCTTTTTTACTGGCTATAGGGAAATCATAACGCTTAGCCATGAGGCTGGTAACCGCCATTAAGCTTAAGCCAACTAATACGCCTGGCAATATGCCTGCTGCAAATAATGAGGCCACGGAAACTTCCATGGTATAGGCATAGATAATCATAATGCCGCTAGGTGGAATGATAGGGCCAATTACCGAACTAGCGGCGGTAATAGCAGCGGCAAACTTGCGCTTATAGCCATTCTTTTCCATGGCAGGTATCAACATGGACCCAAGGGCACTGGTATCAGCCACAGCACTGCCGGACAAGCCAGCAAATAGCATGGAGGTCATAATATTGACATGGGCCAAGCCACCCCGAATATGCCCCAATAAAGACTGGCTAAAATTAACTAGGGACAGGGTAATACCACCCCGATTCATCAGTTCTCCTGCCAGCATAAAGAAGGGAATTGCCATCAGTGGGAAGCTATCAATGCCATTATAAATATTGCGAAATAACAGCGGTAGATCGCGATCCATATTGAGTAGTAATAACATACCGCCAGGAGCAGCGAGCATGGCAAAAAAGATTGGCATGCCAATCAGTATTAGAATTAAAAACAGAGGTAAGAATAACGATAGACTCATGCCTTTTCTGCTCCAACTAAGAGGCTTCTAAAGTGCTTTAAGGCGATCTCCAAAGCGGCAAAAAGCATACTGAAATAGCAAACGCACATAGCCAGATAAACCCAGGCACGAGGCATATTAAAACTTGCAGCCCGAGTACGGAATCCACGTTCAAAAAAGTTGATAGACATATCGGCAAGCATAATCAGAATCACCACTGAGATAATGCCCAGTGCCAGTTGTAATAGTTTGCTTAATAGTCTGGGTAAGGAATCTGGGAGAAGGGTAATGGCAACAAAGTCCCCTCTCCTTAGTGCAGGAGCTGCTACTAAGCCCATCATCCATATCATCAGTGCGCGGGCGGCTTCTTCAGGCCAAGGCAGGGCATTATTTAGGACATAGCGCATAAACACCTGTAGTAATATGGCGGCCACCATAAAACTAACCAAAATCCATGCCAAGCCGAAGCTAAAGCGAGTGTAGCGATCGTTTAACCACTCCAGTGAAGCGATTAGTGTGTTAATAATTTGCATAAAATAATCCGTTATTATTTTAGTGTAGAGTATTTGCAAATGATGTTTTAGGTTGATCTTTTTTGCTTGGAGCCGAAAAGATCTAAGACTATTTTTATCCTTCTATGCTTTTAATTTATCAGATATAAAAGCATTTGGTACTAATTCTTTTTACTAT
>JBMZUZ010000003.1:0-152184 GCA_049625185.1 Pseudomonadales bacterium | reverse complement strand
TACAACCGAAAATATGGTAAATTCATCAACTTATTAGGTTTAATTAATTATTTGTTGGTAGCAAAGAAATATGCAAATTATTGGTGTTTATCATGCCTATTCAGGCCTTATGGGTGAGCTTAAATATATTACTGGGAAGCTACTGGGCACAACGGCATGTGCACTATGCGATATTACCCATGGCTGGCAACCTTTGGGTAAAGCAGAATGGCGATATGAAATAAAGCAATGGGGTAACCTCAAAGCCCTACATATAGATGAACAATCGCCCCAGATGGCGGCTATTACTGATGGCCAAACACCTTGCATATTGATAGCTAATGAAGATGATTATGAAATCATCATTAATAGTGAGCAATTGGCGGCCTGTGAGGGTGATATTCAGGCACTTTTAACACTGATTAAAAGCCACGTCGGCAAATAAACTAATTTAGGTTGATTGCTGACCATGTATCTACTTATTATGACGATACTGTTGTATTATACAGCGCCTATAATGGCGGCTTTTTTACATCGCCAACTTAACCCCAACTAGAGGCCAACAATGGCCTGTAAATGAAGCTAAATGAAAGAACAATATTCCGCCCATGATATCGAGCCTGCCGTCCAATCCTATTGGCAGGATAACAACAGTTTTCAGGTTCAAGACAACCCTGGTCAAGACAAGTTTTATTGCTTATCCATGTTTCCCTACCCAAGTGGTCGCTTGCATATGGGGCATGTGCGTAATTATTCCATTGGTGATGTGATTTCTCGTTTCCAGCGTATGCGGGGTAAAAATGTGCTGCAGCCAATGGGTTGGGATGCCTTTGGTTTACCGGCAGAAAATGCGGCCATGAAAAATAAGGTCGCCCCAGCAAAATGGACCTACGAAAATATTGATTATATGCGCGACCAACTCAAGCGCATGGGCTTTGGTTATGACTGGAGTCGTGAATTTGCCACCTGTGATCCAGAATATTATCGTTGGGAACAATGGTTCTTTACCAAGCTTATGGAAAAAGGCTTGGTCTATAAAAAGAACGCTGTTGTTAACTGGGATCCAGTGGATCAAACAGTATTGGCTAATGAACAAGTTATCGATGGCCGTGGTTGGCGTTCAGGGGCCTTGGTAGAGCGTAAAGAAATTCCTCAGTGGTTCCTGAAAATTACTGACTATGCCGATCAATTACTTGATGACCTAGATCAGTTGGATGGTTGGCCGGAACAGGTTCGCACCATGCAGCGTAACTGGATTGGCCGTTCTCAAGGTGTTGAACTTACCTTTGACGTGGCCGATCATGGCGCCCTTGAAGTCTTTACTACCCGCCCTGACACCCTAATGGGTGTTACCTATCTAGCTGTTGCCCCGCAACACCCTCTGGCACTTAAAGCCGCGGCCAAGAACGCCGATATCGCCAGTTTTGTGGAACAATGTAAAAATATGAAGGTAGCTGAAGCAGATATGGCTACCATGGACAAGCTGGGCATGGATACAGGTTTTACCGCAACCCATCCCCTAACGGGTAAGCCAGTCCCCGTATGGACAGCAAACTTTGTGTTAATGGATTATGGCTCTGGGGCGGTTATGGCTGTACCTGCTCATGACCAACGTGATTGGGAATTTGCCACCAAATATGGCTTAGATATTCAGCAGGTTATTCGCCCACTAGACGATAGCCAGATTGATTTAAAAGCAGCCGCCTACACTGACAAAGGTTTGCTAGTCAATTCCGGTGCCTTTGATGATATGGACTTCCAAGTAGCGTTTGATGCTATTTCCGAAGAATTAGCCAGCCAAGGCAAAGGCAAGGTAACCACTAACTATCGTTTACGTGATTGGGGTGTGTCTCGGCAACGTTACTGGGGTGCGCCCATCCCAGTTATCAATTGCCCCAAGTGTGGATCGGTACCGGTCCCGGAAGATCAACTACCCGTATTATTGCCTACGGATGTTGAATTTGATGGCAGTGGTTCACCTATTAAAAAGATGGACTCCTTTATCAATACCACCTGCCCATGCTGTGGCGGGCCGGCTGAGCGTGAAACAGACACCTTTGATACCTTTATGGAATCCTCTTGGTACTATGCCCGCTTTACTAGCCCTAACCAAGATGACGCCATGCTTAATGCTGATTCTGCCAACTACTGGGCGCCCGTGGATCATTATATTGGTGGCATTGAACACGCCATCTTGCATCTATTGTATTCCCGTTTTTTCCATAAATTAATGCGCGATCTTGGCTTAGTAAACAGCGATGAGCCATTTAAAAATTTGCTTTGTCAGGGCATGGTTTTGGCTGACACCTATTATCAAGAAGATGCCAAAGGTGGTCAAAACTGGATTTCACCCTTGGATGTCGAGCCTAGTCGTGATGAAAAGGGTCGCATTACTAGTGCTATCAGTCGAGTTGATGGCTCACAAGTCATTTATGACGGCATGGGCAAGATGTCCAAGTCGAAAAATAATGGTATCGACCCTCAAGCCATGATTGACCGCTATGGTGCCGATACCGTGCGCCTATTTATTATGTTTGCTGCACCCCCAGAGCAGTCACTGGAATGGTCTGATACTGGCCTTGATGGTGCGCAACGCTTTATTAAGCGCTTCTGGAAACAAGTGCATCATCATCTTGCTTTGGGCACCGACATTGCTGCCATGGATAAATCAGCACTGACCACAGAGCAACAAGACTTAAGACGTAAAACCCATGCGACCATTGCAAAGGTAACGGACGATATTGAACGTCGCCATACCTTTAATACAGCCATTGCTGCCATTATGGAGTTAAGTAATGCTATGGGCCGTTTTAATGATGAATCTGCCCAAGGTCGCGCTGTTATGGACGAAGCCATTCGGACAGCTATCTTGTTACTGTCACCTATTACGCCCCATTTATGCCACACCTTATGGCATCATATAGCTGGTGAAGAGAATGTTTTGGTTGCAGAATGGCCACTAGTCGATGAGGCCGCTCTAGTGCAATCTACCATTGAAATGGTTATTCAAGTGAATGGTAAACTGCGCGGCAAGATCAGTGTCGATGTTAACGCCGATCGTGATACCATCCAACATCTAGCCCTTGCAGACGAAAACGTACAACGTTTTATGGCTGATAAAACCCTGCGCAAGGTCATTGTGGTGCCAAGCAAGCTGGTCAATATCGTTATTAGCTAAGACGAAACCTAGGGAGATAGTCATATGCGCTTAAACAAATTCTCAACTTATATGATAAGTATGGTTCTTGTTTTGAGCCTAAGTGCGTGTGGCTATCAACTCCGAGGCATTAGTCAGCAGGCCAACTTACCTTCTGCTATAAGTATTTATGCAGATGAACCGCAATTGGCAAATGCTGTTGCCGAAGCTTTAAGCAAAGCACAAGTTAAAGTAACCCTTGCTAAGCAAGTGGTTAATATGAGTGATGATATAACCCAAATTGCTGATGTGCGTTTTATCGATACCCAAGCCAAAGCAACTGAATTGATTTATGACAGTAACGGTGAACCAACACTGTGGCGTTACAGTATCAATACAACTATGCTGTTAGGTAATAGTGATGATACCAAAGCGTATAATCTGCAGGAATATACTCAGGTAGAACTGAGCACGGATACCAGTAGTGGTTCAGCCAACGATTTAATTATCAGCACCAGCTGGGAAAACCTTTATACAGCCATCGGCAAGCGTGCCCTCAGCATTCTTGGCCGTCAACCTTAGTTGGGCTGTTAGTATGCGTATTCGCCCCGAGCAACTAGGACAACACCTTAATCAGCTCGCCCCCTGCTATTTAATTCAAGGCGAAGAGCCATTACTGCTGCAAGAGTTAGGTGATGATATTCGTCAAGCAGCCAAACAGCAGGATTTTCTCGAGCGCGATCTATTTCATGTTGAAGGACGTTTTAACTGGCAACAAATTAATGCTGCTGACCAAGCCATGTCTTTATTTGCGAGCCGCAAAATAGTTGAAATCCGCATGCCTTCTGGTAAGCCTGGCAAAGATGGTGGTGCCACTTTATTAGAACTAGTAGAGAACCCTAATCCCGACAATCTTATCCTACTGGTCAGTGGCAAGATTGACGCCGCTGGGCAAAAAAGCAAATGGTATAAAGCGTTTGAAAAAAGTGGCATTGTGGTGCCCGTTTACCCTTTGGAATTTCAAGAAATGCCGCGCTGGATAACCCAACGGGCACAAAAATTAGGCTTAGCAATTGATTCTGACGCTGCGCAACTTCTCGCCCAGCGTACTGAGGGTAATTTACTAGCTACTGCGCAAGAATTAGAAAAGTTTACCCTGCGCACCAAAACGAGCCCCATCAGTGTTGAGGAAGTGGCCGAGGACGTGGGTGGCCATGCTCGCTATAGCAGTTTCCAGCTAGTCGATGAAGCCCTCAACCAGAATCCACAACGAGCACTAACCATTCTTAATGTTCTCCATGAAGAAGGTAGTGAGCCTTTAGCAATTGTTTGGGTTTTTGCCCGTGAAATTCGCCTAATCAATAAGCTGATTTGCCATCCGAAAGGCCTACAAGCCGCCATCTCTGAAGCCCGTATCTGGCCCAAAAAACGTGTTGGCCTGGTACAAAAAGCCGCCCAAAGTCATACTAAAGCCAGTGTCCAGCAGATGCTGGATCTATGCCTACGTGTTGACCAAAGTGCCAAAGGTGTTGGCCACGAAAAGACTTGGGACATACTGTCTAGACTAACCATGGCTCTTGCTAACCAGCCTCTACCCTAGGTAAATCAAGAAAACCTTGTTAAAAATCAACTTTGTTTTCATTTATTTCCATTATATTTTCATCTTTGCTAAAGTGAACATAGCTATAATCTGTTTATGTTAACAGCGCTTATTGAAGGAGAACATTATGCTGCGCACACTTTGCTTAGCACTACTACTGGTCAGCTCTAGCGTGCAGGCCCACAGCGAGAACGATTCCCTCGCCCATCGTGCCTTCTGGTATTCCAGTAATGGCAAACCCGTTTTAGATGGTAATGGTAACTGTATTCGCAATGGTTCCTGGGCTGCTCTCGGCAGTCCAAGCTGTGTAACCGAAGCAGAGCCTGAGGTAATTGAGCCAGCACCAGAAGCCAAGCCTGAGCCTGAAGTTGCACCAGCGCCTGCACCTAAACCAGAACCCGAAGCTAAGCCTGAGCCAGAGCCAGAACCGGCGGCTACAGTCACAGAAGCACCTAAAGCAGCTGCAGCAGAGCCAGCCGCACAGGAAGTTGAACCAACTGTTGCAGCAGAGCCAACTCCAGCGCCTAGCCCAGAGCCTAGCCCAGAACCAGCGGCAGCAGAACCAGAGCCTGTGGTGGTAGAAGCCCCAGCTAAGGCTGCTGAACCCGAGGTCGTTACTTACAGCTACCCAGTTGAGACGGTGACAGCGAGCATTCTGTTTGATTTCGATAAAAACAACCTGCGCATTGATCAGCAGGAAAATATTGAGAAAGCGATTATACAAGCACGTAAGGCTCACAAGATCTTTAAGGTTAGCCTAGATGGCCATGCTGATAGTCGCGGCACCCATGACTACAACTATGATCTCTCCCAACGTCGTATTAACACTATTGTTAATTACTTAAATTTGCGTGAGATTGAAACCAATAGCACCATGGCTTGGGGTGAAACTAAACTGATACTAAACGCAGATGGTAGTGAAAACTATGATCAAAGTCGTCGCGTTGAGATCAATATCAAAGTTCAGCAAAAAGTCGCCAACTGATTAGTGACTAATACGCTAATTAGGGCCACTTCAAAAGTGGCCCTTTTTTTATCTACAATAAAAGCCAGCAAGATAGATAAGAGTCGTTAACCTGCCAAATGATCAGTATGGACTATTGGCTCACCCTGCTGTTTTAAAAAGGCCAACCAGGCTTCGGCCAACCTTACCTCTCGCGGCCCCGTGCTAACCCCAGGCGCAATATTACCAGCCAGCACAGCTTCCACTGCTAAACTGACTGTTAATGAGACCAAACGTGACATGGCACTGCCCTGTTCATTACCATAAGCATCCAATTGGTAACTTTGATGCCAAATTTTCTGCTCACTATCAGGGTCCAAAGCAGCCAACTCAACACAGAGTATGACACGATCTGCTTCACCTTCGGCGTATGCATATTTTTGCCATAATGCTGCAGAGAGCTGGCTAAGCTGGGTCTCTACAACCTCAGTTGGCTCACCTTCTAAGCGTTCCATGGTAGCAAAAATAGACTGCCATGCTTGCAGCCATTGTTTGTCGCGCAAAGTGCCACGTACAAAGGTTTGTACCGGCCATTCCCGATCAAAATGATATTGCTGCATAAACGGCACAGAATCACGATTGGGATAAGCGGTAAACACTTCTGTCGAGCCATCTGCCAATATAGCCTCATAATCACGCACGGCCTGCCAAGGCTTATTTGAGCTTTGCTTAGATCCAAACTCTTGCCATTGTGCTGGAGCAGTAAGGGCTTTTAATACGCCCAAAGGGGACCAGGAGAATTTATAAGTAAAGTCATTCATTTGTGCCGGCAAACCACCACAATAGGACTTAAACTCTATTTTATTGGCCACCGCATAGGCTGGTGATGCACGATATGACTCTACCAAGGAATGAGCCATAAGGTGATCTATACCCGGATCAAGACCAACCTCATTGACTAAGCATAACCCAGCAGCTTTGGCGGTATCATGCAAAGCTGACATTTCAGTACTGGTATAACTACTGGATATAAAATGAGCGTCTTTACTGATAGCTAACTCAGCCACCCGTTGGTGCAAACTTCCGGGTAACATAGAGACTAGAATATCACCAGCATTGACAGCGTTATCTAGTTGTTCCCAGTCTAATTGCCGGGCTTGGTAGTGCCCAGTCAGCTGGTGAAGAATCCTTTGCGCTTTATCTAAGCTACGATTCCACAACCATAGCTCATAGCCTTGTTGAACCAGTCTCTGAATACCAGGGGGAGTTGACAGGCCTGCGCCTAACCAATGCACTATAGCCACATTAATGCCTCTTATTATTTTTGCTATGGCAGGAGATTAATCAAGATTAGCGTGCAAAGCAAACCTAAACTATCACCTTGCAGCTATTTATAAACATTACTGATTTTTTGGCCGTCTGACCGGCTCATCACTGCGGCCGGTCATGGTGTTACAACGGAGGCATTGCAGCCTAGCTGACGTTTTCGCCCTTGGCCTGTAAGTCAGCATGATAGGATGAACGTACCAATGGTCCACTGGCCACATGCTGGAAGCCCATAGCTTTGGCCTGCCTACCTAATTCATCAAATTCTTCCGGTGGCACAAAGCGATCGACTGGCAAATGATTAAGGCTAGGTTGTAAGTACTGCCCCAGAGTCAGCATATCAACATTGTGAGCACGCAAATCACGTAAAACCTCGAGAATTTCTTCATTGGTTTCACCCAGACCAACCATCAAGCCTGACTTAGTAAGCACATCGGGACAACGTTCTTTATACTTCTTTAGAAGATCTAAAGACCATTGATAATCCGACCCAGGACGAATCTTTTTATATAAACGCGGCACAGATTCAAGGTTATGGTTAAATACCTGTGGAGGGCGCGTAGCGAGAATATCCAAAGCGATATCCATACGCCCACGAAAATCAGGTACTAATACTTCCACTTCTGTACTCGGAGTGCGTTCATTAATGGCTTCAATACAGTTAGCGAAATGCTGAGCACCGCCATCACGCAAGTCATCACGATCCACTGAAGTAACCACAACATATTTGAGGCGCATATCGGCCACGGCTTTGGCCAACTCTACCGGCTCGTTTTCATCAAGGGCATTGGGGCGCCCATGAGCCACATCGCAAAATGGACAGCGGCGGGTGCAGATTTCACCCATTATCATAAAGGTGGCTGTACCATGACTAAAACACTCACCTAAATTGGGGCAATTTGCTTCCTCACATACAGAGGCCAATTTATGTTCGCGCAATTTATTTTTAATGCGCGCCACTTCTGGTGACGAAGGCACTTTGATACGCAACCATTCAGGCTTGCGCGGCATGGTTTCTGTGGGTATGACCTTAATGGGGATACGGGCTACTTTATCAGCACCACGTAATTTAACACCCGTTTCAGCTTTGTAGGATTTTGTCATGTTAATGTATAACCTATTATGCTTGCTGTTGCCCTATTGGGAATAAGGTTCAGCGGACGGTTGAGGATTGATTTATTCCTCAATTTCCACCTTGGTATAACCTAACTTTTTGGTCAGATGATCTAGCAGTTGGTCTGACACTGTTGCTAATGCTGGCTGGTCAGCAAAATCTGCCAACTGCACCATATCCAAACCTGCGTAACCACAGGGATTAATTGTTAAGAATGGCTCAAGATCCATGTCCACATTCAGTGCTAAACCATGAAAACTACAGCCCTTTCTTACCCGCAGCCCTAAGGAGGCTATTTTGGCGTTATCTACATATACGCCTGGCGCATCTGGTTTACCATAGGCCGTCACTTGCCATTGCGCCAAAGTATCTATTATCGCCTCTTCCATAAGCGTCACTAATTGCCTAACACCAATACCCAAGCGTTTCAGATCAATTAGCATATAGGCAATTAATTGCCCAGGACCATGGTAAGTTACTTGTCCACCACGGTCGGTTTTTATTATGGGGATATGTGTGTGTTGCAATAGGTGCTCATCTTTACCCGCCTGGCCTTGAGTAAATACCGGTTCATGCTGCAACAACCAAATCTCATCTACCGTTTCTGCATCACGCCTATCGGTAAAATCCTGCATTGCTTGTAAACTTGGTTCATAGGGCTGCAAACCCAAATAGCGCACCCGCAACTGAGTCATGACTATATGACCATCTGCACCTTACCACTAGCCATTAACGCTTTATGGATAGTGCGCAAATGCTCCTCACTTTGAGCACAAATGGCTAAACGTACAGATTGGAAGCTACCATTACGACTATCCACAACCTGAACCTTTTCCAGCTGTAAATCAGGTGCTAAACCTTTTACACAAGCGATCACCCAAGCACTGTAATCATCTGTTTTACGCCCCACAATGCGCAGTGAATAATTATCACAGGGGAAAACAATTTTTACTTCATCAGCAGGTGTCTGACTAGCAGCCATTAATCCAGCACTCCCTGCATAAATTTGGCCACACCATCAGTCATATTTTTAATAAAGCCACCATCAGAGATCGCTTTTGCCGCCACCAAAGTCTGCTCAGCAACTAACTCACCATCCAGCATAATACGCAGACTACCTAAAGCCTGATCCTGCTCAATAGGGGCAGTAATTTCTGGATTAATTTCAATATTAGCTTGTAAGTTTTTGGCTTGGCCGCGCGGTACAGTGACCATCATATCGTCAGTCACTACCAAATTTAGATAGTCAGATTCACCACCCCATACACGTACTCGTTGCAAACTCTCACCCGCATCATACAAAGTATGTGATTCAAAGAAACGCATGCCATAGGTCAATAGCTTTTGGCTTTCTTGGGCACGTGACTCAGTACTTTTTGCGCCCATAACAACAGAAATCAAACGTTGCCCGTCTTTCTTAGCGGAGGCTACTAAACAATAACCTGCGGCCTGAGTATGGCCGGTTTTTAAGCCATCAACAGTACTATCACGCCACAGTAGCTTATTACGGTTAGGCTGGCGGATTTTATTAAAGGTAAACTCTTTCTCTGCGTAGACTGCATAATGATCAGGGTAATCATTAATAATAGCGCGAGCTAATATAGCCAAATCTCGCGCTGTGGTTAAATGCCCCTCATCAGGTAAACCAGTGGAATTATAAAAGCGTGTATTCGTCATGCCCAATCGATCAGCGTGCTGATTCATCAAATCTGCAAAGGCCTCTTCACTACCTGCTATATGCTCGGCAACGGCGACACTAGCATCATTACCAGACTGTATCACCACGCCCCGCATAAGATCTTCGAGCAATACAAATTTGCCCTCTTGAATAAACATGCGCGAACCTTCTGTACGCCAAGCATTCTCACTAATGCGCACTTCATCAGCCAAGGAAACATTACCCACCTCAACTTCATAGGCCAAGATGTAGGCTGTCATCATTTTTGTCAGACTAGCAGGCGGCACTTGCTCATCAGCATTATGCTCAACAATAATATGCCCAGAATCGGCATCCATTAACAAGTAGGCATTGGCAGCCAATTTTGGTGCCTGAGGAACCAGGGCAGCAGCCCATACCAGATTCGCCATCATGGTTAACAAGAGCACTATAAGGCTTCGCGTTGGCATTCTCATGTTTGTAAAACTCCACATCATTTAGTGTCTCAATTATGGCGGCAGATTATAACACAATCAGCAGCCTTCAATCAGGGTTAATAGTTCACACCTGCGCTTTTTTGCTAGCAACATGCAAACATTACCGAAAACACTGTTTTTTCTTATCAACGATCAAGACCCATATAGGGACTTAACTAAACTAATCAGCTCACCTTGCTAGTTGTTTGGTAATACCAATACAGGCTTGGCAAAACCATTATTGGTGACTTCTTTGATCAAGATTTCAGCACTTTTACGATCCACTATAGGCCCAATAATAACCCGGTAGAGCTGGCCATTAGTAGATTGCTCCACCAATATATCAGCGCGGCGTAACTGCTTTTTTAATTGTCCACTAAGATCAAATGCAGCCGAAACTTTTGATAGAGCAGCAAATTGTACATAGTAACCTGGCAAACGTTTGCTTTGCTGCGTCATCTTCTGACTACTAGGCTGGGTTTCTGCCTGACTAATGGCTACAGTTGACTGACTTTGAGCGATTGGTTTAGTTACCTTTTGCGCTATGCCTTGTTGCCGTTGACGACGCAGAGCTTGCTCACCAGCAGCACTCCAAGTTTTTGCATCAATAGCTTCAATAAGCACCTTGGCAACACCCTTTTTGTGGTATCCCAATTTGCTCGCCGCCGCATAAGATAAATCAATTACCCGATCACCATGAAATGGCCCCCGATCATTCACTCTGACAATAACAATTCGACCATTTTCTAAATTAGTCACCCTAGCGTAGGTCGGTAAAGGTAAATTTTTGTGGGCAGCGGTCATGGCGTACATATCATAGATCTCACCATTAGACGTTAGATGTCCATGAAATTTCTTACCATACCAAGAGGCTAAACCGCGTTGGGTAAAGCCACGGCTGGAAGGCATAACATTATACTTTTTGCCCCATACTTCATAAGTGGATTTATTTCCCCCACGACTATGGGGTTCATCTCTAGGCACAGCATCAGCCGCATTGGACATATCCCTATGCTCAGCCGGCCCATGATCTTGCTTAATACTATAGCGCGTGCCCGCACTCTTTAAATTACCTTCCGGTGTTAAAGCAGGCGTGGAAGTTGGTTTAGAACTACAAGCAGCTAGCCAAATGACGGCAAATAAAACCCATAAAAACTGACCTACAAGGTTAATCGTTCTATTTTGTACCATGCTATTCCACATCTTTCCGCTATTACCTCAACAAGTCTGCCAATTCGGCTACTAAACGTGCGTACCACAAGGAATGATTATATCGGGTTATGGCATAAAAGTTACCTGTTGCCAAAAGATATTCTGGCTCTGCGTGGGTGGTAAACCGATATAGGCGATAGTTCACTTTAGCGTTAGCGTTATCAGCAGCTTGCTGTTCTTGCCAGCTAACGCCAAGATTACGCCAGGTCTGGAGATCTTCACCACCCTTGGTTGGGCGCATACTAATGTGGGGCAGGCTCTGTTCGGTAATTGTCACTGGCAACATAACCGGCGTATTCGGCTGCCATCCATGGCGCTTTAGATAGTTAGCGATACTGGTCAAACTATCGGTTTTATTACTTAGTAGATTGATGCGACCGTCACTATCACCATCAACACCATAAGCTCGATAACTGGAAGGCATAAATTGACCCATACCCATGGCACCAGCGGCAGAACCTTTAATAGCTAATGGCTCAAGTTGATACTCATAACTTAGTAACAAAAACTGCGCTAGCTCTCGCTTAAAAAAGGTTTGGCGACGCGGGTGCTCGAAAGCTAAAGTAGCTAAGGTACCAAGGGTGGCATAACGCCCCATGGTTTTTCCATAATTGGTTTCTACACCAGCAATGGCAACAATATATTCCGCTGGAATACCATACTCTTTCTCTAGTTTTTGTAATAAAGCGGCATGCTTCTGAATAAATTTACGGCCAGCCTTTATACGTTGTTTTGACAGTAGGCGTTGCCGATAATCAGACCATACCCAAGTTCTTTCAGGGGCTTTCTCTAAGGTTGGTAATACCTTAGGTTGGTATTTTGCCTGCCGTAATAATTGCACTACTTCTGGTTGACTGTAACCCAGTTTATCTTGGGTAGCTAACCACTTTTTGACCTCTGCCCGCTGGGCAAAGTCAGCTTGTACCTGAGTAGTGTAAGAACTGATGCATAACAGAGTTATAGACATCCATGACCAAACCCACTTATTCATCTGCAACATATATCACCGCAACTATCCTGTTGTTGATAAAACGTTTAACTAACGCGTCAGACTGATGCTTATTTGTCTGCCCAGTTGGTGTTATTGCGCAAGTTGCTAACCCACAATCTTAAGCATCCACGCCAATAATATGAATATTTAATAAAACCATACCTTAATTTGATGATTGTCTATAGTAGAAAGTTCCTAATACAAATTTTTTCAATCAATTATTAGTTAATTTAGCAATATTTACCCCTAAATAGGTTAAAAATGACACTAGTATTTATCAGTTGATATGGTATTGTTATCAGTTATTCATTTAACATTTGATTAGACAGTCTTTGCTTTGGAAGGCAAAATAGCCATCGATTGTTGGTACTAGCCTTTTTATTTTGCACAGATCTTGAAAGAACTCACTATGAAGCAACAGCAAACACCTGCCGAATTACGCCACAGCATTCGTAGTGGTGCCATGGGCACCAATACATCTGGTTTATGTCCAGGTTTTGTGCAAGGTAATCTATGTATTTTACCTGCTGACTGGGCCCATGATTTTCTAAAATTCTGTCAGTTAAACCCCAAGCCCTGCCCAATAATTGGCATGTCAGCTATGCCAGGGGATTATCATCTACCCAGTTTGGGTGCAGATCTCGATATTCGTACAGATATCCCCCAATACCGCATCTTTGAAAACGGTGTTGCTGTTGAACAAGTTGCTGATATCACAGCCCATTGGCGTGATGATCTGATTGCTTTTGTTCTGGGTTGTTCTTTCTCCTTTGAGGAACCCTTGTTAGCCGATGGACTGGAAGTGCGCAATCTAAGTGAAGGGGTTAACGTCCCCATGTATCGTACAAATATACCCTGTCAGGAAGCGGGGCCTTTTAAGGGTAATATGGTGGTAAGTATGCGCCCTTTTAAAGCCGCTGATGCCATTAGAGCTATTCAAATTTGTAGCCGTTTTCCTTCTGTGCATGGCGCACCGATACATTTTGGTGATCCAAGCCAAATTGGCATTAACAACCTTGCGGCACCTGATTTTGGTGATGCTGTAACGGTTAATGCCGATGAAGTACCCGTATTTTGGGCCTGCGGTGTTACCCCGCAGGTCGCTGTTGAACAGGCTAAACCACCCTTTTGTATCACCCATGCTCCAGGGTGTATGTTAGTTACCGATAAGTTAAATAGTAGCTTAGCTATTATGTAAGGAATTGACCTATGTTATTAAACTGCGACCTTGGTGAAAGCTATGGGGCCTGGACTATGGGGCAGGATACCAAGGCTATGGCTCATATAGATCAGGCCAATATTGCCTGTGGCTTTCATGCTGGAGATCCTGTAGTGATCCAAAACACCTTGGCTCTAGCCAAAACCCATGGTGTTATGGTGGGTGCCCACCCTGCTTACCCAGATTTAGTCGGTTTTGGACGTCGTTCCCTCAATTGTTCAGGGGCGGAACTGCAAGCTTTACTGCATTATCAAATTGCCGCTTTGGACGGCATGGCCAAGGCACAAGGTCTGCATCTAGCGTATGTTAAACCCCATGGCGCTTTATACAATGACATGATGGCCAAGCCAGACATACTAACTAGTGTTATGGAAGCCATTGCCAGCTACCCTATGCCTCTGCGTTTAATGTTACAAGCCACAGGGCAATGGTTAGAACATCAAGCTGCCGCCGACCAGTTAGGCATTAAATTGTTCTTTGAAGCTTTTGCCGATCGCGCCTATGAAGATGATGGCCGTCTCGTTGCCCGCAGCAAGCCAGGCGCTGTCCATGACCATAAAGGCATGTTAGGGCAAGTACAGCAGTTACTAAATGAAGGCACCATTACCAGCATTAATGGCAAGATCTTAGAGCTTAAAGTAGATAGTTTATGCGTTCATGGTGATAATGATGCTGGTATTGCTGCTATTCATGAAATTCGTGCTTTGCTTGCGCAAGCTTCCTAGTCGGAAATAGTCGGAAACAGCTTGATGCGTATAGAGATTGCCAGTGAAAACAGCTTTATCATTTATTTTAATGATCAGATTGCTGCCGACACCACAGCGCAAATAAGCGCCTGCGCCGGTCTACTGCGCCAGTCTATGGGATCTTTATTAGTTGACCTAGTGCCCTCTTATGCTTCCTTGCTGGTTATTTATCATCTCCATATTGGTGATCACTATCAAGCCAAACAATTTATCAAACAAGCATTAGCACAAATCCAAGATGCAGCCATTAGTCAGGGAAAGTTAGTTCACTTACCTGTTTACTATAGTGAGGAATCTGGACCTGATTTAGCTCACTTGGCTGCTGCTGCAAAATTAAGTGTAGCGGATACTATCGCCCTCCATCATAGTCGCCATTATCAAGTTTATGCTATTGGTTTTGCCCCTGGGTTTGCATATTTGGGTGAAGTAGACGAGCGTCTTGCTGCCCCGCGCAAAGCCACACCACGGTTAAAAGTACCAAAGGGTGCAGTGGCTATCGCCGATCGGCAAACAGCGGTTTATCCTAGCCAGTCGCCTGGTGGTTGGAATCTGATTGGTTTATGCCCTACGCCTATGTTTAATGCTGAGCAAGAACCACCAATGCCAGTCAGTGTTGGGGACCAAATTAAATTTGAACCAATTAGCCGAGCTGAGTTTTTACAACAAGGTGGTAACGAACAACTGTTATTGGAATCTAGCTTATGACCATGCTCGTCAAACAGCCCGGTTTGCTAAGCTTACTCCAAGATAGTGGCCGCTTTGGTGCCCATCAAATTGGTTTAACTAATGGTGGGCCTTTAGACCAACAAGCTTATGCTTGGGCCAATCGCCTACTCGGAAATCAGCCCAATGCTTGTACTATTGAAGTTAGTTTTGGTGGCTTACAACTGCAAACCCAAGTGGATACCTATATTGCTGTCACCGGCGCTCCTATGGCCCTAACAATTGATGGGATAGAGCATGACTTATGGACCGCACATAAAGTTACCGCAGGGGCGCATATCAATCTGGGCTTCTGCCAACAGGGTGCGCGCGCTTACCTTGCTGTGGCAGGTGGCTTTCAAACCCCAATAGAATTTGGTAGCCGCAGCACCGTTGTTAGAGAAAACATTGGTGGTCTCCAGCAAGGTGAAAAATTGACGGACAATGATCGTTTGGCCTGTGCAGAGACAAAGAACCTAGCAAGCTATAATTTGCCTGCAATGTGGCGACCCACCTATACCGACCATACTGAATTGCGTGTCGTGCTTGGCTATCAACATGATTTATTTAGCCTAGCTAAACAAGCTCTATTTTTTTCCAGCACCTATACCCTGACGGATCGTGCCGACCGAATGGGTATGCGGTTATCGGGCCCAGATGTATCCTGTGACACAACGAGTATGTTGTCTGAAGGTATCTGCTATGGAGCTATTCAAATTCCCGCTGATGGCCAACCTATAGTGTTACTTAATGATCGACAAACCATCGGCGGTTATCCAAAGATTGGTTCTGTTATTAGTCAAGATACGGCGCGTCTAGCACAGCTTCGGCCAGGGGATACAGTTACATTTAAGGCAGTGGATCTTCATCAAGCGCAAAATATTTATGCTTTGGCCGCCTATCGTTTCCAACACACGCCCCTTGAGGCTATTAGTGAGTAAGCCTATGTCTACAGATTTACTAAGCCTCAGCCACAGCCTAGAAAATATTCTTGTGGCCCGCAATTTAAGGGGCATGCAAGCAGTACAATCGGCCTTAACACCTGGTTATTGTTTGCGTGCCGCGCAACTGCTACGGAATAAAGCTGGGCATATCCTTATTGGCACTGGTTTTCCCGTAGTGGATACCTTTGAAACCGATGGCCCAGTGGGTGCCATTGCCCTCTATGAAACCCTAGCTTACCTTGGGGCTAAACCAGTAATTGTCTGTGGCCAACCTATTGTTGGTGCCCTAACAGAAAAATACCACACCCATGAAATCAAAGTCGGAGAGCATAATCAACGTGAAGCAGAAGCCAAGCAAGCACTAGCACACTATAATCCTGATGCCATTATTTCTATTGAGCGCCCGGGGCAAGCCGCTGATGGTGGTTATTACAATATGCGTGGGGAAGATATTAGTGCGCGTACAGCCTGTTTTGATAGTTTTATCACCCAAGCTCAGTGTCCAACCATTGGTATTGGTGATGGTGGCAATGAAATTGGCATGGGCAAAGTAAGTGCTGCCCTGCAGGCCTTAAATATTGTCCCTGCGGTCACCAGTTGTGATGAATTATTAGTAGCAGATGTGTCTAACTGGGGCGCTTATGGACTTATCGCTTTCTTAAGCCTATGGCATAATGAGGACCTGTTAGGGCGAATTGATCCACTGACTATTCTCAACTACCTGTCAAAACTCGGCAGTGTAGATGGTGTGACCCGCATTAATGAGCTTACTGAAGATGGTTTACCCCCTTCAGAAGGGTTGGCGGTGATAGCCGAAATTCGCCAAGCTATGGGCTTCTTAGAAGCTACTGAATCGGAGTGCTAGCATGCGTATCCGCAACCTAAATAGTTTTATTAAAGTGGCAAAACTGGGTAGTTTTCATGCTGCTGCGACGCAGTTGCACACCTCCCAACCAGCCATTTCAGCTCGTATCGCCACCTTAGAAGACGAATTAGGCGTCAGGCTGTTTAAACGTGACCAAAGTGGCACTCAACTAACCACCCGGGGCATGCAGTTATTGCCTTTCGCTGAGCGTTTAGTAGCCATCAGCAATGAAATGAAAACCCAGCTTAATGATAAAGCACCAGAAGAAGGTATCTTCCGTATCGGTATTGCTGACACTGTTGCCCATTTGTGGCTTACAGACCTGTTAAAGGTTTGGCGCGAACAGCATCCAATGATTCAGTTTGAACTGACTATCGATCTTAGCCAAGCACTCTATACCCAGCTCCAAGAACACCATTTAGATTTGGCCATTATGGTCTATAGTGACCATAGTGCAATCTTAACTCAACCTTTATGTGCTTACCCACAATCATGGGTCGCTACACCAGAATTTGCCGCCACCCATAAAGTCTCTTCCATTCAAGACTTAGCGCAGCTAACTATTCTTAGCTTTCCCATAAATACGGGGCCCGGTAGACATCTACAACAGCTGTTTAAAGATCAACCAGAAATGCCCAAATTACATACCAGTAATTCAGTGTCTGGCTTAATGGCCATGGCAGAGCAAGGTGCTGGCGTGGCCTTATTGACAGACCCTTTGGTACAAGGCGCCATTGATGCTGGTCGCTTAGAAAAACTTCATGTCTATCCTGAGGCGCCATTACTGCATTTCTGCACTGGCTGGCGCCAAGATGAGGATCGCATACTACCACAACTACTAGCAGAATCTGCCAGCCAGTTGATCCAATCTCCACTTAACCCCGGAGGCTCTACCTCTATTGAAGATGGAAAGTATTAATATGACAATTGCATACTTAAACGGCACTTATATGCCCCTAGATGAAGCCCGGATATCCCCATTAGATCGTGGCTTTTTGTTTGGCGATGGTATTTATGAGGTTATTCCTTCTTATGCTGGCAAAATGGTAGGTTTTGGGCCGCATATAGACCGTATGCTAGAGGGTTTGGCAACCTTAGAAATTGGCCTTGAATGGAGCCATAACGAATGGCGTCAAGTTTGTGAAGAATTGATTGCTCGTAATCCGTCTCCACAATTAGGTCTCTACCTGCATGTGACCCGAGGTGCTGACAATAAACGTCACCACCCTTATCCACAAGGGGTGAAGCCGACAGTGTTTGCTATGCCCACGGAAATTCCACCAGCACCCATTCCTGAACGCGATAGGGTCAAAGGCTATAAAGTCTCAAGCATGCTGGATAAACGCTGGCGCCGTTGTCAGATCAAGTCCATATCGCTACTCGGCAATGTGATGCATTTCCAAAATGGCTATGCCCAAGGCAATGGCGAGGTATTACTGTATAACGATGCCAATGAACTGACAGAATGTGGTGCTTGTAACGCCTTTATTGTTAAGGATGGTACCCTTATTACACCCCCACTAGATAACCAAATTCTAGCTGGCATTACCCGTTTAATTGCCCTTGATGTGCTGCGTAAGGACGGCTCTATTGCCGTTGAAGAACGCGTGGTAACAATGGATGAAGTACGCCAAGCTGATGAAATTTGGATCTCCAGCTCTAGCAAAGAAATTGCTCCGGTAATTGAGTTAGATGGCCAGCCTGTAAGTGGTGGCCGCCCTGGCCCAGTATGGGAACAAGCGGCAAAACTGTATAGTGCTGGCAAATATAATTACTAGGTTACTCTTATTAAGGTTTCTGTATGGCTCGCCCCAGTTATTTACAAGTCGATTTGCCGGCCCTGATCCGTAATTATCAGTGGGCCTGCGAATTAGCTCCCAAGTCTAAGACCATGGCAATTATCAAAGCTGATGCCTATGGTCATGGGGCTATTGCTTGTGCCCGGGCTTTGGATGCTTATGCACCTGCTTTTGGAGTAGCCTGTATCGAAGAAGCCCTGCAATTACGTGACGCTGGCATCAATAAACCTATTCTACTGTTAGAGGGTGCTTTTACCCCTGATGAGATAACCACTGCCGCCCAACAAAATCTGTGGTTAATGGTAGAGGATTCTTGGCAAGCCGAGGCAATTATCAATGCCACCCTACCTAAGCCAGTATCGGTGTGGGTTAAAATGGATACTGGTATGCATCGTTTGGGCGTTGCTCCCAAAGGCTTGGCTAACCTAGTAGAACAATTACGTAATAGCCAAAATGTTCATGCCGATATAGTTATAGCTAGCCATTTTGCCTGCGCTGATGAGCTTGATAACGACTTTACTGAACGCCAGATGCACTGTTTTCAAGAGCATCTTCCTGATGCCAAGATGTCTACTAGCTTGGCTAATTCAGCTGCGATTATGGCTTGGCCTCAAGCTCATGGCACCTGGAATCGTGCTGGTTATATGCTGTACGGAAACTCACCCTTAAACCTTGATCATAAGAGTAGTCAGGGTTTAACACCTGTTATGTCTCTGCATTCTGCCGTGATTTCGTTACGCCACATTAGTGCTGGTGAGGGTGTGGGCTATGGTCAAGTATGGACCGCCCAGCGTGACTCAGTTATAGCTACAGTAGCTATGGGTTACGGCGATGGCTACCCTCGCCATGCTAGTAATGGCACACCATTAATGGTTAACGGCCAGCGCGCCAGTCTTGTTGGGCGTATCTCCATGGATATGTTAACCGTTGATGTCACTGATATTAAGGGTGTAGAAGTGGGAACCCCGGTCTGCCTATGGGGCCCAGACCTTAGCCCTAACGAAGTGGCAAACTATATTGGCACTATTGGTTATGAGTTGATCACCCGCGTTGGTCAACGCATACCCAAACTCTATTCCTAAATCTATGGGAAGTCCCTTAGTCCCTCTAGACCTTGCGCATTCGTCTGGATGTGCGTTGCGCCCGAATGGACATTAACATACCAATACTTAACATCAGGGTTACTGCTGAGGTACCGCCATAACTCACCAAGGGTAATGGCACCCCAACAACCGGCAGTAAACCACTAACCATACCAATATTAACCACCACATAAACAAAAAATGTCAGGGTTAAACCAGCAGCTAGCATACGACTAAAAGGATCCTGTGCTTTACCGGCAATAATAAGTCCGCGGATTAAAATCAGCACATATAAAAACAGTAGCAATAGCACTCCAAGGAAACCAAATTCTTCGGCTAATACAGCAATAATAAAATCGGTATGGGTTTCTGGCAGAAAGTCTAAGTGAGATTGGGTGCCTTGCAACCAGCCTTTGCCGGTCAAACCACCCGAGCCAATGGCAATCTTGGATTGGATAATATTCCAACCTGCCCCCAAAGGGTCACTTTCAGGATCCAAGAAGGTCATTACTCGTTGTTTTTGATAGGCATGCATAAAGCTCCACAAAACGGGCAATCCAGCAGCACCAGCAAACACAGCTAACATCACATAACGCCATAGCAAACCACCAAAAAAGATCACAAATAAGCCCGATGCACCAATCAACAGAGCCGTCCCTAAATCTGGCTGTTTCGCAATTAGAAAGACTGGGATACCGACTAGAATAAAGGCTACTAAGGTGTTCCCAAAGCTCGTTGGACGGGTGCGGCCACATAAATACCAAGCCACCGTCAATGGCACTGCCAATTTTAACAGTTCGGAGGGCTGAAAACGTGGCATACCAAATACCTGCAACCAACGTTGGGCACCTTTAGCACCGACACCAAATAACAATACAGCCACTAGCAATAGCACGCCAATAACATAAAATACTGGGACAAATCGCTCAATTTCTCGCAAATTAATATGTGCCATTATCAGCATACCCAATAGGGCAACGCCATACCGCAACAGTTGCTTATTAACGGCTTCCTCACTAGCACCAGCACCTGAGTATAGAACCACTAACCCCAGGCCCATAATGCATAAAACTGGCAACAACAACCACAGATCAATACGACTCCGAGCCAAGATACTAGGACCACGGCGGAGGAAACTTCTGGCATCTGGCACCGAACGTTGAAAATCAGCCATCATCTTGATCCAGTAAATAAGTGTCAAATAGCTGTCTAGCCAAAGGTGCAGCCGCAGAACTACCACCGCCCCCGTTTTCCACCACCACGGCTATTACAATAGCTGGATTCTTTGCCGGCGCCCAGCCAACAAATAGACCATGATCGCGTAAGCGTTCGGCGATTTTCTCGGCATCATATTCTTCATCCTGCTTAATGCCTTTTACCTGAGCAGTGCCCGTTTTACCCGCTATGCGATATGCACTATCAGCACCACTGCGTCGAGCTGTACCCATACGTCCATGCATCACATCTTCCATGGCTTTATGCAAGCGCTCCCAATCACTTGAACGACGTAGTTTTACATCTTCAGGAATAACTGGTTGGCTGCGATTAATCTGCTCAATAGCACTCACTTCAGTGCCATCAATACTCTTAATCATACGTATTTGGTGCCATTTACCTTTATTGGCCATGACCATCGTCATGGTAGCCAACTGTAATGGCGTTGCTGAGAGGAAACCTTGCCCGATACTTAAGTTTAAAGAATCACCCGGAAACCAAGAAGCGCTGCGCACGGCTCGCTTCCAAGTTTTGGTGGGTAAAACCGCTTCCAAGGCCTCTGGCTGATCAGCAATAGTAATTTGGCCAAGGCCAAATTTAGCCAAATATCGGGTCATGGGTTCATTACCCATTTGATGGCCAATATCGTAATAATAAGTATCCACAGACTCGACAATTGACTTATGCAAATCAACTTCACCATGACCACCTTCTTTCCAATCACGATACAAACGACCGCCTTCAGATAGTTGATAGTAGCCAGGGTCTTGAATGGAATAATCACGCCTAATCAAACCGGTATCTATACCAGCTAAAGCGATCACTGGTTTTACCGTTGAGGCAGGCGGATAACGTCCCCTTAGGGCACGATTAAATAATGGCAATTCATCGGAATTTCTTAGTTCACCGTAGGCTTTACTACTAATGCCAGTGACAAATTGATTAGCGCCATAACTGGGCGCACTGACCATAGCCAATACACCGCCTGTGTTTGGATCAATAGCCACAATAGCACCCCGTTTCCCCTCCAACAGTTGCGCTGCCTTTTGTTGCAAAAGCGCATCAAGATGCAGGGTTATATCCTGTCCGGGAACGGGTTCAACACGATCCAAGACCCGTAATACGCGGCCTCGAGCATTGGTTTCCACGGTCTGGTAGCCGACCTGGCCATGGAGCTCATTTTCATAATATTTTTCGACACCCAATTTTCCTATATGGTGGGTGTCACTGTAATTCACCGCATCTAAATAGGCGATTTCACGATCATTTATTCGCCCCACATACCCCAAGGCATGAACAAAGCCATTATCAAAAGGATAGTAGCGTACTAATTCCGCTTCGACTCTAACGCCCTGCAAATGGTGCTGATTAACAGTAATTTTGGCAATTTCTTGTTCCGTTAATCGATACCTTAATGGAATAGAACTAAATGGTTTGCGCGCTTGACGTAAACGTCGAGCAAAGCGCTTGATATCATTTTCATCAATGGCAATGATGGTTTTTAATTGAGCAATCGTTGTATCTACACCCTGCATACCACCCTCAAGCAGCTCAGGAACTATAGCCACACTATGAGTGGCACGATTACCCGCTAATAAGCGACCTTTGGCGTCATAGATCAGACCCCTAGTGGGCGCTATGGGTTGCAATTGATGGCGATTATCCTCTGCCACAGTCATATAATGATCGTGTTCAATAACCTGCAAATAGACCAAACGGCTTATTAAAGCCCCAAATATTAATAAGATGATGCCCAAGGCAAACCACAGACGCATTTGAAAACGTTCGTTTTCATATTGCTTGTCGTTCATATTGGACCAAGACATAAGCAGGCCTACTTATGATAGGGGTGGTTATTAAGAATTGACCAGGCGCGGTATAGCTGTTCAGCTAATAATACGCGCACCAGTGGATGTGGCAAGGTAAGGGGTGATAACGACCACTTTTGATCAGCGCGTTGGAGGCAAGATGATGCCAACCCGTTGGGGCCGCCCACTAGCAAACTAACATTGCGTCCATCCATCTGCCAATCAGCACATTGTTTGGCTAGTTCCTCAGTACTCCAAGCTTTACCTTTAACGTCAAGTGCCACCACTCGATCATCTTGAGCAATGGCCGCCAACATGGCATCGCCCTCTTGCTGCATAGCCTTGGCGGGGTCAGCACTTGCACCACGGAAGCCTAAAGGCAATTCCTGCAACTGCAATTGCATATAGGCAGGCAAGCGTTTGGCATACTCTTGATAGCCTGCAGTAACCCATGGGGGCATCTTGTTACCCACCGCCAATAACTTAATCTTCATGACCCAGTAAAACTAATCCTCTACTGTTAAAGTAGCTGGTGCATTATCCTGTAAAGCTGGATTCCATAGACGCTCCAAGTCATAAAAATCACGTGCCTCGGCCTGCATAACGTGGACAATAACGTCACCCAAGTCTGCCAATACCCAATCACTACTTACTTCACCTTCTACGCCCAGAGGTGCATAACCAGCCTGTTTAGCCTTGTAGGATACTTCCTCAGCCAAGGATTTAACATGACGATTAGAGGTACCTGTGGCAATCACCATATAATCAGTGACACTCGACAAGCTGCGCACATCCAACTTAACGATATCCTTGCCTTTCATATCATCGAGGGCTTCAGTTACCAGTTCTAATAAAGCTTCTACGGACATAGCCATAATTAATTTGTTTCCAAGTTATATAAATTTTGCGCCATTATATAATGGGCTACCTCTGCCGGTAACATATGTTCCGGTGGTATTGTGCCTTGCTCAAAGTGCTGCCTAATAGCCGTGGCTGAGACAGCGAATTGGGGCAAGCGCACAGTGGCTATTGCACCTTTAGGGCTAGCCATTAATTGTTGTGGTTGATTAACCTGATGCTGCTGCCAAAATGCCAACAAATCAACCTCTTTAGGCGCCAAACTGCCAGGTCTTTGCAACACCAATAAATGGGTATATTGCAACAGCTCCCGCCACTTATGCCACGTATGTAATTGGGCAAAAGCATCAGCGCCAAGACACCATATCAACACCTCTGCAGCATCCATTTCTGCACGTATACTTTTAACACTGTCAAAAGTATAACTAGGCCCAAGTCGCTCAATTTCACGACTATCGACCGTCAGCTGGGGTTTATCTGCACAAGCCAAACGCAACATATCTAGACGTTGTTGCGCACTTGCACCAGGTTTACTACGATGGCTTGGCCTACCATTTGGCAGCATGGTTACCGGAACCGATAACAACTCACTAAGGGCAATGGCAGAGCCAATATGACCCATATGAACTGGATCAAAAGTACCACCAAAGCAGACTTTAACCATGCTTAATTTACTTCCCTAAGGACGGGTATGGCCATCACCAAACACTACATATTTTTGCGAAGTAAGGCCCTGTAAACCAACTGGCCCACGAGCATGAATTTTATCCGTTGAGATCCCAATCTCAGCACCCAATCCATATTCAAAACCATCAGCAAAACCAGTACTGGCATTTACCATTACCGAACTGGAATCCACAGCCGTCATAAATTGACGCGCTTTGGTATAGTTTTCCGTAACAATAGCATCTGTATGGTGAGAACCATATTTATTAATATGGTTAATGGCGTCCTGCATATCCGCCACCACCTTGACTGCCAATATAGGAGCTAGATATTCCGCATACCAATCGTCTTCACTAGCAGCAATGACACCGGCACTACTGCTCTTACCCAAAAGCGCATTGGCCTGCTCACAAACACGCAATTCCACCTCAAACTCTTGCAGATGTTGAGCAATCTCAGGCAGTAACTCCGCCGCACGAGAGGCTGATACCAGCAAGGTTTCCATCGCATTACAAACGCCATAACGGCGAGTTTTAGCATTGATACTAATATTGATGGCTTTGGTAACATCAGCTTCATCGTCTAAATACACATGGCAATTACCATCCAAATGCTTAATCACTGGCACCCTAGCATCTTTGCTAATCCGCTCAATAAGCCCCTTACCACCTCGGGGCACAATCACATCAACATACTCTGGCATACTGATTAATTGGCCTACCGCTTCCCTATCAGTGGTATTGACTACTTGCACTGCATACTCTGGCAAACCGGCCTGTTGCAGGCCCGCGGTAACGCAAGCAGCAATGGCTTGATTGGAATGACTCGCTTCTGAGCCGCCACGCAAAATGGCAGCATTACCAGACTTTAAACATAAGCTGGCTGCATCAATAGTCACATTGGGGCGTGACTCATAAATAATGCCAACAACACCAAGAGGCACTCGCATCTTGCCAATCTGGATGCCGGAGGGGCGATAGCTCATATCGGTAATTTCACCCACTGGGTCAGCTAAATCAGCAACCTGACGCAAACCTTCCATCATGGCATCAATACCAGCATCGGTGATCCGCAAGCGATCAAGCATAGCTGCATCTAAACCATTAGCTTCAGCTGCTGCCAAATCTTTGGCATTAGCCGCAATTAATGCCGGACGAGCTGCATCCATGGCCTCAGCCATAGCCACCAAGGCCGCATTTTTCTGTGCGGTAGGCGTCTGCGCCAATGTGGCGGCTGCCGCTCTGGCTTGTTGACCTAGGGTGTGCATATACTCAATTACAGACATTTATTGCTCCCATTTATTGATCTTGTAACATGATTAGTGCTGGAGCCCATTCGATATGACTTTGCACAGACTAATCAATGAGTTTTTTCAAACCACTAATTATAGCTTGAAACCACCTAACAACGTAGTCATTTAGTGCAAATATACCCATATTGGCTGGCCTTTGGGGCGACAATGATAAGCTCACACCAAATATACAGCGCAAGCTAAATAGATTAGGTACTTTCACCCCAATTTGGCATTAATTGCTGTGGTAAACATAATTGATCAAGAATACGTGCCACTATAAAGTCGACTAGGTCATTAATGCTTTGTGGCTGGTGATAAAAGCCGGGGCTAGCAGGCATAATCAAGGCGCCCATATTGGTTAGCTTGAGCATATTCTCTAAATGAATCGCACTATATGGCGCCTCACGAGGCACGATAATCAAAGGGCGACGCTCTTTTAGATGCACATCTGCTGCGCGCTCAATCAGATTATCACAAGCCCCATTGGCAATGGCTGACAAACTGCCAGTACTGCATGGACAAACCACCATCGCCTCGCCAGCACCCGAGCCAGAAGCGACAGGAGCCATCCATTGTTGTTTACCAAAGACCTTAATTTGCCCATCTTTAGCACCCACTCGTTCAGCAAAATAAGCCGTTTGAGCCTGCTTATCACCGGGTAACTGCCAATCAGTTTCAGTAGCTAAAACAACCTGTGCTGCCGATGAAACCAAAATATTTACCTGACAGCCTGCACTCACTAAACACTGTAACAAGCGTAAAGCATAAGGCGCACCAGAGGCACCTGTAATGGCCAAGGTGATCACCTTTGGTGGTTGTTGCAAAAGAGCCATGACATTACCTAAAAAGGGACATAAAAAATCTATTGTACCAACGATAATCAAGACTTGGGATATTTTTTGACCTATAATTAGTAACTCTTATTTTCCGCACCCACAACCCTAGCCGAAAAAGGAAATCTGGCCTCCTATGCTTAATCTCCACGATGCATTAAAACATACCGATATCGACCCTTCTTTAAAAGAAGTACTAGACACCATTGCCGCTACTTGTAAAAGTATTGGCGGCAAACTAAAAGGTGGCGCCTTAAGTGGCGTATATGGCAGCGAAAGCTCAGAAAATGTCCAAGGCGAGGTGCAAAAAAAATTAGATGTGGTCGCCAATGCACTACTTAAGCATGCTCTGCTAAATAATCGTCACGTAGCTGGCGTCGCCTCCGAGGAAGAGGAAGATGTAATCGGTGGTAGTGATGAAGGACGTTATCTAGTCACCTTTGACCCACTGGATGGCAGCTCTAATATTGATATAAATGTTTCTGTCGGCACTATCTTCTCAATTCTGCCAACTAAGACTCCGGGTAGCCAAGTTACCATGCAAGACTTTTTGCAACCTGGCCACCAACAAGTTGCTGCTGGCTATGTATTGTATGGCCCAGCTATTACCCTAGTCCTTACCACAGGTAATGGTGTTGATATGTATGCCTTGGATTATGATGGCGACTACTATCAGACTCATAAACAAATACAAGTGCCTAAAGCGACACAAGAGTTTGCCATTAATATGTCCAATCAGCGCTTTTGGGAAGCCCCCATGCAGGATTATATTGCGGATGTATTGCAAGGTGAGGAAGGCCCTATTGGCAAACGCTTTAATATGCGTTGGATAGCTTCAATGGTTGCCGAAATTCATCGTATCTTGACTCGTGGCGGTATTTTTATGTATCCCTGGGATAGTCGCGAAGCCGATAAACCAGGCAAATTACGCTTAATGTACGAAGGTAATCCAATGAGTTTTTTAGTAGAGCAAGCAGGGGGTGCTTGTAGCACTTCTCAGGGTTCTATTATGGATATCCAGCCCGAACAAATACACCAGCGCGTACCTGTGATAATGGGCTCAAAAGAAGAAGTTGAACGTATTGAAGTTTATCATCAACAATCCGGTGATTAAGCATTGGCACTGATACTAGGTAACCAGTATAATCAGCGCCCATTAATACTTTAATCTTAATTAACCTTAATTACTCGAGACTATCATGAGCTACAGCCAAGTTCCCGCTGGCAAAGATTTGCCAAACGATGTTTATGTTGTGATTGAAATCCCAGCAAACAGCGAGCCCGTTAAGTACGAAATCGAAAAGGACTGTGATGCCCTATTCGTTGACCGTTTTATGGCTTCTCCTATGTTTTACCCTGCCAACTATGGTTATATTAACGATACCCTAGCGGATGATGGCGATGCCTTGGACGTACTGGTAGTAACTCCTTACCCTGTAGTGCCTGGTAGCGTAATTCGTTGTCGCCCTGTAGGCGTATTAAATATGACCGATGAAGCAGGCGTGGATGCTAAATTGATTGCTGTACCCCATGAGAAGCTGACCCAAGCATACAACGATGTGCATGATATCGATGATGTGCCTGAATTATTGCGCAATCAGATCAAAGAGTTCTTCGAGAACTACAAGAATTTGGAAAAAGGCAAATGGGTTAAAGTAGAAAGCTGGGAAGGTGCGGACTCCGCCCGTGCCAAAATTGTTGCAGCGGCTGAAGCCTACGCCAACAGCAAGTAACCCCTACTCCATAGAAAAGGCGGTTTTAAATACTAACACCGCCTTTTTTTGATCTATTTATTCTGCCAATTAAGTTACTAGCAACTCAGGCCTAACCCTGCATCAACAATTCCCGTAAATCGATAATCGCTGCATTAGCTCGGGAAATATAGGATGCCATTACCAGTGAATGATTAGCGACCAAGCCAAGACCAGAGCCATTCAGAATAATGGGGCTCCATACCGTTTCTTGGGTTGATTCTAGTTCGCGAATAATTTGTCTTAAACTCACTGTGGCGTTCTTCTTTTCAAGGGTGGCGGCAAAGTCCACCTCAACAGCACGTAAAATTTGGATCAATGCCCAACTTGCTCCCCGCGCTTCATAAAACACATCATCAATCTCGCTCCAAGGTGTCTTCACAACAAGCTCACTGGCTGTAGTTGTTGATTGCGTTGCTGTATTGTCACCAGCAAGATCGGTATTTAATCGTTTCTGACCGACACTAGCACTTAAACGCTGGGACAAACTACCTAGACGGGTTTCCACATCACCTAACCAACGTGTTAAATTATCTGCCCTAGCGTAAAATTGAGCTGTGGGCTGCTGGGCATCGAGAAGACGAGCTTGATAGGCAATAAGCGCTTCGATACCCCGGCGATATTCACTTTCACTGGCTGGTAAGATCCAGCTTTGACTATCAAAGTTAAATTGCGGTTCAGCAACGGCTAGATCTGTATCTTCAGTAGACTGAGATTGAGAGCGGCTAAAGTCTTTGCGCAGAGCGCGACTTAAGTCCCGCATTTGAATTAAAACGCCATATTCCCAATTAGGAATATTATCCATCCATACACCGGGCAGGCTAACATCATTACTAAGAAATCCCCCCGGTTTTTGCAATAGAGTATTGCCAAGATTGATCAGGGTTTGAGTTGTCGCAGCACCAGTAACGATACCCTTTTGAGGCTGCTCTGGCAGATCAGGCTCGCTATTCCATAGCAAACCTAGCACTAAGGCAATAATCAAATAGACCCCAAGCCCTGCAAGCAATATACGCCACAGCCAATGTCGCCCATCAAAGTAATCTTCCTTTAGGTTTGCCAATTTTTGTCGCCAATTAAACATGTTCAATCCTTGTTAGTGCAATACTATTTATATAAGACTACAAATGGAAAACATCAAGTAGGGGCTTATCGCCAGTGTAAATAACCTCAATAGCGGCTGGTGATTGGTGTTTTATATTGGCACGAATACGATAATCGGGATTAGTGGCATTCAGTACGCTATATATCCATCGCACCTGCTTATCGCTGGGTGCAATAATATATAGGCGACCATCTACTGACTCAATTTGTTGAGCTAAGGTTTGTAAATAGTTAACTAAAACTGGGGCTTTATCTTGTAAGGCATTATTAGGAATTAACAGCCGTTGTCTTTGCATACCACTAGCGGCTGTCATCACTGACTCTGCTAGAGTTTGTAAGGCCTTATATTCAGGTTTCTTGGTGCTTTTAACTATTGCTTTAACGGATGATTTTGCCGGTGCTTTAATGGCCATCTGTTTAAGCTGTTGCCGCATCTTATCAATGTCTTGGTGACCCGGCACCACCTTATTAGCGCGCTGTAAAAATAATTGAGCTTGGTTTGAATTGCCTTTTTTATGGCTACTTTTCGCCAACACCAGATAGCGTTGCACAATGGCTTCCAAACCTAATAGTGCTTGGTTATTTTTTGGCTCTTTTAACAATACCCGACTATACAGTGCATAAGCATTATTATCGGCTGGGGTAGTTAGTCTATCGCGACTTAAAGCCACATCTGCTGATGCCAACCAAACAGCAATGGGGTCAGAAGGCGCCATATCAGCTTGAGGCATAGTTAGCAGTTTCTTGGCCTCTGCCTGCTTATTTGAGACAACAACAGTTGCTGGTGTCTCGGCCTGAGTTTGCTCTGGCAATTCGTTTTCAATTACCGTTATTGTAGAAATAGCTTGTGCTTTTTGTTTAGGTTTAGCCACAACAATAGCTTCTGACTGAGGCGAAGGTTTTTGCTGTGTTTGTTCAGTAATCTCAGCCTCCGCAGGAGTGGCTTGTTGATCTTGAGCAACAGCTTGCTGCTGGGTATCAGCGTTAATCTCTGTCGATTTTGGCTCCACAACTTGATTGGCCTCAGCAGCTTGATTGACCTCAACGGGCGCTTCAGAAGTTGCCTCTTGAACAGCATCCTCCGCAGGTTGCTCGGGCACAACTGGTTGGGTTGTACAACCGACCAAAACTAAACTGATCAACAAAAATAGACTAAATATTAGGTGACGCAAAGGACTATTCCCTGATTAAATCGCTTTCTTTTGGCTTCATAGTAGCGCAATTCTTAGGGTGACAATAGTCAGTATGTATAGTGGCTAATAAAAAAATCACTCTATACGACAAGATTAAGAAAAACTTGCAAAAACTTCGGTAAATTTCTGCCATCTTGCAATGATTTGCGTTAAACTAGAAAAATAATTGATCTTGTCAAAATCTATTTAGTTTACCTTTTGCACTTGCAAGAAAATTAATATAGGTGATTCACAAAGGCATCTATCTTGATTGTATTGATAGAGTGAAATAGACAACATTAATTTAGACATTGTTATCCACATACAACCTATACATTCGAAAATGTTAATAAAAGAGAACTAACATGGACATTCGCAAAGTCAAAAAACTCATCGAACTACTAGAAGAATCAGATATTAATGAAATTGAGATTCAAGAAGGCGAAGAGTCCCTCCGCATTAGCCGTGCCTCTTCTGTCGTTGCTGCCCCGGTAGTCCAAGCTGCTCCTGTAGCAGCAGCGCCCGTTGCCGCTGCCCCAGTTGCCGCTGCTCCTGTTGCGGAAGCACCTGCTGCTCCAGCCATTGATGGTCACGCTGTTACTTCACCTATGGTCGGCACTTTCTATAGTGCACCTTCACCCGGTGCCAGCGCTTTTGTGGAAGTAGGACAGACGGTTAATGTCGGCGATGTTATTTGTATTGTCGAAGCTATGAAGATGATGAATCAGATTGAAGCTGATAAATCAGGTACAGTCACCGCGGTTCTTGTTGAAGATGGTGAAGCAGTCGAATTTGACCAAGTTCTGGTTACAATCGGTTAATTGCAATCGGTTAAGCCGGAGAGTCTTATGTTAGAAAAAGTCGTAATAGCCAACCGTGGTGAAATAGCCCTACGCATCTTGCGTGCTTGTAAAGAATTGGGCATTAAGACCGTGGCCGTCTACTCTAAAGTCGATAAAGATTTGATGCATGTGCGCCTAGCAGATGAAGCTGTTTGTATCGGCCCCAATGCATCTACCGACAGTTATTTAAATATCCCTCGCATTATCAGTGCAGCTGAAGTAACTGATGCCACCGGCATACACCCCGGATATGGCTTTCTAGCGGAAAATGCTAGTTTTGCTGAGATGGTTGAAAATAGTGGTTTCACCTTTATTGGACCCAAAGCCGACACTATCCGCGTTATGGGTGACAAGGTCGCGGCTATTGAAGCCATGCAAAAGTCGGGTGTACCTACTGTACCTGGATCTGATGGTCCATTGGATGAAGACAACGAACGCACCATGCGCATTGCTAGAGAAATCGGCTACCCAGTTATCATCAAGGCTGCTGCCGGTGGCGGTGGTCGTGGTATGCGTGTAGTGCATAGTGAAGCAGCCCTTATTAACTCTATTTTTGTCACCAAAACCGAATCCAAAGCGGCTTTCGGTGATGACACTGTATATATGGAAAAATTCTTGGAAAATCCTCGCCATGTGGAAGTCCAAGTACTCGCTGATGGCCAAGGCAGTGCTATTCATTTATACGATCGTGATTGCTCTATGCAACGTCGCCATCAGAAGGTAGTTGAAGAAGCCCCAGCACCCCATATCGATCCAGAAGCCCGTGCCCAAGTTTTAAAAGCCTGTACGGACGCTTGTATCGAAATTGGCTACCGCGGTGCAGGTACTTTTGAATTCTTGTACGAAAACGGTCGCTTCTTCTTTATTGAGATGAACACCCGTGTCCAAGTAGAGCACCCTGTATCTGAGATGGTTACCGGTGTCGATATCATTAAAGAGCAATTGCTTATTGCCAGTGGCCAGCCTTTATCTTTTAAACAAGAAGATATTGAGGTTAGTGGTCATGCTTTTGAATGTCGAATCAATGCTGAAGACCCAAAGAACTTCCTGCCTTGCCCAGGTAAAATTAATCAATTCCACGCTCCTGGTGGCCTTGGTGTTCGAGTTGATTCTCATCTTTACAGTGGCTACTCCATTCCACCTTTCTATGATTCCATGATAGCTAAGCTGATCACTTATGCACCTACTCGTGAGGAAGCATTAAAACGTATGGAAGTGGCTTTGGATGAAATGATCATTGATGGCATTAAGACCAATATCCCGCTGCAAAAGGAAATTGTTCAAGATACTAACTTTGCTGTTGGTGGTGTGAATATCCATTATCTGGAAAAGAAACTGGGACTATAATCAGTACAATAGGCCTAAACAAAGCAATCTCTAATCTATATATGTTAGATTAGTGGATTGCTTTTTTTGTTTTTGCATCGCCAAAAATACATTGGGTTTATGCCTTGCCTGATATAAAACTGAAAACATGAGAAAGTTCTATGCCTTGGGTACAGATCACCTTACACACGGATCCTGACCATACAGAAGCATTGGAAGATATGCTATTGATTTGTGGTGCTGGTGCCGTAACCATGCTCGATGGTGCCGATCAACCAGTATTTGAGCCCATCAAAGGCACTACGCCACTATGGCAAGATACCAGAGTAATGGGGCTATTTGCCGCTGATACAGATGCCGACCTTCTGTTAAATTATTTACAAACTGGCTGGCAAGAGCAATTTGCAGGCGCAACCTTTCCCAAGTATAAAGTCGAAATTCTCGAGGACAAAGATTGGGAACGAGAATGGATGGATCGTTTTGAGCCCATTCAATTTGGCAGCAAACTTTGGGTCTGCCCTAGTTGGAAACCTGTTCCAGAACCCTCTGCCGCAAATCTAATGTTAGACCCAGGCCTAGCCTTTGGTACGGGTAGTCACCCGACGACTGCGTTGTGTTTAGAATGGATTGCACAGCAAGACTGGCAGTATAAGCGAGCTATTGATTATGGTTGTGGTTCCGGCATATTAGGCCTTGGGGCTTTGCTGTTAGGTGCTGAGCATGTATTGGGGGTCGATAATGATGAGCAAGCCTTATTAGCTACCCGGGAAAATGCTCATCGTAATCAAATTAACCCCGATGCAATTCCTGTTTTTCTACCAGAAAATACACCCCAAGAGCCCGTTGATATTATGCTAGCTAATATCTTAGCTGGCCCACTAATTGGTCTTAGCGAGACCCTAGCCCAACTCACCAAAAGCGGGGGTTTAATTACCCTTTCGGGTATCTTGGCGCATCAGGCTGACGAAGTTATTGAGGCTTTTAGTCCTTGGTTTAATATGCATACAGTAACCCAGAAAGAGGAATGGGTGCGCATCGATGGGGTAAAGTACTAATATGGAGTTTACTACCCCTGAGCTAATTGCTGTTTGTCTTATTTTTGTTTGGTCTGGTTTTGTGCGATCGGGCCTAGGCTTTGGTGGGGCAGCACTATCCCTACCCTTATTATTTTTGGTTGCTAACGAGCCCTTATTCTTTTTACCTATTATTGCCCTACACCTGTTGTTTTTCACTTTTATAACCGCTGGGCGCAGGTTAAATCATGTGCATTGGCCATTTATCCGCAATAGTATGCGCTGGATTATTATCCCCAAACTAGCAGGGGTCATTGGATTACTTAGCTTACCCGCCACATGGATGGTATTTATAATCTATAGCATCACTATCTTTTATGCTATCCAGTGGATTTTGAAAAAAACCTTTACCAGTGAGTCTGAATGGGCAGACCGGATTTTATTAGCCGTGGGTGGTTATTTTAGTGGTGTATCCTTAGTGGGGGCACCTGTAATTGTGGCCGTAGCTGTGCGCCAAATTCCGCCTGCTAGCTATCGGGACACCCTGTTTGTACTCTGGTTTATGCTAGTCATGATCAAAATGCTGGCCTTCGTTGTGACTGGTATTGATCTCCAGTGGCAATGGGCGGGGTTACTTCTATTACCCACAGCACTTGGACATTTTATTGGTTTACGCATGCATGATTATCTGGTGCATCGCAAACCTGAAAAAATGCGCCAAGTACTAGGTGCTGGCTTGCTAGCCACTTCCGGACTGGGATTATATCAACTCTATATTTAGTCACCGATTGAAGCCATTTTTCAGCCCAGAGCAATTGAACAAATTTTGTACAATTGCTATAATTTATCGCCTCAGCATAAAGCCATTTTAAGGTCATAGAAAGGTTTCTCTTCTATTGGCATAGGCGGCCTTTTTGCACTTTTAGCTAGCATAATAAATCTGCCATTATCTATGACAACAAGCCTGCATAATGCCATCAACGGATTCGCTATTGGCCCTCATCAATTGGCCAATGGTTTATTTGTGGCACCCATGGCAGGCCTAACTGATCGCCCAACACGTAATCTATTACGGAAAATGGGCGCCGGCCTAGCTGTAGCAGAAATGCTAACCTCAGATACCAAGTTATGGCATAGTCGTAAATCTCAGCTGCGTCTTCCCCACGCCGATGACAGAGCGCCAATAAGTGTGCAAATTGCTGGCAATGATCCCATGCAAATGGCCGCTGCGGCCCAAGCCAACGTCGCCTTAGGTGCTCAAATAATCGATATTAATATGGGCTGCCCAGCCAAAAAAGTGTGTAAAAAAGCAGCTGGTTCAGCATTACTAGAACACCCCAAACTGGTTGCTGACATTTTACAAGCTGTGGTAGCAGCCGTAGCAGTACCCGTTACTCTTAAAATTCGGACCGGCAGTTCACCAGATGAGCGTAATGGTGTCGCCATTGCGCGCTTAGCTGCCGACGCTGGTATCCAATCTTTGGCTGTGCATGGCCGTACCCGCGCCTGTGCATTTAAGGGTGAAGTTGAATTCGATACCATCGCAGCCATCAAACAAGCCATCGATATTCCAGTTATCGCCAATGGTGATATAAGAACGCCCGAACAAGCCTTACAAATCCTTGAGCATACCCAAGCCGATGGCTTAATGATTGGTAGAGGCATACAGGGAAATCCTTGGATCTTTCAGCAAATCCATTATTTCCTTCGCACTGGAAAACATATGACACCGCCTAGTACAGAGGAAATTTGGCTTGTAGTAGAGGAACATTTAAAGGGTATCCATGCCTTATATGGTGACACCATGGGGCCGCGTATAGCGCGTAAACATATGGCTGCCTACTTGCCACAACAAGAAGAACGCAAAGCCTTTAATCAACTAACAACAGCAGGCCAACAGCTGGGATTTTTGCAACAACAATTGCTTATTCCAGCTAATTATCAGGCCGCTTAAAAATGTGAACTAAGATGACAATAACCAACACCACATCCAACCCATCGACTGAAAACACAGGGCATTCCTCGCAAACCCTGCGCCAAAGCGTAGAACAATCTATGCAAACTTATTTTGAAGACCTTGATGGCCACCAAGTAACCGGTTTGTATGATCTTGTTTTACAGCAGGTAGAAGCACCCTTATTTGCTAGCGTTATGGCCTATACCAAAGACAACCAGTCTAAAGCCGCGACTTTACTGGGCCTTAACCGAGGCACTTTACGTAAAAAATTAAAGCAATACGATCTACTTTAAACCCTTTTTTTCTTAACCCCTTAAACAGGACGCAACAATGCCCGATCCGCAAGCTATTTCCCGCGCTCTTATTAGCGTTTCCGATAAAACTGGCATCGTCGAATTTGCCCAACAACTGACCCAGTTGGGTGTTGAAATACTCTCTACAGGTGGCACCTTCAAACTATTACAAGACAACAATATTGCTGCTATTGAAGTATCCGATTACACGGGCTTTCCAGAAATGATGGCAGGCCGAGTTAAAACCTTACACCCAAAAGTACACGGCGGCATTTTGGGACGCCGTGGTACCGATGAAGCTGTGATGGCTGAACATGGTATTGACCCTATTGATCTGGTTGTAGTGAATCTTTATCCGTTTCAAGCAACCATCGCGCGAGAAGATTGCGACCTGGCCATGGCTATTGAAAATATTGATATAGGTGGGCCTACCATGGTCCGTTCAGCAGCCAAAAACAATGCCTCTGTCGCCATTGTTGTAAACGCTGGTGACTATGACAGTTTGCTTAACGAAATACGTGATACTGGCGGTTTAAGCCAAGCAACACGTACCGATTTAGCCTGTAAGGCTTTTGAACATACTGCCCATTATGATGGTGCCATCGCAAACTATCTGGGTAGTCAAATTGATGCGGATTCTGCATTCCCTCGCACATTCAGCACGCAACTTAAAAAAGTACAAGATATGCGTTACGGTGAGAACCCGCATCAACATGCAGCATTTTATGTGGAGCATGACCCCAAGGAAGCAAGTGTATCGACTGCTAGCCAGTTACAAGGCAAAGCATTGTCTTATAACAATATTGCTGACACAGATGCAGCCCTTGAATGTGTTAAAAGTTTTCAGGATCCAGCCTGTGTGATCGTGAAGCATGCCAACCCTTGTGGTGTTGCTGTGGCAGACGATATTACCGAAGCCTATGAAAAAGCCTACAAAACTGATCCTACATCGGCCTTTGGTGGCATTATTGCCTTTAACCGTGAGCTTGATGCAGGTACCGCACAACGCATTATTGATCGTCAGTTTGTAGAAGTAATTATTGCACCTAGCATTGATGCCACAGCCAAAGCAGCACTGGAGCGCAAACCCAATGTTCGGGTATTAGAGTGTGGTGAGTTACCACAGCACTCAATTCCAGAACTAGATTATAAGCGTGTTACCGGTGGCCTTTTACTTCAAGACCGTGATTTAGGCGCCATTGCCGAAGCTGATCTAACTATTGTTTCCGATCGTATTCCTACAGAGGCAGAAATGACCGATCTGCAATTTACTTGGAAGGTGGCCAAATATGTTAAATCCAATGCCATTGTCTATGGTAAAGATGGAATGACTATTGGTGTTGGTGCTGGACAAATGAGCCGGGTTTACAGTGCCAAAATTGCCGGTATCAAGGCCGCCGATGAACAGCTGCAAGTGGCTGGCTCAGTTATGGCTTCCGATGCTTTCTTCCCCTTCCGCGATGGCATTGATGCTGCCGCTGAAGCAGGCATTACGGCTATTATTCAACCAGGTGGTTCCATGCGTGATGATGAAATTATTGCTGCCGCCAATGAACACAATATTGCCATGATATTTACTGGCATGCGTCACTTTAGACACTAATTAACGGAGATTATAGTATGAATATTTTGTTAATTGGTGGCGGAGGTCGTGAGCATGCTCTGGCTTGGCAAGCCGCCCAAAATCCAGCTGTGGAAAAAGTGTTTGTTGCCCCCGGTAATGCGGGTACAGCCCTTGAGCCAAAGCTTGAGAATATTGCTCTTGATGTGTTAGATATTGACGGTCTATTAGCCTTTGCTAAAGAAAACCAGGTGGCACTTACCATTGTTGGCCCAGAAGCACCCTTAGTAGCCGGTGTGGTTGATGCCTTCCGAGCTGCTAATCTTGTTGTCTTTGGCCCCACCCAAGGTGCCGCTCAATTAGAAGGTTCCAAGGCCTTTGCCAAAGACTTTTTAAAGCGTCATCAAATTCCAACTGCAGCTTATGAAACCTTTACCGAGATTGCCCCTGCTGTTGACTATATTAAGCAACAAGGTGCGCCAATTGTGGTCAAGGCTGATGGCCTCGCTGCGGGTAAGGGTGTTATTTTGGCTGAAACAGTTGCTGAAGCCTGTGCTGCCGTTGAGGATATGCTCGCTGGTAATGCCTTTGGTGAAGCCGGTAGCCGCGTTGTAGTGGAAGAATTTTTAGTTGGTGAAGAAGCCAGCTTTATTGTTATGGTCGATGGCAAAAACATTTTGCCTTTGGCTTCCAGCCAAGACCATAAAGCGCGAGACGATGGCGACACAGGACCCAATACGGGTGGTATGGGTGCTTATTCACCTGCACCCGTGGTAGACGCTCAGCTCCATGACCGTATTATGGCCGAAGTGATTCGCCCAACAGTGGATGGTATGCAAGCCGACGGCTACGAATATACGGGTTTTCTGTATGCAGGTATTATGGTGACGGCCGATGGCACACCTAAGGTACTAGAGTTTAATTGTCGCTTTGGTGATCCAGAAACCCAACCTATTATGTTGCGCTTAAAATCCAGTATTGTTGATTTATGCTTAGCCGCCGAGCGCAAAGAGCTTGACCAAATTGAGGCTGAGTGGGATCCTCGGGCTGCAGTTGGTGTGGTTTTGGCCGCGGGCGGTTATCCTAATAGCTATGCCAAAGGTGATGTCATTAGTTTGCCAGCTAGCACGGCAAGTGGCAGCAAAATATTCCATGCTGGTACCGCAACCAAAGATGGCCAAGTAGTCACCAATGGTGGTCGTGTACTCTGTGCCACCGCCCTTGGTAATACGGTTACTGAGGCACAGCAAGCTGCCTATGCCTTGGTTGACCAAATCAGCTGGCAAGATATGTACTGCCGTCGAGATATTGGCCATCGCGCTATTGGGCGTGAACAAAGTTAAGGGGCATACCCATGAGTGAAACTACCATCTTTGATAAGATTCTAGCCCGTGAAATACCAGCAGATATCGTCTATGAGGATGATCAGGTATTGGCTTTTAAGGATATTGCCCCGCGGGCGCCAGTGCATTATTTGATTATTCCCAAACAGCGCATTGCAACCTTAAATGATGCTAGTCCAGCTGATCAGGCATTATTAGGACATATGATGCTCACCGCTGCGCAGCTTGCCCGTGAGGCAGGTATTGCTGAGGATGGCTATCGCGTACAGATGAATGTCAATAAAGGTGGTGGGCAGGTGGTTTACCATATTCACCTACATATGTTTGGTGGCCGCCCACTAGCTGAATAATGCCCATTTGGACACAATGATAAGGACTTGTCATTGTGTCCAGACAGGCTAAATTATTTCTCTTAAAGCCGCCACTAAAGCTTCACACTCAGACTCACTACCAATACTAATGCGTAAGCGATTTACAGTGCTTGGGTGGCTAGCTAAATGGCGCACAATAACCCCACGTTCACGTAATGCCGCAGCAATCTCGGCCGCAGCTAAACGCTCATGTTCAACAAACACAAAGTTAGCCTTAGAGTCAGTCATACTAAAGCCTAACTCTCGCAACTGCTGACTCAACTGTTGGCGACGCTCGATAATGGCTTGGCAGGTCATGTTAAAGTAATCCACATCTTCTACGGCTGCTTGGGCACCGGCCAAAGCCTCACGGCTTAATGGATAGGGATTAAAGCTGTTTTTCACTCTTTCTAGGCCAGCAATTAAATGCGCCTGACCAAACGCCATACCCACACGTAAACCAGCCAGTGAACGCGATTTAGAAAAGGTTTGCACCACCAACAAATTATCAAACTCAGGCACCAAGGCAACGGCTGACTCGCCACCGAAATCAATATAGGCCTCGTCGATCACCACTACGCGATCTGGATTGGCTAATAATAGCTCCCTAATTTGCTGTAAAGGCAATAAACAACCTGTAGGCGCATTAGGATTGGGCAAAATAACGCCACCATTATTACCGGCATAATCGCTCACCGAGACAGATAAATCAGGAGCTAACGGCACCGCCCGATGATTGATGCCAAACAGATCAACAAATACTGGATAAAACCCATAAGTGATCTCTGGAAAAATAAGCGGCTCATCTTGCTTTAATAAAGCCTGAAAAGCATGGGCCAGAACTTCATCAGAACCATTGCCAACAAATACTTGGTCTTTCTGTAAGCCAACAAAATCGGCTAGGGACTGGCGTAATGCCCCACAACTTGGGTCTGGGTATAAACGCAGGTCTGCATCCATTGCACCAGCCATAGCCGCTATGGCCTTGGGCGATGGTGGATAAGGATTCTCATTGGTATTGAGCTTTACCAGATTAGTTATACTGGGCTGCTCACCTGGCACATAGGGCTTTAAACCATGGGCCAATTTAGACCAAAAGCGACTCACGACTTAGGCTACCTCAATAATTTCAAAATCGTGGGTTATCTCTACCCCACCTTTGGCCAGCATAATGGATGCTGAACAATATTCATCAGCCGACAAAGCAATAGCACGAGCCACAACCTTGTCTTTTAATTTACGCCCAGAAACCACAAAATGTAAATGAATTTTGGTAAATACCGCTGGTACAGCATCAGCACGCTCAGCGGTGATTTTGGCTTCACATGAAACCACATCCTGACGTGACTTCTGCAGAATAGTCATAACATCAAATGACGAGCAACCACCCAAGCCAATCAACATCATTTCCATTGGTCGGGAACCTTTGTCTTGGCCACCTTTATCCGCGGGACCGTCCATAAACACAGTATGGCCCGTGCCACCTTCGGCTTTAAAACTGACACCACCGTCCCAACTCACGTTAGCTGTCATTGTCATCGTCATTGTTTCCTATAAAAAACCAAATAAATTCTGGCGGCTAAAACATTCTAAATTAAGTAAAAAGTTCTGCCAATTTTGCCCCCGGATCAGCGGCGCGCATAAAAGATTCACCTACTAAAAAGGCATTAACCTTATGTTGCTGCATGATCGCCACATCAGCTGGCGTATGAATGCCACTTTCGGTAATCACCAAACGCTCGTCAGGTATCATTGCCAACAGATCAAAGGTCGTTTGCAAGGTTAAATCAAAGGTATGTAAATTACGGTTATTAATACCTATCAAAGGCGTTGTTAGCTGTAAAGCCCGCTCCAGTTCATCGGCATCATGAGACTCAACCAATACATCCATGCCTAAATCTTCGGCCAATTCTGCCAAATCTTGCATTTGAGCGTCTTCTAAACAAGCCACAATCAACAAAATACAGTCCGCACCAATGGCCCTTGCTTCGTAAACCTGATAAGGGTCGACGATAAAGTCTTTGCGAATTACAGGTAAATCACAGGCTTCACGAGCAGCGCGTAAATATGCTTCACTGCCCTGAAAAAAATCCGCATCTGTTAATACTGACAAGCAAGTAGCCCCACCGGCAGCATAACTTTGGGCAATCTGGGCAGGGTCAAAATCTGCTCTAATCACACCTTTGGATGGTGAAGCTTTCTTCGCTTCAGCAATCACGGCTGGTTGACCGCTGGCCACCTTATCTAACATCGCCTGACAAAAACCCCGTGGTGCCATAGCACCAACACTATTAGCAACAATGGTCGGTAATAGTTCAGATACAGGGACTTGCGCCTGTCGTTCAGCCACTTCTTCAAGCTTGCGAGCAACAATACGTTTTAATATGGTTGGTGTACTCATGCTGCAGACATTTCCTTACTTAAGGCAATCAATTGCTCCATTTTGTCCTGGGCCTTGCCACTGGCGATCATCTCGCGGGCAAGCTCAACACCCTCAGCAATACTCGCTACCAAATCAGCCACGTAAATGGCAGCACCCGCATTGAGCAGCAGCATATCTAATGGTGCCCCAGCCTGATTAGCAAACGCAGAGCGAATCACGGCCAAACTCTGTTCGGCACTATCAACAACTAACGCTTCTAAGTTAGGGTGGGCCAAACCATAGTCAGCAGGATTAATGGTATATTCGTGTATTGCATTATCTTTTAGTTCAACTACATGGGTGGGCGCTGCAATAGACAATTCATCGAGGCCGTCTTCCGCATGCACAATCATCACATGCTTGCTACCCAAGCGCTGCAAAACCTCAGCCATAGGACGTTGCCATTGACGACTAAACACGCCTAATAACTGGTGGGGTGCACCAGCAGGGTTGGTTAATGGCCCCAGAATATTAAAAATCGTTCGTACCGCCATCTCCCGGCGTGGACCAATAGCATGTTTCATAGCGCTATGGTGAGCAGGAGCAAACATAAAGCCGACACCCAACTCACTTATACAGCGCGACACCTGTTCTGGGCTCAGGGCTAAATTTAAGCCAGCGGTTTCGAGCAAATCAGAACTGCCACTTTTAGACGATATAGAGCGATTGCCATGCTTAGCAACCTGACCACCAGCGGCGGCGACAATAAACGCTGTCGCCGTAGAAACATTGAATACGCCAGAGCTGTCGCCGCCAGTGCCACAAGTATCAATAATATGCTCACCGCTAACCGCTACACCGGCCGCTAGTGCCCGCATGGTTTCCACAGCCCCGGTAATTTCATCAACCGTTTCGCCTTTCATACGCAAACCAACCAGAAAACCACCGATTTGCGATTGCGTGGCATCACCAGTCATAATGATTTTCATCACTGAGCGCATTTCGTCCTGAGTAAGATCACGACCTTCAGTAACAGCAGCAATGGCTTCTTGCATATTCATTTATTCGGTTCCTAATGCTTTCCAAACCCGCACTTGGCTTGCTCACAAGGGCTAACACAGATTATGAGACAAGTGCTAAATAAGGGACAGTCTGAGAAAACCCCTACTTTAGCAAAAAAACGCTTACCTGTGCAGGAAATTAGCCAACAATTCATGACCTTGTTTGGTTAATACGGATTCAGGGTGGAATTGCACACCTTGGACATCTAGATGCCGATGCTGGACGCCCATAATAGCGTCTTTCTGGCCATCTTCAGTATGGCTCCAAGCAGTCACTGCAAGGCAGTCTGGTAGGCTATCCGGATCAATCACTAAAGAATGATAACGCGTTACTTCAAGTGGTTGCGCCAAACCCTTAAAAACACCCTGTTCAGTATGCTCAACTAAAGAAGTTTTACCATGCATTACCTGCCTAGCCCGGACTACCTTAGCGCCAAATACTTGACCAATACATTGATGACCCAGACAAACACCCAAAATCGGAATCTGACCAGCAAAATGTTTTATCAGGTCTAGGCTAATACCTGCCTCGTTGGGGGTACAAGGGCCTGGTGACACAACAATATGACTAGGCTGCAAAGCCTCTATAGCCGCCAAACTAAGGGCATCATTACGATATACTTCTACTTCAGTACCTAGCTCACGAAAATAGCTAACTAGGTTATAGGTAAAAGAATCGTAGTTATCCAGCATTAACAGCACAATAAGCATTCCATACACAGCTCTCGACAGAGCATTATTATACAAGTAGCCACTTTCGGTTTACACAAATTATTGTCCCATAAGACAATTTAATAGTTGATCTTAAGCGCGATCAAAACCACGTAAACCCAACACCAAAAGACCCGTGGCTAACAACAAATAAGCCGCCATAGTTAATACCGCGTCTTGCAACAGCCAACCTTTGTCCATCATCAAACCCAACCACACTGGACCTAGGGCCGAGGCAAATACCACTAAGGTCCAGAATAAACTTTTAATAGCGCCCAAATATCGCACCCCATAACACTCAGGCCAAAGGGCAGCCTGCGTTGTTTGGGCAAAGCCATTGCCCAAGCCTAGTAGTATAAAATAAGGCCAAATCACCCAATAAGCATCAAATAAATTAATGATTACTAAGGCCAGAGCCAAAGGTAGCAAGGTATATGGCATTAAGGTACGAGCACTAAATCGATCGACCAACTGACCCGTAATAATAGCCACACTGATAGCCACTAATGAGTAGAGCAAATAGTTACCGGTGAGAAAAGCATGGGACCAGCCCTTTTCATCAGCCAGATTTAAATGATGGAAGAACATGGCCGTACTAATCATGGAAATAGCTGATAAACCGGGCACCATTAAATAAAAGCGATAATCTTTTAATACTTCCCGACGCCGCCAAGAGATGGGGTTAGCTTTGCTATTAGAGGGGCCATTCTCTGCCCCTTGTTCCTGACTCTCTAATTGTTGTTCATAAGCTTGGTGGCGGTTAGCGTGACCACGTAATAACCACATGCTTAAGGGAGCTATACATAGCAAAATAACCAAAGCTACGCCCATATAGGTAGTGCGCCAGCCTACTGCGGCAATACATATAACAGCGATGATTGGTAACATCGCCTCACCCATAGCAAAACCCACGGAGACAAAGGCCGTCGCCTTACCACGCTGTTGATCAAAATATCGCCCCATAGCCGTATAGGCCACATGGCTCATTAAGCCTTGGCCAGCATGACGTAATAAAAATACGCCTGCCACTAACCACCAAAGAGAGTGCACCTGAGTAATAAACAAATTGGCCAATACAAGCAGCAATAACACCAACAAGGTGTAGCGCGGTAAGCTAATCTGATCAATCCACTTTCCGGTAACAGGTAATAGCAAGGCACTTAAGAGAGTACCGGCCATATAAACTCCACCCCATTGCGTATGACTGAGACCAAAATCTTGTTGAATAGATGGCCCAAAAACACCAAAGAAATAGGTTTGGCCAAATGAAGAACCAAAGGCAATAATTAAGCCAAAGGTTACAAAGCGTGTATGACTTCGAAGTAGCTGCCAATATGCATACATAAGCGTCTCAGGTTTGCGCAATAGAGGCACTAATGCCTCTGGTTAAAGTCAGTAAATCCTTTGGCGCCAAGGTAATTTCAAGACCTCGTTTACCAGCACTTACATAGATCTGAGCAAAGTTTTCAGCACTAGTATCAAGCACTGTCGGTAGTAACTTCTTTTGCCCAAGGGGGCTAACACCACCCAAGATATAGCCCGTACTCCGTTGCACTTCATCGCCAGCCGCCATAGCTGCTTTTTTAGCCTTAAGTGCCTTGGCCAAATGCTTTAAATTAAGGTTGCCTGTAACAGGCACAATGGCTACGGCTAGTTGTTTAGCATCCAATTTAACTACTAAAGTCTTAAAAATTTGCTCAGCTGGCACACCTAACTTAGCTGCGGCCTCCAATCCATAAGCAGTAGATTGCGGGTCATGGTCATAGCTGAGCACCTGGAAATCAATACCCACTTTTTCGGCTAATACAATAGCAGGTGTCATAGATACAACCTTGTTCTTGGTAAGAGGTTATAAATAATCATTAGATTACACTTTCGCGCCATGACAAACCCTGTCTTGTGGTGCCAGCTGGCCGATATTCACAACCGACAAAGCCACCATAACCTTGGCGTTGTAATTGCGCAAACACCAGCTGATAATCGAAATCTCCTGTATCTGGCTCATGGCGTTGGGGCACCCCAGCAATTTGAATGTGGGCTACCTGCGCCATCACATTGGTAAAACGCTGTAAACTATTGCCTTGATATTTTTGGCAGTGAAAAAAATCAAACTGCAACTTAACATTATCAGCGCCAATACGGGCTAACAAATCCACTGCCTGTTCTTGGGTGGTCAGCATATAACCCGGCATATCAATTGGGTTGATGGCCTCAATGGTTAGCACTACACCCGCCTTGCTGGCTTCCTTGGCGGCCCAACTTAGATTCTCCACATACACTTGTTCAGCTTCCACTTGATCTAATTCAGGTGGCACCAATCCCGCCATAGCATGAATAAGCGTCGTTCCCATCACCTTGGCATAGTGCAATGCTTGCAGCACACTGGTACGAAAATCAGCACCCTTATCTGGGTGACATGCCATGCCTCGTTCCCCAGCCTGCCAATCCCCTGCACTAGTATTAAATAACACTTGTGGAATGCCAGCATCAGCTCTCACAGCATTCACTTCCGCCGCCGAGTATGCATAGGGAAATAAACATTCCACCCCACTAAAGCCATCTTCCGCAGCTAATGCATAGCGCTGCAGAAAATCAACTTCGTTATAAAGCATGGAAATATTTGCACACAGGGGTATCATTGACTCTATCTAGCCTATTAAATTGATGCATTTAAGAGCAAATACCTTACCATGAACAATCTACCAACTGTAGGCTTTATTGGCCTAGGCTTAATGGGCCAAGCTATGGCCACTAATCTACTGAATGCGGGTTTCCCCTTACATATTTATAGTCGTAGCAAACATCGGGCAAAGACATTAATCAACGATGGTGCTAGCTGGCATAATAGCCCAGCTGAGATGGCTAAGAATTTAGCGGCTGATATCATTGTTATTTGTGTTACTGATGGCCCAGCTTTGCAGGATGTGGTTGCTGGCGAACAGGGCCTTATTAAGCATTTAGCGCCCAATACCCTAGTGATTGATATGGGCACAAGTCCCTTTGATTTAACCCAAAGTTTGGCTAAGCAGATCTCAGCTGTGGGTGGCCAGTACCTTGACGCACCTGTTTCTGGTGGTCAAAAAGGCGCTCTTGAGGCGACCCTTTCGGTTATGGTTGGCGGCGCAGAGGAACCATTAACTAGAGCCATGCCCGCTTTTAACGCCATGGCGGCGCGGGTCACTCATGTAGGCCCTGTTGGCTGTGGTCAATTGGCTAAAACAGCCAATCAAATGATTGTTGGTACGACCGTTGGTATTGTCGCTGAGGCCTTATTTTTAGCCCAACAGGCGGGAGCAGAGCCGGAACGAGTACGGGCGGCTCTAATGGGTGGCTTTGCCGATAGTAAAATCTTACAAATTCATGGCCAACGCATGATCGATGAAGCCTTTTCACCAGGTGCTAGAGCCACCACGCAACTAAAAGATATGCAGCAGGCCAGCAGCTTAGCTCAACAGCAAGAAGTTAACTTACCATTGCTGAGTCGAAGTACTGCCCAATGGCAAGCCATGGTCGAGGCTGGCCAAGGCGAATTAGACCAAGCTGGCTATTTAGCTTGGGTAAAAAAGCTTAACCAGTAATAACCCTTGTCCCTTAGAATAAGAAATTTGCAATCAGCTCTTTACCACCTTCGGTGGCAAAGGATTCAGGGTGAAATTGAATACCACTTATGGGATATTGACGGTGTTTTACCGCCATAATTTCGGCCTGCTCTGAATCCTTTTCAAGTCCCGCAATAACTGCCGTAACTTCTAGGCAGTCAGGCATGCTATCTACCTCAGCAATAAGCGAGTGATAACGCATTATTTCAAGATTATCAGGAATATTGGCAAATAAACCTTGGCCATTATGGCTAATGGGGCTGACTTTGCCATGCATAGGCAATTTGGCTAATACCACTTTGCCACCAAAACAATGCACAATACCTTGCATACCCAAACAGACTCCCAAAATGGGTATTTTAGGTCCAAGTTGCGTAATCACCTCGGCACATACACCAAAATATTCAGGGTCGTCCGGTGAACCCGGCCCGGGAGAAATAATAATCCGATCGGGTGCGGCAACGGCAACATCAAGTAAACTCACCTCGTCGTTGCGTTTAACGACGATATCAAAACTACCTACCTGCCCCCCTCGTTGCGCTTCTTCCATTATCTCACCGATATATTGGTAGAGATTATAGGTAAAGGAGTCATAGTTATCGATGATCATTATTTTCATGCTTCTGACTCCATAAACTGATTAAGTACTTTACGAGTGCCAGCAAATTTACGCTGAATTTCTTCATATTCATCGGCGGCATTGGAATCATAGACATTACCACCGCAGGTTTGCACATAGGCCTCATCGCCTTTAGCAAAAATCGTGCGAATAGGTATAGCAAAAGTACAATCACCATTAAAGCCAAACTGACCAACGGCACCACCATAAGGCCCACGGCCATCCAACTCTAAATCATCAATTATTTTCATGGCTTCTATTTTAGGGGCGCCCGTTAATGTACCTGCTGGGAAGTTGCTAGCTAGGGCACTAAACATATCATGCTGAGGTGCTAAGATACCGACAATTTCACTAGAAATATGTTGCACATGACTAAAGCGCTTAATATCCATTAAGCTGCGTACTTTTACACTGCCAAAGCGGGCTACACGGCCAATATCGTTACGGTGCAAATCAACAATCATATTGTGTTCAGCAATTTCTTTGGGGTCATTTAGCAAGGTGCGGGCTAAAGCCGTATCTTCCTCAGCTGTAGCACCACGTTTGGTGGTGCCTGCTAAAGGATAAGTTTCCATTTCGCCCTGGCGGAGACGGAAAAGTAATTCCGGGCTAGCACCAATAATTTGTTGCTCGCCAAAGCGCACATAGTACATTTGTGGTGATGGGTTCACCTCACGTAATTGTGCATACAAATTAATGGCATCACCCTGCATATTAAAGCGATATTTAAAGCCCACCTCACACTGAAATACCTTGCCTTCGATAATGGCCTGTTTAACGGTTTCTACTGCATCAGCATGCTGTTGGCGATCCATATCCTCGCCTACCGGCTGAACTTGTAAATCACCTGCTTGAGGAACAGGTTTAGCCAGTAACTCTTCGACTAGGTCAATACGATTTTCTTCGTAGTAGAAGTAAGTTACTTCCCCAGTCATCTTGTCGTAAATCAAACCATCAAGGTAAACCCCAAAGCGGAAGCCATCAAACCAATCACTGGTTTGCAGTTTTAAGCTTGGTTCAAAATAATTCATTGCGTCATAGCCAATATAGCCAATCAGGCCACCAGCATATTTACGACTTAATACATTTTGTGGCACCAGCTCACGTAATAAATAATAGGGGTTGTCACTGGTGTAGGTTTCTACCTGACCATCACGGTCCTCAATAGTTAACTCCTGCCCACGAGCAGAAATAGTTTGCTGGGGATCAAAGCCAATCAGTGAGTGACGTGAGATATGGCTATCTTCGCCTAGTGACTCCAGCATAAAACAATGATCGTACTCAGCAGCAACCTTTTTAAAGACATCAAAAAAATCACCTTTAGAGGTGACGGTTACATACTGTGGTTTACGAGGAACCCTAATGGGCGAGGGCTTGTTGGTGTTCATAAAGGTTTTCCTGCATCAAGCTTTTCAGGATGAAATTTTCCGGCTTGTAAGGCTTTTGAGCCACGGGTAACGGTAGCAATACCAACCCCGAGCTGTTTCGCTATCTCCCGCTGAGATAGGCCTTTAGTAAGCAAAGTAAATATCTGTAGACGATGGATAACCTCTTCCTGCTCATAGGGTGTTAATAAGGCTTCCAGGGCTTCCGTCATAGCCGGCAACTGCTGTTGGGCCAGCAAGTAATTGGCTACCTCAGTTAAATCACTTTTTGTCATCATTATCCAACCTGCATCAATGTACTAGTACACTAGCACAGTAAAGATAACTTGTCACCTGTTATTGCGCAATTATTGGCACTTATATTCAATCTCAGCCACTGGCAAGTAGGCCACAGCAATTGAACAATAGCGTTGTGCTAACAACCACAGAAATAGTATTGGTTTAAAGGTTAGTAGCGCAGCTTAACTGCCCACCTGTTCAAGGCTATCAACCACCCAAGTAGGCTTTGACAAATTGATATCTTCACCATGATTATAGCCACCACGCACGGCCAGACTGCGCACACCAGCATTGTGGGCCGCTAATATGTCATTACGGGAGTCACCGACCATTAACGCCTGTTCTGGAGCAATGGAGAAAGTTTCACAAGCTTTTAGCAAAGGCATAGGATGAGGTTTTTTTTCACTAAAGGTATCGCCACAATAAATTTCATCGAAATAATGCAAAATACCAAAGTGATCAAGGATAGATGGTGTAAAACGGGCTGCCTTATTGGTAATAACAGCTAACTTTACTTGCTGTTGTTGCAAGGTTTGTAACCATTGCTTTACCCCTGGATAAATTGAACTGTAGGCATGCTTTAACTCACCATAAGCATGCATATAACCAGCTAAAAGGGCGTCATATTGAGGATCTTGCTGTTGCGGAATATCAATACTATCGGCCAACACTCTTGCCGCTAAGGCACCAGCGCCATTCCCAATCCAAGTTCTTACTTTGCTGGCTTCAGGCGCCGGCAAACCAAGTTTAACGGCCGCCTGTTGAATGGCCACTTCAATATCAGGCATGCTATCAATAAGTGTGCCATCAAGATCAAAAAATACGGCCTTCGGGGCAAACTCAACGGGTTGGTGCCAACGACTAGATAGATCAAGCATTGCGCAGTTGGTCCCGTAATTGAGCAATAGTAGCGCTATAATCAGGTGTATTGAAAATAGCTGAACCTGCCACAAAGGTATCAGCACCAGCTTGAGCAATACTGGCAATATTATCGATACCAACACCACCATCAACCTCTAAACGAATATCCAAACCAGAGACATCAATACGCTGACGCACTTGCTGCAATTTATCCAAGGTACTTGGGATAAATTTTTGCCCCCCAAAACCTGGGTTGACGGACATAATCAGAATCATATCCAGCTTATCCATTATATGATCTAAGTAATGTAACGGCGTGGCTGGATTAAATACCAAACCAGCTTTGGCGCCACCATCTTTAATCATTTGTAATGAACGGTCTATATGATCGCTAGCTTCGGGATGAAAGGTAATATAACTGGCACCTGCCTCTAGAAAATCACCAATCAACCTATCAACGGGCTTAACCATAAGATGAACATCAATGGGCGCTTGAATACCATAGTCGCGCAGGGCTTTGCATACCATGGGACCAATGGTTAAATTAGGCACATAATGATTATCCATAACATCAAAATGCACCATATCAGCACCTGCTGCTAACACATTATCTACTTCCTCTCCCAAGCGGGCAAAGTCAGCAGCCAAAATGGATGGGGCAATTAAAAAATCAGACATGATGAAGTCCTGTGGTAACTATACAAAGCCAATAAACCTTTTTCGCCAGCTATTTGCGTGCTCGCTTAACAATATCATATGCAGCTTGAATTTCCTGTGTTTTTTCCTTGGCAAGTTGCATCATTTCATCGGGTAAGCCCTGCGCTACTAATTTATCCGGATGGTGTTCACTCATCAAACGCCGATAAGCCTTTTTGAGGGTTTTATTATCACATTCGGTTGATACCCCCAAAACGCCATATGCATGTTCCAATTCCTGGGCATGGGTTTGGGTGCCTTGGCCAAAATGCTGCTGGTGAAAAGAGTGTTCTGCCGCTATCCGCGCACTAACCGCATCAAATTCACGCTGGGTAACCCCTAGTAATTGGCACATTTCCATGAATACCCGTCCCTCATCAGGGCTAAAATGACCATCTACTAAAGCAGCAGCTAATTGAATTTCAACAAACATCATACGGGCATGGGTGTTATCACGGCCTAAGGCACGACGCAAAGGCTCTAATACCTCAGCCATATTGTAGTCGGGCTGTTTACCCATGGTAAAAAATTCAATAGCCCGTTGACGCTTTGCCCCTTGCAGTTGCATACGGGCCATAGTTGATTCAGCGTATTGGATTTCGGCTTGGGTAACGCGGCCATCCACTTTGGCAAGTTTACCCATAACAGCAAAAGTAGCATCAAAAAAGGCGCCTTGAGCCGCTGCTTGTGTCCACTGCCCAGCGCCGCCCGAAGAGCGCATTAGTTTATCTATTTGGTAGCCAATATAAGCACCAAAAACGAGGCCAACAAATCCCCCTGAAGCAATACCTATAAGCCCACCTAGCACCATACCTGTGCGGTGCCTGGAAAAATTTTTACCTACTAAATAACCGTTCAAACTAAAATCCTGTAAATATGCAGTTCCACAAGCGTGGTTTGTGGGATAAACTTACCATTTATTAGCGCCAATTTCAGCGTTTTTCAATTATAACTACATATTCATACTGGATTTACTTTTGGCCTATCAGCATTCTTTTTTCGTCGCTACTTTTAGTACGCTAAGTACTCTCAGTGCGCCCAGTAAGCTAAGATTGATACAGCCAAGGTATCTATTTACGGCTCTGACCCTAACAATCAGCACCTTTTCCTTAACAGCCAGTGCTAATAATCTAGATTGGGTTTGGGATAATCAGCCCAGCGCGAACTATTGTGCTGGCCAATATATCCCCACTAGCTTTGACATTTTAGACGCTGACCTACCAGCCAACTCACAGCCAATTTACACTAATTCAGATACCAGTGAGTTCGCTAATGGTGTTACCAAAATGCAAGGTAATGTTGTGATGCAACGGGGTGACCAACTGCTCAAAAGTGAACTTGTCAGTTTGGATAACAATACGGGCATTATTTATGTTGAAGACCAGGTGGAATATCGGCGCCCCGGCCTAATTATAAATGCCACCAATGGCACCTTCGACACAAATCTAAACCAAGCTAACTTAAAGCAAGCTGAATTAGCTCAATTTGATAGTGAACTGCGCGCTGCAGCTGATCAAGTTGTCGTCAATAGTGATGACACCATGGTGCTGCATAATGGCAAATTTAGTTTTTGCCCACCGGGCGATAATAGTTGGCATATATCGAGCTCAAAAATAGACGTTCTGCCGGCACAAGGTGTAGGCGAAGCACGCCATGCAGTGCTTAACTTAGGTTCTGTGCCTATCTTCTATTTACCATGGTTAAGTTTCCCCATTGACGATGCTCGTCGATCAGGGTTTTTGTATCCAAAAATTTCACTTAGCAATGATAATGGGCTGTACCTTGCTACCCCTTACTATCTTAATCTAGCAGCCAATTATGATGCTGTCTTGACCCCTCATTGGCGCGAAGATCGCGGCCTGTATGTATCAGCCCATGGCCGCCATCTAAGTCAAGCAGGCCTGCAAGAAATCAAAACTATTGCCAGTGTGGATGACAAACTGAATCAACAGCAACGCTGGTATATTGATTATCAATATAGCAATCAAATTAACGATCGATTATCAGCTGACATAAAATTAGCGCGAGCTAGTGATATCGCCCTGTTTGATGATTATGATTATCTTTCCACTCAAGCCGACGACCACAAAGTTAGTAGTCAAATGGTGTTCAAGTATCAATTTGATCAGCCTTGGCTTAAAGCTGGCACCATTGGATTTAAGCAACATCAACAGCTTACAGAAAGTGCACCCAGCTACGATTTGCTGCCTTATATAGATCTACACGCCAACGGGCGCACTAAAGGCGATTATGTTTGGCAATACCACCTAAACTACAGTCATTTTGAACGTGACAGTGACGGCACCTATCTGACAGCAATGCAAAAAATTAATGGCAAACGCACCCATTTTACGCCGTCCATATCCTATCAATGGCAATCAGATTACGCTTATGTAACGCCTAAACTAACTGCGCCCCTGAGTATTTATGAGCTCACTAATACCCCAACAGGTGGGGGCACGCAGCAGACCCGTGGCTTATATCAGTTAGAACTAGATTCGGGTCTCTATTTTGATCGCATAACGCATAATGGTGGCCAGCAAACTTTGGAACCACGCCTCTACTGGGCCTATGCGCCCTATCGTGATCAAAGTAACTTACCGGTGTTTGACACTAGTGTAATTAGCAAACCTTTATATCAACCAAATCGTTTTAGTGGCTCTGATCGTATTGCTGATAGCAATCGTGTCACTGTGGGCTTAACCAGCCGAGTCCTTGGGGTGGGTGGTGAGCAAGAAGCTAAATTCTCCCTAGCACAAATACATTACTTTGGTGATCGCCAAGTCAAACTAACTGAAGAAGTTAGTACTTTTGCGGAAACTTCTTCTCCCATCTATGGTCAGATGGACTACCAAATAAACCGACAACTAAGTACTAATATTAGTATTGATTGGGATAGTGCGAAGAGTAGTCCAGAGGAAGTCTCTGCCAATATGCAATATCAGGCAGCCAGTAACAAAGTCATTACGGCAACCTACACTGAAACGGCATCCAGCAGACAGAACCAGCTATCTATTATCTGGCCAATGGCACCTCAATGGACTCTATTTGGCCAATATAAAGGTGATCTAATCAATCAATCCAAGTTAGATCAGATTGCTGGTGTAGAATATGCCAACTGTTGTTGGAAGGCGCGCTTGATTAATCGTGATTGGATACAAGATACAGAGCGCCAACATGGTATTTTCCTGGAGCTTGAGTTAAAAGGCCTTGGTGATAGTGATACCCGCCTGTTTGGTACGGGTAACGCTAGAATAGAAGAATTTATGAGTAATATTACTGGATACAATGAACGTTTTAACTAATTGCAAATATAAGCTAGCTAGCTGCTTAATGGCAGCCACACTATTACCTTGGCAGGTTAGTCACGCAGCTACAGACATTGATTTTATTGCAGCCGTTGTCAATAACGACGTGATTATGGAATCAGAACTAGCCCTTGAACTGACCTCGGTAAGTCGTGAACTTGAGCGCCAACAGAGTCTTGTTGCCCCTGCCGATGTGTTACGGGAAAAAGTCCTAGAACAACTTATTCTTGAGCTACTGCAATTACAAGAAGCTGAGCGCTTGGGCGTAGCCATATCAGAAACGATGCTTAATAACGCTATGGCCAATATAGCCAAAAATAATCAATTAAGCTTAGTGCAACTGCATCAAGCTATTGTTAATGATGGCCAATCGATTGCTGGCTTTCGTGAGCAAATTCAACGCACCATGACCATTGATGAAGTGGGCAAAATTGCCGTTAAGCGACGTATCAACATTAGTGAAAAAGAGATCGACCAATACCTTGCCTCACAGCAAGGTGCTGCCTTATCAGACACTGAATACTTGCTTTATCATATTCTCATTAGTGTCTCAGAACAGGCCAGTGAGCTGCAACAACAAGTGGCTCAACAAAAGCTTAACGATGTGCAACAGGCTCTTGCTGAAGACGGTGATTTTAGTAGCTTAGCAATCACCTATTCAGATGCGAATAATGCCCTAAGTGGTGGTAGCCTAGGCTGGCGTAGCTTGAGTCAGCTACCCTCCTTATTTAGCGATACTGTGGCACAAATGCAGGTTGGCGATATTAGCCAGCCCCTGCGCAACAATAGCGGTTATCATATTATAAAAGTCGCTGATCAGCGTGGCCTTGCCTTGCAAGAAGCAGATCAGACGCAAGCCAATCATATTTTAATCTTGAACAATGAGATTCGTGATGCTCAGGCTAGTAAAGCCTTGGCGGATGAGATTTATGAGCGCCTACAAAAAGGCGAAGAGTTTTACAAACTAGCCCGTAGTTTTAGTGATGATGCCAATACAGCCCTTAAAGGCGGCGATATGGGCTGGCTAAATCCTGGCCAATTACCAGACTTTATGCAAAGCCAGTTGAATATATTAGCAACTGGTTCAATAAGTGCTCCTTTTCAAGGTCCTGCGGGCTGGCATATTCTGCAGGTAAGCGATCGTCAGAAGAAAAATGTTGGCGAAAATATTTTGCGCAATAAAGCTCGTGATGCCCTCTATGAAAGTAAATTTGCAGGCGAGATGGAGAATTGGATGCGCGAATTACGCAATGACGCCTATATAGAGATTCGTTAAATTGTCTACTCATCAACAGCTAAAGCGTATTCTGGTCACCGCTGGTGAGCCAGCAGGCATTGGCCCTGACCTATGCTTACAACTTGCTGGGTCACAAACTGATTGTGAGATCGTCGTTATTGCCGATCAACAACTACTGCAAGAACGAGCCAGTCAGTTGGGCTTGCCGGTTACCATTACTGCCATTGATCCACAACAACCACCTAGTGCAACTGCCCAGCAACAGCTTAAAGTATGGCATACGCCCTTAGTGGCTGACTGTGTTAGTGGCTCCCTCAATATTAGCAATGCCACTTATGTATTAAAAACCCTAGATTTGGCATGTGATGCTTGTCTTGCTGGCAAAGCCCATGCCATGGTCACAGCACCAGTGCACAAGGCTGTTATAAATGATGCTGGTATTGCCTTTAGTGGGCATACCGAATATTTGCAACAACGCTGCCAGAGTAACCAAGTAGTAATGATGTTAGCTTGTTCCGCTATGCGAGTTGCCCTAGTAACCACTCACCTGCCTCTGAGCGAGGTGTCTGCAGCCATCACTCCAGAACGACTTAAACAAGTTGTAAGGGTATTACAAGCAGAATTACAACAACGCTTTGCCAAGCCTAAACCGACTATCTATGTGTGCGGCTTAAATCCCCATGCTGGAGAGGATGGCCATTTAGGCCGTGAGGAATTGGATATTATCATCCCTACCTTGGCACAGTTACGCCAAGAAGGTATTGATTTAGTGGGTCCATTACCTGCTGACACGCTATTTAATAGCCACAACCTTGAACAAGCTGATTGTGTTTTGGCTATGTATCATGATCAGGGTCTACCGGTATTAAAGTACGCTGGCTTTGGCAACGCCGTCAATATCACCTTGGGACTACCGATTATCCGCACTTCTGTGGACCACGGCACAGCACTAGACCTAGCTGGCACCGGCAAAGCCAGTGCTAGTAGTTTATTGGAAGCCGTTGCCCAAGCTAATTTGATGCGCTTGTAAATTTTCTCGCAATATTGTCAAACATGCCTCTACGCACTTGGTCAGCTATACTGACCAAGTGGCTGGCATTCTTTAAGATGAAAAAGATTATTCGCTGGCAGGCTGCTTGCGCAGTTGCAGCCATTCTGTGTGGAAAGTCCCTTCCATATCAGTACGATTATAAGTATGGGCACCAAAGTAATCACGCTGGGCTTGCAGAAGGTTGGCTGGTAAATATGCCGTACGATAACTATCAAAATAATTCAAAGCCGAGGTAAAGGCGGGTACAGCAATACCCAATTGGGTAGCTGCAACAATCACTTCACGCCATGGCGCTTGATAGTTAGCTACGGCATCTTTGAAGTATGGGTGAAGCAATAGGTTTTCCAGTTGCGGCTCATTATCGAAGGCTTCTTTGATACGATCGAGGAATTGCGCACGAATAATACAACCACCACGCCATAAGAGCGCACAATCACCATAATTCAATGACCAATCATGCTCTTTTGCGGCTGCTTGCAATTGCACAAAGCCCTGTGCATAACTACAAATCTTCGAAGCGTATAGGGCTTGACGAACAGCTTCTATAAAGCCTTCTTTACCACCAAATTTGGCTAAATCTAGTTTGGTATCTGGACCAGAGAAAAGTTGCCCGGCTTTTAAACGCTGTTGTTTCTGACTCGACATGCCGCGGGCGTATACAGCGGCCGTAACCAAGGTACTTGGCGCACCTAGATCAAGAGCTAACTGACTCATCCATTTGCCCGTACCTTTAGCACCTGCCGTATCAAGGATTTTATCGACTAAATAGCCATCACCTTCAGGATCTTTGACACTAAAGATATCCCGGCTAATTTCGATTAAATAACTGCGTAACTCGCCTTGATTCCAAGTATCAAAGACCTCATAAAGTTCTTCATTAGACAGGCCTGCAGCCTCCTTGAGCATAATGTAAGCTTCACAAATAAGCTGCATATCACCATACTCGATGCCGTTATGTACCATCTTTACATAGTGACCAGCACCGCGTGGGCCGACCCACTCACAACAAGGAATATCTTTGTTTGGCCCCACTTTAGCAGCAATAGCCTGGAAAATAGGCTGTATTGCAGGCCAAGCCTCGGCACTACCACCTGGCATCATACTAGGCCCAAAACGCGCACCTTCCTCACCACCGGAAACGCCAGCACCAACATAAAGTAAACCTTTTGTTTCCAGCCATTTGGTTCTACGCTCGGTATCATAAAAATGGGTGTTACCACCATCGATAATAATATCGCCTGGCTCCAACAACTCGACGAGTTGCTCAATAACTGCATCTGCGGTTGCTGCTTCGGGATAAAGTTTGTCTTCTAGGGTTGGTACAGCATCACCTGACTTGATCATCAGCATGACTTTACGTGGGCGTTTTAGACTTGCTACAAGCTCTTTTAGACTATGGGTACCAACAATGTTAAACGGCTTAGCAGCATCACTATTAACAAAGTCATCTACTTTACTGGTAGTACGATTGTAAACAGATACCTGATAGCCATTTTCTGCCATATTCAGAACCAGATTTTGGCCCATTACAGCCAAGCCCATCAAGCCAATATCACAATCAGACATATTTTTTATTTCCGTGAGTTATATAATTTTTGCATATTTATGCATCGTTTATTTAGACAGTCTCCTCCGACTGCCTTCCCTATATATCGCTTGCTGTTCACACCCAAGTGCTAGTTGCATCTATATACACATATTATAAAAGTTTTTTAAACATTTTATAATGCCTAAATGGCACTCAAAGCATAAACAAATAAGCTAATTACACTAACTTATTGGTATGCTTGTGAATATGTCTATTCAGACAAATAAATTACTTAAGTATAAGTAATTCAAGGATCTTAAAACCTTATAGTTAGTAGCCTTATATCTAGCGAAAAAGCCTTTTTTCATGGATAATTGCCCTATACTGTTTGCCAACCTACTATGTTTCCAGCTATTCCCATGAGCAATCCGCCAGTACACAAAGCCCGTAAGCGATTTGGCCAGAATTTTCTTCAGGACCAGGGCATTATTCGGCATATTATTGCGAGTATTAAACCTCAACCTCAGCAAGGTTTGGTGGAGATTGGCCCCGGACTTGGCGCCATAACTGAGCACCTATTGGCGGCGGCCGGTGCCCTCGATGTCGTTGAACTAGATCGTGATCTGATTCCCCATTTACGCATTCAGTTTGCTACTTATGGTAATAACTTGCGCATCCATGAGGCGGATGCATTAAAGTTTGATTTTTCCCAGCTTAGCTCAGAGACTGATGGCTTACGCATCGTGGGAAATCTGCCCTATAATATTTCCACCCCCCTAATCTTTCATCTCCTAGACTATGCGCCATTGATTGCTGATATGCATTTTATGTTGCAAAAAGAGGTGGTTTTGCGGCTCGCGGCTCAAGCAGGAGAAAATAACTATGGGCGCCTTAGTATTATGGCGCAATATTTTTGTCAGGTAGAAAATCTGTTTGCGGTGCCACCTGAGGCCTTTGATCCCAGGCCAAAGGTCGAATCTGCCATTGTCAGAATGATGCCATATAATCAATTACCTCACCCGGCCGATAACTTTCAACATTTTGCCCAGTTGGTTAAAACTGCTTTTTCTCAGCGTCGTAAAACCCTGCACAATAATTTGAAAGGCATTATGGATACCAGCCAATTGGCAACTATAGATATTGATACGAGTCTGCGCCCTGAGCGACTGACAGTTGCAGATTATGTCAAAATAAGCAATTATCACCAGAACAGTTAAAGAGAGACTTTTCATCATGACCAAATACATGCCCAGTGAGTACGATGTTGATGTTAAAGTAGACACTCAATATGTGGCCGAACAATCGGATCCGGAACGGGATCGATATGTGTTCGCCTACCATATCACCATTACCAATCAGGGTAGTCAAAGCGCTCAACTGCTTGATCGGCATTGGTTAATCACCAATGGTAACGGTGAATCCCAAGAAGTAAGTGGCAGCGGTGTTGTGGGCAATCAACCTATTATTGACCCAGGTCAACAGCATAGTTATACCAGTGGTACGGTACTAGGTACTCGGGTTGGCAGCATGAGTGGTCGTTATGGTATGAAAGCGGCTGATGGCCATGAATTTAACGCCACTATCCCACCTTTTACTCTGGCCTACCCCCACGCCCTTAACTAATGGCCACCTATGCCGTTGGTGATCTGCAGGGCTGCTTAGAGCCACTGCAAAGATTACTAGACCAGGTACAGTTTAGTGATCGAGATCATCTTTGGTTTGCTGGTGATCTGGTAAACCGAGGACCTGACTCCCTAGCCACTTTGCGCTTGGTTATGCACATGGGGGAACGGGCAAAAGTTGTACTTGGTAACCACGATCTGCATCTGTTGGCATTGCACCATGGTGCCACTAATCTCACAGTTGACCCCAGCTTAGCCCCTATTCTTGCAGCACCCGATAGAGATGCTTTAATGCAGTGGCTACAAGCACAACCATTACTGCATTTTAGCCAACCATTTAATACCGTTATGACGCACGCTGGTATTCCCCCAAACTGGGATTTAACTACGGCACAAAGTTTAGCTAATGAGCTCCAACAGGTGCTTACTGGTAGCGAACAAAAGCTGTATTTCGCCAATATGTATGGCAACCTTCCCGATCAATGGCAGCCTGGTTTATCTGGCCCTGCCCGCTGGCGTTGTATAACCAACTACTTTACCCGCATGCGTTTCACTAATGCGCAAGGCAGATTAGAATTAACTACCAAAAGCAAGCCCAATAATGCTCCTGAGGGTTATGCGCCCTGGTTTACCTATCCAAGCCAAGTAAAGTGTCGGCAGGTCTTTGGTCACTGGGCTGCCCTTGAGGGTGAAACAAATCAAGCAAATATCGTTAATCTAGATATGGGCTGTGTCTGGGGCGGCCAGTTAAAAATGCTGCGCCTCGATGATGGCCAAGTCTTTACTGTTGCTTGCTCATAGTACTAGGTTGTGCCAAGATAATTGGCCTAGTTTGTGCTGATTGTTTATTTAGCAACACCCGACAATTAGGCAACACCTTCAATAAAGCTATATTTAACATAGAGATAAAAAACCTATGACTCAGGTGCAAATTATTGATTCTAATGGTATTGCAGACCAGCTTGATAAAGGCGCCTATATCTTGGATATTCGCGATATCAACAGCTATAATGCCAGCCATATTCAAGGCAGCCAACATATTGATAACGCTAGTATTCATCCTTTTTTGGCGGATGCTGATATGGATAAGGCTGTCATCGTCTGTTGCTATAGGGGTATTAGTTCCATGCAAGCAGCGGAACTATTTATTCAACAAGGGTTTGATGAGGTGTATAGTCTGCAAGGTGGCTTTAATGAGTTTTGCACCACGCAACCACAGCTATGTACCTAATGTATCTAACAAAAGTGAACTAAGTGCAGACAAACTGGCAATCCTATATCGTTGGTGGCGCGGTCCGCGACCGGCTTCTTGGTCTACCTGTATATGATTACGATCACGTAGTTGTGGGTGCTACGCCACAGGACCTCATAGATCTCGGATATACACAGGTTGGCAAGGATTTTCCGGTATTTCTGCATCCACAAAGTAAAGAGGAATATGCGCTTGCACGTACTGAGCGCAAAGCGGGCAAGGGCTACACTGGTTTTGCTGTGCACGCTGCCCCGAGTGTCACTCTTGAAGAAGATTTAGAGCGCCGTGATCTAACCATCAATGCCATAGCTGAAAGTAAAGATGGGCAACTTATTGATCCCTTTCATGGCCAACAAGATATTCGCCAACGTGTGTTACGCCATGTCTCCCCAGCATTTGTAGAAGACCCTTTAAGGGTCATACGTTTAGCTCGTTTTCGTGCTCATCTTGGTCACCTTGGTTTTCAAATTGACCCGGCAACCAAGCAATTAGCCCAACAGTTAGTGGCTTCTGGCGAACTACAAGAAATAGCTATCCAGCGCTTATGGCATGAAACTTACAAGGCGATGCAAACACCTAGCCCATGGGAATATTTTGCCACGCTATTAGAACTTGGTGCCTTAGCGCAGATCGCTCCTCCTTTAGCCAAACTATTGTTAAGTAGACGCAATCCTCTTGGCTTATTAAAACTAGCCTGTGAACAGTTAACAGACCCTAATGATCGACTGGCCATTTTGCTTCACTCATTAAATAAGCCTCAGCAGGAAACACTGGGGAAAGACTTAAGTTTGCCCAAGAGCACCCTTAACCTATGTGTGCAACTTAGCATGCATCAACGCAAGCTTCTGCACTACCCCCAACTTGATCCAACCCAACGCTTTATGTTGCTTCATAACTGTGGTGCCCTAAAAGATACTAGTCTTATTAACCGCCTGATTATGCTGTGCGGTATCATACATAGCCAAGGCCAGATGGAACTACCGGATTTGAGTTTTGGTTCGAGTCTAAAACAAATAATTGATGCTGATTTATTTACCATTAAGGCCATAACCGCACAACAATATATAGCCCAAGGATTAGAGGGTAAAGCTCTAGGTGAGGCCTTAAAAGCAGGGCAAATAGCTGCCTTGGCAAAAACTATTTAGGTTAATCAAAAGCCAGTGGAGAAGTTTGAGTTGGCTGCCCCAACTCATTTTGTTGCCATAATTCTAATATGGTTTTTTGACTACCAGGATAAACTAATTGTGGTGCCAACTTGGCTAGGGGTCTTAATACATATGCGCGCTGCATAATATCAGTGCGGGGTATATTATCGGCTGGACTTATTAAGTCACCATATAACAACACATCAATATCCAACCGATGGCTGCTTGGCTGGGGCTGACTGCGGTCACGTCCATGCTGTTGTTCAATCATTTTGATCCAGTCATTGAGTTCCGACAGTGACCAATCCGTCTGACAAGACACCACCATATTTAAAAAATCTGGGCCATCAATATTAATGGCCGGAGCCTGATATACAGGCGACAAGTTAACCTCGGTAAAAGCTTGGCGGATAGCCCTAACCCCAGCTTGCAAACATTCTTCAGGGTCAATATTAGCCCCCAAACCTAGGTATATCTGAATAGTCATTACGGCTTCTGGCCACGTTCAATCATAACGCCCACATCCTGCGCTTCTGGAACAGCACCGGGCTTACCCAGCTTTAAGCGCACAAAAGGCACTGGAAATTCTGTCAAAATCAGGTTCGCAATTTCCTCTGCCATGGTCTCAACTAGTAAAAACTCACTGTTGGCAATAAATTCAATCAAGCGATCAGCTACATCTTTGTAACTCACTGTGCGATCAATATTTTCACTCGCAGCTGAGGCCTTAATATCGACAGCCATTTCCAGATCAACCACAACTTTCTGTTTAATGGTTCGTTCCCAGTCAAAAATACCGATAACTGTCTCTACAGCCAGACCATGTATATAAACCCTATCCATTATCTCTCCTTCCAAATCCAAACAGTTATCACTATTTGCTAGTGATGATTAAATATTGGGGCTAATTGATGGCAATTCTGTTAGCGGCCAACGCGGGCGAATCTGCAAGCTTAAATCATCAGCTTGACCGGCTTGTAGCCGCAAAGCACCAGCAAAAGCAATCATGGCGCCATTATCAGTACAATAAGCTGGGCGTGGATAATTTACTTGGGCACCTAATTTGGCTGTTGCTTGCGATAGCTTTAAACGCAAACGCTGGTTGGCACTCACACCACCCGCCATAATAAGGGTTTTATGCCCTGTTTGTTCTAAGGCACGCCGACATTTAATGGCCAAAGTATCTACTACTGCAAGTTCAAAAGCTAAACATATATCAGCTTTATCCTGCTCGCTTAACTGACCCGTAGCACTCTCTTGCTGTAAATCCTGCACCGCGTATAAAGCCGCTGTTTTTAGGCCACTAAAACTCATATCTAAGCCCGGACGATCAACCATAGGACGAGGGAAAGTAAAGCGCCCTGCTTGCCCACGTTCAGCCAAACGAGCCACATGCGGCCCTCCCGGGTAATCTAAATCCAACATCTTGGCGACTTTATCAAAAGCCTCACCTGCCGCATCGTCCACCGACTCACCCAACAATTGATAATCACCTAACGCTCTGACATTAACTAACTGGGTATGACCACCAGAAACTAATAAGGCCACAAAGGGTGGTTGGGGCGCATTTTCTTCCAGTAAAGGTGCCAATAAGTGACCTTCCATATGATGAACGCCAATGGTTGGCACATTCCATGCCATACCTAAGGCACGTCCTGTTGACGCACCTACCATTAGAGCCCCAATTAAACCAGGCCCAGAAGTGTAGGCTACACCATCAATATCACCATAGCTAAGGCCTGCATTGGCAAACACTTCACGCATCAAAGGCACAAGTTTACGAATATGATCACGGGAGGCTAACTCAGGCACAACGCCACCATATTCCGCATGCACGGCTACTTGACTGTAAAGTGTTTCTGCCACTATACCCTTTTGGGTGTCAAAAATAGCGACACCCGTTTCGTCACAGGAGGTCTCAATGCCAATTACTTTCATATCTATAATGCTATTAAGGCAGACTAAAAAATAGGGCTTATAAATGCCCTTAACAAGAGTAAATTTTACCTGTCCATTGGCACCTTGGCTATGGCTTAATGAGTAATGATGAAAACAATTATAGTGTCACGCTTTAAAGCACTAATGCCATTGGCCATAGCCCACCGCAGTATCTTTTTAATTGAGCTAATAGCTTACCCTAGGCAGGCCTTATAAACCCAAAAATATTTTAGAAACTGGCTTTACACCCCCTAGAGCAAAGAGTAGAATATGCGGCCTTAAACAATTGCTGTATTTTCCGTAAGGTAAATGGCAGTTTTAAAATTAACAGGATGGGCTAAAAATTAAGCCTTCCTACTGACAGGTAGAAATATGCCGGCTGTAAAACTGAAAGAAAACGAACCATTTGATATTGCTCTACGTCGCTTTAAGCGCGCGTGTGAAAAAGCAGGCGTACTAGCCGATGTACGTAAGCGTGAGTTCTACGAAAAGCCTACCAGCGTTCGCAAGCGCAAAGCTGCTGCTGCTGTTAAGCGTCACGCCAAAAAGGTGTCTCGCGAAAACCGTCGTCACGTACGCCTGTACTAAGACACAGTTTTTGCTGTAAGCTTGCTAGTTGGCAAGCTGTTGTAAGCACTAGATACTGTCAAATGGCTACGCCATTATGACAACAGCCTAGGGGCGGTTTTCAGTTACCCGCCCCTTTGTTGTTTCTGGCGTTTACACAATTGGCCATATTAACATTTATAAACTAGCGCGAGGCTTTACATGTCTGATTTAAAATCCCAACTTAAAGATGCCCAGAAAGTCGCTATGCGTGCCAAAGATAAAGCGCGATTAACTGTTATACGCGGTATGTTAGCCGCTATTAAGCGCATCGAAGTTGATGAACGCATTGAATTAGATGATGCTCGTATTCTTAGCGTGTTAGATAAAATGTTAAAACAACGGCGGGACTCAATTAGCCAATTTGAGGCTGCAGGTCGTAATGATCTGGCCGATCAAGAAAAATATGAGATGGGTGTGGTACAAGAGTTCTTGCCTGCCCAGCTTACTTCGGCCGAAATAGATACCCTTATTGCAGCTGCCATAGCCGCCACTGGTGCCAACAGCATGCAGGATATGGGCAAGGTTATGGGGCAATTGAAACCCCAACTGCAAGGCCGTGCCGACCTTGGTAAGGTAAGCGCCCAAATTAAAGCCAGCTTAAACTAATCGGAAACAAGGCGCTATCGTGTCTGCGCAAACACCCCAACGGATTCCTCAGGATTTTATTGACACCATACTTGACCGTACGGATATCGTTGATGTAATTGATAGCCGCGTCAAACTGAAACGCAGTGGTCGTAACTATACCGCCTGCTGCCCTTTCCACAAAGAAAAGACACCTTCATTTAGCGTTGCCCCCGACAAACAATTTTATTATTGCTTTGGCTGTGGCGCCGGTGGCAATGCTATTGGGTTTTTAATGGAATTAGAGCATCTAAGTTTCCCCGAAGCTGTTGAGGAACTAGCCCGTAAGGCTGGTATGGATGTGCCAAAACAAGACCAAAATCTGTCACCTGCAGCCATTGCCGCCCAACAAGCCAAAACTCAGGCACGCAATCAGGCCTATGATCTTCTTGAGCAAGCTAACGTTTATTATCAAAAACAATTACGCCAACACCCTCAACGCAAACAGGCCGTTAGCTATTTGCAGGGGCGTGGGCTCAGTGGCCAAATAGCACAGCGTTTTGGTATTGGATTTGCCCCTACTGGCTGGCAAAACCTGCTTGATAACCTTGGTAGTACTGAGACCGCAAAGAATGCTCTCATTGATATTGGCATGGCGGTTAAAAAACCAGATAACGACCGAGTTTATGATTTTTTTCGGGAACGTATTATGTTCCCTATACGTAATAGCAAAGGTAAAGTGATTGCCTTTGGTGGACGCGTTCTAGGGGATGGCAAACCTAAGTACCTTAACTCACCAGAGAGTGCCATTTTTCACAAAGAAAAAGAACTCTATGGTCTTTATGAAGCCCGTCAACATAATCGCGATCTAAAACGTTTATTGGTGGTTGAAGGCTATATGGATGTGGTGGCATTAGCACAACACCAAATCCATTTCGCCGTTGCCACTCTTGGTACTGCGACTAGCCAATTCCATTTAGAACGCATTTTTAAGATGGTTAGTGAAGTTATTTTTTGCTTTGATGGCGATGCTGCTGGTATTAAGGCTGCGGTTCGAGCCATGCATACTTGTGTACCCTTTATGACAGATGGTCGACAGGCGCGTTTCTTAATACTTCCGCAAGGTGAAGATCCTGATACCATGGTGCGTAAACATGGTAGTGAAACCTTGACTGAACTGATCGCTAATGCCACCCCCTTTAGTGAATTTTTATTTCAACATTTCTCCCACGATCTGGACAGTCACAATTTAGAACATCGCGCCAAATTGGCCACGGATATGATGCCAGTTATTCAGTCTATGCCCAAAGGAATAATGCGCAGCATGATGCTTAGCAAACTAGAGGATCATACTGGACTCAATCAAGATACTTTAGCCCAATTAACGGCCGTAAGTGATACGCCAGATATTGACAACAAAGGATCAAGTGCTCAACCTAAGCCAGACCAGAGTACTTTAGTGAACAGCAAAGATGCCGAAGAACCAGTCGCCGCTGGTAACTCTGTACCTGATTTACCGCCAGACTACGTGCTCAACGACCAAACTTGGGCAACAGAATATCATCCTGAGCATAATCAACACTCGCCAACCCATAGCCATCAACCAAGTCATGATCATGGGTTTGATCACCGCCATGGATCTAGAGTGCAAAACCCTGCTCAAGCCGCCATTAGGCTGATACTAAGGCACCCCGGTTTAGCTGAAGCCTATACTGAAATACCCGAACATTTGCGTTACTTGCGTATGCATGACGCCAGTATTTTGGTGCAGTTATTAGAAATATGCCAACAGGTACAAAGTCAATTGCAGCGCGTACCCCAAGCAGTAGAATTGCAAAGCGAATGCGCTAATCTGGAAGCGTGGCCCATGATGCGCAATTTAGCATCCCTAGAATCTTTGACCGTAACCACTGACCATAGCAGTCAATTACAAGAGGCTATAGATAAGTTACATCATCACTACTTTGATCAACGCTTTGATGACTTAAGTCAAACCCTACGTAATGCTACTAGTGATGAACATATCAATACCGCCAAACAACAGCTAAAGATTCTACTGGGGGAAAAAGAAACCTTGCAAAAACAACAAAAAAGTAGATAATAACCATTCTTCACAAGGTTCAGATAGGAACCTTTAGGCAAGGGCCACTCGCTTTTTAGATAGTGTTGAAAATGCGCCCAAGTAACGCCATATATACTAGACGCTTTGAATAGTGCGTCAACATCATTAATTGCGCGATTTATCTGGCACAAGATATAGTGTTCAACTATAATAATGTGTTTGCTAGATTACATATAATTCGCCTAATACAAAAGGTTTTTTATGGCAGCCAACGAACAACAGTCTCGTTTAAAAGAACTCATCACTAAGGGTCGCGAACAAGGCTTTTTAACTTACGCCGAAGTGAATGACCATCTACCGGAAGAAATTGTCGATCCGGATCAAGTTGAAGAAATCATTGGTATGATCAACGATATGGGTATTACTGTTTCTGAACAGGCCCCAGACGTCGAAACCCTGCTTATGACAGATGGTGATTCCACCGATGAAGCTGCTGCTGAAGAAGCCGCTGCTGCCTTGGCTGCAGTTGAAACCGAAGCTGGTCGCACCACTGACCCTGTGCGTATGTATATGCGTGAAATGGGTACTGTTGAACTGCTTACTCGCGAGGGTGAGATCGTGATTGCCAAACGTATTGAGGAAGGCCTACGAGACGTTATGTCGGCTCTAGCCCATTACCCCAATACCGTACAAATTATTATTGATCTTTACAAAGATACCCTTGAGGAAGATGGTATTCGCCTGAGCGACCTCTTTAGTGGCTATATTGACCCTGATGGCGAACCTGACCCCGATCCAGTCAATCCAACCACCGTCAGCCAAGATGATAATGATGACGACGATAGTGAAGAAGAAACGGACAATGGCCCAGATCCCGTAGAGGCTGCCGAGCGTTTTGCCGAACTGGAAAAGCAATTACAAAAAACTATGCGTGTGGAGGCCAAACATGGCCGTGGCAGCAAGCAAACGCAAAAAGAATATGCATTGCTGGGTGAATTGTTTGCTCCAATTAAGCTGGTGCCAAAATTCTTCGATGTAATTGCTCTAGCTCCCCGTGGTGCTTTGGCCAATATTCGTCAACAAGAACGTATTGTTAGCCAGATCTGTAGCCGTCGGGCACAAATGCCCCGTGAGGTATTTTTGGCTGAATTCCCAGGCAATGAAGCCAATGTTGATTGGGCTGATGAGCTGATAGCTCGTGATGCGCCATACTCAAAAGCCATTAAGCGCCATGCTATGGATCTTCGTCGCGCTCAGCGTAAGTTGGGCAACGTCGCACAAGAGGCCACCATTAGCCTAACTGAAATCAAAGAAATTAATCGCCGTATTTCCATTGGTGAAGCTCGTGCACGTCGAGCTAAAAAAGAAATGGTGGAAGCCAATTTACGTTTGGTTATCTCTATCGCTAAAAAGTATACCAATCGCGGCTTACAGTTCTTAGATCTGATCCAAGAAGGCAATATTGGCTTGATGAAGGCCGTTGATAAGTTTGAATACCGTCGCGGTTACAAGTTCTCAACCTATGCTACTTGGTGGATTCGTCAAGCAATTACCCGTTCTATTGCCGACCAGGCACGCACTATCCGTATCCCTGTGCATATGATTGAAACCATTAATAAGCTGAATCGTATATCGCGCCAGATGTTGCAGGAAATGGGTCGTGAGCCTACTCCAGAAGAGTTAGGCGAACGCATGGAAATGCCTGAAGATAAAATCCGTAAGGTATTAAAGATCGCCAAAGAGCCGATTTCCATGGAAACGCCCATTGGTGATGATGAAGATTCAAATTTGGGTGACTTTATTGAAGATAGCACCATGGACTCACCCATAGATTCTGCTACGGGTGAAGGTTTGCGTGAAGCTACTCGTGATGTCCTTGCCGGCCTGACTGCCCGTGAAGCCAAAGTTCTGCGTATGCGTTTTGGTATTGAAATGAATACCGATCATACCTTAGAAGAAGTTGGTAAGCAGTTTGACGTAACCCGTGAACGAATTCGTCAAATTGAGGCCAAAGCCCTGCGTAAACTACGCCACCCTGTGCGCTCTGATCACTTGCGTAGCTTTATTGAAGAGTAATGACCAAAGCCTGCAATTAAAGTGCAAGTAAAACAGCCAATTAGGCGTTTATTCTCTTGCCCAATAAGAGCAGCAAGGGTATCATTGCCCATCCTAAATAAGGGCCTGTGGCGCAGCGGTTAGCGCAGCGGACTCATAATCCGTTGGTCCTCAGTTCAAATCTGAGCAGGCCCACCACATTTATAAAAGGCTTACGGAACTATTCCGTAAGCCTTTTTTATGCCCTATATGTAATCACTGATAATTTTTTACAAGCAGAGTAAAGGTAAACTTTATTTTTAAATATTTTGTCTGTATAAAAAATTCCTTTAACCATCACTAACCAACTCCCAACCAACATAGTCGTCATCATTATTTTTAAACTAAAATCAAGGCATAAAATAGAATATAATCCATCTACTCTTTAAACAAAAAGAACATTATCCTATTGATAAATATAAATTAAAAAAAAATAAAGCAACTTATTTATAAATTTTTAAAAACAATATTATTTTTAATTAATTACCTATTAAAAGTATTAAAATATACTGAAAAATAAGATTTTTGAATTTAAAGCTAGTATTTACACTATAATTTTGTATAATAACAAGCACAATTACACCACTTTAAAAAAAACTATGACTGAATCATCACCGCAAAGACTCGCTCGGTTGTTGCAACTTGTTCGAAGCTTAGAAGAAGATATGGGCATGGAAACTTTATCTAAAGCTGAGAAATTATTATTTACTAGCCTTGCTGATTTAAGTGCGCCAGCAAATCCAGAAGTCAGTATTGACCAGATTATTGCTCACCCTGATTTGAAATCCATGCCAGCACCGACCATGTATAAATGTTTACGTGACTTGCAAAGTAAAGGAATGTTGCAAAAAATAGGTTCACCTCGCTCAGGTATATACAGATTAGCCTAAGCTTGGCGCCTTCCAGATTATTACTAGCCTCTAAGGGAGTAGCAAATGGAAGTTCTTAGCAACAAATGGATTTTAGTTTACAAAAAAGAATTGTTGGCTCTAATAATGGCCACGGCTGTTTTTTTGTTAATCACTATCATTAAACAGCCCCTCGCATTTGAAGCACAAGCTCTATATATACCTGAAACAACAGCTTTTATCCCTTTACTGTGCCTACCCCATGGTATCCGTATTATCATGACATGGTATTTTGGCTGGCGTGCCATTATTTATCTATTTTTTGCCAGCCTTCTTACCATCAGTCTTACCATTAGCCAACAGCCTTTAACGCCATTATTGATGGCATTCTGTTTAATGACAGCTACGATACCCTATATTACTTTCTACCTATTTAATTTAGGTGGTTGGGATTTATATAAGCTAAAAAATATCAAACCAGAAAAAAAATGGCATGCTCTGGTTTTAGTGGGCATTGTCTCAGCTTTGCTTAACGCTTTTGTGATTCATGTAATTCTTAGTGGTCATATTATGCCCGACCAAACAGGGGATACAATTGTCTTCTTCATTGTTTCCGATACGATCTGCGCTATTAGTTTTATGGCTGCTTGCGCCTATCTAAATAATAAAAGTACAGCATAAGTAGTTTTTCTTATGAATGAGCTATATGATTATAAATACCCTGAGCTGAAGCTCAGATGAAAAATACTAATAATAATTTTACCAAAGAGTATTTATGCATGAATTATCAAAGAATATTTTCACTCTAAGTTGGATTTGTGCACTATTGTGTATAGCTGAATTCGTCAGCCATCATATAATCGAACCAACTAGCAAAAGTTTGGTAACTGAATACTCACTTACCAGCCTTATATTATGTTTTCCAAAAGGCATTCTAATTATTATCTCTTGGCTGTATCGAGCCAAGGGTATGCTTTATTTATTAATCGCTAGTTTTGTTAGTAAAAATATATTCCACGCTGATGAGATGGATATCTGGTTTGTCAGCAGTATTATTATTTTTAGTACCATGCCTTTTTTAATATTAGAAATGTTTAAGGCTTGTGGTATTGATATGTATCAAATGCCGGGCATATCACTGCGAAAACAGTGGCGCTCAATAGTCTTGCTAACATTTGTATGTGCAATTTTTAATGCCGTTTTTCAGGCACAAGTTCTGGCATTTAAAGGCGTTATGCAGGACACCATGATCCTTATATTAAATGAGGTGTTTGCCAGCATTACTGGTGTCATAGCCTGTTTGTTACTTATAGCCATTGGGGCAAGATTAGCGATTTTATATCAACAAAGAAAAGTCTAAACTTCACCCAATTGCCGAGCCATCCAAATTGATAATTTATGTTTAATATTGGGCAGATTTTCCTGATCGCCCGCCAGTGGTTGCATGACCTTGTCATGAACCAGTAAGCGATAAATATATTCTACTTTTGCATCTTGAGAATCAGTTGCTTCAAATTTAGCCACACCTCTTTTTTGCGCGTAATTCATACCAAAATGGATGGCTTTTTTTAGTAGTTCTTTTTCATTCTTTATCTTTTTCATATTGCCCTCCTCAACCATCAACAAAAACGCTTTATTGGCTAAAAGCAACCTAAGTAAAAGGGAACAGATATAACAGCCTTATACTTCAACCCTAGCAGTAATGCCCTATTATTGGCAAGTAGATCGAATACTTGAAAAGACAAGTAAATATTTCAAATTATGTTGTCATACCGATATACTGATAGGGTCTACGATTATTCAGAGAAAGATACCCTATGCTGCCCAATGACTTTAGTTTGCCCCATATAGTTGCCATGGCGCTCCTGCTTATTAGCTGGTTTGCTTATTCAACCATTTTTAAACTAATAGGCAAACAAACCATTAATAATCAGTTAAAGGCTGTGCGGCGGGAGTGGATTAAACAAATTACTATGCATGGTAGAAGCCCGTTTGATGCCATTATGGTTGGGCATATTGTGCACTCAGTGGCTTTCTTTGGCTCTGCTACCTTGATTGTGTTAGCCGGCTTATTCTCGATTGTTATCAATCTGGACAGTATCCACGGCACAATGGCCGGTTTGCATTTTATTGAAAGCCTGAGTATTGAACTATTTAGTGCTAACTTTGCTCTGCTCGCCGTAGTGCTCACCATTAGTTTTTTCTCATTTATCTATGCTTTGCGTAAACTTGTTTACGCTATAGCAATGATCGGCGCCTTACCCGTTGTCAAAGGCTCAAATAAAGTCGACTATGCTGAAGATAACCTGCAGCAATTGATTGATGACACTACTACCGTGATGACTGAATCTCTAAAAACCTTTAATTTTGGTATTCGTGGCTACTACTATGCTATCGCGGCCATGTTTCTATTCGTTTCTGCCTATGCCTGTATTGTGATTACTTTATCGGCCACAGCCATACTGATTTATCGGCAGATGAACACCACCACGGCACAATCAATTAATCAATATATCAAGCAAAGGGAAAGTGATAGCTAAAGTGGGAGAGCTAATAAGGGGTTTTAGGACTACTAAATCTAGGCTGTTAACCTGTTTTGATACCAGTGGCCTAGCATCACAGCAAATAGAATAATGCCCGCCCCAAGCAAGGTGCTTAGTGGGGGTTGTTCGGCCAATAATAACCAAGCAAAAATAATAGCGTAAACTGGCTCTAAGCTTGTCACAATAGCAGCCATATGCGCCCTAATATGACGTAAACAGCTGATAAACAATACATGGGGAACGGCCGTTAATAACACCCCTAGTAAGAGCAAGTTCACACCGTCATAAGCACTGATCCTTAAGGCTGACCAATCTACCAATAAACAACAACAAACAGCCGCCATAGCTTGCTGCCAAAAACCTAAATGTAAGCCCCCAAATACGCTCACTAGGGATTTATTAAGTAGAGCAAGTACGGCAAATAAAGCCCCTGATATAACCCCCCAAGCTAAACCTTGGAAGGTGGCGTCTTGCCAACTTATGGAGGGCGCCACTAACCACAAACCAATTACCACGATGGCCGTGACCAGAGCATCCATAGGTTGGACTTGGCGCTTTTGCAAAAGCGCTTCTAATAAGGTTACAAAAACAGGAAAGGCAGAAAAACCAACTACAGCTATGCCTACTCCAGCCAACTGTATGGCATAAAAAAATGTCCACCAATGGATGGCTAACATAATGCCAGAGCCAACCAGCAAGTTTAATTTACTTATCCTTAAAGATGACCACCCAAAACGGTGCTCCTGTTTGGCAAAAAAACCAATAAACAAGGCTAGGGCAATGGCGCCAATAAGGGTGCGTCCCAGTACTAGTTGCGTAGCAGGCATGGCAATCACTTTACCCATTAAACCAGCAGCACCAAACAGCAGCACGGCTAGATGTAACTTTAATCCAGCTGACATCACGGATATCCAGAAGTTATTTTATTGGCTTTATTGGCTCCAATAATGGCTTATACAAGGACACACTGCAATGGCAACAGATGATTACTAAACCTCTATTGAAGTCCATAAGGTGGGTATATTATGCTTGGTGAATATCCAGACTGCGCAAAATATCATAACAAGCACCTAAATTATGGTAATCGCACTTAGCCCCAGGCAAGGCAATCCAATTGTCTAAGGGCTGATTATCATGGCTTAGCAGACGGTGCCAGATTGTCTGGTTGGGGATGATAAAATGCTCTTCTATATAGGCTGCAAGCTGATCAAATCGTGTTTGCAGATCTGTGTGCTGAGTAGTATTGATTAACCACGCTTGGGCGGCCAAGGTTTCGGCCTGTACCCAAAAATATTTGTGGTTATCACAAATTTTATAATCCGGATCAAAACCATAGAATAAGCCACCATAGTTGGCATCCCATGCCTTTTCCCACGCCAACTGTAACCATTTATGAGCACGTTCGACTAGCCATGGCTGTGGCGCATGGGCATTTAGCATTAGTAATAACTTAGCCCATTCGGTAAAGTGCCCAGGTTGATAGCCCCACGGCTTATATAAGTTCTGAGGATCCTGCCGATTATAGTTCCAATCTGGCTGCCAGTGCTGATCATAATGTTCCCACAGCAAGCCATCAGTGCTGCGAGTGTTACTAATAACAACTTTATCAGCCAATACCAAGGCACGCTCTAAATAATGACGCTGATTGGTTGCCTCATAGGCGGCGATCAGTGCCTCACAGGCATGCATATTGGCATTTTGGCCCCGATAACTATCTAGGGTTTTTAGATCGGCACTAAGTTGATCGGCATATAAACCATCCTCTGGTTGCCAAAAATAGGATTCCATTAAATCGAAGGTTTCTGTCAGCCATGGTCCAGCAGCTTCCACACCTGCCTGAAGGGCATTGGCGTAAGCTAGCATTAGAAAGGCATAACCATAACAGTATTGATCACTATCTTCTGGCTTACCATCAGCTAGCAGCCAATGGTACCCTCGGCCATCAGGCCAAAGATGGTGGTCACGAATAAAAGCTAAACCATGACGCACCTGTTGGGTATATTCGGCATCACCAAAGAGGATTTTGCCCCGTGCAAAGTTCACCACTATGCGGGTACTACTTACCAGATGGTGAATATCATTTTCTGCATGCTGTCCTTGGGCATCCAATTGTTGATAAAAACCACCTTCTGGACGGACACCATTTTGTTGGTAAAAGTCTAGCACCCCCCTAATCTGGGTATGGAGATAGTCCTTATCTAACCATTGCTGGGTCATGTTTTATTCTCGTGCTTCTTGTTTGGTTAGCAAATGCGGTTTTTAGACCAATGGCTGAGCAGTAACGATAATGCCATCTTTATCGGCATATAAATAATCACCGGGTTGAAAGCTGACCCCACCAAAGGTTAGTGGGATTTGAGTTTGTCCGACTGTGGTAGGTATATATTTGCGTGGGCATGTGCCAATGGCATAAAGGCCTACAGGCACATCGGTTATCTGCTCCGTATCACGCACATAACCATTAATCACAATACCAGCAAAGTTGTTTTGCTGGGCAAATTCCATCAGCTTTTCACCTACTACTGCATAGTATTCTTGTTGTACATCAACGACCACAACCTTACCTGTACCGTCTGTATCGCGCAGTAATTTAATCAGTTCACCGTTATATTTATCCAAAGCAACGGTAACAATTTCACCCTCACATTTATGTGCGCCGCCATAATTATTATAGCCAGCGGCCAACACTTGAACTTGGTCACTATACTCATCACAGAAGTCTGCAGTAAAAAAAGTCATAAAAATACGCCTATTAGCTGAATTTAAGCGCAATATTCTAGCATTAAATACCAATTTCCTTATAGGATTTTGCTATAATCGGTGCCTTTCGATTTGTTTGGACATGCCATAACCATGAAGGTAGTAACAGGCGTCATTGGTAACGATATCCATGTGGTTGCTAATCGGCTTATAGACCTCTCCCTAAAGGCGAGGGGTTACGAAGTATTTAATCTAGGGGTTAACACTTACCTAGAGGAATTCTTTGATGCTGTGATTGAGACCGATGCTGATATTCTGCTGATTTCTTCTCTTAATGGTGAGGCCGAGGGCTGGGGGCGCGAAGTAAAAGCCCTGAAAGCTGAATATAAAGGTCTAGATAAGTTAATCATGATGATTGGCGGCAACCTGACTGTGGGTGCAGGTAAGGCAGAAGACATTATTCCCAAATACAAAAGTTATGGTTTTGATCTGGTCTGCCACCAGATTGATCTCAATACCGGTCTGGATATGTTGGCAGATTATATTAAAGAGAAATCAGCATGAGTTTGCTCCAGGAAGAACGCGAAATTATCCTCGGCAACCAATATGTTGAGGCCTTTGATTTTGCCGAAGTTGAAGACTTTGTTAAAAACGCCAACAAAGAACTGTTTATTTCCCATCATTTTAAGCATAGCAACAAAATGCTAGTGCAGCCTCGTGGTGGCTTCCCCACTTACAAAAAACAATTTGCTTTATATGAGTTTTTTGTCAATGCCAATGTGGACGTACTGCCCCTAACCATTGATTCCAATACCCGTCTTAATGACTATAAAACCGCTGCCCGCATGCTGCGCCTAAGTGAAGAAAATGATGTTGATATGCTCAATGGTTACCCACTAGTTAACCATGGCTATCGCACCACTCGTAATATGATTACCCACTTTAATAAGCCGGTGAGTTTGCGTCATGGTACCCCTGATGCACGGTTATTAATTGAACAAGCTATTGCCTCGGGTATCTTTGATATTGAAGGTGGTCCTATCACCTACTTACTACCCTATTCCAAAAACTTCCCTTTGGATAAGGCGTTTTTGTATTGGAAATATGTCGAACGGGTATGTGCTAACTATTCACAACTTAATGAGCCCATTAATCGTGAATCTTTTGGGCCGCTAACGGCAACTTTGGTGCCACCAGCCATTACCATTGTTATTCAGTTGTTAGAAATGTTGCTCTCCCTTGAGGAAGGCGTTAAATCCTTTTCTGTGTCCTTTGCCCAACAGGGCTCTATGATGCAGGATATTGTTACTGGCCATGTGCTAAAGAAATTAGCCCGCCATTATGCCGAAGAAATTGGCTGTGGGGACGCTAGCATTCACTTGGTTTATCACCAATGGATGGGGGCTTTCCCTATGGATCCAAATTATGCTGAACAGTTAATTAGTATTGCTACAGTTATTGCCTCCATGGTGCGTGCCGATAAGATTATTACCAAAACCAATCAGGAAGCAGCGGGCATTCCGACTAAGGAAGCCAATGCTGAAACCGTTGCCAATACCCAGTATTCACTGCGGATCTTAAACGGCTTGCCGGATATTACTGATGAGCAAGAAGAAGAGATTCTAACAGCAGAAGTTATGGCCATTATGGAAGCAGTATTTAATGATCCTGCTGATACTCTGTGGCGCAAAGTATTTAACTGTATTAAGAGTGGCATTATCGATGTGCCCTTCTCGCCGCATATCATCAACCATAATCAGATGATTACTATTCGTGATGAGAATAAGAATATCCGCATAATCAAACGTGGCAAAGTACCTATTCCTGATCACTGTTTCGATTATGAAAAGGCACAATGTGACCTAAGCAAAGACACCACCAGTATTGTTAATGACATTATTCACGATATCGGGATTATGCAATGAGTAGCCAAAACGATAAATTACTAATCGATGTCGGCAGTACTTATTTTAAAGTCTGCGTGACCTCTGATGCCCCAGAAAGACGGCAACTTGAGCAACACTTTCGCAACTTTAATCAAACCATTCTTGATGATTTGATGCATAAATGTGGCCATACTATCAGTGCTTTTGACCATGATGATGTGTTTATTTGCTCATCTGCAAATGGTGGCCTAAGCACCCTTATAATAGGTTTGACCCATACGTTTTCCCTGAAGTATGCGACCAATATTGCCTTTAATTCAGGCATTAATATTATCGATACCATTCTTTATCAAGATCTCGACTCGGCCACAGTGCCTAGTGACCTGATTGATGTGGTTATTATTGCTGGTGGTATTAATAGCAAGGGCGACGCTTTTGCTGATGACTTGTATCAATATCTGCATAATGTAAATTATTCCAATATTGTTTATGTGGGCAATGAACTTGATGCTGCTAATGCCAAAGCACAATTGCCCGAATTAGTTATTCTGCCCAATATTATTGATGACCGCTTGCATATCATTGAAGAGGATCTTAAGGCTTACCTGACCAACCTCTATCAACAAGATATTATGGGTAAGGAAGATATTAAAGACCTTTACCAGATTAGTAGTAATCAGATTTTCTCTACGCCCTATATTGTTAACCAGACTTTACCCCTGATTGATGCCAGTTATTCAGTGGTTAATCCCTTTATTCTCTTGGATATTGGTGGCGCTACTACGGATATTCACTACTCCAAAGATTTGGTAGAAGAGAATATGGTCACCAATAACGAATTTGATCGTTTGGTATTTAAAAAACTGGGGGTATATAAATCCCGAGAATCTTTGATCTTTGACGCCAAAAATAACGAATTTGTCTACGAACTGCTAATGCACCTTGGGGTCACAGAGAATATATTTGAAGAGCAAAGTGATAAGGCCACCCGCATTTTGATGCAGCTAGCTATCTTTTTAGTGCTCTGCAAGATGTCTCACTATCGCGAAGCTTATACCAACCTTAAGCTCACTGCTGTTAAATCCATTGTACTAACGGGTGGTGTTACCAAAGTGTTAAAGCAAGAAGAAGTAGAAGATATCATTGGCTTCTTTTTCACAAAAATTTTGACCTCAAAGCACAGACCCGTCACTATAATGGATACCGACTATTCTATTTGGACGCTAGGTTCGCGAGTTCAGGACGTTAACCTTAGGGAACAGTAAGGAGAAGAAGAATGTCAATCAATTGCGTGCGCACCCTGCTTGAATATGCTGCAGCTTCCCACCCCGATAAGGTGGCGATCAAGCAGGAAGAGAAAAGCATCACCTATAGTGAACTCCTTACTAAGGTGAATCAGGTGGCACTCTATTTGGACGAACTTCATCTCCCAGCCAATACCCGTGTGGGTGTCTATTCCAATAAGGGCTTGGACCTTGTTATCGCTATTCTGGCCACACTATCTACCAATTATGTCCTGGTACCACTAACCAAACTCCTACAATCGGAACAGGTAGACTATATTATTAAGGACTGTGATATTCAGGTGATGATCACTGACCAAATGAAGTTGGAGACCATGCAGGATATCAACTTCGCAGGCCATATCATTGCCTATGAAACCACCGATCAAAATATCGCCTCCTTTGAAGAAATCTACAAATACTACAATAAACCTTTTGCCGCTAATGTGAATGGCCATGAAAATGCCGTTATCACCTATTCTTTTGGTTTAACTGGTACGCCAAAGGGTATTGTTCTCTCACATGCCAACTTAATTGATTCTGCCCGCGTGGTGTCTCAATATTTGGATTTGCAAGAAGATGATATTATCTCCGGCCTGCTGATCTTCAATTTGGATTATGGCCTGAATCAGATCTTTTGTGCCTTATATAAGCGCGCCACCTTGGCCTTACACCGTTTTATTCTGCCCGAAGATGTGTTTAATCACCTGATTAATGACCAAGTCACGGTGCTGGCACTTATGCCGGTACATATTGCCGAAATGTTTGAAGCCGTTGAGGCCAGACGCCCCACCGCAGGCTTATTTGATCAACTTCGAATTATTACCTCATCGGGTGGTAATGTGACGGCTAAGATGGTTAAAGACTGCCACGATACCTTCCAGCAGGCCAAGTTCTATTCTATGCATGGCCTAACGGAAGCCTTCCGCTCAGCCTATTTAGACCCCAGCCAAATCATGATTCGCCCAGACTCTATTGGCAAACCTATTCCTGATGTAGAGCTCTATGTCATTAATGAAGATGGTAAAGAATGTGCCCCGCGAGAAGTAGGCGAACTTATCCACCGTGGTGGCTTTATCTACCGCGGCTTTTGGAATGCCCCCGTCGAAACAGCTGAACGCTTTAAATCTGTACAGATCCTAAAGGATGTGGTTAATTTGGAAGGCCAACTCACAGATGAGCTAGTGGTAGCTAGTGGTGACTATGTATATCGGGATGAAGAAGGTTATTTCTACTTTGTTGGCCGCCGCGACGATATGATCAAAACCCGTGGCTTTCGTGTCTCCCCCTTCGAAGTGGAATCAGTGGTCAAACGCAATATTCCCCAAATCCAACAATGTGCGGTATTTGGTGTGGCCAATGAAGCTATAGAAGAAGAAATTGTACTAGTCTATTCCGCATCTAGTCAGATTTCTGATCAGGAAATTCTATTTGAACTAAAACAGCATTTAGCGTCTTATATGCTGCCCAGCCGTATTGTGTTTAAAAAATCCCTACCCTTGGTACAAAGTGATAAGAATCGCATTAATAAAGAAGCGCTCAAAAAAGAGTTAGTAAATTAGACATACTTAAGAGCCTATTATTGCGGAAACTCTCTGTAACCAATTTTTTTATAGAGAGAGTTGGCCTAACTGATAATACAACAGCTAGGCCAACTTGAGGTTAGCTGGCGCTATAAAGGTGGCCATCTACATACAAACGCATATGTTCCTTATGCAGTACCAGATTGGTAGCTCCAGAAGGTAATTTGCTTTTGCCAGACAATCGGGCTTTCACCTTTTGATTACCAAATTTTGCCGTAGCAATGGCGTATTTGCCCAAGTTTTGGACTTCCACAATCTCTGCTGGAACGCTATTAGCAACGGGAGTATCTGAGAAGCTGACATATTCCGGACGCACACCCATATTTAAGGCGGCGCTATCGGCTATGCCGTCTAACTCCATTGGTACAAAATGGTCATCAATATGAATACCTTGCTCGGATAAACGACAATTCATAAAGTTCATGGCCGGAGAACCAATAAAGTAGCCCACATGCATATGGCTCGGATTTTCAAACAGTTCTTCTGGTGAACCCATTTGCATAATCTGACCTTTATCCATAACCACCACTTGGTCAGCTAAGGTCATGGCCTCATTCTGATCATGGGTCACATAGATTAGTGTATGACCATAACGTGCACTAATTTCTTTTAGCTTGCGGCGCAATTCGAACTTCAATTGCGGGTCAATAACCGTTAGAGGCTCATCCATTAAAATGGCTGATACATTTTCCCGCACTAGACCACGGCCTACTGATATCAGTTGCTTGGTATCCGCTGATACACTATTAGCTGATTTTGACAAGATATTAGTCAAATTCAGCAGATCAGCAACTTCTTTTACCCTGCGATCAATATCATGCTTATTCATTTTGATACAGCGAAGAGGGAAAGCCAGGTTTTCGTATATCGTTTTCGATTGATAAATAACCGGAAACTGAAAAACCTGGGCAATATTACGCTGGGTTGTAGGCAAATGAGTCACATCTTTATTGTCTACCAATAACTGGCCATGGGACGGTGTTAACAGCCCAGACATGATGTTTAACATCGTTGATTTACCACAGCCTGAAGGGCCTAGGAGTGCATAGGTTCCACCATCTTCCCAATGCAAATTAAACGGCTGCAGGGCGAATACGGGATCCTTTGCTGTTGGATCATAGCTATGGGCGATGTTTTTTAAATCTATACTAGCCATTCTTAATTATCCTTTTCCTGATCTTGCATTGCCTTTTCAACGCTACTATTTGCAGCAGGAGAGAAAAGCAAATCGCCATTATTATCAAAGATATAAAGCTGATCCAAGTCGAAATCAACACTCGCTGAAGCACCTAGATCATATTGATGCACACCTTCCTGCTCTGTCACTAGGCTAATATCACCTAGCTTGATATGCAGGATAGTTTCGGAGCCATTTATTTCACCTAGTTGGACTTCAGCTACATATGCATCTGGCTGTAAATTGATATCTGCTGCGCGAATACCAAAGGTATATCTGCCAGCAGCAAGGGATTGCAAATGATCTGGCAAGGCCATAATGACATCTTGATTTAGGTGAATGCGATTACCCTCAACAACACCCCTTACTAAGTTCATTGGCGGATCATTAAAGACCTCAGCAACACGGGTATTAGCAGGACGGTTGTAAACCTCTTCCGCGGCACCAATCTGGATGATTTCCCCTTCATGCATAACAATAACAGTGCCATTCAGCTCCATTGCTTCCGCAGGCTCAGTGGTGGAGTAAATCACCAGACGTTCACGTTGGTCATTAAATATATTTTTGAATTCCTCACGCAGCTGCTCACGCAGTTTATAGTCAAGGTTGACCAGTGGCTCATCCAGAATTAATAATTTACTATCCTTTACTAGGGCTCGTGCCAAAGCTATACGCTGTTGTTGACCACCAGATAGTTCGGAAGGTAATTTTTCTAAAAACTCCTCAACACCCAGAACCGAAGCTACCTTATTGACTGCCTCGGCAATTTTATCTTCTGGCAAACCCGCCCGACGCAAAGGAAAGGCAATATTTTCAAAATTATTCAAATGTGGATAGTTAATAAATTGTTGATACACCATGCCCACCTTGCGCTCCCAAGGTGGCATTTTAGTTAGGTCATCACCATCCAAAGTCAAACTACCACTGTCAATTTCTTCCAACCCAGCCAACAAACGTAATAGCGTGGTTTTACCGGCTTTAGTACGGCCGACAATAATAAAGAAATCTTCATTGGGCAGTTCAAAACTGACATTACGGAGATAAGTTTCCCCATCAACAGTTAAATTAATATTTTCTGCAACTATAGACATATATCAGATTCCTATTTTACTGCACCCGCAAGATTTCCGCGGTCAAGGTATTTTTCAACAAGCACTGCAACAAAAATAAGTGGGGCTATGGAAATCAACGCTGACGCTGATAAGCTCCACCAGGGTGTGGCTGATGAGTTTAGGGACACGATGGCTACTGGCAGCAACTGTGTCTCGGTAAAGGTAAGGGTGAAAGCAAAGAAGAAATCGTTCCAACCAAAAATAACACAAAATAGGCCCGCTACTACTAGCCCGGGCTTAGCGTTAGGTAAGATAACGCGTAAGAAGGTTTGTAGTGGTGAGCAACCATCTAACATCGCCATTTCATCAATTTCTTTAGGGATATTATTGAAAAAATCCACCATAACCCAAACTGCGATCGGCATTAATAGGGCAATATAAACCAATATTAAACCGAAAATAGAATCCAACAGACCTAATTGTTGCAGCATTAAAAAGAACGGAATCGATAGTACTACGGGTGGCATAATACGTTGTGAAATAAAGAAGAAGGTAATATCCCCATTACGAATAAAACCAGCTCTATATTTAAAGCGTGATAAACCATAAGCAACAAAAGTACCTAATACTAAACTTAATGCACTAGCACCCAAAGTCACATAGACACTAGAAATAAATGGCTCAACTACATTTATACCTTGTGACCCACTCCCTAATACATTGCGCCAACCATCCAAAGAGGGCTCATAATCTACCCACGGAATATATGTAGCACCACTAGTAACACCGTTAATCGTTTTAAACGATGTGGTGAGGGCCCATAAAAAAGGCGCCACAACAAAGCTTGCCCAAAAAGCCAAAAAGACAAATTTAAATATCTTATAACCTGAACTGTTCATCATTTAATCCTATTTTTCGGTGACCAGGCGTGATAACACCTTGGCAATGACAGTAAGAGCAATGATCATGATCACCAGATAGGTAATAGACAGTGCTGCTGAATAACCTATTTGGAAATCACGTAAACCGCGTATATAGATGTAATAACTAGACGTTTCGGTGGCGCTACCTGGGCCTCCAGAAGTCAATACATAAACGGTATCCATAATCTTAGATGCTTCAATCAAGCGAATAATAATGGCACCAACAGAAATAGCTGACATCATGGGGAAAGTTACATTAAAAAATGTCCTGATAGGGCCAGCACCATCAATTGCTGCTGCTAAGAATGGCTCTTTTGGTAGCGATAACAAACCAGCCAAAAGTAACAAGAACATAAATGGAGTCCACTGCCAAATTTCAACAATCAAGACACTGACAAGAGCCATGGTTTCCGTTGATAACCAAGCAACAGGGCCAATGCCAATTAAATTCATTAGGTCATTTGCTGGACCCAAAGATTCATGAAAAACAGTACGCCAGATAACAGACATAATAACTGGCGTTGTCATCATCGGTATAAGAAACAAGACGCGAATAAAGCGCTTCATTCTGACTTGATTCCAAACCATTAAAGCCAGAGAAAAACCAAGTACATATTGTGCAAGTACCGACGCAACAGAAATAAAACTTAACCTCTGTAGAGCTTCCCAAAAACGACTATCTGCAATCATGCGGGCATAGTTATTACCCCCAATCCAATCAAGGCCGGGCTGGATTACATCCCAACTGGAGAAACTGACACGAATAGTGAAGCCCAGAGGGAACAGGATAATTGCCATCAAGACTAATAGTCCGGGTAACAAAAACAGGAGTTTATACTTCGTGAACATTTAGATTACCTTAAATAATTAGGCGAAATATTAAACTAACATAAATTAAGCCCGATGGATTAGAAAAGGTTTTTACAGTTGTGGTCTAAACTTTTTCTTTAGCATCAGGCTTTGTGACGAATAAAGAAGCCCCGACAAAGTTCGTCGGGGCTTGGTCATTAACGTTCGTTGTCTTCTAGAGCAACAACAACGCTATAGGCTTCACGGACACGGTCTTTACCGATTCGATCAACGATTTGCTCCCATTCGGCAGCTACACCATCCATTGCTTCTTGTGCAGTTTTCTGGCCAGCAATTGCTGCCGCTACACCTGTCGCCATGGAAGTCATAAACTGACCTACACCTGGAACACGAAGGTCAAATACACGGTTAGTATTTGTATCCATACCAGACAAGGTGTCAATGTAGCTATCAGCAACAGCTTCATCCCAACCCATTTCGTCTACCCATAGGCTCTTTTCAAAGTGGGCAGTACGGTATGGGTTCACACCAAATCGACCAATCTGAAGGTCACTCTGGGTGTTGGTTTCATTAGAGAAGAAACATAGATAGTCAAATGCGGCATCCTTGTTCTTAGACATTTCAGACACAGCTGCTGTCCAACCCCAAGTAATATAAGGCGCACGGTTTGGCGTTTCAAAACTATCCCATGAACCAGTATTACGGTTCCAAACTTGGCCAGCGCCAGGTAGAGGAGCCGCAGCTACTTTATTACGAATTGGGCTATCTGCTTGCATCGCTTGGATAAAGGCATCGTCCCAGCTATAACTCATTAGGGTCTCACCACCACCAAAGGAGAAGATTTCATCACCTAGGCCATAGTTACTACCACCAGGTGCCCAAGTCTTCTTGGCATCAACAAACAACTCTAAGCCTTTAACCCAACCAGGGTTGTTGACTTGTGGTTCCATAGTTTCTAGATCAAAGAAGAAACCACCTTTTACATCAGGGTGTTTGGCATAAGGCGCTACACGACTAATAAAGGCAGAGAACATTAAGTTGTCACGGGCAACAACTTCAGCAGAACCATAGTTTGGATTACCATCACCATCCCAGTCCCAACCGGAGAATACAGCAGCTACTTCGTTATACTCTTCCCATGTTTCAGGAATAGTCAAAGCTCGGCCAGTTTGCTCCATAAATTTAGCTTGGGCGCTAGCATCGTTGAAGATATCAAGTCTGTACTTCAAGTAGTGACGGTCACCATCTACTGGGTACTGAATCATACGATCTTCCCAAGTAGCTACATCGATATAGTTACGAGTCACATCAGCCATACCCGAGGAGTTACGATAGCTTTCTGGAACTTCAGCTAAGAATCTCTGGAAATCACCACTCCATAGTGAACCATAAAACAGAACATCGTATGCATTTTGCTTGGTCTGGAAAGGGATCATAATACGCTGGAACAAGTCACCAAAGGGGACATGAACAACGTTTACCTTAGCACCAGTCAGGTCTTCAAACTGCTGAGCATGCAAGGCAGTTGGCTCACCAATAACAGGAACAGCATGGGTAATAATATTCAGTGTTGTACCACTGTAATCTTTTTTATCCATCTCTGTAAAAGAACAGGTTCCTGGAATATCGTTCTCAACACCAAAGCGAGAATAATCTGCCATAGCGGATGAACTAAACAAGATAGCAGACGTCACTGCTAAGGAAAGGGTAGTTTTTTTCATGGTTTTACCTTTTTTGTTGTTAAATTTAATTAATTGCTCACTTTATAATTTAAGGGACAAGTACTGCTCGACCCTTGATGGAACCATTATTGAGGTCATGGAGAGCCTGATTGGCATCAGCCAGACTATAATGAACGGTATGAAGATCCACCAAGCCACGATCGGCTAGGGACATTAACTCGACAAGTTCAGAGTAAGTGCCGACCAAGTTACCTATGATGCGTTTCTCGGAAGCGATCATATCGATAGTTGGGACTTCGATCTTGCCACCATAGCCGACAATGTAATAAGCACCATCACCACGAGTCATATCCAAGCCTTCTTTGATAGAATTACCTTCGCCCACAAAATCGATAACCGCTTCTGCGCCAACTCCACCGGTGAGACCTAACACTTTTTCTACATGGTCGCCATCAGCGCGGACAACTTCATCAGCACCAATTTGACCAGCTAGATTAAGAGCAACCTCTGAGCGATCCAAAGCAATAATCTCAGCGGCGCATAAAGCACGCAGAACTTGAATACCTATATGACCCAAGCCACCAACACCGATAACCACGACTTTTTGACCTGGCTCTAAATGTGCTGCTGCTTTCTTGGCTGCACGATAGGCAGTAAGACCAGCATCTGTGTATGGGGCAACATCTTTTGGCGCCAGCGAACGTGGCAATTTAATCAGCGATCGACTACCGGTTTTAAGAAATTCAGCATAGCCACCATCAACATTAATGCCTGGAAACTTACTATCTTCGGCATGCATATCATTACCTTTACGACAGGCAAGACAATGACCACTTGTCACTAAAGGGTGACAAATTATTGGGTCACCCGGACGGAACCCAGTTACTGCTGAGCCTACTTCTTCAACCCAGCCAGCATTTTCATGGCCTAAAATATACGGCAGCACGACATCTGATTTGGAACGCCAGAGGCCTTCGATTACGTGTAGATCCGTTCGGCAAACACCAGCTCCACCAATGCGAATAATCACATCGTTGGGTGTTTCGATAACTGGATCAGGAACATCTTGATAGGTGACGAGTTCCTCTCTTTCAAGGTGTTCGTCAAATTCGTGTAGTACAGCTGCTTTCATATGCAATACCTTTTATTAGGGGTGTTATTGTTGTGAACACATAACGCAGGAACTGTGCCAATTTTAAAAAAAAAGTGATATATACATATATATCAATAGGTTAGATTTAAAATAATCAATTTAGGAAGAAATAGTCCAGTGTTAAGCAAATGTACACATAGGAACAAAAGTGTTCACAAAATGAACACTTTGAGCTTTTCTAATGTATTAAAGTGCTAATTTGATCTAAGACCAATTGTGATTTATCTTATACACATATAAAAAGTCACTTAGTGACATAAAAAATAAAGACAAAGCCTGTACATAAATTAGCATTAAAATCGTATCAGGATTCGATTATGTTGAGCAGAAAAGAGAAAGTTTCTCGTGCCAGGATAGCGCTCCAGCATGGGAAAGAAATTTCTAATACACTTCTAAATCAGACCATTGCAGAAAGTTGGCAACGTTGTTTTGACCATGGTTTAGATCCAAACCATGTAACACCCATAACTAGGATAGACGATTCCGATCTACAAACTTGTTTTGAAAAGTCGGGAGATTTAATTCGTTTTGCTAAAGTCGAAATACAAAATCTGTATCGGCAAATCGCTGGCTCTAATTTTATGATTGCCCTAGGTGATCGAAATGGTATCGTACTTGATACCATGTCAGATAATGAATTTAAAATAAGTAATGCTGGCAAAATGATCATTCCAGGTAGCAACTGGTCAGAACTGGAACGTGGTACCAATGCTTTAGGTACTTGTGCTATCACCAAAGCGCCCACTATTGTGCATGGCCAAGAGCATTACTTTCTCAAGCACGGTAATGTTAGTTGTATTGCTTCACCAATCTTTCATTCCAATGGTGACTTAGCAGGAGTACTGGATGCTTCTTCCACTTGTGGTGCTAGGCAACAACACACCATGGCCTTGATTCAAATGGCGGCCACCAACGTTGAAAATTCTTTATTTTTGCGTGAGCAAAAAGACAATCTCGTCATCATGTTCCATTCCCGTGATGAAATGATGAATGCCATAAGTGGGGCACTCATAGCTATTGATTTTAATGGCTGTATTACGGCATTTAACCGCCGTTCATATCAACTACTTTATGGCTTAGGTCTAACCAAGGGAATGTCCTTTGACAAGATCTTTGATATATCTATAGAACAAATTATTCCGACCTTAGAAGGTTCTCCACATTGTTATATTACTGACAAACTTGGTAGCGCCTATGTTGCCCGCGGGTTAAATTTTCATCGAACACGAAGTTCGCAAATGAGCGCTAAACCCTTAACCAAGCCCACGCCACAAAGATCAGCTGACTATGATTTTGTGGCTGAGGATGCGGTCTTTGTTAGTCAATTAGAAAAAGCAAGAAAGGGAGCAAACCTATCTGTTCCCATGCTAGTTCTTGGACAAACAGGCACTGGTAAAGAAATCATGGCACGTTATATTCACTCTGTAAGTCAACGTAAAGGTAACTTTGTACCAGTAAACTGTGGAGCTATACCCAAAGACCTTATTGAATCTGAATTATTTGGCTATGAGTCTGGTTCCTTTACTAATGCCAAAAAAGGCGGTTCAACAGGTTTACTGGTAGCGGCAGACAAAGGTACGCTGTTTCTTGATGAAGTGGGTGATCTACCCATGAGCACACAAGTTACTCTACTGCGCTTCTTAGACTCTGGAGAAGTACGGCCCGTTGGAGCTGAAAAAACATGTCAAGTAGACGTCCAAATAGTTGCAGCGACTAACGTTGATCTAAAACAGGCCATTAAAGACTCCCTTTTCCGATCTGATCTGTTTTACCGTATCAATGTGTTAGAGATAAAACTACCTCCAATTCAACAACGTACAGATTTTGCCACATTAGTGCGCTACCTTATTGACACTATTGATACAGAAATAAGTATAAGTAATGAAGCTATTGAACAGTTGAATTCATATTCATGGCCAGGCAATATGCGTGAGCTAAAATCAACCTTAACTCGCATTATTATTTCTAACCATGACAAGCATATAGACGCCGACAGTGTGACCCGCTTCTTTATCGAGGCTGATATTATCTGCCAAGAGTTAAACCCATCTGTATTGGAATCAACGAAAGCCTCTACTATTAAGGCTGCTTTAGCAGACTATGACAGTAATGTTTCCCGAGCGGCTAAAGCCCTAGGTGTATCCAGAACAACTATCTATAAATATATCAAGGAAAAGAGCCACTAAGTTTAGTAAAGCATGTTTACAAAGCTTAAAAAGCATATACTTAAAAATTAATTTCTAACTGATCACAGGGAAAAAGTATGTCAGTCAATTTCCAAACTTATATGGCCTCTTGGATCACAGCTGTTAATGACAAAAACATGACGACATTGTCAGATCTATTAGCAGATGACTTTGTCTGGGTAAATGATAAGTTGAAGCTTAAGCTCGACAAGCATGAAACCTTGGCATGGTGCAAAGATACCCCTTTCAAAGCTGGTGATTTTTCCTGTTACTATGAAAATAATGAAGTCCTGGTTGGCATCCATGACGTTATAGAACCAAATACCCCTGACTCAAGTGTGATGTTTATCGCTAAAATAATAGATGGCAAAATTGTTTCACACCAATATCTTCGTGAGTTTGAAAGATAAACACTGACTAGTTATGCATAGAAGGTTAGTTATCTAGAAACGATTACTTAAACCACTTGCGCGAACAACTTTTCTGGTCATGGCTTGCTCCAATACCTGCTCATCACCATATACCAATGAGAAACAGTTTCTGGCACGGGTAATACCGGTATATAACAACTCTTTAGTTAATACCGGATTATTGTGTGCCGGTAGCATCAGCATGGTGTGACTAAATTCACTGCCCTGAGACTTATGCACCGTCAAAGCAAAAACGGTTTCTACAGCACGCAGGCGGCTCGGTAAAACCCAACGTATGCCCTCAGCACCAGCACTAAAGGCCACCCTTAACATTTCTGCCCCAGACTGCTTATCTGTATAGGGCAAGCACACGCCAATATCACCATTCATTAAACCAAGATGATAGTCATTGCGGCTGACCATAACAGGTCGCCCAGGGTACCACTCGGTATCAGCATTAGGCAGCAAATCAGCCTTTTGCAAGAGTTCTTCAATAGTGGCGTTCATCCCTTCAACACCCCACTGCCCACGCCGTAGAGCTACCAATAATTGAAAACTAGCATGGGCAGCCAAAACTGCGCTTGCCCACTGATCTTGATCATCCTCAGGCCCTTGCTTTACCAACTTAAGATAAGTGCTATAGCCCGCCTGTAAACTATGGGCTAAGGATGTCTGCAACCAACTTACACTAGTTGCATTTGCGGACGGTGGTTGGTGAAATAACTGCACTTGAGGCTGGCGTTTTTTACGCTCTGCTAAAGCCGCTTGTTGGGCCACAATGGCATATAAATCTTGTACAGGTAATAGAGATGGCTGCCCCTCATAAAGTCCAGCATTCACCAGGCTAGCCAAAGCGTCGATACTGCCACCTTGCTGAAAGCGATGACTTACCCGCAACATCGTAGTGGATTGTGCAAGAGGTCGACCGGCAGCAGAGACATATTGATCAGATAATTGGTCACCGGTAAATGCGTTTAGCCACTGAATAGTCTCTGGCAAATAATGACCTTTACTGGCATCAGCACATAAGTCACCCAATACAGAACCTGCTTCCACAGAAGCCAATTGATCCTTATCACCTAATAAAATAAGGCGCGTATGTTTATCCAACGCCTGTACTAGATTGGCCATCATTTCTAAATCCACCATAGAGGCTTCATCAATAACTACCACATCAGCAGCAATTGGGTTGGTAGCATGGTGACGAAACTGCCGGCTATTGGCTATAGGCCCCAGTAACCGATGCAAGGTAGACACCTCTGTGGGAATAGCCGCCTTTAATTGTTCGCCATCAAAGTGGTCATTTGTGGGAAATACTTGTTGTTGCAAATTACTAGCTATGGACGCATTTAAGCGTGCCGCAGCTTTGCCCGTGGGTGCAGCAAGTTTTATATGTAGTGGCCCTAAACCCTGAGTTAATTGCAATGCCTGTAATAACGCCAATAACTTTAGCACAGTGGTGGTTTTACCTGTCCCCGGACCACCTGTGATAATGGCACACTGGCTGCGCGCTGCTAGGGCTACGGCGACACGTTGCCAGTTCACATTATGATTAGCTTGATTGGCCGCATTAGGAAACAAGGCTTTAATAATTGCCGTAGCCTGCTCAGGTAACCTATTGCTATGTTGACTGCGTGCTTCAATAAACCCTGCTAACTGCTGTTCACACTGCCAATAACGAGTTAAATAAAATAACGCCCGGGATTGACTCAGGTCCAAAACAAAAGGGGTTTCCACTTGGATTGAAGAATCAACGTGATCGATCACGGTAACGGCCTCACTGGCGCTTATCTCATCTATCCACTGTGACAAAGTTAAAGGTTTAATAAAGGCTGTTAAGCCTGCCTCAAAGGCCAATCTACTATGATTGGGCCCCTGCCCATCTTGATCATCAATAGGTAAACAGAAATAAGTTAAGGGCTCTGCAAGGACGGCTTTTAAGTCCACACAAACATGGCCCATGGCGCTATGGCGGCTCACCAGTAGAATAGCCCATGCCAAATAATCGCTAATCGGGTTACTGCCACGCCGATACATAAAATCTAACAGTGCCAGATCGACATCACGCACAATATGCAGCTTTTGTGCCTGCCCGATAAGCTGTTGCATACCCATTAGGCCACCTCCTCGACACCTTGAAATAGTCGATCAAGACGTTCAATAAGCTCTTGTTCTGGCTTATCTAACAGTAGCCCCTGAGTATCTGGATTCTCAATACCGCGTAAGAACACATACACAGCACCACCAATATGCTTGGCATAGTTATATTCCGGCAATCGCGACCGCAATAAACGATGTAAGGCCAAAATATAAAGCACATATTGCATATCATAGCGCTTGTGCAGGAGCGCCTCAGCCATTGCATCCTGACTATATGCACTGGCATCAGCACCTAAATAGTTGCTTTTCCAATCCACCACAAAATACTGGCCATTATGTTCCAGCAGTAAGTCGATATAGCCTTTTAGCATACCATTTAACTGTTGCGCTTGGGCTTGGGGGCGAGATTGTTGTGACCAAGTATATTGGCATACCAGACTATCCATGGCTTCCACATCTACCCCTTTGGTGGCCACTAGAAATTCCATTTCAACCAGCAATTGCTGCCTTGTCAAAGCTTGTAATTGCATTGGTTTTGCATTCAGTGATTGCAGCTGCCAAGGCATCTTTAATAAATCCACCAACCAGTTATCCAAGGCATCTAGCCAAGGTGTAAGAGTTAACGGTTGTAGATGTTCATTAAGGATTTGTTGGCGACTACTTGGCTGCTGTATGACTTCGGCAAATCCTAGCTCGGCACAATCTTCTAATATATTGTGCAGCATAGTACCAAATAGCGCCCCTTTGGGGAGATTGTGAATATTGGGGACGCTATTGTCGATGCTATTGTCAATAATTGATTCAGAGGCATTTTGGTCAGCTACCATATTAGTAAGCACATTGGCCTCGCGCTCTTCACTTAAAATTGCATCTTGTGCCGTATCGGGTAGCTCCATGGCAGATTTGTCATCAGTGTCGATTTGACTGCCAAAAGAAAGGCTAGAATAACTCGCAGTATGCCAGCTTTTAAGGCTTATATCAGGAGCTTGTCGGGCTGCTTTGGTAGAGTTAGCCACTGTATTTGTGCCCTGAAATACCTCCTCAATAGGTAGTGGTTGGACAGTAATATGATCGTCCAAGGCTGCCAATTTAGGGGCTAACTCCCCGCTTTTATTGCTCAGCATTAGCAAATTACCCAAGCCCGATTGCGCTATACCTTTCACCTCACCCAAGCCCAGATACTGACAACAAGCAGCCCGCGTTAAAGCCACATAAAGCTTGCGAATTTCTTCTGCTTGATGGGCTTTTTTGACGGCAGTCATAATGTCATCACTGGCCGTTAAAGTGACATTTTTTTGGTGCTTATCCGTGTGATAAATCAACGGAAGATCAGTTTCTTTAGGTACCCGAGTCAAACAAATAAAGGGCAAAAACACCACCGGGTATTCCAAGCCTTTGGATTTGTGAATTGTCACCACTTGAACCAGATTACTATCACTCTCTAAGCGTTGTTGTTGCTTAATATCTTGCTGATCTGGGTTATCTAATAGGGTCTCAAAATGACGTACTAGACTATGTTCACCATCCAGTTGCACGGCCGCTTGTTGTAATAGTTCTGCCAAATGCAGTAGGTCTGTCAGTAGGCGCTCACCAGTGGCCATAGATCTAATTCTACTAGCGGCCTGACTATCAAAAATAACTTGATAAACCATGGCCAAAACACCTTTGGTGCGCCATATCTGATGATAAGTATAAAATCTATTAAGCTGCTGTTCCCAAGCTAACTCGTCCTTCTGCAGATGATCAAGGCTGACAACATCTAACCCCAATAATTGCGTTGCCAGAGCCATACTTAACAAGCGGTCATCATCTGGGTTGGCTACTGCCCGCAACAATATTAGTAAGTCCTCAGCCATAGGGCTGGTATATACACTTCTAGCATCAGACAAATAAACACTCGCAATATGCCGTTGGGCAAGAGCAATACGCACAGCTTGGGCCTGCTTTTGGTTAGCCACCAAAATAGCTAGATCCTTAGGTTGCAAAGTCTGCTGCTTGTCGCCTCGCTGCAATACCGCCTGATCGACAGCGGCCAAATTTAATAAGTGGGCTATTTTATTCGCCGTGGCATCACTTTGAATACTAATATAATCCTTGTCTGCCAGTGCCTTGCCCACTTCTTCAGCGGACGCTAACCAAGCTGTTTGGGGCGCATGTAATTGTCCCTGCAAATATAGTTGATAGGGTTTATCAGCACCTGCCGCCACAGGGACAAAGGGAAGTGGATTATGCTGGGTCTGACGAAAACGAAACGCCCCTTCGGCATGGCTATCACCATAGGCAAATAAGCCATTTACCGCCGTTAATAGGTTACTGTCCGAACGGTAGTTATGGGTCAGGGTATAGTGATGTCCAAAGGTATGATTGCGCGCCTGCAAATAGGTATAAATATCCCCACCCCGAAAAGCATAAATAGCTTGTTTGGGGTCCCCTATCATAATAAAGCCGCCCTGAGGGCAACCCTCTCGAATTTGATAGATATGCTTAAAGATCGTGTATTGCACGGGATCCGTATCTTGAAATTCGTCCACTAGGGCAACGGGGAAGCGCTGTTGAATGGCTGCCGCCAATTGTTTACCACTTGGTCCAGATAAAGCCTGTTGTAACCTTAACAATAAATCATCGTTACTTAGCAAGCCCTGCTGCTGTTTACTTGTAGTTAAGCGTTGCTGCAGCCAATGGGCAGCGTAGGTCAAAATTGTGGCATCTGGATTGGGTATTTGGTCAGCTAATGCGAGCACTTCGGCCACACATTTTGCCGGAGCAAAATTTAGGTCAAGTGAGTCTGGCTGCTGCCAAATAGACGTATCCAATAAGGCTAATTTTTTTAGGCTGGCTGAAGATTTAAGAGTATCTTCATCCGACTGAATATAGTTGTCTAAATGGGTAAAAGCGCCCGCCTCATGGTTACTTCGTAATTTGTTAAGATGCAATAAGCCATCCGCTCTGGCTTCAGCAAAAAATTGTTTTAGGGCAGGCAAATGTTTTCTTAATGCGGCTTTTAGATCGGCCACCATAGCCTGCTTTTGGCTCTGCTGCTCTTGAATATACACAGCCAAATCCAGTACCGGCTCTGGTAGGCTTGTTACATGGGGCAATAATGTTACAACTTCCGGCAACAATGCCGCTGGGCTTTTAAAGCGCTGCATCATATAAGCTAACGCATCGCGATTCATACCAAGCACATTAAGTCGCCAAAAATCCTCACTAATTTCCTTGAGTAATTCCGTTTCAGATTCCAGCAACTGCTGCTCAAAAGCACCACCATAATAAAGTGAGAACTCACTTAGTAAGCGATAACACCAAGCATGTATGGTGGAAATAGCGGCTTCATCCATAGCTTCAGCAGCCATTTCCAGACGCTTGGCAGCACCCGCCTGCTGGGCAGGCTCGGTATAAGCAGCGCAAAGCTCCACAAGCAGTGGATCAACGGACAAAGGGTTATCAATTAGCCCTGCCTCAGCTTCGATACAACTGCGCAAATAGGCTGCCGCTTCGACTAAACGCTGCCGAATACGATCCCTTAATTCCTGCGTGGCTGCCTTAGTAAAGGTCACCACCAATATATTATGGGGTAGCAAAGGCTCCCCTAAAGCTGCGCTACCACCATGATTTAAGATCAGCCTTAAATATAGCATGGCTAAAGTATAGGTTTTACCCGTGCCGGCACTGGCTTCAATCAAAGCATGACCCTTAAGGGGCAAGCTTAAGGGTGCCAGTACTTGGCTACCCTGTATCATGACATCACCTCCACGCCATCACGTAAAGGGGTATATACCAAGTTGGCTAACGCCCGACAACGGTCCAAATCCATATCCAGCAAATGGGGGAAGTGGCGTGATAGGTAGTGCCCAGAATAGTCTAAATCTTTGTCATAAGTACTCGCCAGCACTGTGTCTGTGGCGGCTTTTTCAGCAATCAGTTTTATACCTAACTGCAAACTTAATGGCAGTGGTTCATGCATAGCCATATGCCATACGGTCAATATATTAGCAAAATAGGTTTCTGCTTGATCAATGGCCATAGGGGGCAAGCATAATTGTCCTTGTGGCGTTAACAGATAACTAGTGACAGGCATTTGGCTATATAAATGCGCCCCCAAATGCTCTACCCAAGCAGCACATAGATTGCGCCATCTTATATTCTTGGTATTGGCTTTTTCCAAAGCTTTACTAGCTTGCACTATAACCTGCTGACCCGTTTGACTATGCTGATCTAGTTGCAAATGTCCTAAGTCGATCTCCACTGGAATCGCATGTTCCTGCCCTGCTTTATCTTGCACACTATGCACAGCTGTATAGGTGACAGGCACAATCTGACCATGGCACTGTTGATGTAATTGTTGCCAAACCTCGTATATTTCTACCAAGCTATCAAAATAAGCGCCGGCCTGAATCTGCCCAGCCGTGCCAGCTAACAAAGTTCCATCACGCTGCCAGGTATCCATCTGCTCCTGCATTTGTTGACTGGTGGTGGCTAAGGACTGCTGACTATCCCTATAGTTATGCACATGGGTCTTAAGTACTTCACTATGCAGATGCCAGTTTTGCAGACCATCTAGAGTAAAACTCTCAGTGCTAGGGATATCGCCCTTGGTTTGCGGCTGAGGCACTAACAAACGTTGCTGATATAAGCTGTCAATCGGCGACTTTAAGAAGTTAACTAAATCAGCACCGCTAACAGGCCGTTCAGGTAACCATGGTGGTAATTGTGCCGTCTCAGTTGGCAAAGCATTGCCTTTAGCACTCGCCCATTCCCGCGCATAAGTAAAAAGCGGCTTATCATTGGCAAAATAATGATCACTAAAGGGCTGCAAAGGATATTGTGTAGTAAGTTCTTGTAACCAGTCTTTGGCAGGCCAAGCCTTAGCAATATAGTCACGCAATTGGGCTACTAATACCGATGGTGGCTGTTCCGTATCATCTTTGATACTGCGCCCATGCCAGCTAATTACTAACTTCTCGCGGGCGGACAACAAAGCTTCAAGAAACAGATAGCGGTCATCATCACGACGGGAACGATCACCCGGGCGATAGTTATAGCCAATCAAATCAAAATCATTAAAACTGCGCTTGCGAGGATAGGCATCATCGTTCATACCCAATAGCCAGATCTGCTTAAATGGTACTGCCCGCATGGGCATTAACGTGGCAAAATTAATAGCACCGGTAATAAACCGGCTACTTAAGCTAGGGCTGTCCAGTTGTTCCAGCAAGGCACTTTGCACAAGTTCAATAGCAATGGGCTCATCTGCCATGGCGGCTTGCGTAACCACCTCCTGCCAGTGCTGAAGATACTCACTAATACGTTTATAGAGGCGCTCAACCTCTTCCGCATCAAGTACAAAGAAGTCTTGCCAGAGGGCTAGTAAAGCTTCTACCCACTGACTAGCGGTTTGGGTTTGCTGAAGATTTTGACGCCATTGCTCCAAACTATTTACAAAGCGGCTTAAGCTGCCTAATAGCTCTGCACCCAAACCACTCACCTCTGGACAGGCCGCCACTGCTTGCCAACTGCCTGCGCTATCCGTGGCAAAGCCCAATAATAAACGATCAATACCCGCCTGCCAGGTATTATGACCATCCAAGGTTGGTAAGGCCTGCTGCTGGCGATGGTCAGCCGTTAACGCCCAGCGAATATTGGCTTTCTCTACCCAGACTTTAATTTGCTGTAAATCTGTTTCTTGGATACCAAAACGCTCACGACACGCCGGCACTTCCAATAAACTTAAACCCTGCACTGAGGTCATACGCGACTGGGTTAGCCCCAATAGGGTTTCAAAGGCCCCTAAAATAGGGTTTGCAAAACGCTGGCCTGTATCGGCTATATGATAAGGTAAAAAACGGCTATCTCTATCGCCTTGCTGAGCATGACTTCGGTAACGCCCAAATACGGCCTCAATATGGGGTGCATAGGTGCTTATATCTGGCACCATCACCAAAATATCACGGGTCTCTAGGGCCACATTATCGCCCTGTTGGTGGCGATCAAAATCATTTAATAGCTTGTCATGGAGAATTTCAATTTCACGCTGGATACTATGAGCACTGATAAATTCTAAACTGTGATCATCTGCCTCAAGCAATGTCTCAGTTTGTTCCAGCTGGGCGCGCTCCTGAGCCGAGCGTAGCTGTAAGATATCATCCTGAATTCTGGCCAATAGACTATCGCCATTAGCCGTTTCTGGCGAACTGAATACATCGACCTTGCCCATGGGCAAATTAGCAAAATAGTCTTGATATTGACTAGGCTGGTCCCATTCATCAAACAGGTGTAAAAAATCACGCCCCTGCTTACCCCATGAAGCTAATAAGGGATTACCATAAACATGCAAATGGTCATCACTAAACTGGCTATGATCTTGGCGCTTGGTTTGGCGTTTATATTCTTTGCGTAATAGCTCCCTGCCTTCCACCATATCGCCCCAGTAATGCTGACTAGGGTTCATCACAAACAGCAGCACTTGGGTAAACGGGGCAATGGCGCGCAGCACTTCTAAGCTGCTATTGGGCAAACTCGACATACCAAATACCACCACCCGTCTGGGTAAACCCATGGGCCTGTCCTTAGTATTGGCACAAGCTTGCAAAAACCGTTCATGCAAGGCCGTTCGGCTAACTTGTGACCAGCCCTCAGCGGTGGTTTGGGTTGTTATATCAGCACATAGAGCGCGCCATATTACCGGCTGCCATTCTTGTCCTGTGGGTATGGCTTCACGCTGACCATTATGGTCGCATATCAAGTCATAACCTTGCTCCCATAGGCCTAACCAATCGGGGCGAAAAACTTGATATTGATCATATAAGTCAGCCAGTTGGCGCGCCAATTGTAAACGATCTATAGGTAGAGAATCGGCTTGCACATAAGTGGACAATATAGGCGCTAATTGATCCAGATTCCAAGTGGCTAATAAGCGATATAAACGCCAAGTCAGGGCCTGCTTATCATATACGGAACGGCTTGATAAACCGGGTAACAGTGCACAATAACTGTGCCAGACAAATTGCCCCGGTAACATGGTGTTAATGGCCGCTGCCACCCCACAGCCACCGTCAGCTTCATCGCGCGCCAAGGTTTGCTTTAACCATTGCGCAATACCATTACTCTGGGCGAGTAATAAGTCTTCTTCCAAAGGGCCTAAAGGATAGCGTTTTAGCCATTGGACATAGGTAGTACAAAGGTCTTCCATGCGATTACCTTGCACTACCATAAACCCTTGTGGCCAATTAGCCATGGAAGACATTAGCGTTCCTTTTATATTCTTTCATACAACAACTGTAGCATGAGCTAGGGTCGGCTAAAAGCGCTTCAGAGTGGTTTTTTCGGGTGCCACCTTGCCCCCATATTGGCAACTGTTTTATAGCCACCTAATCCTCTATCAGAGCTGCCCTTTTTTGCTCAAAATCAAATCCAATTAGGTGCCACAGAAGGTACTTACTATCTTTTCCTCTGGCTTGGGAGCCAAAGCTAAATGTTGCCATTCGGGACGATAGGTAAAGGGCTCACTAATAACCTCTAATAAGTCATTAATCTGGGTCAGATCATCCTGATAGGCTGCCTTTAGGGCCGCGTCCAAAAGATGATTACGGGGTATAAAGATAGGATTATGCTGCGCCATTATGGCCAAGGCCTGTTCTGACCCCGTTTCTTGCTCTACTCTCTGCAACCAATTAAGTTTCCATTTCTGCAATGCAGGGCTCGCTATATATGCCTGCTCGGGCATACCGTCAGCAACTGATATAGGGGCTAATAAGGTCATTAGATAACGGAAAGTCAGGGTATAGTCCAGTTTATCCTTTGCTAAAATCGCCAATAATTCATCAACCAAAGCAGCCGCATCGCCAAGTAAACCCAGCTTGGCAGCCATATGCTGGGCATAAGCCTGTTTATATTGTTGTTCATAGCCATTAATCGCCGCCTGTGCTTTGGCAACCACGGCATCAGAGTCTTGGTCTACGGTCATAACAGACACTAGGGCTTGGGCTAAACGCACTAAATTCCATTGGCCAATACCGGGCTGATGGTCATAACGATAACGGCCTTGGCGATCAATATAACTGTATACCTGAGAGGGCACATATGTATCCATAAAGGCACAAGGGCCATAGTCCACCGTCTCCCCAGAGACCAACATATTATCTGTATTCATTACCCCGTGAATAAACCCAAAACTCATCCACTGGGCAATTAACTCAGTTTGCTTAGCCACTGCGCATTGGAGTAAAGATAAATAAGGCTCTTCCGAGTTTTCTACCTCGGGAAAATGCCGCCCTAAGGTATAGTCGGCTAAGGCTTTCACAAACTCCACACCCTGACTGGCCGCATATTCAAAACTACCCACGCGAATATGGCTGGCCGCCACACGGGTTAATATAGCACCGGGCTCAGTGCCCTGCCGCCACACACTTTCACCACTACTAATTGCTGCCAGGCTACGACTGGTAGGTACTCCCACTGCATGCATAAACTCACTGACGAGATATTCCCGCAACACTGGCCCTAATGGCGCCCGGCCATCACCCCGCCGCGAATAAGGCGTGACCCCAGAGCCCTTAAGCTGAATATCAACCCGCTGACCCGTTGGCGTGACCAGCTCCCCCAGCAGGTGCGCCCGACCATCCCCAAGGCGCGGGCTTAAATGGCCAAACTGGTGCCCAGCATAAGCCATAGCAATGGTATCTGGCAGGGCTTGGTTACCCGATAAAATCTGCAAGGCTTCGGGGGAGGATAACCAATCAGGATCTAAACCTAATTCTTGCGCCAAAGTATCATTAAGTAACATGGCTTCAGGCTTCGTTACTGGGGTTGGTGCCACCTTGGCAAACATAATATCGGGCAGTTCAGTAAAGGTCTGTTCAAAAGCGGGTAAAGGCAACATAGTGGGTGTCATATGGAAATTACGTAAAAGATCAAATTCTATAAAGCTGATCTAAATAAAAAATGTATTGCAAATAGACACCCAAGATAGCAATATTTGACCACTTTTAGAATCTAAAATTTGGCACAACCACATTTAGTGACTAGAATCTGCGCCCTAGATGCCATTATTTGGAGTAAGCACTATGCACAAAGATCTTATTGCCGCTTTTCACAGTGACAACACTGTGGGTGCTTCACCAGCCATCGCCCAAGCCTTAATGGACGCTGCCCAAGGTACGCAACTACCCTATGGCGCCGATACTTATCATCAACGTGTTGAACAACAACTAAAAGATATTTTCGAAACCGATTTAAGCTTATTTCTGGTATCTACTGGCACCGCAGCCAATGCCTTGGGCTTGGCCAGTATTACCCCACCTTGGGGGGCTACCCTTTGTCATCCCGACAGCCATATAAATAATGACGAGTGTGGCGCGCCTGAGTTCTTTAATCCCGGCAGCAAGCTTCTCTGTATTGATGGCAAAGATAGCAAAATAGATCCGCAGATACTATCTGATATAGCCCAACAAAAACGTGGCGATGTGCATTCAGTAGAGCCCACTAGTGTTAGTATTTCCCAAACCACTGAATCTGGCAGCCTATACCAAGTTGACGAAATTGAAACCATTGGCCATATCTGTGCGGATCAGGGTCTGACTCTGCAAATGGATGGGGCACGGTTTGCCAATGCTTTAGTGAGTCTAAACTGTTCACCAGCCGCTATGACATGGCAGGCAGGGGTGAAAGTATTAGCCCTAGGCGCCACCAAAAATGGAGCCTTAGGTGTCGATGCCATCGTCTTATTTGATAAAAGCTTGGCTAAAGAAATGGCCTTTCGCTGCAAACGTAGTGGCCACTTGATGTCAAAAATGCGCTTACTTAGCGCCCAAATGGAAGCCTATCTTAAGGATGATCTCTGGCTCCATAATGCCCGCCATGCTAATGCCATGGCCGCCCGGCTATCTCAAGGCCTAGGCCAAATTAATGGCATTGATATAGTTAGCAATAGTGCCTCAAATATTCTCTTTGTACGTTTTCCAGAAACGGTGATTGAAGGCCTTTTACAACAAGGTTTTGGCTTCTACCATGATCGCTGGGATCAAGGTGTGGTACGCCTAGTTACCCACTTTAACCATCAGCCTGAACAGATTGATTGCTTAATTGCGGCTGCCAGCGCATTGGCAAAAAAGATCGATACCAAGAACTAATATTACGTCCCACAATAAGCCTATATCACACAGAGCTATAAGATTTCTTAATCTTCTATTCACTACCCTTGTGCCTCATCAAAGGCTTGTATCGCTTTAGTTCGGGCAATAAGCAAATAGAAAATTTGCCATAGCATACAAAAGATTTGCTACACCAATCCTTGATGTCTTAAAGATAATAATCCTGATAAAAAATGTACTAAAGTATAAGTGAGTTGGGTCTGAAATATAAAACTCAAATAAAACAAAAAATTTATTGGTCAAAATTTTATAAATCCTCAGGATACAAGCATGAATAATAAATGGATGTTCTTTTTCTGCTTAACGTTATGGGTTGTTACAGTTATTTTTTATTGGCTATGCCTAAATAAAATTTATGCATTAACTGGAAGGACATTATTGATTGCAGCTATATTGGTTAGCCTCGTGGTGTTTTATAAACAGATTCCACGGCGGGTAAAGCTGTTCTCTTCAATATTTTTATTATCGTTCGTCATTTCTTTAGTAGTCGAATTCTGGCCCTCTATTTGGCAGTGGTCTACTATGAATCATGAAATACTTAGAAATATTGCTTTAAGTACTATTGCCATACTAGGCGGTCCATTCGTCGTATGGAGGACCTATTTGTTCCAAAAGGATATTGCTTTAAAAGCAGAAAACACAAATATTGCTGACCGTAATAGCTTTAATGGCATCTTTACCAAGGCCATAGAACAGCTAGGAGCGTTTAAGGGCGAAGACGAACCGAATCTTAATGTTCGTATTGGGGCTATTTATGCCTTAGAAAAACTATCTCAAGCCAATATAAATTATTACCAAGTTATTATTGATATTCTTTGTAGTTACGTACGTGAAAATTCACCTGTTTCATTAGATAATCCTCAAATTAACGACTTAATCCGGATAGATGTGGAAACTGCTATAACTGTCATTGGAAGAAGGAAACGGTTAAAAAATGAGTCCACACTAAATCTTTCATTAGCTAATTTCACGGGTGCTAACATGCAAAATGGTGATTTTAGATCTACAGTTTTCAGCTTAAGTAATTTTAATCATGCAAGCTTGAGGCTGGCTAATTTGGAAGGAACGGTTTTCACATGTGCTGATTTAGACAAAGCTGATCTTCGTGACGCTAAGAATCTAACCTGTGAAAAACTCTCTAGAGCCAGAAACTGGCAACAAGCTTATCGTGACCCCGAATTAGCTTGCGGTGCTTCAATACCTACTCCACCAGGTGAAGATGAGAAATGAGGGTTGTCCAGCATATTTTATTGCTAGAAGAACTATATATTGGATACAAACTGTGACTAATAAAGTTTTGCCTTTTGCCATTGTATAAGGCTTAAACTCAATCCAAAGGTGGTTGTCGTTTAGAAAATAAAGTGAGCTTTGAAAGTAATTTCTTCGCCGCCTATAAAACCATTGTGCACCCAAATTGCGGTATAATCTCACCTGATTTAGGGGGATTAAATTTTCCCAGCCAAATACAGCTATAAAAGCTTGCCATTAATCAGGGTATATCATGCAGCAAATTGAAATTAATCGTGAACCTATCGAATTATTTAAAATTCTTAAATTCGAGGGGTTGGTGGATAGCGGTGCCCAAGCCAAGCAGGTGATTGCCGAAGGCTTGGTATCCGTTAATGGTGAACAAGAAACCCGCAAAAGCCGCAAGATGTATAATGGCGATCAACTTAGCTTTGCTGGGCAAGAGTTTACTTTGCAACTAGCCCCAGCATAAGCACTGGGCTATTCACTAATTTTTCCCATTAATTAAGCGCGCATGGCCTTGCCCTGCGGATCATAGGGTGAGGCAGCAATAACCCGACAGGGGCGTTCCACGCCGACTATATGCACACTGAGTTCCGTACCCGGGCTAGCTAAATCACGCTTTACCAATCCCATAGCAAGGGATTTTTGTAGGCTATGACCATAGGCACCTGAAGTAACAAAACCAACTCTTTGGTCGCCCTGCCAAATGGGCTCATAACCACCGGCATCGGCATCCACGGCATCAACTTCTAGGGTAACTAAGCATTGTTCCGCACCGCCTTTGTCTCGCTCTTGGATGGCAGCATCACGGCCAATAAAGTCGTCTTTTTGCCAATCTATCCAGCGGTCCATACCCGTCATGCCGGCTGTATAGCCTTGGGTAAATTCTGCCGACCAGATACCGAAGCTTTTTTCCATACGTAAGCTTAGTAAGGCATTAAAACCAATTTCCTGCATGCCAAACTCTGCCCCTGCTGCCAATAGCATTTTGCGTAATGCGATATGTTCAATAGCATGGCAGTGGATCTCATAACCTAGCTCACCGCAGACAGATAAACGCCCTACTTTGGCGTTAATCATACCCACATCCATGCTTCGACAAGCCATAAAGGGGAAGCTCTGATGGCTTATATCCTCATGACAGAGAGTTTCCAACACCTTGCGTGATTGGGGGCCTGAAATAGAAAAACCCACCATGGTATCTGATACATCTTCAACCCGCACATCACCTTGCAAATGATCATTAAACCAACGCATATGCCAAGCACGAAGGTAATAAGAGCCGGTTATCCAGTAGGTCCCATCACCCCAGTTAAAGATGGTAAGGTCACCCTTTAACTTACCATTAGGCCCTAGCATGGGCGCTAATTTAGCACGACCAGGCGCTGGTAATTTGGAAGCCATTAATTTATTTAGCCATTGCTCAGCATCGGGGCCACTGACACAAAACCGAGAAAAAGCAGATATATCCAACAGCCCCACCCGCTCACGCACGGCCTGACATTCGGCCGCCACAATATCATGGGCATTAGAACGCTTAAGGGTCAGGTTTTCTTCAAAGTCTTGAGGCGCAAAATACAAGGGGGTTTCTAGACCCCAACTCTGGCCCCAGCGACAACCTGCTGCGGTCATACCCTCATAGGCTGGCGCCATTTTTACATTGCGGCCAGCAGGCAACTGCTCATTAGGATAAGACATCACAAAGCGGCGGGAATAAAACTGCCCAGTGGTAGCCTTAATATATTCTTTGTTATTGGCATACTCACCATAGCGCGCCACGTCCATACCATAGACATCGGCTTCTGGTTCGCCATAGATCATCCATTCCGCCAGAGACTTGCCAACCCCACCGCCTTGCAGAAAACCAGCCATCACAGCACAGGCCACCCAATAACCGTCTTTACCGGGCACGGGGCCCACCAATGGGTTTCCATCGGGAGAAAAGGTAAAGGCGCCATTTACCCAAGTTTTTATGCCAGCATCATTAAGGCAGGGGTAACGATTAAAGGAGTAAATTAGTTCATTTTCTATACGGTCAAAGTTTTCTTGTAGTAGCTCAATACCATAGTCCCATGGGGCACCATCCATCATCCAATGCTGATGCTGTAATTCATAGATACCCACCAACATACCATGTTGATCTTGGCGCATATAAGTAAAGCCATCTGGATCAACAGTCATAGGTAGTTCTTGCTCTAGGGCTGCCACTTCGGGAATATTGTCGGTAATCAGGTAGTGATGCTCTAAAGGTGACACGGGTAATTCCACGCCAGCCATACGGCCCACTTGCTTAGCCCAAAGTCCAGCGGCATTGACCACATGCTGACAATGAATATCACCCTTATCTGTAGCCACTAGCCAACCATCATCGAGCTGCTGCAAACTTTCTACCTTGGTATGTTCAATCACCTCGGCACCGTATTTTTTGGCTGAGCCAGCATAAGCATGAACCGTACCTGTGGTATCTAAATAGCCTTCTCGATCAGCCCAAAGACCACCTAAGACATCATCTACATTCATAGCTGGATTCAGTTCACCACATTCCTCTGGGGTCACCAAACGACAATCATCGATGCCAATAGTTTGAAACACTCGGTATGCACCTTGGAGCCATTCCCAACGTTCAGGGGTGGTCGCAATGGTTAAGCCGCCAGTCATATGTAAACCAATATCCTGACCAGACAAGGTTTCAATTTCTTCAAACAGGTTAATGGTATAGGCCTGCAAAGCGGCTATATTGGGATCAGCATTAAGGGCATGGAAGCCACCCGCAGCATGCCACGAGGAGCCTGCTGTCAAAATAGAGCGCTCAATAAGGCAGACATCCTGCCAGCCAAACTTAGCTAGGTGGTATAACACCGATGTTCCGACTACACCACCACCAATGACTACCACACGGTATGAAGATTTCATATTTTTGAACCCCCAGAGGCCAAACTCTTTTTATCATTATCAGATTAAGAATATATATGAGGATAATTCATTCTGTCCATTTGTTGTGCTGGCAAGGGCATAATTTTTTATTGGTCATTGCATTGAGCAATGCTAATAGGCACAATCAAAAAATATTTAATTAGGAATGATGTATATGAAAAACTGGATATTTTTGACCTTGGCTATTGCTGCAGAAGTGGCTGGCACAAGTCTGCTTAAGGCATCAGAAGGATTTACTAAGATCGGCCCTTCCATAGGTTTAGTAGTAGCTTATGGTTTAAGCTTTTACTTTCTGGCCTTGACCCTAAAAGTCATTCCCGTAGGTATCGCTTATGCTATCTGGTCTGGTTTAGGGATAGTCTTTATTACCCTTATTGGTCGCTATTTTTTTGGTCAGCAACTGGATATGCCTGCCATTATTGGTATCTCCCTAATTTTAGCAGGCGTCATTATTATGCAATTATTTTCAACGGTAACCCACTAACTCAATATATCGGCTTAAAGAACTCAATACTAACTTTGCTCCCAATAAGGCTCCCCAGCAAACCAATCTACCAAATGATCAATAAATAACCGTGTACGCTGGGGTAAATAACGGGTTTGTGGATAAACCGCCCAAGCACTCTCCACCGGGAGAGGGGTATCCTTTAAAATGGCCACCAAGCGACCCGCTTGTAGGGCTTTGTAGGCAATAAAATTAGGTATAACTGCAACCCCTAAGCCTTGCTCAGCCATATGCAAAAGGGCTTCCCCATTATTGGCAATAAAGCGGGTATTTAGATTTACTGAAAAGGTTTCTGCATCGGCACTTGTCCAAGTAAAACGACTAGAAGCAAATGATGCGTACTTAAGAAATGGATGTGCTTCTAATTGCTCAACTTGTTGAATAGGGCCATTTTGGGCTAGGTAATCTGGGCTCGCACAAATAGAAAAGCCGATTGGGCAAATACGTTTAGCCTGTAATAAAGAATCCGACAGTGAGCCTATGCGAAAGGCTAAATCAAAGCCACCCTCTACGAGATCTGTCCGCGCATCATCATAAAAAACTTCCAATTGCACTTGCGGGTACTGCAGCATAAATGCTTGTAGCGCAGGACTTAAATGTTCAATACCAAATGATAAAGGTACGGAGACCTTAAGATGCCCTTTAACAGCCGTATCTCCTGCTTCTGTATCAGCAAATAACGCGTCTACTTCTGGCAATATACGTTGCGCATGTTGATAAAAGCCTTCGCCACTATCCGTCAGGCTTTGGCTACGGGTGGTGCGAGCCAGCAGTTTAACGCCTAAATCCTGCTCCAAACTGGATAAGGCTTTGCTTACGGAAGACTTGGTCATATGTAATTGTTGTGCCGCACGGCTAATACTGCCAGCGTCTACAATTCGCACAAAGATCTGTATTTTCTCAAAACGTCCCATAAATCATTGTTTCCATTTTTGAAACAGTAGTTTTCAATATGGCCTATTTATCAATTAATTTCAATCTAATAATATAAGTATATTAAATGTAAGAGGTTATTGGTTAAGTGAAAGCACAGCTTGCGTAATCAGTATAACAACTGACAGATTGGCCATTTATATGCAGAGCTTGGTTGCTTATGTTAGTGGCTGAGATTGGTGGCTATTGCTTAGCGCCAATAATAGGAGGATATGGTTATGACTATTGAGCGACAGATAATGCATCGCGTTAAGGGAATGCCTACCAGCGACGGCGCTGGCGTTAACCTTACACGATTAATTGGTACGCCTTATTTGGATATGGTAGATCCATTTTTGATGCTAGATTTCTTTTCTAGTGATATACCGGACCAATATATAGCTGGCTTCCCTTCCCATCCACACCGAGGTTTTCAGACCGTCACCTATATGCTGGCTGGCCGTATCCGTCATAAAGACAGCATGGGCAACGAAGGCGTTATTGAACAACATGGGGTGCAATGGATGAGTGCTGGCCGCGGGGTAATTCATGAAGAAATGCCAGAGCAGGAAGAAGGCCTAATGCAGGGTTTTCAACTGTGGGTAAACCTCCCAGCCAAAGACAAAATGAGTGCTCCCAATTATCAGGAATTTGCCGCCGAGGAACTTGCTGAAGAGCAGCTAGATAATGGTGGCTTAGTGCGTGTTGTCTCTGGCACAACTGCCGCTGGCACCCAAGGCCCGGTTAAGCAATTGGATATAGAACCCATTTATATGGATATTTCTTTGCCTCAAGCAGGTCAATTTACCCAGCCCGTTAACCACACAGCCAATGCCTTTGTGTTTATTATTAATGGCGCTATTAGCATTGGCAATAAACTACTGAATCAAGGCGAGTTAGCTATTCTTGGTACAGGTGATAGTGTGAACTTGCTGGCTAGCAGACCCGATACGCGGGTTTTATTGGTGGCAGGTAATCCTATTGGCGAACCCGTAGCCAAAGGTGGGCCTTTTGTGATGAATACCCGTGAAGAAGTGCATCAAGCCTTTACCGACTTTCAAACTGGCAATTTTCTTTAGGAGACCATAATGGGATTACTAATCAACGGTGAATGGCACGATAAGTGGTACGATACCAAACAATCCAAAGGCCGCTTTGTGCGTTCAGAAGCGGCCTTCCGCAACTGGATTACCGCTGATGGCAGTGCTGGCACCTCTGGCAGCGCAGGCTTTAAAGCCGAACCGGGGCGCTACCACCTTTATGTCTCCCTAGCTTGCCCATGGGCTCATCGAACCCTTATCTATCGTCGTTTAAAGGGCCTAGAAGAGATGATTGATGTATCCATCGTTAGCCCTTATATGCACAGCCAAGGCTGGGTCTTCGAAGATAATGAAGATCCTCGTGTCGCAGACAAGATAAATCATTTTCAATTTGCCCATCAGCTATATACCCATGCCATGGCAGACTATACCGGCCGCGTCACTGTACCTATTCTGTGGGATAAGCAACGGCAGAGCATTGTTAGCAACGAGTCCTCGGAAATTATCCGCATGTTTAATAGCGCCTTTAATCATCTTGGCGTTACTCAGTTAGATTTTTATCCAGCCGACTTACAAGAACAAATTGATGATTGGAATACATTAATTTATCCAAATATAAATAATGGGGTTTATCGAACTGGCTTTGCTACGACTCAGTCTGCTTATGAAGAAGCATACCATCAGTTATTTGACTGCTTAGACAAGCTAGAGGAGCAACTAAGTCATACACGTTATCTAACTGGCGATAGTATTACCGAAGCTGACTGGCGTTTATTTACTACCCTTGTGCGCTTTGATGCTGTCTATGTAGGCCATTTTAAGTGCAACCGTAACCGCATTGTGGATATGCCCAATTTATGGGGTTATTTACGGGATCTTTATCAACAACCCGGTGTCGCCGAGACAGTTGATATGCACCATATCAAATCTCACTATTACGCCAGCCACCATATGATCAACCCAACTGGCGTAGTCCCAAAAGGCCCAGCTTTGGACTTTATGGCACCGCATCAGCGTAGCAAAAAATAAGTAGACGACCCTAGTTTGAAATAAAAAAACAGGGCACTAATTGAGTGCCCTTTTTGTATTTGTGAAGAAAATAAACTAGTTGAATGTATTACAGAAATTTAGCCAACAGGCCGTATTGCACAGAGTCCAAATCTAAACTGGCAGCATCCACGGGTAAGCGGAATTTCATACCACCACCAGGAATTTTCTCTAGCTCAGCGCCATCGATTTTTTGTAACTCATTAACTGTAATTTCGCGGTTACCTTGAGGCAAAATAAGCTCAACGCGATCACCTTTTAGCAGCTGGTTCTTAGACATAAGTTCCAGCATACCTGCATCATTATCATAGCCAATCACCTCACCCACCAGCTTTTGGCGGCTTTCTTTGGAATGGCCCTGCACATAGTTTTGATATTCATGGGTATGGTGACGCTGGAAAAAGCCATCGGTATAGCCACGGCTAGCTAAGTTTTCTAGCTTACCGAATAGAGATGGGTCAAATTCACGCCCAGCCACTGCATCATCAATGGCCTGACGATAAGATTGGGTGACGCGGGAGACATAGTTGATGGACTTGGTACGCCCTTCAATCTTTAAGCAATCAACCCCAATTTTGGCCAAGCGTTCGACATGCTCTACAGCACGCAGATCTTTGGAGTTCATGATATAGGTACCATGATCATCTTCTTCCATCACCATGGATTCACCGGGGCGGCCTTCTTCCTCAATCAGGATGCGGTCAATATCGCCAACACTTTTTTCTACCCCAACACCCTCAGCCGCTTTGGTTTCGGCTTCGGCATATTGTACTGCTTGGATATCACCGCTTTCGTGTTCTTGACCTTCTACTTCGTTGTATTTCCAACGGCAAGCATTGGTACAGGTGCCTTGGTTAGGGTCACGATGATTCATATAGCCCGATAATAGGCAGCGGCCAGAGTAAGCAATACACAAAGCACCATGAACAAATACTTCTAGTTCCATATCTGGGCACTGCTGGCGTATTTCTTCTACTTCATCAAGGGAAAGCTCACGGGATAGAATAATGCGCTCGACACCCATGGTTTCCCAAAATTTAACCGTGGCATAGTTAATGGTATTTGATTGCACTGACAGGTGAATAGGCATATCTGGCCAGGCTTCCCGGGCCATCATCATCAGCCCTGGGTCAGCCATAATCAAAGCATCAGGCCCCATCTCCACCATGGGAGTTAGGTCCTTAACAAAGGTTTTGATTTTGCTATTGTGAGGCAAGATATTGGCGGTAATATAAATCTTTTTACCTAAGCCGTGGGCCTTATCAATACCAACTTGCAGATTCTGCATATCAAAATCATTTTCACGCACACGTAAACCATAACGTGGCATACCAGCATATACGGCATCAGCGCCATAAGCATAGGCGTAATCAAGATGGGCAAGGGTACCAGCAGGAGCCAGTAATTCTGGGGCTTTCAAGGCATTATCTCGGGCAAAATTGCAGGATGCGCATTATAACCCAGTAACGAGGTCGGGTAAATTCCCCCAACCATACCTAGTATACCTGTTTAGCGCAGGGGTTTACCCGGCCGCTGCTGCTCTTGCCATTGCTGATCGAGCCACACATCCACATTAAGGGGTGCTAAAGGTGCCTTGTCTAGAATCATATCAGCGGCTTTTTCAGCCACCATCATAGTTGGGGCATTTAGATTACCATTAGTAATAGTGGGGAATACAGACGCATCTACCACTCGCAGGCCTTGTATACCTCGTACCCGACATTGGCTATCCAACACGGCTAAGGGGTCATTATCAGCACCCATTTTACAGGTACAGGAAGGGTGATAGGCACTTTCCACATTAGCCCTAACCCAAGCATCAATTTGCTCATCATTTTCCACATCAAAGCCAGGTTGAATCTCATCTTCCTTAAACATATCAAAGGCAGGTTGATTTAAAATTTCCCGCGTCAGCCGGATAGTATCACGCCAATCTTGGCAGTCTTGTTCATGGGTCAGGTAATTAAAGACAATCTCTGGCGCCTCAGCCATATCTGCAGAATGAATATGCACATGACCGCGACTGGACGGCTTATTGGGTCCAACATGCACTTGATAGCCATGGCCACTAAACGCTGCCTGACCATCATACCGCATGGCTGCAGGCAGAAAATGATATTGAATATTAGGCCACTGCAAACCAGCACGGGAACGGATAAAACCACAAGACTCAAAGTGATTGGTGGCCCCCAAGCCGGATTTAAATAAAAGCCAACGGGCACCAATTAAGCCCATATTAAAATAATCGAGTTTGGAATTGAGGCTGATGGGTTGTTTACAACGATATTGAAAGTAAACCTCAAGATGATCTTGCAGGTTCTCACCAACACCAGGCAGTTCATGTAATACAGGTACTCCGGCCGCTGCTAATACTGACTTAGGGCCAATACCTGAAACCTGCAAAAGCTGTGGTGAAGCAATGGCTCCCGCACTGAGGATAACTTCTTTATGCGCCATAACTGTATAAGCTTTACCAGCTTGTTTATAGGCTACTCCTGTTGCCCGTTTGCCCTCAAAGAGGACTTTTTGCACGGTCACTTTGCTTAACACTGTCAAATTTTTTCGGCACCGGGCAGGCTTTAAATATGCATTAGCAGTGGACGCACGCACACCTTTGTCCACATTCATATGCATGGCCCCAAAACCTTCTTGTTGATAACCATTAAAATCAGATGTCGTGGGATAACCAGCTTGCTCACCAGCATCAATAAATGCCTGATACAAAGGGTTTAGGCGCATATTATTACCGCCACAAGTACCTACGGGGCCATCACCACCACGATAAGTATCTGCTCCATCCTGCCAGGTTTCAGCTCGCTTAAAATAGGGTAGGCAATCAGCATAGCTCCAACCATCAGCACCCTGCTGCTGCCACTCATCATAATCCATGGCATGGCCACGCACATACACCATACCATTTATGGAAGAAGAGCCGCCCATAACTTTGCCACGGGGACAATGCATTACCCGTTCGTCTAAACCAGGTTCTTGTTCCGTATGAAACTGCCAAGCATACTTTTCCGTATTCATGGGATAAGACAAGGCCGTAGGCATTTGAATAAAAATGCTACGATCACTACCTCCTGCCTCTAACAGCAAGACGCGATAATTGCCACAAGCGGAGAGACGATCGGCTAGCACACAGCCAGCAGAACCTGCACCAACAATAATATAATCAAAATCTTGTGACATGCTATCTAAGCTCCATTATCCGTTTATAGCCCATGGGCATCCCTTTTGCCTTGTCTACTTGGCCTATGGGGTGACATGGTTATATTTACCAAGGTGCCATATTAATCTGATCAGGAAAGGCCTGACAAGATAAATATGACAGTGTAGAGTAGAGATACCAAACAAGCATAGGTAAAACCATGATTACAGGCTATTTTACGCATCCGGACTGCCAACAACATGATATGGGTGCTGGCCATCCAGAAAGCCCCCAACGTCTGCGTGCGATTAATGAGCTGTTAGAAGCCGGTGGCCTGTTGCAAGACTTGCAAGCTATGCACCCAGCACCAGCTGAAAAAGCAGATTTATCCATGGCTCACACTGCTAGCAGTATCCAACTGGTGCATGATACAGCCCCAAGTACTGGCATTGTGAGTCTTGATGCAGATACCAGTATGAATGCCCACTCCCTTGATGCTGCCCTGCTCGCCGCGGGTGCAGGCCTTGCAGCCACCAAAGCTGTGCTAGAGGGAAAAATCAATAATGCTTTTTGTGCGGTAAGACCACCGGGACATCATGCTGAACATGATTTACCGATGGGATTTTGTTTATTTAATAATATTGCTATTGCTGCCCTCTATGCCCTGCAACAGGACAATATTGAGCGCGTAGCTATTCTGGATTTTGATGTTCACCATGGCAATGGCACAGTGGATATTTTTGCTAATGATCCGCGGGTATTGGTATGTTCAAGTTATCAGCATCCCCACTACCCTATGCGCCATCATGATACCCTGGCTGAGCACCTAATACATTGTCCTCTCGAAGCTGGCAGTGGTAGTCGAGAATTTCGGCATGCCATCGAGCAGCATTGGTTGCCTGCCTTGCAAAGCCATAAACCTGATATGATTTTTGTATCGGCTGGCTTTGATGCCCATCGCCTTGACCCGTTGGCCAATCTAAACTTAATCGAAGCTGATTATGCGTGGGTAACTGAACTGATTATGGATCAAGGGAGCAGCCATGCTCAAGGTAGGCTAGTGAGTATGCTTGAAGGAGGTTATCATTTGCAAGCTCTGGCGGCCTCCGTTGAGCAACATATAAAAACCCTACGGGGGCTATAAATAGGACCCAATAAAGATGCGAATTATAAAAATAATAAGTGCAAGTTTACTGCTAATAATAGTGGCTTTAACCATTCTAGTTTGGGCCATTACCTTTCATCCACCACCACTACAAAATGAAAAAGTTTATAACCACCCTGATGCACCTATGCTGCAAGGTGGGCAAAACTTAAAAGTGCTGAGTTGGAATGTGCAATATATGGCGAGTAAGAACTATGAGTTCTGGTATGACCGTATTGATGGTAGCGGCCCAGATGTACGCCCTAGCCGCGAGGATATTGAGGGCACATACCAGGAAGTCGTTAGGGTTATTGAGGCCCAAAACCCCGATATTATTTTGCTGCAGGAACTCCATGATGGGGCTGTGCGCACGGATTATGAAGACCAATTACAACGCTTGCTAGGGATGTTACCCAAGGACTATGCAAACTACACCGAAGCTTTTTATTGGCAAGCTGACTTTGTGCCCTTACCGCAAATAATGGGATCTGTTGGCATGAAGCTGGCCGTTATATCCAAATACCGAATCGATACGGCATTAAGGCACCAGTTGGCGACCATTAAAACCTTCCCACTATATGATGAATTTAACTTTAAACGCGCTATTCAAGAAGTCCAAATACCCGTCTATGGGGGCCAACCTTTAACCCTTATGAACACCCATTTTGATGCTTTTGCCCAAGGCTCAGACACTATGCAGCAACAAGTTGCCTATCTGCATGAGCTATTAAGCCAAAAAGACCAAGCTGAGCCTTGGTTAATCGCCGGCGACTTTAACTTACTGCCACCCGGTCAATATAAGCTATTACCTGAGGCTGATCGTAATTACTACCAAGCTAATTCCGAATTAGCCAGTATCTACGATGGTTTTAAAGTAGTGCCGAGCATCGAACAAGCCACGGGAGAAAATGCCAGACAGTGGTTTACCCATTTCCCTAATCGAAAGGAAGCCGTTGCACCTGACCGAACCATAGATTTTTTTGTCCATGCTGACAATCTAGATGATTTACAGGGTCAGGTGTTGCAGGAAAACACTTGGCATATTTCCGACCATCTGCCCATGGTCGCCAAATTTACCGTGCCTGAATAATTAAACATACGGAGAAACCATACTATGCAAGGGTCATACAGCCAAATTCACAAAAGTTATAGTATAGCCGTTCTATATACCCTTGAGACCTAATCTGCTATATTGCGCGCCATGGAACAGTCAGAGCTTTTTAGTGCCCCTAGCCCATGTATCGGCGTTTGTGAAAATAGTCCAAAAGGCTATTGCAAAGGCTGTATGCGCTCGCGGGATGAGCGTTTCCACTGGCATCAATTTAGTGTGGCAGAAAAATTACATATTATGAAATTGTGTGCTCGCCGCTACCAACGTGTGCAGGCACGACGCCAAGAGCTGGCTGAAGAGAACTTCGAGTTTGATTTTGACGATCCTAGGCCACCCCAACTCGATCTTTGGTAATGGGTTTACCAATCTCGATCGATAACTTGCTTTACCACATAGCAAAATCTACAGCGGCGCCATAGCCTCGACAATCAATTGCAAACTCTGCCGACCACGAAATTCATTAACATCCATACGATAAACCAACCTTACGCGCTGATATTCACCCGGCCAAATGGATAAATCGACATTAAAACAGATGGCATCAATCAATTCCCCACTTTGTGGTTGTGCGACCACCATCTTTAAATGCTTTTGCCCCACAATGCGCTGTTGAATAAGGTCAAAATCACCATGAAAACTGGGTGCTTCAAAAGCCTGTCCCCAAGGTCCAGCGGTGGCTAACAACTGGGCTTGTTGTAGTTGCAAATCATGAGATTCTAAGACCCCATCTGTGCGCCAGGTTCGGGCTAATAAGGCTGGGTCTAAATGTTCTTGAGCATAGGCATTTAGGGCCTCTTTAAAGGCTTCTAAATGATCCAACGAGATACTTAGACCAGCGGCCATGGCATGACCACCAAAACGTTCAATTAAATGAGGATGTTTTGCATCCACGGCTGCCAAAGCATCACGCATATGAAACCCAGCAATACTGCGCGCCGAACCTTTTAATAAGCCATCCTCGCCTTGGGCAAAAACCAGACTGGGGCGATGCCAACGTTCTTTAATACGGGAAGCAACAATACCTACCACACCTTCATGCCAATCAGGCTGAAATAGGCATACACATGGGGGCAGTTCAGTAGTCTCTGCTTCTTGCAGCTGACTAACAATAATGGCTGCTTGTTCCTGCATCTCCCCTTCAATAGAGCGCCGCTGTTGATTCAGCTGATCCAACTGCTGGGCTAGCTGCTGAGCACGCTCATTATCATTGGTTAGCAAGCACTCAATACCTACTGACATATCATCCAAGCGCCCAGCCGCATTGAGTCTGGGCCCTAGAACAAAACCCATATCCGTGGCTTGTAGCTGATTAAGCTGGCGTCCAGCCTGTTGTACCAAAGCCAGGATGCCTGGGCGCGCCAAACCGCGACGAATACGTGCCATACCCTGAGCGACAAGAATACGATTGTTATACTCTAGTGGCACTAAATCAGCCACTGTCCCTAAGGCCACCAAGTCTAAGAACTGAGCCATATTGGGGGCGGTAATCTTAGCCTGCTGAAACCATCCCTGCTCTTGCAAATGCCGCCGTAAGGCACTCATCACATAAAAAATAACCCCCACACCGGCTGTCGATTTATGGGGAAATGGGCAATTTGGCTGGTTAGGGTTCACTATGGCATCGGCTTTAGGCAAACTGTCGCCAGCCAGATGGTGATCCGTAATCACGACCTGTAAACCAAGGGCATGAGCTCGCTCGACACCCTCATGGCTAGCGATACCATTATCCACCGTGACAATCACCTCAGGTGCCATGTCCATGGCCGCATCAACTAAAGGAGCACTTAAGCCATAACCATAGGTAAAACGATTCGGTACGAGATAACTGACTTTATGGGCACCCATGGCACCCAGCGCTAAATAAGCCAAGCTAGTGCTGGTGGCACCATCACAATCAAAGTCACCAACAATGACAATATGCTTTTGCTGAGTAATGGCTTGCGCCAAAATGCTTACCGCCGCTGCCATGCCAGCCATATCATGGTAGGGAGTTAGATATTGCAGCCCATAATCAAGCTGCTGTGGATTATCAACCCCACGCTGGGCATAGATGCGCGCCAGCAGGGGATGCAGAGCAGCACTTAGGGCTGGACTAGGCTGGCCTTGTCGCTGCTTAATTTGTATCATTCCACCAACCTCTGTGACCAAACAACCAGCACTATGCCTGTCTAACGGAGGTTTGCAGGATCAGTGGCTATGTTTGGCAATATAGTCTTGTACTGCTGCCAAATCATTTGGCAACACAGCATAATCCTCAGGACGCTCTAATAAATCACTTAAATGACGTGGCAATTGCGGCCCATCTTGACCCGCTTTAATAACCGCCTCTGGGAACTTAACCGGATGCGCCGTCGCTAAGGTAATCATTGGCACCTCAGGGTGTTCATTACATGCACGACCGGCTTCCACCCCAATAGCACTATGGGGATCTAGCAAATAATTATGCTCTTCAGCTACTTTTTTAATGACCTCACAAGTCAAATCATCATCGACTTTATGACTAGCAAATATAGTGCGAGCTTGCTGCCATCGAGTGGTAGCTAAACTCTCGGCCTTACCGCTATTCAGGTCAGCGATTAGCGCAGCCAACTCTTCGCCATTTCGATCATAGAGATCAAATAGTAAGCGCTCAAAGTTACTCGACACCATAATATCCATACTTGGCGATAGGGTCTTCACTAGGTCATTTTTGACATAATGATTGGCACTGATACAACGATGCAAAATATCATTAGCATTGGTGGCGACAACTAACTGCTTAATCGGCAAGCCCATTTGCTGGGCAAGATAGCCAGCATAAATATCACCAAAGTTACCCGTTGGCACACTAAAAGAGACAGGACGTTGGGGGCCACCAACAGCCACAGCTGCATAAAAGTAATACACAATCTGCGCCATAATACGGGCCCAGTTGATGGAATTCACTGCCCCTAGTTGACCACCTGCTAAAAAGGACTGATCGGCAAAGCTCTGTTTTACCATTTGCTGGCAATCATCAAAGTTACCAGTAACAGCAATATTATGAATATTATCCCCAATCAGGGTGGTCATTTGGCGTCTTTGTACCTCCGACACCCGCTCATGAGGATGCAGAATAAATAACTGCACATGCTCACTATGACGACAACCTTCAATGGCAGCAGAACCTGTATCACCAGAGGTTGCCCCCATAATCACCAGCTTCTTATTGCGCTTGCTAAGTACATGATCCATTAACCGACCAAGCAACTGCAGGGCAAAATCTTTAAAAGCTAAGGTGGGGCCATGGAATAACTCCAACACCCACTCATTACGATCTAACTGCACCAGAGGTGCTACGGCATGATGACTAAAACCAGCATAGGTTTCATCAACCATTACCTTTAGTTCAGCACTAGTCACATCGGCTTCCACAAAGGGTAAGATCACCTTATGGGCTAATTCCGCATAGGACATGCTAGCCATAGCCTGAATTTCATCCTGACTAAATGCTGGCAGGCTTTCTGGTACATAAAGACCACCATCACTGGCTAAGCCGGTCAATAACACATCGGCAAAACCTAAACTGGGTGCCTGACCACGGGTACTGATATAACGCATGAATATTCTCTCTTTAGCCCTGCTTAACCGTCTAAATCTTCAACCCGGATACGAGTAACCTGACCAATAATATCATCCAAAGCTTCAATCGCAGTAATGGCAGCATTCATCTGCCCCTCCACAACTCGGTTGGTAAGCAGAACAACTGGCACTTGCTCAGTCGCATGGCCTTTTTGCTCAATCGCTTCAATACTAATGCCCCGTTCGCCGAGTATTTTGGTTACCTGAGCCAAAACACCTGGTTTCTCATTGGCCATCATCCGTAAATAGTAGGCTGTCTCAACCTGCTCCATGGACAAAATTGCAGTAGTTGATAAATCTTCTTGGCCAAAGGCTAAGGAAGGCACTCGGGTGCCATTTTCTAGGTCTATATCGCGCACTACATCAACGATATCAGCAACTACAGCCGATGCTGTTGGTTCGGCACCAGCACCAGCACCATAATACAAAGTTGGGCCCACTGCATCACCATCCACTAGCACCGCATTCATCACCCCATGCACATTGGCTAGGAGACGTTTTTCCGGAATCAAGGTTGGGTGCACGCGCAGCTCTATGCCAGCATCAGTACGGCGACTTATACCCAAATGCTTAATGCGATAGCCTAAAGCTTCCGCATTGGCGACATCTTCTTGGGAAACCTGACTAATACCCTCGGTAAAACAGGCATCAAACTGCAATGGAATGCCAAAGGCTAAGGATGACAAGATCGTAAGCTTATGGGCGGCATCAATACCTTCCACATCAAAAGTAGGGTCGGCTTCTGCATAACCAAGGGCCTGAGCTTCTGCTAATACATCAGCAAAGTCACGCCCTTTGTCGCGCATTTCAGTAAGAATAAAGTTACCAGTGCCGTTGATAATACCTGCTAACCAATTAATTTGATTGGCTGCCAAGCCTTCGCGCAGAGATTTAATAATGGGGATACCGCCTGCAATGGCTGCTTCATAGGCTACCACCACATTATGTTCACGGGCAGCGGCAAAGATTTCGTTACCATGGACAGCAATCAAAGCCTTATTGGCGGTTACCACATGCTTGCCATTACGAATAGCTGTTAACACCAATTCCTTGGCCGGCTCATAGCCACCAATTAGCTCTACCACAACATCAATATCGGGGTTATTGGCTACGGCAAAAATATCATCAGTAATCTGGGTGCTACCCATCTCACAGGTAGCATTAGGACGGCGCTGGGCAACCTGCTCAACGATAATATTGCGACCCGTGCGGCGAGTAATTTCATTAGCATTACGCTGTAATACGTTAAAAGTACCGCCACCGACAGTACCCATTCCACAAATACCTACTTTAACCGGTTTCAAAATGAACCCCATACCAACTTAAATGGCTAAACAAGGTCAGCCAAAATTGACTGCCCAAAAAGGGTGATATTGTAGCCTTAGGGCACACAGGCTGCAATGTTCAAGCACACTTTAGATGTGTTTCTTGGCTGATAATGTTAACCACACGCCAACAATATTGTTTAGGGTTAATGATTGTGGCCTAGGTGACGCTCAATTTAGCTTTTAGAATGCTAAAAATGGTATTCCAATTCGACACCAACCCGTTGCAGTCCATCCATAGCAGCCAATTCAGAATCAGCATTAGCGGTGATACCCGCCAGAGTAAACAGGATATTTAGGTTATCGTTATAATCCCATTTCAGCTCAGAAATTAAGCCTGTCATACTGCCATTTAAGGCCCCAGTTAAATTAAGGCTCCAATTGAACTCACCATTAGCAAAACTATCACTCACACCCATTCCATATTGGGAAGACCACTGACTGCTAGGTAAAAGACTCAGCTCAAAGGTAAGGGGGTCAATAATGACACTACTAAACTCATGGGTATGCTCGGGAAGATAGTTTCCAGATAGGCTCCACTGCCATTGCCGTTCGCCCACTTTAATCTCTGCACCCAAGGCCATATCTAGGCGCTCAACCTGAGTTAGGTCATTTCCGACTTGTTGGCCAAGCCCTTGTTTCCAAGCCAGATCAAACTTAAAAAGATTATCACCCCTAGCTTGATTATAACTAAACCCCAGTAAATCGTATTCAAACGCCGTTAACTGCTCCAGACTATTAACCAGTCCAAGAGTAGGTGAATTTTGCAAAAACTGACCAGCATAGACGGCCCAATCTGAACCACTATTGGCTACTTTATAGCGCAGACCCCATTCACGACTGGCTTGTTTAGTGGCGCTCATATCTGGAAACTGAGCAATATCTGGGTCTAAATTAGTCAGCAATTGCCATTCGCGAGGCCCCATATAATGGTTATAAGCCACTAACCATTGGGGTTTAAAGCCACGATCTGGGTCTGTTAGACCTGGGGCAGGATTAATAATATCCAACACACCAGCCCCTTCTACCTCTCCCCAACTATTAATATAGCGGCCCAATTTAAAGGCCCCCTGTTGGGTACTAATTTGTATAGCCGAACTATATATTTCCGTATCCCACTGCCCTGTTAGCCAATCCTGTGTGGCTTTTAAATCTATATTGGCAAAACCACTTAACCCAAGGGTGGTTTCCGCTGTTAGATGTAAGTTGCTATAACTATTAGTGGGGTCTTGTGTGGCCTGTGGATCAAGGACAAGGCCTTGCTTGAGTTGCCATTGATAGGGTGATTCTTGTAATAGTAAATCTGTATTATCTAGACTAAATTCACTATCATCGAAAATCGCTTCCGTATCAAACTCATCATCTAACAGGAGATCATCAGCTTGTATGGGTAGGGATAAACCTACCCACGAAACCAATGCCAGCATGCAGAGTAAACTTCTTCGAATCCCCATATGCTACTTTGCCTGTGCGCGCAATTGGTTAAGATTTGCCTCACGAAATGCGGTATCGGTTAAGGCTCGCTGAGATAGAAAAGCTTCATCGATATCCACCCCAAAAGTAATGCCATCCAATTTCATATTGGTCAGGCGCTGAGCAACTAAATTAAACATGGTTAAGCTTCGGGTCACCCAAATACCATCAATTTTTTCTATCTTACCAACCTGCATACGCTTGGTCAGATTGCCCTGTTTATCATATAACTGCACTTTTAACGCCAAGAAACGTTCCGCATCAACCCAAGTTTGGGATTTACTATAACGGGTTTTGCGCTGTCGCTCAGGGGTAGCAACGGCTTCAATCACATACACAGGCCGGCCCTTATATTCACCCTCATCGACAATCGAATAGATATAATCATCGAGCTTACCCGTTTCCATATCTTCGGTGGTGATTTCTGAGCCAAACAAACTTGTTGGTTCGCTATCTTCATCAGCACCGGCGGCTATGCGCTTAACCTTACCCAAGGCGGAAAGATACAACCAAGTTTCATTATCTTTAGAACTATCGTCATAGGTCCAAGATAACATGCCAATGCCCTTTTCACTGGCTGGCTGCAAAACGATGGCAATGGATTTAGTATCCTTATTGTTGTCACCCAAATTAATTTGCGCCGACTCTAAAAGCTTTACGCGCGGCTTTTCCACACATTTTAACTTGCCATTTTTAACCCCATACTTACAGGTAGTCAGTTGCATGCGGTTAAAAGACGATTCACTGGATGCTAGGCGCGTATCATCCATCTTTTGCATTATATCCCGCGCACTTAAATCAGCGGCCTGAGCCGAGCTCCACCCACCTACCGTAGCTAGCAGAGCGGCAAAAAGAATGGCCAATCCTGGCAATAATCGACTAGTCATTGGTGACTCCTTTAAAATCTAAATTGTCTTTCACATTCTTCTGCCCAAAACGGGGTTTAAACCACATAATCAGAGCGGGGAAAAATAGCAGGTCGCACAGCAGGGCAACGAAAATAGCCAAAGAGCCAAACATGCCCACTTTTGCTAAACCAAGATAATCACTAAAACTTAACATAAAGAAGCCACAACCGAGAATCAAACTAGTAAAGGTCACAGCCTGACCGACTTCTTTTATAGTATTTATCAAAGCTAACTTCATATCATTAAATTTAGCCAATGCCATGCGGTAATGGGTAATAAAGTGAATGGTATCATCCACTGCTATACCAATAATCAGCGGCGCAATCATTAAAGTATCCCCATCCAAGGGAATGGCCAACAAGCCCATTAAACCAAAGGTTAAGGTGGCCGGAATTAGGTTAGGAATAATGGCCAACAGACCCGCTTGCATAGAGCCCAAGGTCAATATCATCAACGCCGAAATGATCACCACCGCCAAGGTTAAACTTTCAAATTGACTACGACTAAGATCATCCATCAATCGCATCATCATGGCTAAGGAGCCCGTAGCATGAACATCCATATCCGGATATTGACTCCGCAAAGGCTCAAAAGCAGCAATAATATCTTGCTGTATAGAAGCAAAAAATTCTGAATACTCACTAGAGCCAGCATTCAGTAAGGTAAAGTTAATATGACTGGCAGAGTAATCATCATTGACTAAGGCTCGTCGCGCCTCAGGGTTGGCACTATTAAATAGATACAGTAGCTGTGCCACAGCGATTTCAGAGTCAGGTATGGTTCGATAACGATCGCTACCATCTTGCATGGTAGCATGGGTTTCTTTAACCACATCTGCTAAGGAATTACTGGTCACCACAAACTCGCTATAGTTTTGTTCCACATATGCCTGCAAATTCGCCATTGTATTTAGCACTTGTGGGTCATTGAGGGCATCGGAAGTGCCCATATCAACCATAATGGCCACCGCCCCAGTACCCGACATATTGGCATCAACCACATCATAAGCCACCCTAAAGTCAGTGCCTTCACGGTAGAGTTCAGCAAAATTAGAATCAATCTTGACCTGTGTGGCACCGTATAAGCACAGCAAAAAAGTGCCGATAAAGACACCATTCACCAAGTGTCGATGGCGTTGCACAAAAGCCGGAGTGCGATCCAGTATAGGCTGTAACCAATGACGTTTGGCCGCCTCTTCCTTCGCTTCACCAGCTTTCACTTTAATGCGGGGATGCCATAGATCTAGCAATACCGGTAGTAACACCATGGTATAAATAAAGGCCATCAATACCCCGGCAGCAGAGGATAAACCAAAAATAACAAACTGGGTCATGCCAGTTGCCGCTAAGGCCGACATTCCTGCCATGGTGGTAATAGTGGTTAATAAAATGGGCAGCCCCGTTTGACCATAAGATGCAGTCAAGGCTTCCTCATGGGCCAGCCCTTTGCGCAAAAAGTACTGATAACTGCTCATAACATGCACACAATCAGCCACCCCAACGGCGACGATCAGCATTACTGTGAGACTAATTAATTGACTGGTATCAATGCCCATCCAAGATACGGCACCAACAACATATAAAGCACTTAGACCAATAGCAACAAGGGGCCATAGCACAGCACTCACAGAATGGAATAAGCGCCATAGCAAGATAATAATAATGAGCACTGTACCTATGGATAATACCGCAGCCATTATCATCGTATCCCAAGCCAAATCAACCATGGCCGCGCCACCAATAGGATAGAAATTAAACTGCCCTTGCATTTCAGGCGTACTATATAAGCCTACTATAGGTTCCATAAAGCCCAGATAAAGAGACGAATCCATATCTTGAAACTTTACTTCCGTCACTTCAGCCGTTAAATCTAGCTCGGCAGTAAAATCATCAGCAAAACTATCTAAATCATCGACTACCAGCAGATCATCAGAACTAGCCTGTAAGTCATCGGCAATAGGAATAGCACCAAAATCCGTGGTAACCATAATGGCACCAAAGCGAAAATCTTTAGAGAATAAAAATAGTGGCAAGTTATTTTGTGCCATGGCTTGGGCTTTTAGCGCCTCTCGTTCCGCTTCATTCATACTAAGCTGCTGTACTAAGCGCGGCGAACTGAGGGAGTCACCCGTATTTTGCTGGATACGAATATTGGTTAAAGACTGTACCCGTTTAATATGGGAAAGATGGTCAATTTGCTCTTGGGTAAGACCCATACTGGTAATCGTTTGAGGGTCTAAATCCTGCCAGTTTTCTAGGCGTTGTGTAAGTTGATCAATCAGGCGTAAAGATTGTTCAGAAAATACATCCCCATCTTTGGCTTCATAAACAATATAGAGACCATCGTCACTACCAAATTGACTGCGAAAATCATCTAATGCTTGTAAAACGGGATCATCTTCCTGAAACCACGAATCCATGGTCACGTCCATGGCAAAGCGGCTTAGACCCATGGCCATAAAGACACTCAGTATGGTTGCGGCAATTAATATTGGCCAACGATAAGGTCGCAGGGCATTTGGCACCAGAGAAAAAAAGTGGCTTATGCTGGTTAATACTGACTTCATTTGGCGCTCCTTGCTTGGCCTCACCATAGTCTTTGGCGTTAGAGGTTTGTTGTCAAAACTGATTATAAATAAAAGCAGTAAATTGTCAATAATGATAATTTACTGGCAGTCAGTTTATTCGAGAGCATTTATTGTGAATATTATTGGCGCGCCATTAACGTGCCTTAATTTATACCCAAACGTCTTGCCAATTCATCCGCTGGCAAATATCCAGGCCATAATTCACCTGTTTCTATGATAATAGCAGGTGTTCCGGTTAGTGCTAAAGTCTGGCTTAAAGCAAAATGATCAGCCACTGGGTTTTCACAGGCAGTTGGTGATGCCAGTGGTGGCATACCATCTTGGGCTCGCTGTTTGGCCTTAGTTAGGAAAGCATTTGGGTCTTCAGCACACCAAGCATCAACCATTACTTGATATGACGATGAGCCAATACCCGCCCGCGGGAAGGACAAATAGCGGACTTCAATACCTAAGGCATTGATTTGGGCTATTTCTGAATGTAATTTCTGACAGTAATAGCAGTCAACATCAGTGAACACAGTGATACTGGCCTTGGTCTCACCCGCGGCCTTAAAGACCCATGGGTTTTCGGCAATGGCACTTTGCATAATGGCTTGTCGTGATTGTTGCTGATCCACTTCGGTAAGATTTAAAAACCCTTCCTCAATGGTATTTTGATAAAGATTACCAGCCAAAAAATAGTTACCATCGGCGCTCATATAGATGGTTTCACCGGTATTGATAACGACCTTTAATATACCAGTCATTGGGGTTTCTGCCACTGCCATAATCTGTAGGTCAGGATTAAGACGCGCCACGCTGGCATGCAAATCAGCGTAATCATCTGCCCAGCTATTAATACTTAAAGCAGATAAACATAAGAAACTAAATAAACGCCTAATAGACATAATTGTTAACCTCGAGGGTGATGTTGTTGATGCAGCGCCTGTAAGCGATGGTTAGCTACATGAGTATATATTTGTGTAGTGGATAAATCACTATGACCCAGCAACATTTGGATCACACGTAAATCAGCACCATGGTTTAATAAATGGGTAGCAAAGGCGTGTCGCACCACATGGGGGGACAGCGGCTTTTCAATACCAGCTGTCTGAGCATGGAGCTTGATACGATGCCAAAATGTCTGCCGCGTCATCTGGGTTCCCCTCTGGCTTGGAAATAGCACTCCTTTCACGCTATTGCCTAACAGTTCCACGCGGGCGGTTTTTAAATAACGCTCAAGCCAATCTTGAGCAGCCTGCCCCATAGGCACTAAGCGCTCTTTCGAACCCTTACCCATCACTTGTACTAAGCCAAGACTTAGTTTGACCTGACTGGTTTCCAACCCCACAAGCTCACTCACCCTTAGTCCACTAGCATAAAGCAGTTCTAACATTGCCCGGTCACGTAAGCCTAATGCCGTATGAGTATCTGGCGCCCCCAATAAGGCTTCTACATCAGCTTCTGTTAAGGACTTCGGCAAAGGCCGGCCCAACTTAGGCGCTTGTATCAGCGCCGTTGGATCAACTGCTAGGCCTTGATCCCTAACTTGGGTACGAAAATAGCCCTTTAAACAAGATAAATGTCGGGCCACGCTAGCTGGCTTAGCACCAGACGTAGTGAGGTCGGCAAGGTAGCCCAAAATATCCATATCCTGGGCTTCAATTAAACGCCGGCCTTGGGGTTGTAACCATTTATTAAACCGTGTCAGATCTCGACCATAGTTTTCTAAAGTATTATCACTTAACCCTTTAGCCAACCATAAGGACTGCAAATAGTCTTGAATCTCTGGATTGAAATTGGTTTTCATTGCTTAATAATAGCCTATTTTCACTGGCTTTGTGGCCAGCCCACAAAAAAAGGGACAGGTGCTTTTGGCATTAGTGGCCAAAAAAACCGGTCCCCTTATTAAGTGTTATTTCTCTGCCCTTATGGTTGAGCTAGAAATCACTTATTGAGTTACTTTACCTGTGACTGACCAAGATACTTAAAGAACTCGCTATCTGGCTCAACCAGCATAATGTCACCACCATTACCAAAGGTTTTACGGTAGGCATCCAAACTACGATAGAAGCTATAAAATTCAGGATCAACATTATATGACTCGGCATAGGTAGCAGCAGCTACAGCATCACCATCACCACGAATCAATTCTGCTTCGCGATACGCATTGGCCATAATAACTGTACGCTGACGATCAGCATCGGCACGAATACCTTCTGCTTTCTCTTTACCTTCTGAACGTAATTCACGTGCTTCACGCTCCCGCTCAGTGCGCATACGATCATATACCGATTGACTTACTTCCTGTGGCAGGTCAATGCGTTTTACCCGCACGTCCACCACTTCAATACCCATATCGGCAATCACCACCATATTCAGTTCTTCACGTAACTCATTCATCAACTCGTCACGTTCACCGGACACAACCTCGGTCAGGGTTCGCTCACCAAACTGGTTACGAAGGCCGGTATCAACACGGGATGCCAATAGCTTGGCTGCGGTATTTTCGATACCTGAAGTTGCAGTATAGTAATCCGCAACGTTTTGAATACGCCATTTCACAAAAGAATCTACGATCAGACCCTTCTTTTCCATGGTTAGATAACGCTGTGGGCGGGCATCAAGGGTAAGCACTCGCGCATCAAACTTGCGCACGGTGTTCACAAAAGGAATCTTAAAATGCAGACCCGGTTTAATATCAAACTGCACTACCTCACCAAAACGTAACATAATCGCACGTTCCGTTTCTTTCACTACAAAAATAGAGGAAGAAGCAATCAGCAGGGCAACAAATAAGCCAACTAGGCTAAATAATGTACGAGAAGTCATTTTAACGGCTCTCCCTTGTACTGATACGAGTAGTTGTTCGAGTGCCTAGCTCTTGGATAACCTGATTGGTTATTTCGTCTATATCTGCACTCGTTGCTGAACCGCCACCATAACTGGTGGTGCTTCGCTTGGCACTATTCATAATTTGATCAAGTGGTAAGACCATCATATTGTTACCACCATCGACATCTACCAACACTTTATTGCTGTTCGATAGTACGTCTTCCATGGCCACTAGATATAAACGCTCGCGCGTTACTTCTGGGGCCTTTTGGTATTCAGCTAGTAATTTACTGAAACGCGTCGCTTCACCCTCAGCCCTAGCCACCACTTCTTCGCGATAAGCGCTAGCTTCTTCCATCATGCGCTGCGCTTTACCACGCGCTTCAGGCACGATGCCGTTGGCATAAGTTTGAGCTTCGTTCTTCACCCGCTGCTCATCTTCACGAGCCTTGATAACATCATCAAAAGCGTCCTGTACTTGTGAAGGCGCACTGGTATTTTCAATGTTGACCTTGCTGACTTCTAGACCTGTCTGGTAGCTGTCTAGATAATCCTGCAAACGTGCTTGTACCTGATCAGCTAATACTGCACGACCTTCAGTTAGCACATCATCCATCTTCGAGCTACCCACCACATGTCGTAGTGCAGATTCAGTCGCCTGCGCCAAACTATTTTCTGGCGATCTTACTTCCAGCTGAAAATCTTTTGGGTTAGAAACCACATACTGTACAGACAAGCCAACTTCAACGATATTCTCGTCTTTGGTCAGCATCAGTGAAACATGATCATGGTTACGTACCGCCGTTACATTTACTTTGGTTACGTCATCCACTAGAGGCGGGTTCCACTGCAGGCCAGGCTCAACTGTTTCCAAGAATTTACCCAAGCGCAATACCACCGCACGTTCTTGCTGATCGACGGTGTAGAAGCCCATACCTGACCAAACCACAGCAACTACTGCGAGGATGACCAGAATTAGCTTGCCACTCGGTGCCGGAGCAGCTGGCTCTTGACCACCGCTATTGCGTTTGCCACCACTGCCACCAAACAGGCCATTAACTTTATCTACTAACTTACCCAAGGCTTCGTCTAAATCAGGTGGCCCCTGATTTGACCCACCTGAGCCACGATTTCCCCAAGGATCTTGATCCTTGCCGTTATTACCCGGTTCATTCCAGGCCATAGTCGTCTCCTTTAGAGGCTAACAATTAATCTAGTGTTCCCAAGGCTGTTTGGGTTTACCCACAAACGGCTCAGGGTTCATACCAAGTCGGTTAAGTATTTGTAAAAACTCTTTCTTTGGCAAACGGATATCCAATACCATATTGCCAATATCATCAATCTTTTCAGCCTGCACTGCATTATGAGCATACATTTGTGCCCGCATTTGTCCCTGGCCAGGTTTCAGTGTTAGTTGGCCGGTGTACATATCATCACCTAACAACTCCTGAATAGCCTGCAACAGTAGCTCACTACCTTCGCCCGTGAGAGCCGATAGCCACACTCTCTCTGGTTTACCTTGGGCATTGTAATCAATGCGTGGCGGCGTATCAGACAGCATGTCTATTTTGTTGTAAACCAACAATGTTGGCAATCCTATGGCATCAATTTCCTGCAAGACATCATTTACTTCAGTAATATTGTCATCTCGCATTTCATCACTGGCATCTACCACATGCAACAGCAGTGATGCTTCTGCTGTTTCCTGTAGAGTAGCCCGAAAGGCATCTACTAGTTTATGGGGCAGATGGCGGATAAAACCAACTGTGTCAACCAATATAGTGGGGCCCACATCAGTAATTTCAAGACGTCTAAAGGTTGGATCCAAGGTAGCGAATAATTGATCCGCGGCATAAACGTCGGCAACGGTTATACGATTAAACAAACTGGACTTACCAGCGTTAGTATATCCCACTAGGGATAAGGTAGGCACTTCGGCCCGACGCCGCGATCGTCGCCCCTGTTCACGCTGCTTACGAACCTTTTGCAAACGCTTAAGAATGGAGGTAATTCGCGCCCGTAATAAACGCCGGTCAGTCTCTAATTGCGTTTCACCCGGGCCACGCAGACCAATACCACCTTTTTGACGTTCTAAGTGGGTCCAACCCCGCACTAGGCGCGTAGACATATGTTCTAACTGCGCTAACTCAACTTGCAACTTACCTTCGTGAGTGCGTGCGCGCTGGGCGAATATATCCAGAATTAAACCCGTACGGTCGAGCACTCGACATTGGAATTCCTTTTCAAGATTGCGCTCTTGGCCGGGGCTAAGAGTATGATTAAATATCACAATCTCTGCTTGATGCTCACTAACAGCGTGGCTTATTTCCGCCACTTTGCCAGAACCAACATAGGTTTTTGGGTGGGGATGGGAACGTGCACCACCAATCATTACGATAGGGTCAGCACCCGCCGATAGAACCAATTCCTTTAATTCGTTGGCATCCTCACGTTCACCCTCCTGTCCCATTTCCATGTGAACCAGAATGGCACGTTCGCCGCCGTCATGACGTTCAAAAAACAATAGTTTAACCTAAATGTAAGCGAGCACCGAAAGGTGCTCGTTTAATTACAAAAGCACCCATAGAATGATGCTTATTGTGGCGTCTATACACTGAAAAAAATTAACTCGCTTCTTCTTCGGTCGGTACCTTGACTGGGCGAGCGGGAACCACAGTCGAGATAGCATGTTTGTATACCATTTGAGAAACGGTATTCTTTAATAAAATAACAAACTGGTCAAAAGACTCGATCTGACCTTGCAGCTTAATACCATTTACCAAAAAAATGGAAACAGGTACTCTTTCCTTGCGCAGAACATTCAGATAAGGGTCTTGTAGGCTTTGCCCTTTTGACATTATTAACTCCTTTAAATATAAATTTTACACCTATGGAAAGTGCACACAGCATGTAACAAATTAGCTGCTACAGCGAAAATTAACAGATTAAGCTTAGTCGTTAATTTTCATCTTTACATTCTATCGAATATTTGTGAAACAGTGAATGCTAATTTTGGCTCCATACTGTCAATATAGTGTAAATCAGGCCATTTTCTTAACCAAGTTAGCTGCCTTTTAGCTAATTGTCTGGTGGCAACCACGCCTTTATGGATCATGGTCTCATAATTATAGTCGCCATCAAGATATTGCCACATTTGCCGATATCCGACACAACGCATAGACGGCATTGATAAATTTAAGTCTCCACGGTCGCGCAAAGCCAACACTTCTTGCTCAAAACCCTGTTCCAGCATGAGTTGAAAACGTTGTTCTATGCGCTGATGTAAAATGGCCCGCTCTGGTGGCCAGATACCAATAGAAGTAACCGTATAAGGCAAACTATAATCTGCTTGGCGAGCCCAATGACTACTCAAAGTCTCACCAGTAACTTCATAGACCTCTAGAGCACGTAACACTCGCTGGCTATCTGTATTATGTAAACGCTGAGCAGCTATTGGGTCTACCACAGCTAAACGCGCATGCAAAGCAGGTATGCCAAGCGCAGCCGCATCAGCTTCAAGTTGCTGGCGTATATCGGCATCAGAAGCCGGCAAATCCGCCAAACCATCCATTAAGGCCTTGTAATACATCATCGTGCCACCAACTAGCAAGGGCACTTTTCCTCGAGCAGTAATATCGGCCATTAATGCCAATGCGTCGGCGCAAAACTCAGCTACTGAATAAGCCACCGAGGGTTCACGTATATCTAGTAAATGATGGGGCGCTAAGGCTAAGGTAGCAGCATCTGGTTTCGCACTACCAATATCCATACCACGATATATAAGAGCTGAATCAACTGAGATGATTTCGCAGTTTTGATGTTGCGCTAGGGCTACGGCTAGATCTGTTTTACCAGCAGCAGTAGGCCCCATTAAAAACACAGCTGGGGGTAACATAGGGCTCATTATTGGCCTCGCAAAAACAGCTTATCTAACTCTGATAGATTTAACTGAGTCCAGGTGGGGCGCCCATGATTACATTGACCACTGCGTTCTGTGTTTTCCATATCACGTAACAGAGCATTCATTTCAGTTATAGATAGCTTGCGATTGGCTCGAACTGCGCCATGGCAGGCCATAGTGCCTAACAACTCGTTATGGGCAGCGCGAATTCGATCACTACTGCCGAAGGTTACGACATCAGCTAAAACATCACGGACTAATTGCTCAATATTGGCATGCTGCAATACACTCGGCACTTGCCGCACTATCAGTGTCTCTGTACCGGCACGATCAATTACTAACCCCAGTTCGGCAAAGGCATCATTGCAGCTTTCAACATGATCTGCTTCACGACTGCTGACCGCCATAGATAAAGGCACCAGCAAAGGTTGCGCCCTAACACCTTGGTCATTTAAGGCCGTTTTCATTTGCTCATAAACAATGCGCTCATGGGCGGCATGCATATCAACCAAAATTAAGCCCTGCGCATTTTCTGCGAGGATATATATGCCATGTAATTGTGCAATAGCAAACCCCAGAGGCGGAATAATCACCTCTCCCGTAGTCATATCGACCTGTTCACCTGTGTCCGCTGCCATGTCCCCGGCCACCTGCTGACCATGCAGTTGGCCATAGACTTGTGCCTGCTCTTGCATCTGTTGAGGGGTGCTACCAGCACCAGCAGGTCGATAACCAGAAAAGCTACCCGCTCCACCACTAGGCAGGCTACCATGATCGTTGCTTACTCCCATGGCCAAGTTATTTTGCCCCGCAAACACACCCGCTGCCAAACCCATATCAGGCTGATTGGCTGATGGTATGCCTAGCTCATGCAAGCCTCCACCTGTGGGCACCTCGGGCCGAACATCAGCTAAGGATTTATGCAAGGATCGAAAGATAAAGTCGTGCACTAAACGACCATCACGAAAACGTACTTCGTTTTTGGTGGGGTGCACATTGACATCGACCGTGGCCGCATCTAATTCTAGATACAATACAAAAGCAGGATGACGGCCATGATAAAGCACATCACGATAGGCCTGACGCACCGCATGACTAACTAATTTATCTTTTACTACACGGCCATTAACAAAGAAATATTGCAAGTCGGCCTGACTGCGAGAAAATGTGGGTAAGCCTACCCAACCCCAGATACGCAAGCCAGGTGCTTCCATTTCAATATGCACAGCCTGAGGCATAAAATTTGGTCCACAAACACTGGCAACTCGCTTTTCTTGCGCCGCCTGTTGCTGTGCCGGACGTAAGTTATGAATTACCTTACCGTTATGTTTAAGCTGGAAAGCCACGTCCATTCGACTTAGAGCAAGGCGTTTTATGACTTCCTCAAGGTGCCCAAACTCAGTTTTTTCTGTACGCAAAAACTTACGTCTAGCTGGGGTATTAAAAAACAGATCTCGTACCTCAACTGTGGTACCCACTGGATGGGCTGCTGGCTGCACCTGCGCATCCATATCTCGCCCCGCCGTCGACACCTGCCAGGCACTATCTTGCTGTGCTGTATTTGAAGTGAGTGTCAGGCGCGCCACAGAACTGATACTAGCTAAAGCTTCCCCACGGAAACCTAAACTACTGACCGCCTCTAAGTCATCTAAACTACTGATTTTACTAGTGGCATGGCGACTAAGTGATAAGGCAAGATCGTCCTTTTCAATGCCACATCCATTATCCCGAATGCGCATTAATTTGACGCCACCTTGTTCGACATCAACACTAATTGTATCGGCACCAGCATCAAGACTATTTTCCAATAATTCTTTTACTACTGACGCAGGGCGCTCAACCACTTCACCAGCAGCTATCTGATTCGCCAAACGAGGACTGAGCAAATGAATTCGGGGCATCTTATTTATCCTGTAGGAATAACCAATAACTGACCAATCTGCAGAACAGACTTAGCATTCAATTTATTGGCCGTGCGCAATTTACTAATACTGGTATTATAGCGCTGAGCAATTTCTGACAAAGTATCACCCCTAACCACTTTGTAGGTTATTTGTTGGCCTTTAGCCGCTACCAACGTTGCGATATAGGTATTGGCCACGGGGTTGGCGTAATAATATTCCTTAATACCAGCCGCAATGGCTTTCGCCATTTTCTTCTGGTAACTAGGCGTGCGCAACTTCGCCGCTTCACCTGGATTAGAAATAAAACCCGTTTCTACCAGTATAGACGGAATATCTGGCGATTTAAGCACAGCAAAACCAGCCCGTTCCACATGATCTTTATGCATCCGAGCCATTTTTGAAATATGGCGGTGCACACTAATAGCAATGCCACGGCTGATTGATTGGCTATGTGTCATGGATAGATCAAGTAAAGTTTTTGCCAGATCTTCTTCTTTATCATCAAGGCTGACCCCACCAATACCACCAATCAGGTCAGCACTGTTTTCTTTTCTGGCTAACCAACGACCCATCTCACTAGAAGCGCCACTTTTGGACAAAGTCCATACTGAAGCACCACGAGCCTTGGGATTAGTAAAAGCATCAGCGTGGACAGAAACAAATAAATCAGCACTCGCCTGACGGGCTTTTTTGGTTCTATCGCGCAAACCAATGTAATAGTCGCCACTGCGGAGTAGCTCACTTTCAAAACCCGGCATACTATCTAATTCTTTCTGTAGATACTGAGAAATAGCCATAACTATATGCTTTTCTCGTAATCTTTTACCATCAAAACGAGGGCCAAGTGCGCCAGGATCCTCGCCACCATGACCAGCATCAATAGCAATAACAATATTGCGTTGGTTTTCTATGACGGGCAAACTTTTTACCGCTTGCTGCTTAGGCTTTGAGCTAACTTTAGCACCAGATACTTGGTAGTTATTTAAATCAATCACCAGACGATGGCCATAGGACTGATTAGGCTTAAGCGTAAATAATTTGGCTTCTAGCTTATGCTTTAAATCAAGCACCAAGCGCAGTTTATTATTGGGGCGCTGACTATGGCGGATAGCTTTAATTGGGCTGCCGGTAAAGTCCAGTTGCGATAAGGCTGCTTGCAATCGACTCGAAGGTATATCAATCACTAGACGTTCTGGATTAATTAGGCGAATGACTTCAAAGGTCACTGGCGCGCTGATATCAAATACCACGCGCGTACTATCTGGCGCAGGCCAAATGCGCACATTTTTTACCTCTGCTGCCCAACTCTTTGCGCCGACAAACAATATACCGATAAGCATGACGCGAATTAGCAACCTAAACACGACTTGCCTCCCGCAGCTGTGTTAGTAAACTCTGGGCTGAATGACTACTTACGGCAAACAACAATTCCCTTTGCGGCCCAGCACCAGTAATCGTAATGGTTAAATCAGCTGTTGGCAGAATACCCGCACCTTTGTCTGGCCACTCGATCAGGTTAATGGCTGAGCCAGAAAAATAGTCGCGAATACCAAGAAATTCTAACTCTTCAGCATTACTAAGCCGATATAAATCAAAATGATTAACTTGCAAGGCCTGAAACTCGTAGGGTTCAACCAAAGTATAGGTAGGGCTTTTTACCGCACCCGTATGCCCAAAGGAACGAATGATACCTCTGACAAAGGTGGTTTTTCCCATGCCTAAATTACCCTGCAAAAACACCACTAAGCCGGAATCGTTAGCTTGCATAACAGTGCCTAACTGCTGACCAAGGGCCACCATGGCATCCTCTCCTAGCGCTTTTAGTAGCAGTTGTTCGGTCATGGTAAATGTATTGGCTCCAAGGGTTAATTAAGGAATATTTTAGCCAGCGCCCATGATACCTTGTCAAAGCACTTGTGCGTAGTCTTTCCATAGCAAATCAAGGTAAAATATCCCTATGTCTGAAAATGCTAACCAAGCTCCGCCCCTAAGCCAACAACAATTGCACAGTTTACATGGGCAAATTCAACAACTTGCTCAGCAATTTGGGTTTGCTGAAATGGGTGTGGTGAAGCCTGATTTAGAAGCTGCTGGCCAACGCTTACAAGAGTGGGTTGCTCAGGGCTATCACGCCGATATGGACTATATGTCAGCCCATGGCAGCAAACGCTATCGTCCAGCTGAGCTAGTGCCAGGCACCTTAAGAGTGATCTGCCTTAGTATGCATTATTTAGATCCGCAGTTGACTACCAAAAGTTGCTTAGAAAATGATCAACAAGGCTATATCGCACGCTATGCTTTGGGTAGAGATTATCACAAGCTAGTTCGCAAACGCTTGGCACAAATGGCCAAGGCCATGGAGGCCTTAATTGGACCTTTTGGTTATCGGGTGTTTGTGGATAGTGCGCCAGTTATGGAAAAACCCATGGCGCAACAAGCAGGGCTGGGCTGGCAAGGCAAAAACACCCTACTGATTAATCGCCGCACTGGGTCCTGGTTTGTGCTAGGCGAAATTTTTGTCGATCTGCCTTTACCCACAGACGAGCCTTACGACAAAGATCATTGCTCCCGCTGTAGCGCCTGTATGGACCTATGTCCAACCAAGGCCTTTCCCGAACCTTATGTACTGGATGCTAACCGCTGCATTGCCTATTTAACTATTGAACATAAGGGCGCTATTCCAGAAGAGATTAGACCCTTGATGGGTAATCGCATTTTTGGCTGCGATGATTGCCAACTAGCCTGCCCTTGGAACCGCTACCCTCAAGCCACAGAAGAATCTGACTTTAAGCCACGCCATGGACTAGACCAAGCCAGCCTGATTAGCTTATTTAATTGGTCAGCTGAAGAGTTTGACGAACGCACCCAAGGTTCGCCTATTCGCCGGGCTGGGTACGAAGGCTGGTTACGCAATATTGCTGTCGCCCTTGGCAATGGCCAAGCCAATGCGGCCACTATTGCGGCTTTACAGGCACGCCTAAAGGATACATCAGGGATGGTGCAGGAGCATATACAATGGGCATTACAGCAGTTAGAACAGCGGGCTGCACAAGCCATCCCACTGAAGCCATTACCCCTACTCGCCTTAGATGCACGCAAACTTAAGCATTTACGCTAGACCACGAAACAACGGCACAAAACAAACGCCAAGTTAAATCTTTAACATGCGCTCTCGATAAAACGCCAGTTCAGCAATAGAATCAATAATATCGTCCATGGCCAAATGAGTACTTTGTTTGTGAAAATCAGCCAACAAGTCGGGCTGCCAGCGGCGAGCTAATTCCTTTAAGGTACTGACATCTAAATTGCGATAATGGAAGTAGTTTGCCAGATCAGGCATATACTTTACCAAGAAGCGTCGATCTTGCCCGATACTGTTTCCACACATGGGGGAGACACCTGCATCAACATATTGCTGCAAGAATGCTAAGGTCATTTGTTCAGCCTGTGCAGTGGTAATATCACTCTCTCGCACTCTTTGGGTTAAGCCCGACTGGCCATGTTGCTTAATACACCAAGGGTTCATATTGGCCAACACTTCGTCCGTCTGATGGATGACTAAAGATGGCCCTTGGGACAAGACATTAAGATTGGCATCGGTAACGATGGTGGCTATTTCGATGATGACATCTGTTGCTGGATCCAAACCGGTCATTTCCAGATCAATCCAAATCAGGTTATGGGGGTGCTTGGCCATGGTATATCCTTGTAGTGCTATGAATGACAATAAATTTGTTTAATCGGGGCGAAAACCTGAATTATGCCCCACTTCGCGGTAGAATAAACCCCAAATAGTCAGGCTGATTGCAATTACATGGCAAAACGACAGTTAACCCGCCGCCAAAAATGGCAAATTGAGAAGGTGCAAGCCGAGCGCCGCGCCCGCGCTCAGAAACAGGATCAGGCCATCGACTCAGCTATCGAACATGGTGACCTAGGCCCCGAGCAGCAAGGCTTAATTGTCGCACATTATGGTGCGCAAATCGATGTAGAGGCCGAGCAGAGTGCTATTTTTAGATGCAAACTGCGGTCTAATTTAGGCCATCTAGTCACTGGTGATAAAGTCTCTTGGCGTCAGGCCGCTGATCACACTGGGGTTATTGTGGCTAGGGATCCTCGCCATAGTGAACTAAGTCGCCCCAATAAGTACGGTGAACTTAAGCCAGTTGCTGCTAATATTGACCAGATTGTTGTCACCATTGCCCCCAAACCCCATACCTACGCCAACCTTGTTGATCGTTATCTAGTAGCGGCTGAAGCCAGTGCTATTGAGCCTATTATTTTGCTCAATAAAACGGATCTATTGGATGCCGAGTCGGAAGCCCATCTGGTGCCCATGCTGGCCCGCTATGAACAACTAGGCTATCGGGTTATTCGTGCTTCTACCAAAACCCAAGATAGCCTCGAGGCTTTGCTAGCCGCCCTTAACCAACGAGTGAGTGTGTTTGTCGGGCAGTCTGGCGTGGGCAAATCATCTTTGGTTAACGTTTTATTGCCGGGCACGGATTTAAAAGTCAGTGCCTTATCGGAATATCACCAACAAGGTATTCACACCACTACTACAGCGAGATTATTTCACTTTCCTAATGGTGGTGACCTAATTGACTCACCTGGCATTCGCGAATTTGGTTTGTGGCATATGGATGCTGCCACCTTACTAGAAGCATTTCGTGAATTTCGCCCGTTTTTGGGCTACTGCAAATTTAGTAATTGCTCCCATGAACATGAACCTGGCTGCGCTCTTCTAAAGGCTGTAGAAGAGGGTAAGATTGACCCAGTCCGCTTGGCTAGTTATCGACAAATTAAAGCTTCACTGGATGAGTTTGTTACTCATCACTAAATTGACTCAGGAATTATTATGAAAGACCGTTTGTTTGTTCTGCTGCAATATATTATTCCCCAGCATTTACTATCACGTGTATTAGGTGCTTTAGCAGAAAGCCGTCTACCGCTAATCAAAAACCCTTTGATTAAACTGTTTGCCAAACAGTTTAAAGTTAATATGCAGGAAGCCGAGCGTGAAGACTTTGCAGATTATATGAGCTTTAACGATTTCTTTACCCGCAGCTTAAAAGCGGATGCCCGTCACATTGATCATGACCCAGAACATCTAGCCTGTCCTGTTGATGGTGCCGTAAGCCAAATCGGTGATATTAATGCTGGCCAAATTTTCCAAGCCAAGGGGCAAAAATTTAGTGTTAACGCCTTATTAGGCGGCAACCCTGCTTGGTCAGCACCATTCGAAGATGGTCAATTTACTACCATCTATTTAGCACCTAAAGATTACCATCGTATCCATATGCCCTGTGATGGCAAGCTGTTACGTATGGCCCATGTGCCAGGGCAGTTATTTTCTGTGAATCAGGCAACCGCGGCTAATGTACCCAATTTATTTGCTCGCAATGAGCGCCTAGTGGCTATTTTTGAAACAGAATTTGGCCCTATGGCCATGGTACTAGTGGGCGCCATGGTGGTCGCTAGCATAGAAACAACTTGGTCGGGCTTAGTCTGCCCCACGGGTAAGCAGGTACAAACCTGGGAATATGGTGATCAACAAGAGATTTCTTTGCGCAAAGGTGAAGAGATGGGCCGCTTTAAACTAGGCTCAACGATTATTCTTTGTCTACCTAAAGACACTTGCACTTGGAATGCTGAACTTCAGCCTGGTGTCACTACCCGCATGGGGCAGATGTTAGCTAAGCTAATGGGTGATTAAAAGCTAAGACTTCAGCAATATCTGGTTTTTTATAGGCCAACATTAGGATGCGTTCCATACCCATAGCTACCCCGGCACAAACGGGCAGACCTGCCTGCAAGGCGGCAATTAAACGCTGATCAGCCGGCATATTTGGCTTGCCTAGTTGAGCTCGTAACTGATTATCCTGAGCAAAGCGCTGCGCTTGTTCTTGCGCATCGGTTAATTCCTGATAACCATTAGCCAGCTCCATACCTTGGATATAAACCTCAAAGCGCCGGGCTACAGATTGACCTGCAGCATCAGTCTCAAGTTTAGCCAAGGCAGCTTGAGCTGCCGGGTAATTGTATATAAAGCAGGCTGTTGGCAGGGCAGGTTCTATACAATGACTCATCAAAAGATCTAGCCATGTCTCCCGTGGTGTATCAGCAGGCAGAGAAATATCAACATGCTGTTGTGCCAAGGTCTGTACAGCCTGATCATCCATTAACCAAGGATTTACCCCAAGTATCTGCTCAAAAGCCTCGGCGTAGCTCAAATAGTGCCAGTCTAATGGGCCTAAATGTGGCGCCAACAAAAGCCCCAATAAGTCAGCCACCTCTGCCATTAACTGCTGCAAATCAAAGTCTACCCGATACCATTCCAACATAGTAAATTCAGGATTATGACGGCGCCCTGCTTCACCATTGCGAAAAGCTTTGGCAATTTGAAAAATACTACCACTACCTGACGCTAATAAGCGCTTCATGGCATATTCAGGAGAACTCATTAGAAACATGGTTTCCCTATGACTTGCACCATCGGGCGTAAACTCAGCCCTGATACTATCAATATGAGGATCACTCACACCATGGTGGGAAAGAATGGGGGTGTCTACTTCTAAAACCTGGCGGACAGCAAAAAAGTCTCGCACCTGTGCTAGCATTTTCGCCCGCGCTTGTAACATGGTTATATCAGCGCTGGGCTGCCAAGTGGACACTTTAGACATGCTAAACTCAATCGTTATTTAGAAGTTTAGAAGCTAGGCGAATGCCCCCAAGATCTTGGTTATAGAACTTAAGGGCAGACTAAAGATTAAGCACGGCTGACGTATTCGCCAGTCCGGGTATCAATCTTTAGGATTTCACCTTCTTCAATAAATAGCGGTACACGCACCATAGCACCTGTTTGTAGATAAGCTGGCTTGCTACCACCTTGCGCGGTATCACCTTTCAGACCAGGATCCGTTTCCGTTACTTGCAGCTCAACAAAATTAGGGGCTGAAACACTAATAGGCGCTTCATTCCACAAGGTTACCATGTACACATCTTGCTCTTTTAACCACTTAGTGCAATCACCTACAGCTGTAGCGTCCGCAGCAAACTGTTCGAAAGAGCCATCAGTCATCATAAAATGCCAAAATTCACCATCGGTGTACAAGTACTCCATATCACGATCCATGACGTCGGCACTTTCAATACTTTCGCCCGACTTAAAAGTACGTTCCCAGACCCGGCCACTTTTTAGGTTTTTCATTTTTACCCGGGTAAAGGCCTGGCCCTTACCTGGCTTAACAAACTCCACATCCACCATGGAACATGGGTCGCCTTCCAACATAACTTTCAGACCATTCTTGAATTCGTTAGTGCTATAATTCGCCATCGTGTTGCTCAATTAATTGTATAAACGGAAAACACTAATGATACCTGAAACTGTGGCACAAGTTGAGTCTCACGCCGAAGTTATCCTAAGCCCAGATCAAAGGGCTGAAGAAAACCATTGGCGTCAGCAGCTAGCAAACAGTGTACGCAACCCCAAAGAACTACTTCAACAATTACAATTTAGTGAGGCAGCAATACAGGATTTGCTAGCTGACGATCAAGGTTTTGATACCTTAGTGCCACCCACGTTTATTGCCCGTATGCAGCCAGGCAATCTCCAAGATCCATTGCTCTTGCAGGTTTTACCTCAGGCCGCGGAGGCTATAGCCACAGCTGAATTTACTTATGACCCCTTAGCTGAAGCGGATTTTAATCCCACACCGGGCGTAGTGCATAAATACCATGGTCGTGCCTTACTTATTGCTGCTGGCCATTGCGCTATTAATTGCCGTTATTGTTTTCGCCGGCATTATCCTTACGCTGAACAACAACGTTCCCGCAGCCAGTGGCAAGAAAGCCTTGCACACCTAGTTACAGATCTCAGTCTAGAGGAAATTATTTTAAGTGGCGGTGACCCTCTGGCATTGACCAACAACATGCTTTTTTCTCTGCTGGACGAGATTGAGAAGTTACCGCAAATAAAGCGTTTACGAATACATAGTCGCTTGCCAGTAGTATTGCCATCGCGCATTACCTCAGCCTTGTGCCAACGCCTGCAAAACTCACCATTGCAAGTGGTGATGGTGATTCATTGTAACCATAGTCAAGAAATTGATCAGGAAGTAAGTGCAGCCTGTGGGCGGCTATATGAAGCTGGGGTTACCATGCTTAATCAAAGCGTGCTACTAAATACCATAAATAATGATGCAGCGAGTTTAATCGCCCTTAGCGAGAGCTTATTTAAGGCGCAAGTATTGCCTTATTATCTACACCTACCAGACCATGTCGCTGGCACGGAACATTTCTTTGTTGGTATTGAGGAAGGCCAGCAATTAATCCTTAAATTACAAGCCAAATTGCCCGGCTATCTGGTTCCACGGCTAGTCAAGGAAGAACCTGGGGAAGCCCACAAAACCTTAATTAATATCTAACCACAATAAAAACTATACCTAGGCTTATATTAGGTCCTTATCAGCCAAGCCCAATACATACAGCAGCGCATCAAGACCAAAATGGCTGACGTGGTGCGGTGCCTGCTCAATAACCAGAGGTTTGGCATGAAAAGCCACACCTAAACCGGCAGCACCAAGCATCGGTAGGTCATTAGCACCGTCACCAACGGCCATGGTTTGCGCTACTTGCCAGTTATTGTTTGCACTGATTGCCGTTAATAATTCGAGTTTACGTTCAGCATCCAAGATTGGTACCGAGATATCACCCGTGAGTTTATTATCAACTTGTTGGAGGGGGTTGGAGTGGGCTTCCTGCATGCCCAAACGCGCAGCAAAACGGTCGGCAAAATAACTAAAGCCGCCCGATAAAATAACACAGTAAACACCTTGATTAACGAGATTGCGCATTAGCTTTTCTGCACCCGGCATCAATTCGATACGCTGATAAATGGTTTCCAAATCGCTACAATCAAAACCTTTCAGCAGGCCTAAGCGACGCTTAAAGCTCTCTTGAAAGCCAATCTCACCGCGCATAGCACTGGCGGTGATAGCTGCCACCTGCTCCCCTATACCAGCCTCATAAGCCAGTTCATCCATGACCTCTGCCTGAATTAAGGTTGAATCCATATCGAATACAGCCAATTTGATTGCCGGTGCCTGCTCACCAGCATAGAGAATATAGTCGGCTTGTCCTTGCTGCATATCGGCAGCCAGTAAGTGGGAAATATCATCTGCTAAGGCTTGTGGTATAGGCCCTGCAAACACCCACTGCCAAACATAGCAATCATGGTTTGCCCCTAACTGCACAGGTTCTTTGTCAATACCATGCTGCATCATTAAGGCGGCAACTGCCTGAGGAAAAGCAGCATTTTTATGCAACAAAGTAAGGCTGGCAAACATGAAGATAATCCTTGATTAATAAACTATATGCAGGGTTAGTGATTGAAACCTAAGGCATAAGGCCATTGAGGTTAAAAATATGTCTTATTATTTTACCACTTCCTGTGTAAAATGTGAGGCTTGCACAAGCGCTATAACTTGAAAATTTATTGTGACCAATCCGAATAGAACACGTACTTTACGCCAACATATGCAATCGCGTATCAGCCTGGTTCAAAAAACCATTCTGTTGACGCTAATGGTATTTATTTTTAGCTTGCTAGCGCTTGGCAGTATGACCTATATGCATTTGCAAACGGCAGCAGGACAACAGCAACAACACCAGCAACAGCAGTTGGGCAGCCAATTAGCAAAGCTGAGCGCACCATTAATTCTGCGCCAAGACCTGATTAGCCTCAATGTTTCTTTGCAAGAACTAATCAGCAGTGACACGATTACAGGCGCAGCAATTTATAATGCCGACGATAAAATGTTAGCTAAGGCTGGTTTTCTTGGCAGCCGAGATCTGGATAAATTTACTATTCGTAGTAATGACTTAGTACTAGGTAGCCTTCAGGTCAAGGTTGCAGCAGTTAATTTACAACCTAGCTGGCAAGCCCTTATACAGCTTTTATGGCCTGGCTGCTTGGCTCTAGGCCTACTTAGTCTGGTAGTTGGCTGGTGGTTTGGATCACGTTTATATCAACCTATGCAAGATTTACATGAGGCCCAAGAACAGCTTCTGCTTTATGATCGCGCACCTCCACTCGATGACCAACGCCTAGATGAATGGGGTATTTTGAATCTAGGTTTTAATTCCGTTAATGAAAACCATATGCTGCAGGCGCAAACGGAGCATCAGTTTGAACTGGATATGCCCCAAGGTACAGGCTTACCCGTGATACCAGCCAGCTCCTTAGAGGTAGGTCAGGAAGGCTTCGACCATGAGCTACATAGCTTGGCACAAGAGCTGTCTGATAGTCCTGATTTGGGTGATATTGGCGATCCGTTGTTAAGTCCAAATATCGGTATACAACAACCTGTCGATACAGAATTTACGCGCCATGTACCCATTGTGACCATGGAAGATTTACAATATGCCGGTAGTCCACAAGACCCTATAGCCATCAACCCATCAGGCTTAGATAACGAACCCCCGGCAACTTTGGCTAACACCCCTATACCTGAAGCCTTGCGAGCAGAAATTAGTGCTGCCGATGAGAACGCACTAGTCAGCCTGCTATATATTAATGTCAATACTCGTGATCAAGGTCCCATGGTAGCCGATGAGAAACATCGCCTGTTGAAGGCCTACCAGAAATTAGTGGATCAGGTTTGTGCTATTTATGGTGGCACGATTGAAACAGAAGACAATCACGATGTTTTGGTGACCTTTGATAAGCCCCAAGAGCATATGACCCATTGTGTTAATGCACTTTGTGCAGCACAGTTTTTCTTTGGTCTGTATAAAGCCTTTAACCAGCAGCGGATTATGGATGGGCGACCTTGTTTAAATATTCAGATCGTTGTCCACACTGGGCCCTTGGATGATACAGCAGACCTTATTAATGAGGCTGCCGAACTCTCTCATGCCGAACGCTTAGACGATATGATGATCAGTCGCCAAGTGGCTTATCATCCTGAATTACAACAACGGGTTTTGCAGCTCGATAATTGCCAACTTCTTAGCAATGGCTCCTTTAGCTTGACGCGCTTAAGCAGTGACTACCAAGATCTACTGAATATGCAGATCGATCACTTTTCCAAAACTTTGTCGTCCTAAAGCGTTTCTGTTGAGATTGGAAGCCGGCCAAAAAAGAATCTTTTCGAGTACCGGCTTTAACAATGCTTAGTCGGTGACTACGTCCTCAACTGCAACTTCTTCTTTGGCCACAACCTCTAAATCATCAACCTTCTGGAAGCCCCGCGGCAGCTTATTACCCCGGCGGCCTCGCTCGCCACGATAGTGAACTAAATCTGTGCCTTTAAGGCGCAGGTAACGTTTGCCCGAATGCACCAGCAGCTCATCTTCTTCTTTGACCAAAGCTACGGATACCATAAACTCATCACGGCTAGCGACGCGAGCCGCAGATATATTGATAATCTTGTTACCTTTACCCCGGGCTAACTGGGGTAAATCCTGCAGTGGAAATACTAACATCCGGCCTTCATTGCTAACCGCAACTAACCAAGTCGTATCCACCTCATCGATAAACTGAGGGGTTTGCACCTTGCCACCCTTGGGCACACTCATTACCACCTTACCGGCTTTGTTCTTGGTTAACAGATCAGCAAATTTAGCTACAAAGCCATAACCCGCATCGGTACACATCAACAACAACTGCTCTGGCTTAGCACAAACGGCGGCGGCAAAATGCACACCACTTGGGGCATTAAAGCGACCACTTAGTGGTTCCCCTTGGCCTCGAGCCGAGGGCAATGTATGAGCCTCTAGGGCATAGGCACGGCCAGCATCATCAATAAAAGAGGCACTTTGATTGCTGCGCCCCTTGATTGCTAAATAGTAAGCATCGCCTGATTTATAATTCAAATTCTCAGCATCAACATCATGGCCTTTAGCAGCTCGCACCCAGCCTTGCTTAGACAGAACAATGGTGACTGGCTCAGAGGTCAAGAGATCCCTTTCCGATAAGGCTTTGGCCTCTGTGCGTTGCACGATAGGCGTACGACGATCATCACCAAAGGCTTCCGCATCCGTTGTTAGTTCGCGTTTAATTAAGGTTTTTAAACGTGCTTTGGAGCCCAGGATCAAGGTTAACTCATCGCGCTCTTTAGCCAAATCTTCTTGTTCGCCTTTGATACGCATTTCTTCGAGTTTGGCCAAATGGCGTAACTTTAATTCAAGGATGGCTTCCGCTTGACGCTCTGACAGAGCAAAGCGCTGGATAAGCACTGGCTTTGGCTTTTCCTCTTCACGAATAATCGCGATCACCTCATCAATATTTAAAAAGGCAATCAGTAAACCTTCCAATAAATGCAGCCTATCAAGCACTTTATCCAATCGATATTGCAAACGTTTGCGTACGGTTTCCATACGGAATTGCAGCCATTCACCCAGAATAGTATGCAGGGCTTTTACTTGCGGTAGGCCGTCAGTACCTATCAAGTTAAGATTAACTCGGTATGTGCGCTCAAGGTCTGTGGTGGCAAAAAGATGATGTAACAGTTGCTCAGTATCCACACGGTTTGAACGCGGCACAATAACTAAACGGGTTGGGTTTTCATGATCAGATTCATCCCGCAAATCTGCCACCATGGGCAGTTTTTTGGCCTGCATCTGCGCAGCAATTTGCTCTAGTACTTTGGCCCCAGAAACCTGATAGGGTAAGGCAGCAATCACCAAATCACCGTCTTCATTATTGACCACGGCACGCATACGAATACTGCCACGCCCCGTTTCATACATATTTAAGATATCATCACGGGAACTGATAATTTCTGCCGCCGTGGGCATATCAGGGCCCTTAATAAATTCACATAAGTCGCGTGTAGTTGCTTGGGGATTATCCAATAGATGGATACTGGCCTCGACCACCTCGCGTAAATTATGGGGCGGGATATCGGTTGCCATACCTACGGCAATACCTGTCGCACCATTTAGCAATACGTTAGGAACCCTGGCAGGAAGCACGAGAGGCTCTTGCAAGGTGCCATCAAAATTTAGCCCCCAATCAACTGTGCCCTGACCCAACTCGCCCAGTAAAACATCGGCATAGGGCGCCAGACGCGCCTCTGTATAACGCATGGCAGCAAAGGATTTTGGGTCATCAGCCGAACCCCAGTTACCTTGGCCATCGACAAGGGTATAACGATAAGAAAAGGTTTGCGCCATATGCACCATGGCTTCATAACAAGCGCTATCACCATGGGGGTGAAATTTACCTAAGACATCACCGATAGTGCGTGCCGATTTCTTATATTTAGCCGAATTTTTTAGACCTAATTCGGACATGGCATAAACAATTCGGCGCTGCACGGGCTTTAAACCATCACCAATATGAGGCAATGCCCGATCAAGGATAACGTACATGGAATAGTCTAAATAGGCCTTTTCCGTATACTCCTTAAGAGATAAACGTTCGACGCCCTCATCTATGGGGATGACACCTGACATAAGCTACAAATTCCTGTAAATAATCGGCCTGATAAAAAGCCAGTATAACGCAATAATTACTAGGCCCACCACTAGCAAAACCATCAATTCTGGGTATTTTTTGGGGCTTTGGCTAATGAGCTAAAAAGCACTTAGCTTAGACGATATAGGGAATGCCATATCGGATAGAAAAGAAGCTGCTAAGCATATATCCATGGTCAACTATGCTTGCAACTTAGGTGCACCTAAATGGGCATTTAATAGTGCTTGGTTATCTTATGGGCGCTCAGGACTATAAGGGTATTTCATCAACCCCATCGGCCACTTCCTCAATTGTTGCATCTACTGCGTCACCTACTACTGGCACCACAGAAACAACCGCACCAACAACACGCATAGGCGTGGTTACTGCTTTGGTTAACACACATCCCGAAAGGAACACTGCCATAACTACTAACAGCAATATTTGTCGCCACCACATATTCACCACAGCCATATTCAAATACCTTAATTAATCCGCTTCATTGGGGTCAAAGCGCGTACCGACTAAACTTTGTTTAATACTACGCAAATGATCCTGAAAATCTTCGCCACGACGTAAAATAACCCCCGTAGCCAAGACATCCAGTAAGGTTAGTTGAATTAACCGAGACTGCATAGGCATATACACATCGGTATCCTCAGGCGCCACAATTTTTAACGCCATGCTAACCTCTTCAGATAGGGGCGAATCTGGTGCCGTCACCGCAATAGTAACAGCCCCAGCTTGACGGGCAATACGGGCAATCTCAATGGTTTCTTTGGTGCGGCCAGTAAAAGATAGCAATACCACTACATCACCACGTCGACACGCAGCCGCATGCATGCGCATTAATAAAGCATCATTGTGAGCCACTACGGGAATATTAAAGCGAAAGAATTTATGTTGCGCATCTTGGGCAACCGCACCAGAGGCACCCATACCAAAAAACATAATCTGATGAGCCTGGCTAAGATAATCGACTGCCTTGCTAACCATGGCTGGATCTACCTTACGGCGAGTTGCTTCCAAGCTGGCAATGGAACTAGAGAATATTTTGTCGGTATAGGTTTCGGCGCTGTCATCAAGAGCCACATTCTGACTAATATAAGGCGTACCTTTAGCCATACTTTGGGCCAAACGAATCTTAAAGTCAGGAAAGCCTTTAATACCGAATGAACGACATAGGCGGTTTACTGTGGGCTCAGAAACAGACGATTTTTCCGCCAAAGCAGCAATACTTAAACCAGTTGCCAACTGTGGGTCATTAAGAATAACCTGAGCAACCTTTCGCTCAGATCGGTTAAGGCTATCCAATTGCGAACTCAATTGTTCCAGCAAATTATCGACTGGGCTCATTTTGACTGCACTCCTGCATAGGGAATAATTCAATATTTACGTAATATTACCAACATTTTAAGATAAATGCCTACTACGAACGCAAATATTGTAGTATTATTACAATCATAATTCGCATAAACCCATATTTTAACGATGGCCACAGCAAACCCAAACAGCAATAATTTTAGTCAAACTCTAGTGCTATTTGGCGCCCTAGGCGATTTGTCTTTGCGCAAATTACTGCCCGCTTTATTTCAATTGGATAAAGCCAACCTGCTTAACCATGATACCCGCATCCTTGGCCTAGCACGCAAAGCGTACGACATTAATGATTTTACCCAAGACGTTGACAATACTCTAGCCAAATTTGTCGCCGCTGACGAATTAGATAGTGCAGTAAAGCAACGTTTCTTGCAGCGATTAGATTACTTGCAACTCGATATGCAAGACACCCAAGCCTATACCAACCTAGCTAACAAGCTAGCTGATTGGGGGCCTGACACTACATTTTATCTAGCCACCCCGCCAAGTATCTTTGGTGATATTTGCAGTAATCTAAAAACTGCCGGCCTTAACGGCACTGGCAGTCGGATTGTCCTAGAGAAGCCTATTGGTCACGATCTAGATTCCTCGAAAGTCATTAACGACACAGTTGGCAAATACTTTGCAGAAGAACAGATCTATCGTATTGACCATTACTTAGGCAAAGAAACGGTACAAAACCTAATCGCCCTGCGCTTTGCTAACCCAGTATTCGCAGATTTATGGAATCACGACCATATTAGTTATGTCGAGATCACCGTTGCTGAAGAAATAGGTATTGAAGGCCGTTGGGGTTATTTTGATCATGCCGGACAAATGCGTGATATGGTGCAAAATCATCTTTTGCAACTACTTTCACTTGTCGCCATGGAACCGCCTTCACGTTTAGATGCTGACAGTATTCGTAACGAAAAAGTTCGCGTTCTAGAAGCCTTAAAGCCTATGGAATCAAGTAGCATCAATAAATACTTGGTGCGTGGGCAATACGGTGATGGTGAATTTAAAGGTCAACCAGCACCAGGTTATTTGAACGAACCTGATGCCAACACAGCAAGCCAAACTGAAACCTATCTGGCTTTACGAGCTGATATTGCCAACTGGCGCTGGGCTGGGACACCATTCTACCTGCGTACAGGTAAGCGAATGAGTAGCAAGACCACTGAAATTGTTATTCATTTCCACCCTAATCGTCACTATATCTTTGATGATGATCAGGCGGCTTTGGCCGAAAACAAACTGATCATTCGACTGCAGCCTTCCGAGGGAATTGCACTGCAAACCCTAACCAAAGAACAAGGTATTGATAAAGGTATGCGCTTACGTCGCGACCCATTAAATCTTGATTTTGCCCAAACGCAAGGCAATGTTCGTATTCCTGATGCCTATGAGCGCTTATTGCTGGAAGCACTGAAAGGCAACCAGAGCTTATTTGTGCGTCGCGATGAAGTAGAAGCCTCATGGCAATGGTGCGACCAAATGCGAGCTGCTTGGGAAAACAGTGATTCAGCTTTACATTCTTACCCAGCTGGTAGTCGTGGCCCACAAGCCGCTGATGACATGATTAACGCTTTTGGACACCGTTGGTATGAGCACTGCTAAGCCTAATTATTTACCTCAACATACGCACTGGCATACCAGTGATAGTTCTGCTGACTTGGCCGTCGATCTGGCAATAGCCATAGCTGACTGTCTTCGACAAGCCCTAGCAGACCAATCTCGCGCTAGCTTGGCCGTGTCTGGTGGCCGTACGCCCACGGTGATGTTTGCCGCTTTAAGTCAACAGGAGCTGGATTGGTCACGGGTTGATATTACTCTCGTCGACGAACGTTGGGTTGCCGAACATGAAGCTGGCAGTAACGCAGCTTTAGTGCGTGAGCATTTATTAAAAAATGCTGCTGCCAGCGCTAATTTTGTGCCTATGTATAACGGCGCTGCTAGCAATCAAGAAGGCTACCAAACGTGCCATGAGCATCTGCAACAAATGAGCCGCCCCATTGATGTGATGATTTTGGGTATGGGTAATGATGGCCATACGGCATCATTGTTCCCAGAGTGCCCTAATTTAGTACACGCCATGGCAGAGGATAATCCTTTGCTTTGTAGCGCCACCACTGCACCAGTGGAGCCTACCCAACGTATTACTTGGACTGGCCAACAAATTCATTTAGCAAAGCATAAGTTTTTGCATCTAGTCGGCGATGACAAACTGGTCACACTTGAGCAGGCTATGGAATTGCGCAACCCTGCCAAAATGCCTATTTTTGCTTTTTTGCAACGACCTATCAGTATCTATTGGAGCGCCTAGCATGAACCTTATGTCACAACACACTCAACGTATCGATGCGATCTGCGCTGCAGCTCCGGTGATTCCGGTACTAAAGCTAGATAATGCCGAACAAGCCCTCGGAGTGTGTACCGCATTGGTCAAAGGCGGCCTCAAAGTACTTGAGATCACTTTGCGTAATGACTATGGCCTGCAAGCCATTAAACAAATTAGTGACGCCCTGCCCGACGCCATTGTTGGTGCTGGCACGGTGACTACTCCGGAACAATATGAAGCTTGTATCGAAGCTGGCGCTGACTTTATTGTTAGCCCTGGCGCTACACCTAGCCTACTGGCCTATGGTGCACAAGCTTCTATACCCCTTTTGCCAGGGGTTGCCAGCGTAAGCGAAGCCATGGCCGGCATGGAGCTTGGTTACGAGAGGTTTAAGCTATTTCCAGCCGTTGTTGTGGGCGGTGTGGATTTACTAAAAGCCTTCTATGGCCCCTTGGCAAATCTTAAATTCTGTCCTACGGGTGGAGTCAAACCTAACACTGCAGAGCAGTTCTTAGAATTGCCTAATGTGATGTGTGTGGGTGGCACATGGCTAACCCCAAGTGATATAGTAGCGCAACAGGATTGGACTAGTATTGAGGCCTTGGCGCAGCAAGCTAGTCAATTACATATTCAGAAGTAACCGTTTTGCTCACTTTGCCCATCCTCGGATGGGCTTTTTTTTGCTTGTAATTTAGGTCAGCAAATAAAAAATTACCCACTAAATTAATAACAAACAAAGCTTTATTGATAAGCTTTATGTATAGTCACGTTTTTTCTAAGAGCGTTTAACATGGCCCAGAATGCAACTATATACAAAGCCGAGCTGCAAATTGCTAATTTAGATCAGCATTATTATGCCAATCATAGCCTCACGATTGCTCGCCACCCATCAGAAAATGAGCAACGTATGATGGTAAGGGTTTTAGCCTTTATTGTTCATGCCAATGAGCACCTTAGCTTCTGCAAAGGCATAAGCACTGATAACGAACCAGATTTATGGCAACGATCTTTAACTGATGATATAGAGTTATGGATTGAATTAGGGCAAGTTGACGAAAAACGTATTCGAAAAGCTTGTGGTCGTAGTCGGGAGGTCTATCTCTATACCTATGGTGGCAATAGTGCGCATATATGGTGGCAACAGTTACAAAACAAAGTGTCTAGTTTAGATAACCTGAAGGTATCCAATTTACCTGAAGAGCAAGTAGATCAATTAAGTAAAATGGTAGCTCGAGGCATGTCTATTCAAGCGACAATTGAGGATGATGAAATTTGGTTATCAAGCAATGCAGCTGATTGTCGAATTCAATTAGACCATTGGAAAATATAAGCAATGCTAAAACCCGAGGATTTATCTAAACTTGCTGCGACACAAATGCCATTTGGCAAATATCAAGGCCGCTATCTAATCGATTTACCGGAAGCTTACTTGATCTGGTTTACCAGAAAGGGCTTTCCAAAAGGACAATTGGGTGAACAGATGCAACTTGCCTTAGAGCTAAAAACCAATGGCCTTGAATATCTAATTAAAGGCATTAACCCGAAGGCATAAAAAAACCGCGGTAACATATCACCATGGTTTTCGAATTTGGTAGCGGGGGCCGGATTTGAACCGACGACCTTCGCCGGTCTTGACCGCACAAGGTAAAAAGCTGAGCACGAGCCGTCGGGATCGTAACCCGAAGGCATAAAAAAACCGCGGTAACACATTACCACGGTTTTCGAATTTGGTAGCGGGGGCCGGATTTGAACCGACGACCTTCGCCGGTCT
>JBMZUZ010000002.1:0-159216 GCA_049625185.1 Pseudomonadales bacterium | reverse complement strand
ATAGCAATGTCTTGATACTCGATTTTAAAAGTCTATATCCCAGTATTATTCGTAGCTTTCTAATTGATCCATTGGGTTTGATAACTGGTGCCGAGCAGGATAACGCTGTGGCAGGGTTTAAAGGCGCCAGATTTAGCCGTGAAGATGCGATTTTGCCAACTATTATTGCCACCTTATGGCAAGCCAGAGATCAAGCCAAAGCAGCGCAAAATACACCCCTATCAACATCTATTAAGATTGTAATGAATGCCTGCTATGGGGTGTTGGGCTCTAATCGCTGCCGCTTTTATGATCAACGTTTAGCGTCTTCTATTACCCAACGTGGTCACGCTATCCTAAAGCAAACCAAGGCCTTAATTGAGGCTCAGGGTTACCAAGTTATCTATGGTGATACTGATTCGGTATTTGTCTGGTTGGGTGATCAGGCTATGACCATGGCAAAGGCCCATCAAACGGGCAAGAACTTGGCCAGTGTATTAAATAATTGGTGGCGCGAGCATTTGCAAACGGAATATAACCTCACCAGCTATTTGGAAATCGAATTTGAAACCTTATTTAAACGTTTTGTGATGCCCACTATTCGTGGTTTGGAAGTAGGCAGCAAAAAGCGTTATGCTGGGCAGGTGGTGCAAGCCGATGGCTCCTTAAAAACCTTATTTAAAGGCTTAGAGAATGTGCGCACAGACTGGACTCTCATGGCCCGTGAACTGCAACAGCAGCTCTATAATAAGGTCTTTGCAGAACAAGACTATAAAGCGTTAATTACCAACACAGTAGCGGATATCCACGCTGGCTTAATGGATGATAAGTTGGTTTATCGCAAGCGCATTCGTCGCCCCTTGGCTGAATATAGTAAAAATATTCCACCCCATGTCCAGGCCGCCAATAAAACCGAGCAATGGTTAGCTGAGCAGGGCTTAGATTCACGCTATAACGAGGGTGGCTGGATCGAATATATCATCACCAAACAGGGCCCCCAGTCTATTGATATGCCGCCTTTGCCTTTGGATTATGAACACTATATTGAACGCCAATTAATGCCCGTGGTGGATGGTATTCTTAATTTACTGGGGGATAGCTTTGCCCGCCTAACTGACCAGCAGTTAGGCTTATTTGAATAATGATCTAATGTTAATTACCCAGTTGTTAAAAAACAGGTTATTAAGAAATCACTTAGTATTTTCCAATACCATCTGATTACGAATGTCGTAAAGTTCGTTATAGCCTCTAACAACACGTAATGTTAAGGGAGTTTGCTTAGGCACATAGGCAGCGGCATTTTTTTCTGCCAGTTGTATCTGTTCGGTGGTTAAAAAGGCAGCGTTTTCTGCTAATAAATCTCGCATTCTGGGTAAATATTTGGCTTCGTTCGTTTTTGCTATCGCTATACTTAAATATTGATGAGCTAGTGCTCTATCTTCTACACCCCATTGTGGATCTGAGTAAAGAGTAAAAAGATTAGTAAAAGAACGATCATGGCCTTGTTGCGCTGATTTCGTAATCCAGTAAACAGCTTCTTCATAATTGCCTTTTGCAAACAACATATTGCCGCTGACAAATTGGGCAAGACTATAGCCAGCCTCGGCGGAACTAAGGTAATACTTGAAGGCCTTTTCCTTATCCACAGCAACTGCTTCAGGTGCTTGTCCGTCGTAGTAACAGCCTAACTTAAAGGCAGCGAGTTTGTCGCCACCTTGTTCAGCTTGTTGGAATAGGGCAAAGGCTTTTTTTCTATCCATTTCTGTTTCAAAGCCATTGTTATACATCATACCTAAGATGTATTGTGCGTTTGGGTTGCCTTTATCAGCAAGCTCGGTAGCTAGATCAAATAATTTAGGTTGAAATAAGCCAAAAAAACTTAGTGCTGGACTGGCAAAGCTAATAGCGATAATCAAACTCATTATGCGGATGAAAATTCTCATCTTGAATACTCCAATTAGTAAAGTACTTTCAATTAAGTATAAATAATTATAGTATGTAAGATTATATTTTGTTGAATTTATTATTTCAGCTGCTTAAATATTCTGTTGTATATTGAATAGTACAACTATTGTTTTGGTGATTAAGTTTTTAGCTTTATTGCCTTTTTCTTAAGGGCTAATGACGGCTTGAGAAAAAAGGCTTTAATAGGTACAATTACGCCCCTAATTTATTTAGCTTATGTCACTGAATTACATAGCTATATCAACATCCCAAGTGGCCTTTGGTAGGGGTCACCACTGAGTAAGGAAAATTTATGCCAGTTATTACCCTTCCTGACGCAAGTCAACGTTCGTTCGCCGCCCCTGTATCGGTGCATGATATTGCCTTTGATATTGGTCCTGGTCTTGCTAAAGCTGCCTTGGCTGGCAAGGTCGATGGTGAGCTGGTAGATACCAGTCATGTTATTACCGATGATGCTCAGCTAGCTATTATTACCAGTCGTGATGAAGAGGGGCTAGAGGTGATTCGTCACTCTTGCGCCCACTTAATGGCGCAAGCGGTACAAGATGTTTTCCCGGGTGCCCAAGTGACCATTGGCCCGGTTATTGAAGACGGTTTTTATTACGACTTTGCCTATGAGCGGGCTTTTACTCCGGAAGATCTGGCGCTCATAGAAAAGCGCATGAAGGAGCTAGTAAAGCAGAACTTGCCTATTAGCCGTTCGATTATGAATCGCTCTGATGCTGTGGCATTTTTTGCAGACCTAGGTGAAGAATATAAAGTCGAGATTATCGATTCTATTCCCGGTGATGAAGATCTATCTTTTTATAATCAAGGTGGCTTTACAGATTTATGCCGTGGCCCCCATGTTCCTTCCACAGGGCATATTAAGTCGTTTAAGTTGATGAAGGTGGCTGGTGCCTATTGGCGTGGTGATTCCAATAACGCCATGTTAACTCGTGTGTATGGCACTGCTTGGGCCGACAAAAAAGATTTAAAAGCCTATTTGCATCGTTTAGAAGAAGCAGAAAAGCGTGATCACCGTAAATTAGGTAAGCGCCTTGACCTATTCCATACCCAAGAAGAAGCACCCGGTATGGTGTTTTGGCATCCTAATGGTTGGACTATTTATCAGGTTGTAGAACGCTATATGCGTGATATGCAACAGGCTAATGGCTATGTAGAAGTGAAGACTCCGCAAGTTGTTGACCGTTCTTTGTGGGAACGTTCCGGGCACTGGGATAAGTTTTCCGAGATGATGTTTACCACAGCGTCGGAAAATCGCGACTATGCTGTTAAACCCATGAACTGCCCTTGTCATGTACAGATTTTTAATCAAGGACTGCGTTCTTATCGAGATCTGCCAATTCGTATGGCAGAATTTGGTTCCTGTCACCGTAATGAACCGTCTGGTACTTTGCACGGCATTATGCGCGTGCGCAGCTTTACTCAGGACGATGGGCATATTTTCTGTTCTGCTGATCAAATGCAAGATGAAGTAGCCAAGTTTATTGATTTCTTATATACCGTCTATGCCGACTTTGGTTTTGACGAAGTGATCTTAAAGCTATCTACGCGCCCAGAAAAACGTGTGGGTTCTGATGAAGTTTGGGATCGGGCTGAGGCAGCTTTAGCTCAAGCACTAAATGCTAAGGATTTACCCTTTGATATCTTGCCAGGCGAAGGTGCTTTCTATGGCCCTAAAATTGAATTCTCCTTAAAGGATTGCCTAGGTCGCGTTTGGCAATGTGGCACTATTCAAGTTGACTTCTCTATGCCGGGTCGCCTTGATGCTCAGTTTGTTAATGAAGCCGGTGAAAGGGAAGTGCCGGTCATGTTGCACCGAGCTACTTTGGGTTCTTTTGAGCGTTTTCTTGGCATTTTGATAGAAAACTTTGCTGGCGCCATGCCACCTTGGTTGGCACCAAAACAAGCCGTAATTTTGAATATTACCGATAAACAGGCCCCTTTCTGCCAGGAAATTGCAGAAAAACTAACAAAAATGGGCTTCCGAGTCGCTGCGGACTTGAGAAACGAAAAGGTAGGCTTTAAAATTCGCGAGCATACAATTCAGAAGATTCCTTATTTGCTGGTAGTAGGTGATAAGGAAGTGGAAACAGGCACGGTTACTGTGCGCACCCGAAGTGGTGAAGATTTGGGTAATATGAGCCTTGATGCTTATGCCCAACTACTTAACGACGCAGTTGCAGAAAAAGGTCGTTTTCAAGGATAAAGGCTGAGTGCCATTGCACTCTAACTAAAAGTGGAGATAGCGCAATTAAACGCGAATTCAATAAGGGTCGAGCGAAACGCCCTGCAATAAATGAACATATTGAGGCGAACGAAGTTCGACTAATTGGTGCTGACGGTAGTCAAGTTGGCATCGTTACCTTAGCAGAAGCATTGCGTCATGCTGAGGAAGCAAAACTGGATCTGGTGCAAATTGCAGCTGATGCGGAGCCGGTAGTTTGTAAAATTATGGACTACGGCAAGCATGTATTTGAAGCCAAGAAGCAAAAAGCCGCTGCCAAGAAAAAGCAGAAGCAGATTCAGGTAAAAGAGATCAAGTTCCGTCCCGGAACTGATATAGGAGATTATCAGGTAAAACTACGCAACCTGATACGTTTCCTAGAAGGTGGTGACAAGGCCAAAGTGACCTTGCGTTACCGTGGTCGAGAAATGGCTCACCAGGAGCTGGGCATGGAGTTGTTGAAACGGGTCGAAACTGATCTGGATGAATACGGCATCGTGGAACAGTATCCAAAGATGGAAGGCCGTCAATTGACCATGGTGCTAGCACCAAAAAAGAAAAAGTAACTGTTCGCGGTTACTTTAACTGGAGACCACCAAGGGGTTTAGGTCCTGAGGTGAGCCTTCATTAACAAATTAATGAATGCGTGGAGTAAGTGAAATGCCTAAGATGAAATCTTGCAGCGGTGCTGCAAAACGATTCAAGAAAACTGCTAATGGCTTTAAGCATAAGCAGTCCTTTACCAGTCATATACTGACTAAGAAGTCCACCAAGCGTAAGCGTCAGCTACGTGGCACTTTGCAGATTTGTGCTGCAGATAAGCCATTAGTAAAGCGCATGCTGCCGTACATCTAACAGTCACTGGTAAGGAGAAAGAATCATGCCTCGCGTAAAACGTGGTGTACAAGCACACCGTCGTCATAAGAAGATTTTAAAGCAAGCTAAAGGTTACTACGGCGCTCGCAGCCGTGTATTCCGTGTTGCTAAACAAGCCGTTATCAAGGCCGGCCAATATGCCTACCGTGACCGTCGTCAACGTAAGCGTCAGTTCCGTGCCCTGTGGATTGCCCGTATCAACGCCGGTGCGCGTATGAATGGCCTGTCCTACAGCCGTTTGATTGCTGGTTTAAAGAAATCTTCCATTGAGATTGACCGTAAAGTGTTGGCCGATTTGGCCATTCATGACAAAGCGGTATTTAGCGCGATCGTAGAAAAAGCCAAAGCGGCACTCGCTTAAGTTTTTACCTCGATCGGGTAGATTTCCAAACTTGGAAAGAACAAAACAGGGGCAGGGTGCAAACTCTACCCCTGTTTTTATTTAAAAAAAGACAAAATAGTTTTACGGTGCGAGCAAGGAATGCTTGGCCATTAAGTATGCGGAGAAGACTATGGAAAACCTGGAGCAACTGGTAAATGCAGGCTTAGAAGCCGTCGCTGCCGCCCAAGATGAGGCGGCCTTAGACCAGATTCGGGTCCAATATCTGGGTAAAAAAGGTGAACTAACAGCGCAGCTAAAAAGTTTAGGCAAACTTTCTGCTGAAGAAAGACCCGCTGCTGGTGCCAAAATCAATGCTGCTAAGCAACAAGTGCAAGACGCCATTAACACCAAGCGTACCTTGATGGCCAGCGAAGCATTAAGAGCACAGTTAGCTAGCGAAAGTATTGATGTTAGCTTGCCTGGTCGTGGTCAAGATAATGGTGGCTTACACCCTGTTACTATGACCATGGAGCGTATTGAGAGTTTCTTTGCCCAAATTGGTTTCTCCGTCGCCAAGGGGCCAGAAATTGAAGATGATTATCATAACTTTGAAGCCCTAAATATTCCTTCCCATCATCCTGCCCGCTCTATGCATGATACCTTTTTCTTTGATGATGGTACTTTATTGCGCACCCATACCTCACCGGTACAAGTGCGCACCATGGAACAGCAACAGCCGCCGATCCGGGTTATTTGCCCTGGTCGTGTTTATCGTTGTGACTGGGATCAGACCCATTCACCCATGTTCCATCAGGTCGAAGGCCTATTAGTTGATGACAATATTAGTTTTGCCGATTTAAAAGGCATTTTGCACAATTTCCTCAATGTGTTTTTTGAGCAGGATCTACAGGTCCGCTACCGTCCGTCCTATTTCCCCTTTACGGAGCCATCCATTGAAGTTGATATTGGCTATAAAGGCCCGAATGGTGAGCAGAAATGGATGGAAATTTTAGGCTGTGGCATGGTGCATCCCAATGTACTGACAGCATCGGGTGTTGACCCTGAAAAATATACTGGTTTTGCTTTTGGTTTTGGCGTTGAGCGTTTAGCTATGTTGCGTTATGGCGTAAAAGACCTGCGTTTGTTCTTTGAAAACGACCTACGTTTCCTGTCTCAGTTTAGTTAATTGAGCGTCACACTATATACAAAGCACAGCAAAGAATATTAGGTAAGAAAAATGAAGTTCAGTGAAAAGTGGTTACGTGAATGGGTGAATCCAGCTATCTCTAGTGATGAGTTAGTGGCGCAAATTACCTTGGCAGGTCTCGAAGTAGATGGTGTGGAAGCCGCAGCTGGTGACTTTAGTGGCGTAGTAGTAGGTGAAATTGTTGCCGCTGAGCCACATCCTAACGCCGATAAGTTACAAGTTTGCACAGTTTCTGATGGTCAAGCCGACCAGCAAGTGGTCTGTGGTGCGCCTAATGCTCGCCCGGGTATCAAAGTAGCCTATGCCACCTTAGGTGCAGTATTGCCTGGCAACTTTAAGATCAAAAAAGCCAAATTACGCCAAGTTGAGTCCTTTGGTATGTTGTGCTCGGCGGCTGAATTACAAATTAGTGAAGATAATGATGGCATTATGGAATTGCCAGCCAATGCCCCAGTGGGCACTGATCTGCGTGATTATATGCAACTTGATGATCAGGTGATTGATGTTGATCTAACCCCCAACCGTGGCGACTGTTTAAGTATTGCCGGTTTGGCACGGGAAGTAGGGGTACTCAATAGTGTCGATGTAACCTCGCCTGACATGTCTGAAGTGGCACCCCAACTGGAAGATACCTTCCCTATTAATGTCAGTGCCCCAGCAGCTTGTCCACGCATCACGGCGCGTGTTATCCGCAATGTGGATATCTCTCAGCCCAGCCCTCAGTGGATGCAGGATAGATTGCTGCGTAGCAATATTCGTCCTATAGACGCCGCTGTAGATATTACGGCTTACGTTATGCTTGAGCTAGGCCAGCCCATGCATGCTTATGATTTGGATAAGCTTGATGGTGCCATTAACGTGCGTATGGCCAATCAGGGTGAAGAGTTAACGCTGCTTAATGGTCAAACTGTCGCCTTAAATGAAGATGTTCTAGTGATTGCCGATAACGAAGGTGCCATTGGTATGGCTGGCATTATGGGCGGTGATTCAACGGGTGTTTCCGACACGACTAAAAATATACTGCTAGAAGCGGCGTTTTTTGAACCCGTTAATATTGCTGGTAAAGCCCGCAGCTTTGGTTTGCATACAGATGCTTCACATCGTTTTGAACGTGGGGTTGACTATACCTTGCAACGCCAATCTATGGACCGTGCTACAGAGCTTTTACAAAGCATTTGTGGTGGTGAAGCAGGCCCCATGATTGAGCAGGTTGCTGATCAGCACCTACCTAAAGCAAATAAGGTCGTATTGCGTAAACAACGCTTAAATTCCTTATTAGCGTTTGCATTTGACGATGCGCAGGTAGAAGATATTCTGCTGCGTTTAGGTCTCGAGCTGGTTAGCTCTGATGCTGAAAGCTGGACTTTCTCAGCCCCCAGCTGGCGTTTTGATATTGCTATTGAAGCCGATTTGATTGAAGAAATTGCTCGGGTCTATGGCTATAACAATTTACCGAGTACTAACCCAGTGGGCAGTATGGATATTCCTGCCAAGCCAGAGGCCAAACGTGCCAATACCTTGTTACGTCACCATATGGTGAGCCGTGGTTATCAAGAAGCTATTACCTACAGTATGGTGGAACCTGAGCTACAAGGCAAAATGGATAACCAGCATAAGCCCGTGGCATTGGCTAATCCTATTTCGGCTGATATGTCGGTGATGCGCACCAGTATTTGGCCTGGCTTAATTAAAGCTCTACAGCATAACCAAAATCGCCAACAGCAACGGGTTAGGTTGTTTGAGACGGGCCAGCGCTTTATTCCAAGTGCTGAGGGTCTGCAACAGGAAGATGTGATGGCTGGTTTGATATGTGGCCCTCGTCACCCAGAAAGCTGGCATGGTAAAAATGACAGCGTCGACTTCTTTGACCTAAAAGGTGATATTGAAAGCCTCTTGGCCTTAACTGGCAAAGGGGATGCATTCCAATTTAGCAATGGAGAACATGTTGCTTTGCACCCTGGTCAAAGTGCCGCCATTTATCAACAAGATACATTGGTGGGTTATGCAGGTGCCTTGCATCCTGGATTGCAACAGGAGCTTGATCTTCAAGGCCCTGTTTATCTATTTGAAATTAGTTTAGCCGCCCTGACAGAAGGTGTGGTACCGGCCTTTACGGCGCTGTCTAAGTTCCCAGAAGTAAGACGCGATCTGGCCGTATTGGTTGATGAAGGCTTACCAGTAAGTGAACTACAGGCAGTTATTAATCACCACGCTGGGGAATTCCTGCAACAAGTGGGTCTGTTTGATGTATACGCTGGACAAGGTATTGCTGAAGGCAAAAAGAGCTTAGCCTTAAGCGTGACTTGGCAGCATCCTGAGCGCACCCTTAATGACGACGAGGTAAACCAATGGTTTGACCAAGTTGTTGAGGCCATGCAAAGCCAGTGCTCAGCTAGCTTGCGGAGCTAGTTTATTCGCTATTAACCACATTATATGTCTGCTTTCAGTGCCTTTTAGGTGAGTGATTTAACACCCCTGAATTCGGCAATATAATGTGGTTCATGGTCGACAATAAAACTAATCTTTACTTTTCGAGGCTGCCTGTTACACTAAATACTCTGAATCCTTAATAAAAATAACGGCATAGGGGAAAATTTTATGGGTTCATTGACGAAAGCCGATATGGCAGAGCGTCTCAGTAGCGAGCACAATCTAAGTAAGCGAGAAGCCAAAGATTTAGTTGAATCTTTCTTTGACGAAATTGCTAGTTGCCTAGTGAATAACGAACAGGTAAAACTGTCCGGTTTTGGTAACTTTGATTTACGTGATAAGCGCTCGCGTCCAGGTCGTAATCCGAAAACTGGCGAAGAAGTGGCCATCTCAGCACGTCGCGTAGTGACTTTTCGACCGGGTCAAAAACTTAAGGATCGGGTTGAGTCTGTAGACTAGCTATAGATAAGATCATAAGCCTAATTCCTAACCGCCTACCTTAAAAGTTTGGCGGGTATTGCCATACCTTATTAAGCCCCTATATATCGAAACCAAGTCATTTAATAACCAGCTTGTTTAAGCTTAAAAACAGTCATTGTTGCTGAAATAACCACGTGCTAAATATTCAGCCTTTTTCAGCTGTGAAGTGCTTCACAATCCCCCAAGATTAAAGTAAGATACCGCCTCCTTGAGTACCACTCGGTACGAGAGTTTGTCGGGGCGTGGCGCAGCTTGGTAGCGCACCTGCATGGGGTGCAGGGGGTCGCAGGTTCAAATCCTGCCGTCCCGACCAATTAAACCCAAGGGGTCAATCAGACCCCTTGGGTTTAATTGTTTTGGGCCTGTGTTTTTGTTCTTTAAATTCAGGTTCACAAAACGCGCAAGCGTTTTGCATCAAGTAGCGTCAGCTGCGCAGCCCGAAGGGGAAGCGAAAGCCGAGCAGGCTTTTGCTTAATCAATCCTGCCGCCCCAGAAATTTTATTATCTATACTTATCCATATAAGTCGTTCAGCCTTTTACTTTGAAAGAGTTATAGTGAAGTTTCAGAAAGACCTCTAGGAGCCTTAAACAAGGTCACTAAGGCAATAAAGGCTGCTAAGTTTACTCTGATATCCTTTTTTGGCTAGATTAGCTACAAATCTTATCTAGGTCATGGTGTTAATCTTGGTGATGAAAAGTCAAAAGTCAGCAAAACGTGAGATAAAAAAACCATTGATTGCATTACAACAATCAATGGTTAAAGTGGTGTACCAATTAAATTGGTGATTGATTTGTTGACTGGAGAATCAACTTGTTAAGCAAGATACTGCGGAGCAAGGCCCACGGTTAGAATAACCAGTGGGCATAGCTTATTTTTTAAAATTGCTATTAGCCTCCACCATACAAATAGTTCGGTAGCCACAAGGCAATTTGTGGGAAATACACAATCAATAGCAAGCCAATCAGTTGAATCACCATAAATTGCATCATGCCTAAATAAATGTCCTTAAGATCCCATTCGGGCACAACGCCCTTCAAGAAATAAGCCGACAAGGCCACCGGCGGGCTGAGCCAGGCGGTTTGTAAATTCACCGCCACCAGTATGGCAAACCAAACCAATAAGTCGGTGCTGCTTAAGCCAAAGTCCAGTGTTTCTACTACAGGTAATAGGATAGGCACAATGATCAGCACAATAGGCACCCATTCTAAGGGCCAGCCCAATAAGAAGATCAAGGCTAAAATAAAGAACAGCATGGCCCAAGAGGACATATCAAAAGATAGCAGCAGTTCGGTCAACATTTTGGGCGTGCCCAGATTAGAGAACACCGCGCCAAAGAAATTAGACGCAGCCACCAGGAACATAATTAATACGGTAATTTCCAGGGTTTTAATCAGTGCATCGTAGCCACCGCTAATGGTAAATTTCTTATAGGCTAGGGACAATATAACCGCGCCAAAGGCGCCGCAAGCAGCGGCCTCTGCTGGGGTAGCCAAGCCAACCACAATGGAGCCAAGGGAAAAGGCAATTAGTACCGTTGGCGGTACCAAACCCATGAAAAACTCATACCAAAGATCAGAAAAATAAAAACCGTTAGGCTTATTGACTCGCGTCCATTTGAATATGCCAAACATACTGAATAGCCATAATAGGGGCACTACTAAACCACCCAGTGGTATAAATGACAGAGAGCCACCCGATCCCAGTATGCAAAGGTAGACAAAAACACCAATGCCGAATAGTACTAGCATGACCTCAAGGCCATAATAAGGCGATGTTTCAGGCTGTTCATCTTCCGGCAGAATCGGCCCAAGATTAGGGTTAATCATGCACCGACCTATGGTATAGATCATATATAAACCAGCCAACATAGCGCCAGGCAAGATGGCTGCACGGAATAGATCGGTTACAGGTACTTCCAGTACTGGCCCCATTACAATCAGCATAATTGAAGGAGGAATGAGGATACCTAAGGTACCACCAGCGGTAATCGCGCCTGCAGACAATTTCACATCATACTTAGAACGGTTCATGGTCTTGGCTGCCATGATGCCAAGAATGGTCACTGAGGCACCCACAATACCTGTTGCCGCAGCGAAAATTGTGGAGACAAACAATACCGCAATAAATAAGGCCCCACGGGTGCGAGACATCATCATTTGGACGGCATTAAATAAACGCTCCATAAGGCCAGCTTGCTCCATCATGATGCCCATGAAAATAAACAAAGGCACGGCCACTAGCTGATCATCTAGCATGGTTGAATTCACCTGCAAAGTCAGCAAGAAGAAAGCAAGCTTACTGTTGCCGCCCCAGGTCATAAATACAAAGCCTAGGAATATCAGGGTAAATGAAATAGGGAAGCCGATAAAAATGGAGAACAACATGGCACCTAACATAATCATGCCAATAACAGGCTTAGAAATGCTGATATCGCCAAATAAGCTACCTAGCCAGTCTCCCAGTGGTAAGGTATCAGGATAAAATACTGAGACAAATATAGCTGCTAAGGCTAATAGATAAGCAGGGAAAATTCTGAGAAATTTAGCTTCCCGCTCTTTACCCATTTTGTGGAAAGCACGAAATAGTTCAGGGAAGCCTTGTAAGAATAGTAATGCAGCACCTATGGGCATAAATATCCGCGCTGGCCATAGATAAGGCGCCCAGGTGGAATCAGCACTGGCATCCTCCCACTGTCCCCAAGGTCTGTCCCAGCCATTAAAGCCAATGGCATCACCAAAGAAGCCTAGTGAGCTCCAAAAGAATAACAGCATGGCAGGGAAGTAGAAGCCCATGTACAACACGGCATCGACGGTAGCTTGAGTCTTGGGTTGCCAGTTACGGTAAATAAAATCCGCACGGATATGTACACCCCGTAATAAAGCATAGCCAGATGCTGCCATAAAGATAACGCCGCCTAACATGCGGCTCATATCATATACCCAGACGGTGGGGCCTAGATTAAGTGCCCGAGCCAGATCGCCCAAATCATAAGAGATAAGCAAGGCAAACATGCCACGTGAGAAAACTTCGGTCACCATAACTGCGACTAGGGGAATAATGGCAATACAGATCAGACGACCCATCCATAGATTCATCAGATCAATAAAAGCAGTAATCGGACGCTGCCACGGGGTCATATCTTCTGGCGTTTGGCCCGGCTCTTCGGCTCGACGTTCGGCAATCAGTTCATCGGTAATATCTAATTCGCCGATATCTGTTTCTTGTGACGCCATAGTGTTTCCTCTTATTCTTATGTTTAATAATTCAAACTGCTTCCAGATTATACTTGTTAATCCAGATCGTAATTGCTTGTTTTCGTCATGCCTGTGCGAACATGTAACTGCTCAGAATACTCTCACCTTTATGACCATGAGTGACCAACAAATTTATACACAACTTAAATTGGTATCTATTCATTGCATCATAGCAATAGGCTTTATCTTCTAAAGAGGCCTTTGTTCGAAACTCTTTTACCATCAAACTGAGTTAAAAAAGCAAAAACTTATCAGAGACTCCTGATAACAGGACGCTGTGATAAATTTTCGATAGTAATGTATTAAATCCATTAATTAATCGACCTAGCACTAGGTGCTAGGTCGATAACAGTTAGCCTGTATTACTTGATGCTATCAGCGAATGCTTTACCTAGGCTGGCGTTAGATGCTTGCGCACCGGACCAGAAAGGTACCGCAATTTCAGCAAAGTCTTTTTGTGACTGCCAAACTTCTGCGAAGAATTCGTTCTCGGCAGAGGCTGTTTCAAGCAAGTTTTTGGCTGCATTCATATACGCAGGGAAGTAATCCGCTGGAGTATCATGCAACTGTACACCATGATTTTCGGTCAAGTCTTTAAGTGCCTTGCCGTTTTCATAGATACGATAAGAAATTGCTTTTGACAGAGACGCGTTAGCAGCGACTTCAATTGCTTTCTGTTGTAGAGGATCTAAGCTGTTGTATACATCTTTGTTTAGATACATATCAGCGTTTACAACCACTTGGTGTAAGCCTTGTAGATAGTAGTGCTTAAGTACTTTTTGGAAACCAAACACACTGTCAGGCTTAGGACAACACCATTCAGCCGCATCAATAGTGCCTTTTTCTAGGGCTGGTAAGATATCACCACCACCCATAGCAACAGAGGCAACACCGATGTCTTTATAAGCTTGGCCAACCATGCCAGGAGGCGCACGGAAACGGTTCTTACGGAAGTCATCCATTGAGTTAATTGGCTCACCGAACCAACCTAAAGCTTCTGGGCCCACAGGCTGTAACATAAAGCCTTTAACATTGACGCCCATTTCGTCCCATAGACGGTCATAAAGCTCTTTACCACCACCGTATTGGAACCAGGATAGGAAGGCAATGTTATCCATACCTACACCAGCACCCGCAATTGGCGCACCAAATAGGTTAGCCGCAGGGTGCTTACCACCCCAGTAGTGAGTCCAAGCAAAACCGCCGTCTAACAGGCCGGAATCAATCGCGTCAATGATGTCGCGATTACCAACCACAGAACCACCAGGCAGGATCTCAATATTCACAGAACCGCCAGTAAGTTCACGAACGTCATTAGCAAACTCATTTAACATATGTACTTCATCAGACTTGGTGCCAAGTACTGACTGTACACGAATGGTAACGTCTTTAGCATGAATAGCGGTGGAACTGATAATCAGTGCCCCTGCTACAACAGCTAACTTTACTTTATTTAATACGGACATAGTTGCCCTCCAGTTGTTATTATTCTCCTTCCCAATACTGTTTTACTTGCTACTACATGGAAGGTTTTATGTAGCAACCCCTAGGGGAAACAGACACTTTAAAAGTCAGCAGGCTAGCCTGCTAACCAATAAACACTTAGGTTTCTATAAATCCCAGCCTTCTACCCAACCTAATAGGGGTAGAATACCTTGCTCTATATCCATGATGCCGCGTAGCATCATTTCACTAGATACATAAACTAATACAATCAAACCTACCCAAGAAATCCAACGGTATTTGACTAATAGCTGCATAATAAATGTGGCTGCTACAGCCATTAGCACAATAGCTAGGCCCAAACCAATGACTAGTTTTTGGGTATCACCATCAGCAATTGCCGCCACAGCCAACACATTGTCTAAAGACATAGATACATCAGCAATCAAGATGGACAACAAGGCCGCCTTTAAAGTTGTGGGCGATGCCGCTGTCACTTCTGGGTTATCTAAATCGACACCAGCATTGGCATTTTCTCGAATTTCCACATACAAACGCCAGCACACGTAATACAGCAAGCAGGCACCAATAAATAAAATACCCGGAATGCCTAACAATTGGGTCACGATTAAGGCAAACACTACCCGTAAGCCAGCGGCCACCAGCATGCCATAAAAAATGGCCTTTTTACGTTGTTCAGCGGGCAAACCCGCTGCGGCCATGCCAATAATTAAGGCGTTATCACCCGATAAAACTAGGTCTGCGATAACAATTTGGGCATAATCAGCCAGCAATTCAAACATTAATTTCTATCCTTTATAGGCTAATTAGTAGCCTTGTGTAAATTATCTTCGGCATCTTGCAATATAATATCTGCCGCTTTCTCACCAATCATTATGGCAGGGGCATTGGTATTACCTGAAACAATAATTGGCATGATCGAGGCGTCGGCTACACGCAAGCCTTGTACCCCATAAACCTTTAAGCGTGGGTCGACCACGGCTTGATCGTCCACACCCATTTTGCAGGTGCCAGTGGGATGATAAATAGTTGTTGAATGATTACGGATCCAATCTAATAAGCCCGCATCATCATCTTCAGCAATGCTACTAGATGGTTTAAATTCTTCAACAATTAAATCTTTTAATGGCGCCTGCTGGCAAATCTGGCGGGCAATTTTTAGCCCTTCCACAATAGTGTCTTGATCTAATTTTGTAGCTAAATAGTTAGGGTGTAGTTCAGGTTGATCACTAAAACGATTAGAAACCAAACTGATATGGCCACTACTCTCGGGGCGCATTTGCAGCACAGAGGCTGTAAAGGCATCAAATTTATGAGGGCCTTCAGCAGGCGAGTCGGCACTCCATGGTTGAATATGGAATTGAATATCTGGGCGCTGAGGGCTGTATTTTGTAGACAAAAAACCTGTGCCTAAACTGGCCGCCATGGTCATCGGCCCCGTGCGTTTTAAGGCATACTCTAAAGCAATAAAAGCCTGCTTAAATAAACTGTTTATTTCTGTATTAATGGTACTGGTGCGACATTTGTAGATAGGCCGCACCTGCAAATGATCTTGCATGTTTTGCCCCACCCCGGATAATTCATGCAAGGTTTCTATATTGTGGGCTTTTAACTCATCGGCTGGGCCAATACCTGACAACATCAAGAGGTGCGGTGAAGCTAATGCACCTGCACTTAAAATCACTTCGCGTTTTGCTTTGATGGCGCCACGAGTAGTTTTTACCCCAACAGCACGCTTATCGTCAAAGAGGATATGTTCAACTTGTTGGTGGGTAAGTACGGTTAAATTAGGCCGTTTTCTGATAGGCTTTAAATAAGCCACGGCACTACTACAGCGTTGACCTTTGCGGCTAGTCAATTGAAATAAACCAACCCCCTCTTGATCATCGGCATTGTAATCGACATTTTCTTTATAGCCAGCATTAATAGCTGCTTTAATCCAGGCATCTACTACAGGACGACTAAGCCGCGTTTCGGAAACGGTAAGTGGACCACCTTGCCCCCGCAGAGGGTTGGCAATGCCCTGCCAATCTTCACTGCGAATAAAATAAGGTAAAATATTTTGCCAGTCCCAGCCTTCATTGCCTAAATTAGCCCAATCATCATAGTCCTGCGCTTGACCGCGCACATATAGAAGGCCATTGATGGAACTACTACCACCTAATACCTTGCCTCTTGGCCAAGGCAATGAGCGGCCATTTAAACCGGGACAAGGCTGAGTTTTATAGCACCAATCCGTTCTGGGGTTACCCATGGTTTTAAAGTAACCAACTGGCACATGAATCCACGGATACCAATCACGGCTACCCGCTTCGAGTAGCGCTACTTGGTAACGCCCACATGCGGTCAAGCGGTTTGCCAATGCACACCCTGCTGAACCTGCACCAACCACTATAAAATCGAATTGTTTTTCCATGAAATGCCTTGTTTTTATTATAAATAACAAAAAATGAGACTTTTTTGCTCAATATTTGTTACTATGGTATAGATAATCATATTTGCTGGTGTTTTTCAATCATTAACTGACTTCAAAACTGGTAAAATGCTTTATGGCAATAACAATAATAACAACAACGGATAGCTAGACATGACAAAAGAATCCCGCATCCCTACTAATATGCGTTTGTTTTACATTCTGGATGTACTTGGCCAAAAACAGCGCCCATTAACCCCCTCAGAAATTAACCATGAGCTTAAGTGGCCCAAACAAACGGTGCACCGATTATGCAAATCCATGGTGGAGGAAGGTTTTTTAACTTATGACAGTTCCGCCAAACGTCTGCTACCTAGCCCACATTTACGTACCATAGCCAGTGGCCTGATCACCAGTGACTGGATGAATACGGCTATTCATCAAGCCTTGGAGACACTTAGTGCTAAGGTACAAGAAACCGTTAACTTTGTGCTGCCCGAACAACCTGGCATGCGCTACAAGGATAGGGTACTCACTAACTGGGCATTTCAGGTTCATCTACCCGTCGGTTCTCACGTGCCTTTTCATTGTACCTCTAGTGGTAAAACCTATTTAGCTAGCCTGCCACCCAAGGCTAGGAAAACTATGCTGGCTGCACTCGACTATCAGCCGATGACAAATAACACCCATCGTAGTATGAGTAGCTTAGAGGCAGAACTTAAAACCGTTAGTAAGCAAGGCTATGCTTTAGATAATGAAGAATTTATGGATGGTATGGTGGCCATTGCCGTGCCTGTCTATGATCTAAGGGGTCGATACCATGCGTCACTAGCTTTTCATGGCCCTACTATGCGTTTGAATATTCATGATATTGTGGACCAGTACGAAGTGCTTAGGGAAGCGGCTGATCAACTCACTCGTATTATCTTTTCTGATAATAATTAATCACTCAATCAACTATTAGGCGGTTGCCAGTGCTCGGCCTCGCGGGCAACCATTTGTACCGTATTAATTAGCTGGTCACGGTATTGATCCAACTCTTCAAGGGAGTGTCTGGAGGTTGAAGTAGCGATGGAGATGGCGCCAATGACTCGCTGTTTGGAGCATAGGATAGGCGCAGCAATGCTGATAATGCCATTCTCATGTTCTTCACGATCATAGGCAATGCCGGATTGGCGAATAGTGTAGAGCTCTTGTTCTAACTCTTGACGGCTGGTGATGGTGTTGGGTGTCAGCTGAATAAATGTCTGGCGCTGCATGGTAAATTCTTTTTTATCGCCTGACAGATAAGCCATCATGACTTTTCCTACCCCGGTACAATGAGCAGGTGCAACGCGTCCAGCTTGGGCTAAAGTTTCAAAGCGTTCGCTGGTGCGGCGTTTATCAATAAACAGTACCTGCCCATTTTCTATTTGCGCTAGGTGAATGGTCTCGTGGGTTTGCTCGGCTAGCTGGTCCATAAAAGGTGCCGCTATGGGTGCCAAAGAAGCTTGATGCCAAGCTTTATGAGCTAGGCGAACTAGGCGCATACCTAAACTATATTTTTGGCTATCTGGATCATAGGCAAGCATACCCTGATTGGCCATGGACTGCAGGAAGCGGTAGGTGGTTGCTTTAGGATAAGGGCTATGGGCAAGAATATCATTAAAGCGCATAGGGCGGTCAGCGGCGGCAATGATGTCTAGCATGATCAGAGCCTTGCCAACAGTGCCGTCCTCCTGAGCCTTGGGTAGTATAAAATCTAGCGCTTCCATTGTCGTTATTGTCTCGTTGATTCCATTAGCAAATAATCAGTTTCACATATTAAAAAAGGCCCTAGGCTACCAGTTGTTGATTCACCTGACAATCATTCTAATTGCTGACCTTAAAGACCATTATATGGTCTAAAATGTCAGTACAAAATAGGGACAGATCTATTCCCAGTATAGTGCTTATCTATTATGTTTTATTTAATAAATACGTTCTTCAGTTTCAGCATTAAATAGAAAAACATTTTTCATATTAATATCAATACCACTCTGTTGATGCTCGGTCAGGGTATCTTGACCATGCAGTTCGACAATTAGCTTCTCACTGGTTGTGGTTTGTAAATGCATATAGGCAACACTGCCCAGGTGCTCAATAAGATCGACACTTAGTTGGCTGCCTTCATCGCTGAGTTCAATATGTTGTGGCCTTAGTCCAACAATCACTTCTGTCCCTTCAGCAGGCAAACTGGCACTAGAGGCAATATGCTTGTCACCCAATGCAGGAATGATGACTTGATTATTGCTAATAGTGCCCTGGAGAAAGTTCATGCTTGGTGAACCAATAAAACCAGCCACAAATTTGTTTACCGGGTTGTTATATAGCTCAAGCGGGGAGCCAATTTGTTCAATGCGTCCATCACGCAGTACCACAATCTTATCAGCCATAGTCATGGCTTCGACTTGATCATGGGTGACATAAATCATAGTAGCGCCAAGTTCTTTATGTAAATGCGCTAGTTCAACGCGCATATCGACACGCAGTTCAGCGTCTAAATTGGATAGGGGTTCATCGAATAAAAACACCTCTGGGCCACGCACAATAGCGCGGCCAATGGCTACCCGTTGACGTTGGCCGCCAGATAAGGCTTTGGGTTTGCGCTCAAGATAAGGTTCAAGTTGCAAAATTTTCGCCGCCTTAGCTACTTTCTCTGCAATCTCCGTGGCAGGGACCTTATTCATTTTTAAGCCAAAGCCCATATTTTCCCGAACGGTCATATGTGGATAGAGGGCATAGGTCTGGAATACCATGGCTACACCACGGTCAGCAGGGTCGGCTTGGGTGACATCACGATCGCCAATGCTGATGGCACCGCTTGTGGTCTCTTCTAGGCCGGCAATCATTCTTAGTAGGGTGGACTTACCACAACCGGAAGGGCCAACAAATACACAGAATTCGCCGGGCTCAATATGCAGGTCAACACCATGAATGACCTGAATATCGTCGTAGCGTTTAACGGCGTTGTGGAGAGAAACATTGGACATGGTTTACTTACCCTTATTGTTGTTAACCAAACGATTATAAAAGTATCGGCTGTTTTATTGTTATTTAATCAAAAAAAATTTGACAAAAGTAGGCTCTCATACTTATTATCGATTTGCAATAGTTGAAAACTGGTTTCACTATTTGAGACAAACTAACGGAGTAAACGAAATGTTTAATAATAAGAAAACGCTTGCGCCCCTCCTAGTCGGTGCCTCGTTGCTGGCTACACAAGCTTTTGCAGGTGAATTGGTAATCAATACCGATACCTCTGATCCAGCCCCCAAAGCAGCTTTTGCAGCTGTGATCGAAGGCTTTGAAAAAGAAAATCCTGATGTCAGTGTAACTTGGAACCTATTCGACCATGAAGGTTACAAGACGTCTATCCGTAACTTCTTAACTGCCGATGCACCTGATCTTGCGAACTGGTACGCCGGTAACCGTATGCTACCTTATGTGAATGCTGGCTTATTTGAGCCTGTTGATGACGTTTGGGCAGAGCATGGCCTAAATGACTCGCTTGCTTCTGCTGCTGCTTCTATGACCATTGATGGTAAGAAGTGGGGCGTACCTTACACCTATTATCAGTGGGGTGTTTACTACCGTAAGGATATCTTCGAACAGAATGGTATTGCTGTGCCTACCAACTGGGATGAGTTTATGGCTGCGGGTGAAGCCCTGAAAGCGGCTGGTGTAACCCCAATTACTATTGGTACTAAGTACCTATGGACTGCGGCTGGTGTGTTTGACTATTTGAACCTACGTACCAACGGTTATGACTTCCATATGGCCTTGACCAAAGGTGAAATTGCTTGGACTGATGACCGTGTAAGAGCCACCATGAACAACTGGAAGCAGTTGGTTGAAGCTGGTTTCTTCCTAGAAAATCATGCTGCCTTCTCATGGCAGGAAGCTTTAGCACCTATGGTACAGGGTGATGCAGCTATGTATGTAATGGGTAACTTTGCTGTTGCACCTCTACGTGATGCTGGTCTAACCGATGATCAATTAGGTTTCTTCCAGTTCCCAGTAATCAATCCTGATATTCCATTAGCTGAAGAAGCACCAACCGATACTGTGCATATTCCTGCTAATGCGAAGAACAAGGCTGATGCTAAGCGCTTCTTGGCTTATCTAGCCCGTGCTGATGTGCAAACTGAAATCAACGCAACACTTGGTCAATTGCCAATCAACAGTGGTTCTTCTGTTGCTGATGACAAGTTCTTGCAAGCTGGTTACAACATGCTGTCTAGCACTACAGGTGGTATAGCTCAGTTCTTTGACCGTGATGCTCCTGCAGAAATGGCTTCTGCTGGTATGGAAGGTTTCCAAGAGTTTATGGTTAAGCCTGAGCGTATGGACAAGATCCTAGAGCGTCTAGAAAAAGTACGTGGTAAAGTTTATAAGTAACATGTACTGGTCGGGTATCACCTGCGTTAGGTGATGCCTGACATGTTTGACAAAGAGGCCGCTGGGCTTGTCTGGTGGCCTCTATCTTGCTTCCCTCAAGCAAGATAAAATATTGCTGTTCAGTCATTAAAATAATAAAGGCTTTCTCATGAGAAACTTCTGGCGTAAAAATCAGCAGCAGATTGCCCCTTGGTTGTTTTTGCTTCCAGGTGTGTTGATGTTCCTGATTTACGTGATTATCCCCATTTTTCAGTCCATGAATATTAGCTTTTATGAATGGGATGGACTGGGAGCAAAAGAATATATCGGCATAGATAATTATGTCGAGTTAATTGATGATGATGCCTTTTATACTTCATTAAAAAATAATGTTATTTGGTTGGTGTTATATATGCTGGCCATTCCAGCCGGCTTAACGGTTGCGCTTTTTCTTAACCAAACAGTGCGCGGCATTCGCATTTATAAATCATTATTTTTCTTTCCATTTGTGATCTCACAAGTGGTTGTGGGTTTGGTGTTTGCTTGGTTCTATGATCCAACCAATGGCTTACTCAATATTGTGTTAGGTTGGTTTGGTATTGACCCGATTGCGGTGTTGGCCGACGAAGAATGGGTTACCTATGGCATTATTGCTGCGGGCTTATGGCCACAAACCGCCTATTGTATGATTCTTTACCTAACTGGGCTTAATGCTGTTGATGCCGAACAGATTGAAGCTGCTCGGTTGGATAGTGCTAGAGGACTTAAGCTACTTTGGTACGTCATTTTGCCACAATTACGCCCAGCCACTTTTATTGCGGTGGTGGTGACGGTTATTGGGGCTCTACGAAGTTTTGATTTGATTTCAATTATGACCCATGGTGGCCCATGGGGCTCCAGTCGTGTTTTAGCCTTCTATATGTACGAACAAGCATTCTCCGAATATGGCTTTAGGATGGGCTATGGTGCGGCTATTGCTGTGGTCCTATTTGCCATTATGATGATCTATATTGCCGGCTTTTTATACAAAATGTATCGCGACGAGAGAGGCTATTAATATGTATCCAAGACCTATAGAAAAGGCCTCTCCAGCAGCTCAAACCATGTATAAAATTGCCCTGCCTGTGGCGCTGATTGTCTGGCTATTGCCCCTAATTGCAGTGGCACTGACCTCGGTTCGCTCGCAGGCAGATATTATCTCCGGTAACTATTGGGGCTGGCCTACATCCTTTAATATGTTGGAAAATTACACATCGATTTTCCAGCAGACACCTATTGGACAATATATCTTTAATTCATTCCGTGTGACTATTCCAACGGTGATCGGTGCTGTGTCTTTATCTTGTATGACGGGCTTTGCTTTAGCCGTCTATCGATTTAAAGGTAATCTGTTATTGTTCTTTATGTTTGTGGCGGGCAACTTTGTACCGTTTCAGATATTAATGGTGCCTGTGCGCGATTTTACTGTGCAGCTTGGTATTTATAATACGATTACCGGTCTGGCTTTATTTCATATTGCTTTTCAAACAGGTTTCTGTACCTTGTTTATGCGAAATTTTATTAAGGCCATGCCTTATGAACTGATCGAAGCTGCTCGTGTAGAAGGGGTAAGTGAAGTGCGAATCTTCTGGTATGTGGTTCTGCCCCTGATGAAACCAGCCATAGCAGCATTATCGGTATTGATATTTACCTTTATTTGGAATGACTATTTCTGGGCCATGGTATTAACCCAAGGTGCCGATACACAGCCCATTACGGCAGGCTTAAACTCATTAAATGGGCAATGGATATCGGCTTGGCATTTGATTTCTGCTGGCTCTATCGTGGCGGCTTTGCCGCCGGTGATTATGTTCTTTATTATGCAGCGTCACTTTATTGCCGGCTTGACTTTAGGTGCGGTGAAGTAAGATGGCAGTGCCAACCCAGACATGGCGACTTGACCATGGCCAGCAGACATTGGTATTAGCCAGTGATCGCAAGGCCATGGCTTATGTTGTGTATTGGGGGGCAAGTCTACCTAATGACATAGACCTAGATCCCTTGGTGCAAGGTCAAGTAAGAGATATTACTGGTGGTATGATTGATAGTCATAGTGCTATCAGTTTATGCCCCGTTGAGGGGGATGCATTCCCTGGCCAACCCGGTTTACTTGCTTGCAATAAAAATGGGCAGCCCTTGATGCCCCGATTTAAACTTCAATCAGATGTAGTTTCTGCCGATGGTTTGGTGTTGATATATAGCGATAAGCAACTAGGCTTGACCTATCAGGCGAATATCAAGCAATGTGCAACCCCAAATGTTTGGCGCCTATCAGCTAGTTTGGTTGCTGACCAGCCTATTTTATTAAATTGGCTAGCAGCACCGGTTATGCCGGCTTTGGACCATTTATCTGAAATTACGGAATTTGGTGGTCGTTGGGTGGGGGAGTTGCAACCACATATGCGTCAATGGGGTCCGAGCGCATTAGTAAGAGAAAACCGAACTGGGCGCACGGGGCATGAGCACTTTCCGACTTTGCTCCTCAGTAATGCTGGTACAAAACATACACAAGGCGAGGTTTGTGCTTGGCATTATGGTTGGTCGGGTGGTCATAAAATGGTGGCTGAAGAGTTGCCGGATGGACGCCGACAGGTGCAATTTGGCCATGTCACTGGTTCCTATCGTGGTATGCAAACAGAGTTTAAAACAGCTGACTTATATATTGCCTACTCAAATACCGGCTTCAACGGCATTAGTGTGCCTTGGCAAAGAATGGTGGCTGATGAATTACTGCCAAAGGGCTTTACTAGTCGCCCCCGTCCAGTGCATTACAATTGTTGGGAAGCTATCTACTTTGACCATAATCTAGAGACGTTAAGTGATCTGGCTGCTAAAGCGGCTGCATTGGGTGCAGAACGTTTTGTTCTCGATGATGGTTGGTTTGGTAAGCGAGATGATGACACCAGTTCTCTGGGCGACTGGGTAATCGATAAGCGCAAATATCCCCAAGGCTTGCAGCCCCTAATTGAAGCTGTAAAAGCTCAGGGTTTAGGTTTTGGCTTATGGTTTGAGCCAGAAATGGTCAATGAAGATTCAGATTTATATCGTGCCCATCCAGATTGGATATTGGGCCCAGCAGAGCAAACCCGTGGCCGCCAACAACTAGTGTTAAATATTGCTTTGCCAGAGGTGCAGGAATATCTATATCAGCATATTGCCGCTATGTTGGAACAGTATGATATTGAATATATAAAGTGGGACCATAATCGGGTGCTACCATTTGCTGATGCTGCCCAGACTAATGCCTTATATGCTTTATTAGGTCGCTTGCGTAAAACCTTTACCCATGTCGAGATTGAGTCCTGTGCATCGGGCGGTGGGCGCATTGATTATGGTATTCTACAGCATACCCAGAGGGTGTGGCTGTCGGATAGTAACGATGCCTTGGAGCGCCTGCGTATACAGCATCAAAGCGCTGGCTTCTTACCCTTGGTTGTTACCGGTAGTCATGTTGGGCCACGTCATTGTCATACTAGTGGCCGCATACATAGTATGGCGTTTAGAGCCTGGGTGGCTGCACAACGGCATATGGGTATGGAAATGGACCTCAATGAGTTAACCGACGAAGAAGCAACTCAATTAACGAAAGTGGTTAACTGGTGGAAAGCCAATCGTGGCTGGCTTCAAACAGCCAATATTTGGCGTTTAGATAGTAGTGATCAAGCCATTCTAGCTGAGCAGCAAACAGCCGTTGATGGTGGGCAGTTTGTGGTCTTTGCTGGCAGCTTAGGCACGAGTCAACAGATATTACCTAGGCCATTGCGTTTAACTGCTTTGGACGAGAGCGCAAGTTATCAAATTAAGTTGCACAACAAAGACGAGTTAGTGGGCTTGTCACGCGGTACTTTGGATATCAAACAGCAACAGCTAACCCATAGTGGCGCCTATTTAATGAATTATGGTGTAAACCTACCTTGGCAATTCCCCAATGCTATGTGGGTCGTGGAAGGAACAAAGATATGAGCGACAAAAAGCCCAATAAGCAACGCCGGAGCCAAGCTTGGTATGGGAAATTAGATAAAGATGGTTTTATCCACCGCAGTTGGATGAAAAATCAAGGCTATCCCGATCATGCCTTTGATGGGCGTCCTATTATTGGTATTTGTAATACCTGGTCTGAACTAACCCCTTGTAATTCTGGCTTGCGCGATCTAGCCGAAGGTGTAAAACGTGGCGTATGGGAGGCCGGTGGTTTCCCCGTAGAATTCCCCGTTATGAGCCTTGGTGAAACCCAAATGAAGCCAACGGCCATGTTATTCCGCAATTTGATGGCCATGGATGTAGAGGAATCGATTCGCGCCTATGGTATTGATGGTGTAGTGCTGCTGGGTGGCTGTGATAAAACCACCCCAGGTCAGCTCATGGGTGCAGCCTCAGTTGATTTACCGACTATTGTGGTAAGTTCTGGCCCCATGCTTAACGGCAAATACAAAGGCAAAGATATTGGTTCAGGCACTGATGTATGGAAATTCTCAGAAGCCGTGCGGGCTGGAGAAATGAAACTGATTGATTTTATGGACGCTGAATCTGGCATGAGCCGTTCCAAGGGTGTCTGTATGACCATGGGCACTGCCTCGACTATGGCCTCACTAGTCGAAGCCATGGGTATGTCCTTGCCCACCAATGCCGCTTTACCTGCCGTTGATGCGCGCCGCATGCGCTTAGCCCATATGACGGGGCAGCGCATTGTGGAAATGGTGGAAGAAGATATTAAGTTATCGGATGTGATGACCCCAGCTAGTTTTCATAATGCGATTATGGCCAATGCCGCCGTGGGTGGCTCTACTAATGCTGTATTACACCTGTTAGCTATTGCTGGTCGCGTTGGGGTTGATTTGGATTTGAACGACTTTGATAAAGGCAGCGACGTGCCTTTATTGGTCAACTGTATGCCTTCGGGCAAATATCTGATGGAAGACTTCTGCTATGCCGGTGGTATGCCAGCCGTATTAACGGAAATTCAGCATTTATTAAAAAGCGCCAATACCGTAATGGGCACAGATATCAGTCATTACTATGACGGTGCTGAATGTTATAACCGTGATGTCATTCGTTCCTTTGCCGAACCACTCGCTCCGGGGGCAGGTTTACGCATTTTACGTGGTAATTTGGCTCCCAATGGTGCCATTATCAAGCCATCAGCCGCCACACCGGCATTACTGGAACATGAAGGGGAAGCCTATGTGTTTGAAAATATAGAAGCACTAAAGGCAGAAATTGATGATCCAGCATTACCCGTCACCAAAGATACAATATTAGTGCTTAAGGGCTGTGGCCCTAAGGGATACCCAGGCATGCCGGAAGTAGGCAATATGCCTATTCCAGCCAAGCTGGCCAAAGAGGGTATAAAGGATATGGTACGTATTTCGGATGCACGTATGTCTGGCACCGCCTTTGGCACAGTGGTACTGCACGTTAGCCCAGAAACCCAAGCGGGTGGCCCTTTGGCTCTGGTTAAAACGGGTGATAAGATACGTCTATCTGCCAGTACGGGGGAATTATCCTTGCTAGTGAGTGATGAAGAATTAGCCACTCGTCGAGCAGCCTGGCAACCTGATGCGCCGCACTATAGCCGTGGTTATGCGAAAATGTATATCGATCATGTGATGGGTGCTGATCAAGGTGCAGATTTAGATTTCTTAGTGGGTAAAGATACCCGACCTGTTACCCGGGAGAGTCACTAATGCAGTTGTCTGCTAGTTACGCCGATTTAAAAGATAAAAGTGTCTTTATTACTGGGGGTGGTTCCGGGATAGGCGCTTATTTGACAGAAGGGTTTTTGCAACAAGGTGCCAAGGTGGCCTTTGTACAACGTTCTGATGCCCATGAGTTTGTGGCTCAAATGCAGGCCAAATATGGTGTTGCGCCCCTGGCGATCAGCTGCGATATTACTGATATAGACGCCTTGCAAGGGGCTATGGCAGAAGCAGCTCAAGCCCATGGCGCGATTCAAGTTTTGGTTAATAACGCTGGTAATGATAAACGTCATAACCTTGCTGACACCAAAGTGGAAGATTGGGACCAAGGTCAAGCGATTAACTTGCGCCCTCACTTCTTTACTGCCCAAGCTGCTGCTGATGGTATGCGTGGGGCAGGCGGTGGTGCCATTATTAATGTCTCTTCGGTCTCTTATATGATGGGTAATGCTGGTTACCCGGGTTATGTAGCGGCGAATGCGGCTATTAATGGCCTTACCCGCGCCTTAGCACGGGAACTAGGTGCTGATAAGATACGCGTAAATGCCTTAATGCCTGGTTGGGTATTAACGGATAAGCAATTAGCCATGTGGGCTACCCCCGAGGACTTAGCTGCACATTTAGAACGCCAATGTTTAAAACAACATTTACAGCCTGAGGATATGGTAGGTAGTACATTATTCCTAGCTTCTGACGCAAGTAAGATGATGACAGGCCAGGCCATTGTCGTTGATGGCGGTGTGGTTGTTACGGGCTAATATGAAACAGTTAGATTGGATTGCCGTCGATTGGGGTACCAGTAGTTTACGTATCTGGGGTCTAGGGGCTGACAACCAGCAAATATTTTATCTTGCCAGTGATGAAGGTATGGCAAGTATGCATGATGCTCAGGCTTTCGAAACCACATTACTAAAGCATGTTGCAGCTTATTTGCCTGCGGATATAAGTATTCCTGTGCTGTGCTGTGGCATGGTAGGGGCTAAACAGGGCTGGCATGATGTGGGTTATCAAGCCTTACCTTGTAATCCATTAACTCACCAATCCCCTCTTAGAGTGCCTGATACGGATCCTCGCCTTAAGGTTTGGATTGTGCCAGGCTTAAGTCAACAGACCCCAGCTGATGTGATGCGTGGGGAAGAAACCCAAATTGCGGGTCTGCTCAGCAAACTATCCACCGCCCAGCCTTTTGAAGGCATGATTTGCCTACCGGGCACCCACAGTAAATGGGCGCAGATTGAAGCTGATAAAGTAACCCAGTTTGCGACCTTCTTAACGGGTGAGCTCTTTGCATTACTTGGACAACAGAGTGTTTTACGTTTTTCTGTTAGCGACAGTGAGTGGTGTGAAGATACCTTTGTGTCTGCGGTTAAGGAAGCTTACGCGAACCCTGCTCAACTTTCTCACTTAGTATTTAGTGTGCGTGCGGCAGATGTCCTTGACCAGCCACAGGGTATACATGGTAAAGCGAGACTTTCTGGCCTGTTAATAGGCTTAGAATTAGCGGGTGCTAAAGGTCTGGCATCAACTAAACAAGTACAATTAGTGGGTAACGATGATTTGACTAAGCTTTATCAGACTGCCATGACAGCTCTAGGTCTGGAAGTTGTGGTGCAGAGCGGCGATGATCTAGTATTACTTGGGTTGCAATCGGCTTATCAGCAAATTTCGGAATAACTATGCAAAGAAATCTAATGGCCATTTTACGTGGCGTTGAACCCCATGAAGTAGCTGCCATTGGTGATGCTCTGGTAGGGGTAGGTATTAACCAAATTGAAGTACCCCTTAACTCGCCACAGGCGTTAGATAGCATTGCTATATTGGCTCATAAGCTAGCTGGTAAAGCGCTAATTGGTGCCGGTACGGTGCTTTATTGTGATGAGGTAAAGGCAGTCCATGCAGCGGGTGGTCAATTTATTGTCTCCCCCAATTGTGATGTTGAGGTGATCAAGTTAACCAAGCAACTAGGTATGGCATCTTACCCTGGTGTAATAACACCAAGCGAATGTTTTGCGGCTTTGCATGCTGGTGCCGATTGTTTAAAACTATTTCCTGCTTTTAAACTGGGTGTGGATGGCTTTAAGGCAATAAGTGCGGTGCTTCCAAAAGGAACAGAGTGCTACGCTGTGGGTGGTATTGATAGTCATGATTTTGCTGCTTGGCGACAGGCTGGTATAGCCGGTTTTGGCCTTGCGTCTAATCTATATAAACCTGGTGAGACGGCTGAAGAAATAGCCCAAAAAGCCCAAATATTAGTTGCCGCTTGGGATGCTTGTCCCTAGTTATGGCTGTCAGCTGCTTGGCAGGAAGATATATGCAAGTATTGGATGCACGTGTTTGTGAGTTAGGTGAGGGGCCCCTGTGGCATCCCTTGCAACAGCGTTGGTATTGGTTTGATATTCTGAATAGTCGTTTGTTAGGGCAGGACGATGCTGGGGAGTATATTTGGCAATTTGACGAAATGGTATCGGCAGCAGGCTGGATCGATAAAACCCATTTAGTGGTTGCCAGTGAAACCCAACTCTTTAAGTTTAATACCGCAACAGGGGAGCAAACTCATCTACACGCCCTCGAAGCGGATAATAAAGTAACACGTTCTAATGATGGTCGGGCTGATCCATGGGGTGGCTTTTGGATTGGTACCATGGGCAAAAACGCTGAACCCGGTGCAGGTGCCATATATCGTTATTATGCTGGTCAGCTAAGGCAATTATATAGTGATATTACTATCAGTAATGCTATATGTTTTGCTCATGATCAATCCTGTGCCTATTTTACCGATACGCCGACCAAACAAATTATGCGCCAGTCACTTGATAAGGAGGGTTGGCCAACTGGAACGGCCACAGTATGGGTAGATTTAACGACAACTGAATATAACCCTGATGGTGCTGTGGTGGATGCAGACAATCATCTCTGGAATGCCCAGTGGGGTGCCTCTCGAGTAGCGCGCTATAATCCTCTGGGGGAATTTGTTGAAGCTTTGTCCATAGGTGCGAGTCAAACGAGTTGCCCGGCTTTTGGTGGAGCAGAATTTACGCAGATGTTAGTGACAACGGCTGCTGAAGGCTTAGGCGCAGAAGATCCGTTGGCAGGACAAACTTTTATTACTCCATGTTCGGCCACTGGCCGAGCAGAATACCAAGTTAAGATATAGGAGCCGCACCATGCAAAGGCAACTAGGTACCTGTTATTACCCAGAACACTGGCCTCGCGAGCAGTGGCAGGAAGATGCCAAGAGAATGGTTGCCCTAGGCTTAAGCTGGGTACGTATTGGGGAGTTCTCCTGGGGAATTATTGAACCTCAGCCTAACGAGCTGCACTGGGAGTGGCTAGATGAAGCTATCCAAGTGCTTGGTAAAGCTGGTTTAAAGGTAATCCTAGGTACGCCCACAGCGACCCCACCACGATGGATGTTAGATAAATACCCTGATATGTTGGCTGTGGATGAACAAGACCGCCCACGCAAGTTTGGTTCACGCCGGCACTATTGTTTTAGCCACCTAGGCTATCGCCAAGAAAGTGTGCGTATCTGTGATTTGATGGCCCAGCGGTATGGACAAAACCCCTTTGTGCAAGCTTGGCAAACAGATAATGAGTATGGTTGCCACGATACTATCTACTCCTACAGTGCTGCTGCACGCCAAGGGTTTCAGTTATGGTTGCAGGAACGATACCAAACAACCGCCGCCTTAAATCAGGCATGGGGTAATGTATTCTGGTCCATGCAATATAATGATTTTGCAGATATTGACCTGCCAAATTTAACAGTAACAGAAGCTAACCCGGCCCATTGCCTAGATTTTCGCCGCTTTAGCTCAGATCAAGTGGTGGCTTTTAATCGCGCCCAGTGTGATGCCATACGTGCCTACTCAGCTGCGCCCATAAGCCATAACTATATGGGTAGGGTGACAGAATTTGATCACTATGCCGTATCTGAAGACTTAGATTTTGTGACTTGGGATACCTATCCTCTGGGTTTTTTAGAGGACCGTGTGGGCGCCAGTCAAGCACGCCAACAAGAGTATGCGCAACAAGGCGATCCGGACTTTCAAGCCTTCCATCACGATCTTTATCGAGCAATGGGTAAAGATGGACGTTGGTGGGTGATGGAGCAACAACCAGGGCCAGTTAATTGGGCGCCCTACAATCCTGCGCCACTAGCGGGAATGGTGCGTCTTTGGAGCTGGGAAGCCTTTGCCCATGGCGCGGAGGCCGTATGTTATTTCCGCTGGCGCCAAGCACCCTTTGCCCAAGAGCAAATGCACTCTGGTTTATTGCGGCCAGATGACCAGCCAGCTGCTTGTTGGCCTGAGGTGGAACAAGTAGCAGAAGAATTAAAATCCGCCCAGCAAGTAGCGCCTTATCGGGCTGAAGTTGCTTTAATATTTGATTATGACGCTGAATTTGCTTGGCAGGTGCAGCCCCATGCAGCCAATACCACATACTTTGAGTTGGTATTTGAGACCTATCAATGTCTACGCAGACTAGGTCTATCAATTGATATTATTAGCCCTCATTGTGAAGATCTGGATCAATATAAACTTGTTCTTGCCCAAGGTTTGATGACCCTGTCAGAGCAGCATAAGTTAGCACTGCAAAACACCTCAGCCACCGTTATTTGGGGCCCGAGAACGGCGGCTAAGCAAGAAGTTATGCGCATTCCTAATACCTTGGCACCCAACATTAATGGGGTTAATTTAAAGGTCACACACTGTGAAAGCATCCGCCCAGACCGCCCCGTTGCATTAAGCAATGGTGGTCACTTAAAACTCTATCGTGAACATATAGAATCAGATTTGGATGTAATTGCAACAGCTAATGATGGTGTGCCAGTATTATTGCAGCAAAACCGTCTCTATTATCTTACTGCTTGGTTGGATATGGACGCACTGACGTCAATAATTGAACAGCGTTGTCAGGCGCTGGGGATTGATACTTTGCCTTTGCCCAACGGGGTGCGAAGGCGGCAAACGGGCAATGAATGTTTTTGGTTTAATTATGGTACCCAACCGCAAACAATTGGGGATATTACCTTGCCAGCAGCAGGGGTTGTGCGTCAAGCATGATAATCAAGTTTGTTATTGGATTTTGTGCTGAGTAGACAGTGTAAATATGGCTAGGTGCAGATTTGCATCCTAGCCATAAAGTTTACTTCACGGGGAGCGCCATAATGGCGCTGATTAAGTTTGGTTTACTATTGATTACTCAATCTCAGCAATTTGCAGAACCCTGTCCTTGGTGCCCGTAATTTCTACTTGCGCACCTGCTTTAAGGTCTGAGGTAGCTTGCAAGCGCCAAAAGGTGTCGCCAATTTGTTCTTTGCCTTCACCATTTTGTAAATCTTTGCTAAGGGTTAGGGTGCGACCCACTAGTTGTGCCGCCCGATCATTAAGGTTGGGACGGTCCGTCTTTTCATTAAAAGAGCGAAACTGCTGCCAATAGCGCCACGATAAAAACACAGTCACAACGCCAAAGACACTAAATTGCATTTGCCAACTTAAGTCATCATTAATTAAGTTTAATACCACAAGGGTAGCAGCAGCACCGGCAGCACCAAGTAAGAAGCCAGAAGCTCCCATGGCTTCACCGCCTAGTAATAGCAATACTAAGATTAACCAATGCCAATATGTTAATTCGGTAAAAAATTCCATGGGCTGTCCTATTTTCTGTGCTTAAGAGGGTTGTTGGTCTTTATTTAAATCTTTTACCAGATCAGAGATACCGGCAATGGAACCTATAACGCTGCTTGCTTCCAATGGAATCATCATAACCTTGTTATTATCAGATTCTGCCAAACGCCCCAAGGCTTCTACATATTTTTGGGCGACAAAGTAATTAATGGCTCGACCATCACCATCTTGAATAGATTTAGATACCATTTCTGTGGCTTTCGCTTCGGCCTGAGCTAGTCGCTCACGAGCCTCAGCTTCACGCTTAGCGGCCTCTAGTTGACCCTCAGCTTTTAAAATTTCGGATTGCTTCTGACCTTCTGCAACCTTAATTGCTGCTTCGCGTTCACCTTCGGCTTCCAATATTTGCGCTCGTTTCTCCCGTTCCGCTTTCATCTGTCGAGCCATGGCATTAACCAAATCATTGGGCGGCGCGATATCTTTGATTTCGATACGGGTGACTTTTACACCCCAAGGATCCGTTGCTTCATCAACTTTAAGCAGGAGTTCACCATTAATTCGCTCACGATTGGAGAGCATATCATCCAGCTCCATAGAACCCAGTACAGCACGAATATTGGTCATTACCAGCGCTTGCATAGCGCGTTCCAGATCGTTTACCTCATAAGCGGCTTGAGGAGCCTGCTGGATTTGAAAGAAACACACCGCATCAGTCTTAACCTGAGCGTTATCAGAGGAGATGATTTCTTGCGGGGGCACGTCCAGGACCTGCTCCATCATATTTAGTTTACGCCCAACCACATCAATAAAGGGGATAAGAATATGCAGTCCTGGGTTAAGAGTGCGGGTGTATTTGCCGAAGCGTTCAATGGTCCAATTAAAGCCCTGAGGCACCATACGTACGCCTTTAAAAAGCACCAATAAGGCAAATATTAAAAACACAATTGCCGTTATGCTCTCACCTAAATTAATCATGTGATCACTCCTTTTATCAATGTTTGTAATCTTACAAGAACTTACTACATTTATTTATATTTAAATATACTGACCTAAGTTTAGTTTATTCTACAGTATCAGTGAAGTGTTTATTATTTGCTTGCATTAATAAAGGCAGCCGAATAGCTGCTAGCTTAGGCTTTCTAGAAAAGTCTTTTAAGGGCTAAAAGTCAGGCTGCGAAGCCTATTACCTTAGGTTTGAGGTATTAGGCTTTAAACAGCGAGAGCTAGCTCAGGAAACTGTTGTTTACGGATTTTAGATGGTGGTAAAGCAAACTTTTGCTTAAACAGGCAACTAAAAGAAGTTGAAGAAGCAAAGCCACATAGCTGAGAGATATGGCAGATTTTGAATTTTGTCGAATTGATCAAGGTATAAGCATAGCGCAGCCTAATTTCCATATAGACTTTACTGGGTGAAGTGCCCAAACAGGCTGCAAACTGGCGTTCAAGGTGCCGCCGAGATAGTCCTATAAGATCGGCCAACTCACATATGCCTAAAGGTTCTTGTAGATTATTTTCCATCAATAACAGAGCTTCCTCCACCGCTAAGGGCAGTTGGATGTTAGTACTCATAGCGGAACGAATATAGCGAATGGTTTGACAATGAGTTAGAAGCATATGCTCCAACAACACATCTTTGGAAGGGAGGACCATAGATTGTATCTGTTGAATGTAGCTATTATCGTCTAGATTATTGGTATAAAGCATATTCGCGTTCATAGTCATTTACTCTTAGCGGCATTCGCCCCTGATTGGGGTTGGCATTAATTTCTTTATATCAGCACTGCTGTGGCCACAGGCCAGCAGATAGTGGAGCTTGGAAAAGGCAGCTTCAAGGGTCAGATCTGCGCCACCAACAATGCCAATTTTATTGAGGGTTGCACCTGTGGCATAACTGCCTTGAAAGACACCGCCAACCAAACATTGACTGAGGTTAACAACAATAATGCCATCCTTATCAGCTTGTCTAAGTCGCTGCATTAAAAGCTTATTGGCATCAGGTGGGTTACCCACACCGTAGGTTTGCAAAATCAAAGCTTTAATCCTTTGATTGGTAAGGATAGCGTTAACAATACTTGCCGGTATGCCTGGATACATAGGCAAAATTGCGACGGCTTCTGGGTCAAAGTCATAGCTTATGAAATCAGGTTTGCTGGCCGGCAGTAATAAGCTTTGCTGCACATCGACATCAATACCCACGGTTGCCAAGTCAGGAAAGTTGGGTGATTGAAAAGCATCAAGTTGCATACTTTTTAACTTGGTGCTGCGGTTGCCCCGCAGTAACTTACCATTAAAGTAAATGCATACTTCGTGGATATCATAATTGGCGGCCAGCATCATGCTGATAATCAGATTCCTTAGGGCATCATTACGAACCTTAACTAAGGGAATCTGGGAGCCTGTAAGAATCACAGGCTTATCTATTTCACCTAAAATAAATGATAATGCAGAGGCAGTGTAGGCCATGGTATCCGTGCCATGCAGCACCACAAAACCATCGTATTTATGCCAGTGTTCACTAAGTAGGTCAGCTATAGCCGTCCAATCTTTGGGTGTCGAGTTTGCACTATCAATTAAATGATCGGTTTCTAGCAGATTGTAGATGGGTAGTTCTGTGCCACCAATATTTTGATTTTCTAATTGTTCATGCAGGCGCGCAGGAAAATTCTCGCTGGGCACATAACCCTGGTCGGATTGCACCATACTAATAGTGCCTCCAGTATGGAGAATTAGAATACGCTTGGTCATAGTGAAAACTTGTGGTGGATTAATGACGAATACAACTACTATTCAAACAAAAGTTTGAATGATTACCTATTTGTCTATATGATGCTATTTGTAACTAAATGATGCTATTTGAGCATCAACTAGCATCAAAATGATATTTCGTTTTTCAGGCTAGGCTGGTTTTAGTTGAACTTATCGTGGACTTGCAGGCCGATGGATACTGATTTTTCTAGAAATTTAAAGCTCTTATGTAGTTATTACAAATCGATTGCAGAGGTATGTCGACGCCTACAAATTAACCGTCCTCAGTTTAATCGTTACCTGTATGGACGAAGTAGACCTTCGGCAAATACGTTACGCCGCTTTTGTGACTTCTTTGGGGTAGAAGAATTTGAAATCATGTTGCCCCATGATCAATTTCAGCGCTTAATTCAAGTACGTCCACAACAATCCCAGCAGCAGAATCAGGCCTCACCTGTGGCGGAGCATATGGATAAGTTATTGGCATTTAGTGATAGTGATCTAGAAAAATATATCGGCTATTACTTTGAATATTACTATTCCTTTGCCTGCCCAGGCCAAATTATGCGTACCCTGATAACCGTAGAATTGAGAGAAGGGAAGGTGTTCTATCAGCGGGTGGAAAGATTACAAGAACATGCTGACGATAGGGTGTCGCATAATAAATATTATGGCCTAGTGATGCTAACGGATCGTTTATTTATGGTGGACTATGAATCAGTAAACCGTAATGAGTTGACGCAAACCATCCTCTTTCCTTGTTATAAAAGCCATATTACTCGCCTCAGCGGTTTAAAAATGGGGGTTGCGGATAATATAGAACGTATGCCCTGTGCGGCACGGGTAGTCTATGAATATCTTGGCCGCTCCGTAGATATACGCAAGGCCCTTAAATTATGCGGGCTTTATGATCCCAAAGATCAGCGTATTGAAGCATCATTAAAATCAGCCATCGATAATAGTGTTGCTAACCATGAGTGGCATCTTCGCGGTATGGCCATATAAGATTATGGGAGCGCAATTATCAGCTCCCACGAAAATCATCTATATGTGATTTAAAAAGCTTAGCTATTGGCTTGGCTTTGACCTACTGGCTGGCCAATTTTAATTTTCAGCCAAGCTCTTTCGTGCACATAATAGATAACAAACTTCAAAAAGAACTCAATACTACCAATAGCTAAAGCCGCATCAATTTGCCCAGTGATGACATAAGCAATAATCATGGTGGTCAAGGTGGCAGTAATACGCCAACTGATGGCTTTAAGCAGGCTGCGAGTGCGTGATTCCATGGGAAACTCCAAAATATCTTGATACCCTTATTATTCCATAAAAGAATAAAAAAGATAAATAATATATCGGAATGATATTATAGCTTTCCCTTTTGTTGCGTCCTTGAGGAGTTAAATTCCCCTAATAAAACTTGCTCTCACCTTATGTGTAACATGAGATTAATTGCGCACAGGTGATCCCAAATCGAGCATAGTGACAATACGTTCTTGGGTTTCTGCAGTCTTGGCTAGACGTAGGAAGGAGTCCCGCTCAGCATTAAATAAATCCTGCTCAGACATGATCGTCCCCGGTGCTATATCACCACCGGTTACAATACGCGCCATTTCGGTTCCCACTGTGCACTCATGGGGAGTTAAAATACCCTTGCTATGGGCATTGGTAAGCCATTCTTGCATTGCTGCAAAAATGGGCTGACCAACCATGGCTAAGGGTTCTCTGGCAGGTGTTTTGGTCACATCTTTTAACTGCCCTAGGGCACTGGATAAAATCCGATCACGATTCATAAGGTAGCTATCATCGGTACGGATCATGGCTTGATCAGTAGCCTCAATGGGAGAGGTGGCTGTGCGCCCATAACCCAAATTCATAAAAGCTTTCCAAGCTGCTTTTTCCATATCGCCGGTTTTTTCAAACCAGCGATAAAGTGTTTCTTTACAACCGCCACCGCCCGGCACCACACCAACCCCTGATTCTACCAACCCCATCACGGAATTACCGTGGCAAATCACTTTGTCAGCGTGTAATACAACTTCAAAACCTCCACCGATAGACATACCCGCACAGGCGGCTACTACCGGAAGGTCCGATTGACGCATAGCCACTACGGTTTGCTGGAAGTCATGGAGGAACTTGTCCATACCTGCCCAATCAGATGCTTCAAATAGCTCCCGAAAAGCAACTAGGTTTACTCCACAAGAAAAATGCTGAGCATCGTTATGCACAACTACCCCATCCAGCCCCATCACTTTGGCTTGCTGTAAGGCATCCATTAATATGGCCATAGAGAGGTCATCTAAAGCATTGGCTTTACTATGAAACTCGACGATGGCTGCATTATTAAATACCCACCAGCTTGCTTTAGCATTACTATTGATGGGCGTTAGGGTCTGCCGTAGTTCGGAAAAGCGCAGTACGCCCTCAGTCCGCTCAATAGGAGTATATCCACCTTGGTATTCTAAACTCGCCAATTGGCCAGTGGTCGTGCTGTAAAAACTTTGTCCTTGAGCCTGCAGCAGGAAGGGTGCTGGGGTGCGACCTTCGCTCTGCATGCGGGAGATAAAATAGTCAACGCCAATTTGGTCTAGCAGTTCAAAGGGCCCATAAATCCAGTTATAACCAAGTTTCATAGCATCATCGATAGGAACTAAATTATGACCAACTTCTGGTAATAAGTGGGCAGCGTAGTTCAGTGTGCTAGACAGAACGCGCCAAGCAAATTGACCATATTTACCCTGATCCTGCAGTAATACCCCCACACCTTCGGCTTCAGCTTGCAGGGCCAAAGGCAGCTGTAAGCGCTGCAGAGATTGATACTCATTGGTCGCCAAATCTAATACTTCACGGCCATCATCGGTGTCACGATAGAAACCCTTGCCACCTTTATTACCCGTTTGACCATTGGCAATCATGGTGGTCATTAGTGCTAAGGGTTGGGCATACTGATGGAAGGCATCGGAAGCGGGCAAGATGGTTTCTAAACTCTTGGCAACATCAGCCATCAGATCAATACCAATAAGATCATATAAGCCGAATACACCGGTTTTAGGAATGCCCATTGGACGACCAAATATGGCATCGGCTTCAGCTGGAGAAAGGCCTAGTTTTACCGCTTCATGCAGAGCGCATTGAATAGCAAACACACCCACCCGATTACCCAAAAAGCCGGGAGTATCAGCACAGACCACTACACCTTTACCTAGACGTTGTTCGCAAAAAGCATCGAGGGTATCCATCACCTCTTGGCGTGTCTGCTCACCTCGCACCAGTTCCAGTAAGCGCATAAAGCGCACTGGGTTAAAAAAGTGGGTTATAGCAAAGCGTTCACAGAAAGCCGCTGACATGCCTTCGGTAAGTAAACTTATTGGAATGGTTGAAGTATTGGAGGTAACAATGGTTTGGTCATTGGTAATGGCTTCAATCCGGCGATAAAGGTCTTGTTTAATATCCAGACGTTCCACAACTGCTTCCGCAATCCAGTCACAATCAGCTAGCTGGCCAAAGTCATCACGAATATTACCAATATGGATACGGCTCTCGGCTTCTTTGCTCATCAAGCCGGGTGAATCAGGATTATGTAAACGCTCTAAACCGCGTTGTGCCACTGCATTAACATTTTCACCCTCACTGGCCAAATCTAACAACCAGACTTCAACCCCTGCATTAGCTACTTGACCAGCAATGCCAGCACCCATAGTGCCAGCGCCAATAACGGCAACCTTGTTAATTGTCTGTGACATAAAACTTCCTAATTACAGTGACTGGATAAACGCCTGCATGGCTTGCAAGCTTTGACGGGGTGATTCCATGGGTAACATATGCCCAGTGCCGTTAATTACTTGTGCTTCAACACCCATAATTTGCGCGAGCTTTAGGCCTTGTTTAAGGGGTGTCATGCGATCTTGTTCAGCTAATACAACATGTTTAGGGCAGGTTAGGTTGGCGGCACGCTCGTTGCCATTATGGTAGTTGTTACATGCCTCTAGATCAGTAGCAAGTGGGTTACCAGCCATAATACGTTGACCAATACCGATCGGCTGCATACCAGGTACACTGCTAAGTCCATATTGATGACCATTACCAAAACCCCACTGCAACATCATATCCGCTGCTTTACTGGCATCAGTATGGGCAGTTTCAACCAGAGCAGGGTTGACTGGAATAGCCGCTGCTGTGGCTAAGGCTAAAATAGATTGTGCACGCTGGCCTAAAATACTAGCGGCTTCCAAAGCCACCAAAAAGCCTTGTGAGTGACCCATTAAATGGACTTTTTCAACGCCTGCTGCATCAAGGGCGTCCACCAACCATGCCCCCATAGCTTCAATACTGGTTAATGCTTCACCTTTAGATAAACTATGGCCGGGTAAATCCGGGGCAAAGACACTATAGCCATGAAAGGCAAACCAACGTGCCTGTAGTGCCCAGCATCGGTGATCTAGGCTTGAGCCATGGAGCATAACCACAGTAGGCAATTCGGCAGCAAAAGGTTTACCACCCGTAGCAATAAAGGTCGATTCACCATTTACATCAATATACATGGTTCTCTCCTTAAGCCTGTTGTGCTAATTGGTCAGCGCGCTTAGCTGCCGCTCGCAGGCCACTGGCAAAGTCAGCTTTAATATCAGCAAAGCTTTCAATACCAACCGAGACGCGAATCATATCGCCACTGATACCCGCGGCAATCAATTCTTCTTCCGTGAGTCGCGAGTGCGTGGTACTACCCGGATGCAAAACTAGGGTTCTCGAATCCCCCACATTGGCTAGGTTAGAGGATAATTGTAAGGCATTAATAAAGGCTGCGCCGGCTTCTCGACCTCCCTTAACTCCGAAGCTCATCATGGAACCAGCACCTTTGGGAAATAATTTACTGGCGGTCTCAACAGTCGGGTTGTGGGGTAGGTCTGGGTGGTTGACCCAAGCTACAGCATCTTGTGCTTGTAACCACTCCAATAAGGATTTGGCATTCTGAACATGTTGCTGCATACGTAAATTAAGGGTTTCTAAACCCTGTAACAATAAGAACGCATTGTGCGGACTCATGGCGGCGCCAATATCACGCATGGATTCACAGCGAATACGCATGGCTAGAGCTGAGGGGCCAAATTCTTCCCAAAAATTCATGCCATGGAAAGGTGCATAAGGCTCAGTCAAGGTAGGGAAGCGGCCACTAGCTTGCCAGTCGAATTGACCTCCATCGATAACCACACCACCAACAGCCACACCATGGCCACCAATCCATTTAGTAACGGAATGCACCACTACATCGGCACCATATTGAATGGGTTTACATAAATAGGGCGTGGCAAAAGTGGCATCGACAACTACAGGCACACCATGTTGATGAGCAATTTCAGCAATCTCAGGTAAATTGGATACTTCAAGACCCGGGTTGCCGATAGATTCGCAAAAAACTAGTTTCGTGTTGTCTTGTATAGCATTTTCTAAAGCAATGGGATCGTTGATAGCCACAAAAGTGCAGTCGATACCAAAACGCTTTAGGGTATGTTTAAGCAGTGTAACGGTGGAGCCATAAATTTGCGCAGCACTGACAATATGATCGCCCGCACTACACAAACTAAATAAGGTCACAAATAAAGCACTCATTCCCGATGCCGTACAAATAGCGCCGCTACCACCTTCTAAAGCAGCCAGACGCTGTTCTAAAACCGCAACGGTGGGGTTAGTGATGCGACTATAAATATGGCCACCACGCTCAACATTAAACAATGCTGAAGCATCATCAACACTATCAAATACATAAGACGTGGTCTGGTAAACCGGCACGGCTCGCGAGCCATGGTCTGATTCAGGCTGATAGCCAGAGTGCAGGGCAATAGTGTCATCACCTAAATAAGAAGAGCGGCTCATGATTATCCTCTTTGTTTAATTGCCTTAAGACCGAGAGCGTTAAAGTCAAAAGGTAAATTACATAGCCGACCTTGACGCATGCCATCACTGGTTGCAACATCGACCTGTTGTTTATCACCTAAGGGTTCTAAATGGCATAAGACAAAGGCCAAATGCACACCATAGCGTGGTGAATAACCATGACTACGAATTTCACCTACAGTTTTACCCTCAATAGTTAAACTATTGTCGCTAATGTTGGCGTGGCTGTCTATGATTAAACCCATTAGGCGCTTACTAGGAATATGGCTGCGTAATGCAGGTAGGCTTAGACTTTCAATATTGGCATCTATATCGACGTATTGATCTAGTCCTGCTTCCAAAGGTGTAGTGTCATAGCCCATATCATTACCCAGAGACAATAAACTACTTTCCAGACGCTCTATCATATTAGGGCAGCCAGCACGTACTTGCAGATCCGCGCCTTTGCTAAACAATTCATCCCATAATTGTTGGCCAGCTTGTATATCATTCACATAGATTTCAAAACCACCTTGTTTACTCCAGCCAGAACGCGCAACTTGCATACTAAAAGTGCCTGCATGGGCATGGTAATCCAGAGGCTTGATTTGAAAGAAACCAATATCTTTGACTTGGTTGCCAAACACTCGGCTCATTAGCTCTTCAGCTTTGGGACCTTGCACAGCTAATGGCCAGATATCTGGCTCATAGACTTGTACATCTAGGCCCATACCAGTAGCTAGGCCTTTGGCCCACAGCACCACATCGGAATCAGCAACGGAAAGCCACCATTGATTAGTAGCGACCATAATCGCAATTGGATCATTGATTACACTGCCATCAACATCGCATAGGGGTAAATAAAAACAGCGGCCTATTTTGGCTTTAGTTAAATCTCTGGGTGTCATTAATTGTACAAGTTTATTGGCATCAGGCCCTTCAATAGCCACCTGACGTTCGCAGCTTACATCCCATACTTGTACATGCTCACATAGATGCCAGTAGTCAGCTTCATAGCTTTCAAACATCGTGGCTAATAACATATGGTTATAGATCGTATAAGCACTTACCCCTGCTGCTTGGACGCGGCTAGTAAATGGGGTGGATCGAGTGCGACGAGAAATGGACAGTTGTGGATTCATTACCAAGCCTCTCTTATTATTAAGAAGCGCATTATGGATCTGCCTAAAATAACGAGCAAACGAAAAAGCTTGCGTCTCAGGGGTCGTTTTTGTTATACCTTTGCCATATATAGGAATATCATTATGGCGAATCAATCAACCCCTCTTATTTGGTTACGGACATTTCTGGCGGCTGCACGGCATAGTAATTTTACTCGTGCCGCAGAAGAGCTGCATCTTACTCAAGCGGCTGTAAGTAAACATATGCGGGCACTGGAATTGCATCTTGGGCAACCCTTATTTTTGCGTCAGGCCCATGGCTTGCAGTTAACAGAACTTGGCAGCCGCTATCAGATTGAAGTGGAGGCCACTTTACAGAATTTAGATAACACGACTTCAGACTTATTTGGTTTAAGTGATAATAAATCCATTCAATTGCATTGTAATTTAGCTTTTTGTCAGTGGTGGCTAATACCGCGTTTGTCAGAACTTTACCGGTCTCAGCCTAATCTAGAGCTAGAACTTCATCATAGTATTTGGGATACCCAAAATGAGCCAATTAAGGGTGATATCCATATTCGCTATGGGGTAATGAATACGAACAATGAACATATAATGCGGCTGACTAATGATCACTTAATACCCATGATGGCTCGTAGCTCACCCAAAGCAGAACAACTAAAACTACCTTTGCTCCATGTTTTGGGTTATCGGCATGGCTGGCACTGGTATGCTGAGCAATTGGATAGGGAAGATATATTAAGTCGTCCACAACGCAGTGTCGATAATTCGGTGATTGCCTATCAAATGGCAGCGCAAGGCTTAGGTTTAGTATTGGTTCGTTCAAGTTTTGCTAAACATCCATGGATTACTGCTAACTTGCAAATGTGCGATTGGCCTAATTGTGAAACCCCGGAAAGCTTTTTTGCTATGCGTCGCGATGGCATTATTGTGGGGGAACAATTAGGCGCCTTATGGGGTTGGTTAGAACAACAAATTGATCGTCATTTATAGATAAAAGACCATCAGAATGGGCTTGCTTAAAGCCATAGATATGGATTTCGTCCACATGCAGAATATGCTATGTTAGATGTGACTAATAAGTCTGATAACAAGCTTAAATTGACAGCATTATGGATAATGCTTTAAAACCAATTGGTTAAACAAATGTTTACTGATAATTAAAATAAACGAGGTAGCAATATGCGCACACCAATATTAATCTCAGCACTGGCCTCTCTATTGGCTTCTGGGGCTATTCAAGCGGGTGGTCTGGACCGTTCTGGTCAGGACACTTCCATTATTCTTAAAGAAGGCGGTCTCTTCGAACTTACTTCAGTTAGTGTAGCGCCTACTCTAACAGGTACTAACGCAAATTTAGGTGCTGGCACTAGTGATACTATTGATGTGGCTCCTGATTATAGTATGACTACTTTTGCTATGCGTTCAGACATAAATGATAAAATGGCTATTGGCCTTGTTCAGGATAATCCTTATGGTGCCGATGTTAGCTGGACCAATGGTGGTTTAACAGGTACAAAAGGTCAGGTTAGATCTGACGCCACTACAGCTCTACTGGGTTATAACGTCAGTGATGCTGTCACCGTATATGGTGGTATTAAGAATCAATCTATTAGTGTTACAGCTTCAGTACCATTAGTATCTAACTATTCCCTAACAGGCAGCCAGTCTTCTGGTAGCGGTTATGTCGTTGGTGCGGCAATTGAAAATCCCGAAATTGCGTTGCGGGTAGCTTTAACTTATCACACGAAAATTACCCACGATATGGCGATTACTGAGTCAACAGATGCGTTAGGTGCTAATCGTGCATCTACCATGACCTTTGACTCACCTGAAGCGTTTAATCTCGACTTCCAAACAGGTATTGCGGCCAATACGCTTTTATTTGGTAGTATTCGACGCGCTAATTGGACCCAGCTTGCTGTTAAACCAACTGATTACGCATTAGCAACAGGTGGTGCAAACCTTCTTGATTACGATGAAAATACTACAGCATATAGTATTGGTTTAGGTCGAAAGCTTAATGACCAGTGGTCTGTAGCAGTGACCTATGGTTGGGAATCAGCTACTGGTGAAGATAGCGGTCCCTTTGGTCCTACAGATGGTAACTCTAATTATGGTCTAGGTGTTACCTATAACGCTGATCAGTTAAGTATTACAGCAGGTGCTCGTTCTGTAAGCTTTGGTGATACAACAGTAGTATCTTCTGGAACGACCTTTGCTACCATGGAAGATAATACAGGTATGGTAACGGCAGTTAAGTTAGCTTACAAATTCTAAGCTAAGTTAAGCTAACCAGCTCAATTAGGGGTGGCTATCTCGATGGCACAAATGTGCTAACACGGGTTAGCCACCCTATTAATATTGGCTTAATAGGGTGAAAATTATGCAAAAAAATAATAAGACACATTTTCTGACTCGCGGTTATCAATTATTGATAGCTGGGTTTGTCTGGCTTGTTTTAAGTACGTCTGCTTGGGCTAATGGTGATCAACTTTTAGGTGTATGGTTATCACCTGAAGATAAGGCTACTATTGAAATCTATCAGCAAGATGGTAAGTATTTTGGCCGTATAGTGGCGCTTAAAGAGCCTTTATATCCAGCCGATGATGAGGGTGGCCAAGCTGGACAACCTAAAGTTGACCGAAATAACCCTGATGAATCCCTGCGTGACAGACCCGTTATTGGTCTAAACTTGCTACGTGGTTTTTCCTATAAAGGTGAATCTAAAGGCATACATGAATGGCATAAGGGCAAGATCTATGACCCAGGTAATGGCAAGGATTATAAGTGTACAATCAAACTCAATGCCGATGGTACCTTGAATCTGCGTGGTTATATCGGCATCTCACTTATTGGTCGGACTCAGGTCTGGCGCCCCAAGCCCTAGTTTCCAGCCTGGGTTAGATAAGGGATGATGAACCCAGAGGCAATACAAAACTACTACGCAACCTCATCCAAAGTCAGAACTATGGCTTTGGTTGGGGTTGGTTTTATTCTTATCATCCTTGCCATGAGCATGTCGGCAATTAATATTGCTATTCCTGCCATTGGTGCTGATTTAAATATTGATGCCGAAGCCCTAAGTTGGATTCCCACCGCCATGCTGTGGGGCAATGTGGTGTTTCTATTGCCCGTTGGGCGTATGGCCGAGCGCTATGGGCGTAAACGGATATTTTGTCTAGGCGCCTTACTATTTATCTTCAGCTCAGCCTTAATCTTTATTACGCATAATATTGCTATGTTATTGCTGGTGCGCGTGTTGCAGGGTATAGCTGGCGCTATGGTATATGGCACTGGCTTAGCTTTAGTTGGCGCCATCTATGCTAGTAGTAGACGCGGTCAAGCTCTTGGTATCGCCACCTCAGCAGTTTATTTTGGCCTAACTATGGGGCCTTTGGTGGGTGGTTGGCTCATTATGCAATGGGGCTGGCGCAGTATTATTTGGGCACCGGCTTTGTTGACTATATTGGCATTGGTTTTATTGTATCGCTTTGTTAAAGGTGAGTGGCGTATAGAAAATGCGCCGGCTTTAGATTGGCAAGGGTTTTTACTGTTGGCTAGCGCTGTTAGTGTCTTTCTGTTTGCCATGGGTAATATTAGCCAGCCAATTTATATTCTGTTAGCTGGTTTGGGAGTGCTCTTATTCGGGGTGTTTATAAAACACCAGACCAAGCGTGAAAACCCTTTACTGCGTATTCATGCTATGCGGGCTAACCGCTTGCTAAACCGTTCCTTACTGGCCGCGTTTTTTGTCTATGGTTCCAGCTTTTCCTTGGTTTTTTTACTCAGTATTTATTTGCAATATGTGCATGGGCTGACACCAGTGGAGGCTGGCCAGATTGTAATGATCCAAGCCTTGGTAATGATGTTTTTATCACCTATTGCAGGCAGACTGTCAGACAAATATGAGCCACGGCATTTATCCACCCTAGGTTGTGCTTTGTTTGCTATTGGTTATGTGATGATGAGTCAGGTGGATGGTGAGACTTCAATGCCTTATATCGTTGCTATAGTGGCTATCGTGGGCGTGGGTTTTGGTCTCTTTTCTGCACCGAATAATAATGCCGCTATGGGCTCAGTGGCTCCTGATCGCTTAAGTATTGTCTCGGCCTTGATTAATTTAGCCCGTACTATGGGCAATATGGTAAGTTCGGCAATTGTTATGGTGTTATTTACTGTGGTTTTGGGGGATGTTGCCATTACACCTGACCAATATCCAAATCTAATATTGGTAATTAAAGTTGCTATGTGGCTGGCGGCAGGTTATGTGACTATTGCGGGTATCTTCTCTTATCGGCGTGGTTTAACCCACTAAATATTTAAGTTTTACAGGTTTCTTCCTGATACCAAATGGCCAGTATGTCGTAGGTCTTGTGTAAATCTTGTAAAACCACTTGATCATCTACCTGCTTGCCTATTAAGGCTTTGGCTAGAGGTGAATCGATACTGATATAGCCTAAACTAGGATCAATTTCATCGGGCCCAACAATACGCAAGTTTCGCTCTTGATCTAGTTCATCTATGAGTTTAACCCAAGCCCCAAAAAAGATTTTGTCTTGCTCTGTGGGCAAGCTATCAACAACCTTTACTAATTCCAAACGCTTCTGTAAAAAACGCACTCGACTATCGATTTCGCGTAGTTGTTTTTTGCCATAAATATATTCGGCATTTTCACTACGGTCACCTAAGGCTGCAGCTTCTTTAACTGCTTGGGTGACTTGGGGGCGTTTTTCACGCCACAGATAATCCAACTCTTGGCGTAACTGTTTAGCACCTGCTGCGGTAATCAGGTTAGAGCGTTGGGGAGCAGGGGGGCGATAACGGCCACCATAGCGAGGTTTCATAACTAGAGCTGCATTAATTTAGTTATAGCCACAGGAATGGCTGTTTCGACCCGAAGAATTCTAGACCCCAAGCTGATGCTGGTAAACCCCTGGGCATGCAATTTGGCAACTTCATAGTCAGTAAAGCCACCTTCTGGGCCAATGGCCAGAGTGGTGGGAGTAAGACTGCTTGGTGGACATGGTTGTGCATCTCGAGGGTGGGCGACAAGTTTTTGGGTATTGGCTGCCCATGCTTCGAGTTGATCTTCGACAAAGGGCTTAAATAGCTTGGCTTGGGTTAATTTGGGCATATGGGTGATGCCGCCTTGTTCCATACCTAATAAAAATTGCTCATACACTTCATGGTCCTGTAAAACCGGGGTCTGCCAAAAACTTTTTTCTACTTTAGCGCTATTAATTAATTTAATTTCTGCCACCCCTAAGGTGGCACAAGTTTGCAAAATGCGCCGTAGCATTTTGGGTCTAGGAATGGCCAAGAGTATGGATAAGGGCAGAGCTTTAGGGCCAGTTTGTGACAGTATAATGCGCACAAGAGTAGACTTTTGGTCATGTTGGATAACCTCACCAATACCAACTTGCCCATTTATTTGTCCCACCCGCAATTGGTCGCCCACTTGTACCTTAAGCACCTTATGTAAATGGTTTTGGCGACGGGGATCATTGATGCTAACTAATTGATCAGCATCGATTTCTTGATCACGAAAAAGCAGAATATTCATGCTAACGCAGTTTTAGAATGGTGTAGGTCAGTATAATCAATCTGCTATAAGACTGCATTAGCCAGGTTAATATAAATTTTTTTTAGTTGAATTATGGTCTTTTTTTAGGCCAATTTGCGCGCAAAAAAAGCATATTATGTCGCCCCTAGAATACGCCCTACTATACTGAATGGTATATCTTGCACCTCTGTTTAAGGTCTTACTGACCCGTGTTGGCAAAGGTTTAATTGGACTATTTACCCCTAAGTATATGAGGAATAAATACATGACAATATCTAACGAGTTTGGTTTTGGCACGCAGATACGCAAGTCGCCTTATTTTGATGCCACAGTGCGCTGGGGTGCTACAGGTTTCTCTGTTTATAATCATATGTATATCCCCAGAGACTTTGGTAATCCAGAGGAAAACTTCTGGAACTTGGTTAATCATGCCATTTTATGTGATGTGGCCGTTGAACGTCAGGTAGAGATAACGGGCCCAGACGCGGCGCAGTTTGTGCAACTGCTTACCCCTCGTGATTTATCAAATTGTGCCGTTGGCCAATGTAAATATGTTTTGCTCACCAATGCTCAAGGAGGGATTCTCAACGATCCTATCCTGTTGCGCTTAGCTGAAAATCATTTTTGGATATCCTTGGCAGATAGTGATGTTTTATTCTGGGCTCAAGGCTTGGCTGTAAACTCTGGCTTAGATGTGCAAATCTGCGAACCTGATGTCTCGCCTTTGCAACTTCAAGGACCAAAATCTGGCGAGGTAATGCAGGCCTTGTTTGGCGATAGCATTCACGACCTCAAATATTACTGGCTGCGTGAATATGACTTAGATGGCATTCCGTTAATTGTGTCGCGTACTGGCTGGTCTAGTGAGTTGGGTTATGAATTGTATTTGCGCGATGCTACCCAAGGTGATGTGTTATGGGAAAAAATTATGGCGGCTGGCGCTCCATATGGATTAAAGCCAGGTCATACTTCTTCTATTCGCCGCATAGAAGGGGGCATGTTGTCTTATCACGCCGATATGGATATTAATACCAATCCATATGAATTGGGTCTTGATCGTCTGATCGATTTAGATGGAGATTTTGATTTTATTGGCAAGTCAGCATTACAAAAAATCCGTACCACTGGAGTAACCCGACAGCAAATTGGACTTATTATCCATGGACCTGCAATAAAAGGCCCAAATACGCGCTTTTGGGCTTTGGAAAAAGATGGAAGGACAGTTGGTAAGGTTACTTCAGCCGTTTATTCTCCGCGTTTAGAGCAGAATATTGCCCTGGCAATGGTAGATGCAGATGTTGCTGCACTGGATACTGAACTATTGGTAAATATGTCAGATGGTCAGACCTCAGCAATAGTTGTTCCCAAGCCTTTTTATGATCCCAAGAAACAGTTGGCAGTAAGTTAATTCTTGTTATAGGGGGAAAAAAGTTCTGGTTGACCCCCAAGGGCTGCTTCCCCTAGACTCTTATTAAAGCAGCTTAGGAACTAATATTATGAAAACAATAATCCTCACTGTTGTAAGTCCAGATCGTCCCGGTTTGGTGAAGATGCTTTCCGATGTGATCGTGAAGCATGAAGGTAGTTGGGGACAGTCCAGTATGGCTAATCTGGCTGGCCAATTTGCGGGTATCTTGCTGGTATCCGTTGATGAAAATAATCTACCAGCCCTTAATAAAGACCTTCAGGCTCTAAGCAAGCAAGATATGATGGTGACCATTAGTGAGAGTGGTGCTGTTGTTGAGGCTGACCTGCAGGTTGTTTGGTTGGAGATTACTGGCCATGATCAGCCCGGTATTGTGCATGAGGTAGCCAGCGCCTGTTCTGATTTGGGTGCCAATTTAATAAGTCTCGAGACTGATGTCGTCAGTGGGTCTATGTCTGGTGAGGCTATGTTTATCGCCAGTGCAGAATTGCAGTTGCCAGCGCAGCTTGATCCAGAAGATGTACGTGAGGCCCTTGAGCAATTGTCAGATGATCTGATGGTGGATTTAGCTTTAGCTGATAATCTGTAAAGACCCGTTTGGAGCGAGGGCCTATATGGCCCTCGCGATAACGGCATTATTAGTTATGTAATGGTTAAAGTTTTAACCAGTTTTCTAGCAGAGGGTATCTAACTTTTTCTTTAGAATGCCATTTACTTGGCCGGGGTTAGCTGCACCCTTAGATGCTTTCATCACTTGCCCCATAAAGAATCCTAGCATTTTGCCTCGTTTCTCAGGTTCAGCATCAATATACTGTTGCACCTGATTAGGGCTGTTGCTGATAACGTCATCAACCATAGCCTCGATAGCACCCATATCACTAACTTGTTTTAGGCCTTTATCGGCAATAATGGTATCGACGTCTTCGGCACCATGCCAAAGTTCTTCAAATACAGTTTTAGCGCCCTTACCACTGATAGTGTCATCTTTGATGCGAGCCAAGAGTTGACCTAGCTGTTGTGAGGAAACAGGACTATTTTCAATTTCGACATCATTTGCATTAAGGTATTTTGCTAATTCGCCAGTAACCCAGTTAGCACTTAGCTTGGCATCACCACAGGCATTTTGCACAGCCTCATAGTAATCGGCCATAGTCCTGCTAGAAGAGAGTACTCCAGCATCATAGGGACTTAACTGATAATTATCTATAAAGCGTTGGCGACGTTGGTCTGGCAGCTCGGGTAGTTGCTCACGAATACCATTGATATAGTCATCATCAATAATGATAGGTAACAAGTCTGGGCAGGGGAAGTAACGGTAGTCATTGGCTTCTTCTTTACTGCGCATAGAACGTGTTTCGTTCTTATCAGCATCATAAAGACGGGTTTCTTGGGTAATACTGCCACCGTCCTCTAAGATATCAATTTGACGTTCTACTTCAACGTTGATTGCACGCTCAATAAAGCGGAACGAGTTAATATTTTTTAACTCAGTGCGAGTACCATATTCCGCCTGTCCCTTGGGACGAATAGATACATTAGCATCACAACGCATGGAGCCTTCTGCCATATTACCGTCAGAAATACCCAAGGTCGTCACAATCGCATGCATTTTACGCATATAGGCAACCGCTTCTTTGGCACTGCGCATATCGGGCTCTGAGACGATTTCCAATAAGGGGGTGCTAGATCGATTTAAGTCGATACCGGTCATACCATCGAAATCTTCATGCAGGGATTTGCCGGCATCTTCTTCCAGGTGAGCCCGGGTAACGCCAATGCGCTTACTAGAGCCGTCTTCTAGTTCAATATCGATATGGCCAAGACCCACAATAGGATCATCCATCTGACTGGTTTGATAGCCTTTGGGTAGATCAGGGTAAAAGTAGTTTTTACGGGCAAATATAGAACGCTTACCAATTTCAGCGTCAATGGCCGTACCAAACATCACAGCTAAGCGTAGGGCTTCAGCGTTAAATACAGGCAGGGCGCCGGGCATCCCTAAATCCACTAGGGTGGTTTGCGTATTTGGCTCAGCGCCAAACCCCACTTTGGCACCGGAGAATAGCTTTGATTGGGTGGCCAACTGCACGTGAATTTCTAGGCCAATCACAATTTCCCAAGACATGGTCATACTCCTTGTAGACTCTGTGGTTGTTGCTGATGCCAGTCGGTTACTTGCTGTAACTGGTGGGCCACATTGAGGAGTTTAGCCTCGCTAAAATAGTTACCCATAATATGCAGACCCACTGGGCGGCCATTTACAAAACCAGCAGGTGTGGAAAGGGCTGGAATACCTGCCATATTGATAGAAAGGGTGTATATATCTTCTAAATACATGGCCACTGGGTCGCTAGTTTTGCTGCCTATATCAAAGGCCGGTGAGGGGGTTACGGGTCCCATAATAACGTCAACTTGCGAGAAGGCGTTGACAAAATCGTTCTTAATCATACGGCGGATACGCTGGGCTTTAACATAATAGGCATCATAAAAGCCCTCAGATAAGGCATAGGTGCCAACCATAATGCGGCGTTTAACTTCTTCGCCAAATGCCTCGGCACGCGAACGGCAATACATATCCATTAAGTCTGCAGGATCGTCACAACGATAACCATAGCGCACACCATCATAACGACTTAAGTTAGAAGAAGCCTCAGATGGGGCAATCACATAGTAAGCGGGAATACAAAGTTGCAGGTTGGGAAGGCTGATATCAATAATTTCTGCCCCCATAGCTTCATATTGTTTGATAGCGTTCATGGTAGCTTCGGCTACTTGTGCATCAAGACCCGCTTCAAAAAATTCTTTTGGCACACCAATTTTTAGGCCAGCTAAAGAATCATTGAGGTTGGCAGTGTAATCGGGTGTTTCCATCTGCATACTGGTGGAATCTTGGGGGTCAAACTTCGCCATCACATTCATCATCAGAGCCGCATCTTCAGCGGTATGGGTCATGGGGCCAGCTTGGTCTAGGCTAGAGGCATAAGCCACTATGCCAAAGCGTGATACTCTGCCATAGGTTGGCTTGATACCCGTTAGATTACAAAAGGCTGCAGGTTGACGAATGGATCCGCCCGTATCCGTACCCGTTGCCCCAGCAACAAGGCCAGCAGCGACAGCAGCAGCACTGCCGCCAGAGGAGCCGCCAGGTACAGCATTGGTGTCCCAAGGGTTTTTTACTTTCCCAAAGTAGCTGTTTTCATTGGATGAGCCCATGGCAAATTCATCTAAATTAGTTTTGCCAACAGAAACCGCGCCAGCATCCAAAAATAATTGACTTACCGTGGATTCGTATGGTGGTACAAAATTTTCGAGGATTTTGGAGGCGGCTGTGGTGCGCACACCTTGAGTACAGAAAAGATCTTTATGGGCAATGGGTACGCCAGTCATGGCGGCCGCCTGGCCAGCTGCTATACGCTTATCTGCGGCCTCAGCCTGGGCTAAAGCAAGCTCTTCACTCAAGGTGATAAAACTGTTGTATTGGCGATCACGCAATTTGATATCGGCAATCACATCCTGAGTCAATTCACGGCTGGAAAAAGTACCGTCTTTAAGACCTTGGGATAGTTGAGCAATGGTGGTGTAAGACATATTGATGTTCTTTAATTAATTCGCGGATTACAGGTGCTTTCGGTTTAGTAACATGATCTTCGGGCCTTAGGGCTTATTCGATCACTTTTGGCACTAAGAACAGCCCTGCCTCTGCGTTTGGAGCAATGGCCATAAATTCGTCACGTTGGTTATTGGCCGTGACCTCGTCAGCTCGCAAACGTTGCTCGGCATCGAGGGGATTGGCTAGAGGCTCAACGCCATCGGTATCCACCTTTTGCATTGCATCAACCAAATCAAGGATACTGGAGATACTGTCGGCATAGTCATCGACTTGATTGGCATTGACTTGTAGGCGTGCCAGCTTGGCTATTTTCAATATTTCAGCGTTATCTAGGGCCATAATCTGCTCTGTATTAATGTTTGAAGGGTGGTTGTTAAATACCCGGGAACTATTTGTATTTTTGCCTACTCAAAGGATAAGCTATCGCAATCATCGTGTCCGTTTCTGTGCAGCCAAATTCTGTGATGAAAATAGTGGCCTGCAGTACAGCACAAAGGACAAATAACAAGGAAATTTGTATTTGTCAGCGGTTATTAGAACAAAGGGCGTAATTTAGCACAAAATAGGCTCTGGGAAAACGGATAACTCTTGCTCAAATGCGGTGCGGTTGTTAAAGTTGTGTCTTTGAAATTAAAGGGTAATTTGCGGCCCTTTTGTAAACGAATATAAAGAGCAAATATAAATAATGTTTAAAAAGATTCGAGGCCTGTTCTCAAGTGACCTGTCTATTGACCTAGGTACCGCCAATACGTTGATTTATGTGCGTGACAAAGATGTCGTGTTGAATGAGCCATCTGTGGTTGCTATCCGTAGTCACGGCAACCAAAAAAGTGTTGCTGCTGTAGGCGCTGATGCCAAGCGTATGTTGGGCCGTACGCCAGGTAATATAACCGCTATTCGTCCTCTTAAAGATGGCGTTATCGCTGATTTCCATGTTACTGAAAAAATGTTGCAGCACTTTATCCATAAAGTGCATGAAAATAGCTTTTTGACACCTAGTCCGCGGGTTCTAGTATGTGTACCGTGTAAATCAACACAGGTAGAGCGTCGTGCTATTAAAGAGTCAGCTATGGGTGCTGGTGCCCGTGATGTATATCTAATCGAAGAACCCATGGCAGCGGCCATTGGTGCTGGATTACCCGTGGAAGAAGCCAGTGGTTCCATGGTGGTGGATATTGGTGGTGGTACCACAGAAATTGCCATCATATCTTTGAATGGTGTGGTGTATTCAGAATCTGTGCGTGTTGGTGGCGACCGCTTCGATGAATCTATCGTGTCTTATGTGCGTCGTAATTATGGTTCTTTGATTGGTGATGCTACGGCTGAGCGTATTAAGCAAGAGATAGGTACTGCCTTCCCGAGTAGCGAAATTCTAGAAATTGATGTTCGCGGACGTAATTTGGCCGAAGGTATTCCCCGTAGTTTTACTCTGAACTGTAACGAAATTATGGAAGCCTTGCAGGAGCCGCTATCAACCATTGTGCAGTCAGTGAAAAGTGCCCTAGAACATTCGCCACCTGAACTTGCGGCTGATATTGCTGAAAGTGGTATTGTGCTAACCGGTGGTGGTGCGCTATTACGCGACTTAGATCGCTTGATTAGTGAAGAAACAGGCCTGCCTGTTATTGTGGCTGAGGATCCATTGACCTGCGTTGCACGCGGTGGTGGCCGAGCTTTGCAAATGTTAGATGAGAGCACCTTTGATTTGTTAGCCAAAGACTAACCATCATTGCTGTTGCGTTATCTAGACTAGTTTACGGCGAGGCAAAACCTCGCCGTTTTTGATTATAAATTAGTGTATTTTCTGTGCTTTGGGGCAGAGATAAATATAACCAGTGCTATTAGGAGCTAAGTTATCGATCCTTTATTTAAAGGGACGGGTCTGCGCCGAAAACTATCTATCTACTTGGTACTAAGCCTGTTCCTTATTGTTGCGGATTATCAAATCGAGGCTATGCAAAAAGTCCGATCTTGGCTGTCGGTAGCGGTTACGCCAGTGCAATGGGTGGTTGATTTGCCCGAGCAGTCATGGACATGGCTACATGATCGTTTGCAAGAGCGTGAGGGACTGTTAGGCGAAAACCGTCAGTTACGTGCTCAGTTAATGTTGGCTGAACGTGAAGTACAAAAGCTGGCGTCTTTGACGGCAGAAAATGTGCGTTTGCGAGAATTACTTAATAGTTCACAAAAGCTCGATGAACTGGTGCGAGCCACGCAACTTATTGGCGTGAACCCCGATCCGTTTATTCATCAAATTGTGATCAATGATGGTAGTCAAAACGATATCAGAGTTGGCCAAGCTGTTTTAGATCAAACCGGTGTTATGGGTCAGGTTACGGCCACTAGTCCTTTTACCAGTCGGGTATTATTAGTTACTGATGCCAATCATGCTATTCCAGTGCAAGTAAATCGTACAGGTCTGCGCAGTGTAGCTTATGGTAAAGGCGATTATAATCAGTTGGAGTTAGTGGATATTGCCCAGACAGAAGATATTAAGGTGGGTGATTTGCTGGTCAGTTCTGGTTTAGGTATGCGCTTTCCTGAGGGTTATCCGGTCGCCCAAGTAACCCTAGTAGAACGTGACCCGGGTCGGGAATTTACTCGGGTGTTAGCTAAACCGACAGCGCGCTTAAGTCTGTCACGGCAGCTATTGGTAGTCAGTACTGCCCACCAACAACAGCAACAACTAGTGGAGGAGCAGTAGTATGGTTAATGCCCCATCAAATAACCACTGGATTGTTTATTTAACCCTTTTACTCGCCTTTATGTTGAGTGCTTTTCCGCTGCCGGCCGTTATGCAGTGGGCTTGGCCGGAGTGGGTGCCGTTAGTTTGCATTTATTGGGTATTGGCTTTGCCCCACCGGTTTAATTTGGGCTTGGCCTTTATCATTGGTCTATTACTAGATTTGTTGCAATATAATTTTCTTGGTATGAATGCCCTAGCAATGGTGGTAACAATATTTTTTGCCGCTATGTTATATCGTCGGATGCGCATGTACCGAGTTTGGCAGCAAGCATTTGTGATTGGCTTATTGATCGCTATTAACCAGTTTATTGGCTACTGGGGACAGAGCTTGGGTGGCAATACGACGGATATTTGGATGATTTTTTTACCCGCCCTCACCAGTGCCATTGTCTGGCCTTGGATATTTGTGGTGTTGCGTGGCTTACGGCGGGCTTTCCGAGTAACTTAATGAGAGCAGCTTAAACGGAAGCGTATTGGACGCGATAGGTTGGCATGGAATAGTGACATGAACGAAGAAATATTAATCAATTTTAGCCCCATGGAAACTCGTGTTGCTGTCATTGAAAATGGCATGCTACAAGAAGTGCATGTGGAGCGTAATGCTAGCCGCGGTATTGTGGGTAATATTTATCAAGGCAAGGTGGCACGAGTATTACCTGGGATGCAGGCAGCATTTGTGGATATTGGTCTGGAAAAGGCGGCTTTTATTCATGCTGGGGATATTGAGGATAGTGCCAAAGAACAGCCCATAAGCTCCCTTTTGCGTGAAGGTCAATCTATTTTGGTGCAGGTGACCAAGGATCCCATTGGTACCAAGGGTGCTCGTTTAACCACCCAAATTTCTATAGCTTCGCGGTTTCTGGTTTATATGCCCGGTGCTAATCATATTGGTATCTCTCAACGCATTGAAGATGAGGATGAACGTGATCGTATTCGCGATATTGTAATCGGGGCCATTGATGCCGACGGGCCCTATGCAGATGACGGGTTTATCATTCGTACTGTGGCTGAGGGGGTATTACCCCATGGTTTAGAGGAAGATATCGCATTTTTACGCCTGTTATGGAGTAAATTACAAGAGCGAGCTAGTTCTGGTAAGGTGCCAAATATTATCTATGAAGACTTGCCTTTGGCATTGCGTACCCTAAGGGATATAGCCCACCCTCAGGTAGAAAAGATTCGTATTGATTCCAAAGAAACCTTCCAAAAAGCCACAGAGTTTGTTGAGCAACTAGTACCAGAATTAGCCAATGCCTTAGAGTATTATCCCGGTGAGCGGCCAATCTTTGACCTTTACAATGTGGAAGATGAGATTCAAAAAGCCTTGGGCCGTAAGGTACCTTTAAAATCGGGTGGCTATCTTATTATCGACCAAACAGAAGCCATGACCACAGTGGATGTAAATACCGGGGCTTATGTGGGTCATCGCAATCTTGAAGAAACCATATTCCGTACCAACTTAGAAGCAGCAACGGCTATTGGCCGGCAACTGCGCTTACGTAATTTGGGTGGTATTATCATTCTTGATTTTATTGATATGGAAGAAACCGAACATCAACGTCAGGTATTACGTACGTTAGAACGCGCTCTAGAGAAAGATCATGTAAAAACCAAGTTTACTGGTGTATCTGATTTGGGTCTGATAGAAATGACCCGTAAACGCACCCGCGAAAGCCTAGAGCAACTGCTTTGTGAGCCATGCCCAGCTTGTCATGGCACGGGAATGAGTAAAACGCCTGAAACCGTATGTTATGAAATATTCCGAGAAATTCTGCGGGCTGCCCGAGCTTTCGATACGGATACTTATCTTGTGTTGGCTAATCAGGCAGTGATTGATCGTATGTTAGATCAAGAGGCTGACCATTTGGCGGAGTTGGAAGAGTTTATTGGTAAAACTATTCGCCTACAGGTAGAGTCACTCTACTATTGCGAACAATTTGATGTGGTATTGCGCTAGGCGCATTAACTGAGTCTGGAGATATGAGACGCCTGCTTTCCTGGTTACATTATTTGCTCTTGTTGCTGGTGCTGGCAGTGCTCATACTCGTGTCTGCTTTGCGGGTGGGGGTGCATAGTCATCCACTGTATCACCAAGAGTTGGAAAACTGGTTAAGTTCCGTCTTACAACAGCCCATAGCGATTGCAGATTTCACCTTGCATCTGCAAGGTCGTGAACTTGCTATCAATATCAATGGTGCCAGCTTAGGCCAGGATGCTTTGGCTTTACAGCGCTTAAGTTTACGTCTTAATGCCTATAATTTAATTCTTGACCAACAATTGTCTTTATCTAATGTAGAGTTGTTTGGTCTTTCTGTTGAGCTTAAAGAGTCGGCATCTGGTGTGTGGTTACCAAAGGGTATACAGCCAATTGCCCAAACCAATGCCTCGGCATCACCTGATATATTTTTAAGCTTATTTCAGACAGCCGATAAACTTTCCCTTATTGATGCGCAACTACTCATCTCGCCATTGGATGCTAATACAATAACGCTACAAAATGTTGCTGCTGTTATTAATCCTTTAGCAGCAAACAGCGTGGCTTTAAATCTGCAAGCTGACTATCCTGATACCCAAGGCAAACTTGGTGTTTTGGCTAATATTCGATTCTCCGATAACTTATCTTTGGCCGAGTCAGATATTCAATTACAGCTGCAACAGTTGCCCATAAACCTATTGGCGGAGCAATTTGAACAATTACCTTTGGCAGCAGGGCAAGTATCTACTCAGGCTTGGCTGCGACTAGAGCAAGACAGACTAAAACATATCCATATACGTGGTTTGCAGTTACAAAGTGTTTATCAAGACTTACCTTTACGTTTGCAGGGTGATCTGGATATCAGTAATAAGTCTGATTTGCTGCAAATTCAGATGGCTAATTTAGATGGCGCCATAGCGCAGCAAAACCTGCCCGTAAAAGATTTAGCACTAGTCAGCAATGGTGATGATTGGCAGCTAGCAACTAGTAGTATGCGCCTCGACCCAATTGCGAAAGTTGTAGAGCAGATGACGCATCTACCAAGCAAAGTAACCACGCCTATTTTACAACTTCGCCCCCAAGGTTTGGTGCACCAACCTCGTTTTTACTGGCAATCCTCCCAACCCAAAGCGTTTTTATTTAGTGGCACTATGCAGGATGCTTCTGTATCCGCTTGGCGGGGTATACCAGCAGTGGATGGTGCCGACGGGCTTATTATGTTCAATGCCAAAGGCGGTAAAGTGACTGTTGATGATCAAGATAGTTTGACCATCCATGTGCCTAAACTCACCAGTCGCCCTTGGCCGTTTGATGGGATGCAGGGAGAAGTTGCCTGGCGTTTGGATTCAGAATACAGCTATTTGGATACAAGCTTGCTGCAACTAAACCAAGATGAAGGCCTTTTTAACCTGATTATGGATGGGCATTTCCCACGCCGAGGGAAAACGCATCAAGCACTTTTCCAAATGCGTTTGGGCATGCAAGATCTGGACGTGGTGGCTTTACCAGCTTTGTTACCAGATATGACCATGGGTACGGCCTTAGGTGACTATATTGCTAAAGCAGCCCAAGCTGGGCGCATTAAGCAAGGTGGTATTACCTATAATGGTGCTGTAGGCAAACAAGCCAAAGCTCTTGGTCCATACTCCTTTAGTGTCCCGGTTTGGGGGCAGGCGCAGCTCCCAAAGGTAAACTATGCCAAAAATTGGCCTGCTGTTAATGCAGTGAGTGTGGATTTTTCCAGCAATCACCAACATGTAGGTATCCACCTTAAACAGGGTCAGCTATTAGGATCTGGTGAGGCAGGTTTGCCCTTACGTGATTGGCAAATTGAGGTGCCAATATTGGCCACCCAAGATAAACGCCAAGCTATGATCGCAATTAAAGGTGGTCTGCAAGGGGATGGCCAGTTACTGCAAAAGGTGGCCAAAACGCTACCGCCACAGGTGACTATACCCGGCTGGATTATGGATTTAAATGCACGGGGTGATGTGCAGCTTAGTGGGCGAGTAGGGATACCTTATGGGCCTTTTGCTAAGGGTAGGCAGGCAAAATATGATATGCGCATTTTCGGTGACCAGGTGGCAGGCTTTTGGCAGCAACAGCAAGTGTCTCTGGAACAGGTGGCATTTGATGCCAGAGTTAATGATCTAGGTGTACAGAGCTTCCAAGCACAAGGTCTAGTTGACGGTCACTCCCTAGGATTAGACCTTACCAATCGACCAGAGCACCAAAATTGGCAAAATGCCATTCCTGTTGATGTTTGGCAGACCTATGGTATCGAACAACAACCTAATGCTTGGTTAAATCTTCAAGGGAGTTTGCCTAGTGACTATGTTATTGAAAAGTTATCTTTAGCCGATATCAACTTTGGCTCCTGGTTGCCTCGTCAAGGGCAAGTTGACGTTTTTATCCCAGCCTGTTTGTTTTCTTCTGCGCAATGTCAGGTTGCTTTGGGCAGCTTGCAAGTAACCCCAGATGACGTTAATTGGCCAACTGTTATTAACCCTGCCGAGAAGCTTTTTTGGTTATGGCAACGGCAACAAGACCAGCAGGGTATATATATTAGTAATGCTCAACATCAGGTGGCTTTGGGTATTGATAATGGCGGCCTAACAACTATGGGTATAGGACTTGGAAAGCCGGCTCCTAAAGCGACTATGGGAATTAATATTAGTGGTGAGCTTGACCTGCTTGATGTGCCTTATTGGTTAGACTTTTTACCGGCAGACAAGATCAATACGGATACCTTTGCATTACCTAAAGTACAGAATATAGATCTATTGGCCAAGCAATTACAGTGGCAAGATTTGCTGGTTGATAATGTGCAGATTTCATATCTTCTTGAAGATAAAGGCTGGACTCTTGATCTTCTATCGGATGCAATTACTGGGCAAATAGTGAATAAGGGGGATACTAGCCCTTGGCAGGTAAATGTCGATCATTTTCGCTTATTAATACCAGAAGAACTTGATGAGGAAGTTGAGGAAGACAAAGAGAAAGAGAAAGAGAAAGAGAAAGAGAAAGAGAAAGAGAAAGAGAAAGTAGACTTGCTGGCGGCCATTGAGCCCGGGCTGATTCCTGATATGGACCTGCAAGTAAAAGAAATCAGTAAGAATCAGCAATCCTATGGCAATTGGCGCGTCAAAGCCCGGAATAAAGAGGGTATTTTATATTTGCACGATATTGATGCGAATATTCATAATAGCCAACTGTTGGGCAATATGATTTGGGATAAACAAGGCGAGGTGCATAAAACTAGTTTTAGTGGGCGTATCTTTACCCCTGGTGTAGCCGAGACGTTAACTGGCTGGGGCTATAGCCCCACTATTGATAGTAGCTATGGTGCGTTAGAAGCCCAGCTTGCTTGGCCAGCCTCACCCCTTGGCTTTGATATTGAGAAATCCACAGGCGATTTTGAACTGCGTGTTAAAGAGGGTGAGTTTGCTGAAGCACCATCCTTGGCGGGTGGGTTAAAAATACTTGGCCTCCTCGATATGGGGCGTTTATTACAACGTGTGCGCTTGGATTTTACGGATATATTCAATGATGAATACCAGTTTGACAGTATTTATGCTCACTATAATATTACCGATGGCATCGCCCGCAATGTGACACCTGCGACCTTTAAATCAACTTCGTTAGAGTTAATGCTAGATGGCACTATTGATTTTAATACCCGTACTGTCGACAACGATTTATATATAACCCTACCAGTCACCGATAAACTTTCCTTTGCTGCCTTGTTAGCAGGCTTACCCCAGGTTAGTGGAGTTCTCTATGTGGTGGACAAATTGGTTGGTGATGAGCTGTCCACTTTCACTACTGCGCGCTATGGTGTAACAGGGGATCTTGATAGACCTGATTTGAACTTACGGCAGATTTTTGATGCCAAGAATCAGCCTAAGTCCTTAGAAGAACGTTTAAACAATGTGTTCAAACTCCAGTAATCCCCAAGCGGCTGTGATACAGATGGTCAGTGGTAATGATATTACTGCTAATCTAGAACAAGCCCGTTCACAACTGCTAAAAGCCAAACAACAGGGTGCTCTATTAGCCCTATTGCCTGAAAACTTTGCTGTGTTTGGTAGCCGCCAATTATTGACTGCTGGTCGTCAAGAGCTTAATCAGCAAGGTCCTTTACGACAGTGGCTGGCTCAACAAGCTAAACAGCTTGGCTTATGGGTGGTGGGTGGCACTATTCCCTGTACCGATAAGGTGATTAATCCAGACCGAGTTAGAGCGGCTTGCTTTGTTTATGATACCAAGGGTCAAGAAGTCGCTCGCTATGACAAAATACATTTGTTCGATGTGGATGTAAAAGATGCCCATGGCAGTTATCGCGAGTCGGATCATTTTGAAGCTGGCGATGCTGTCGTTGTGGTCGATACTCCAATAGGCAAGTTGGGTTTAACGACTTGTTATGATTTACGTTTTGCTGAATTACATATGGCTTTGGTGGCTAAAGGTGCCGAGGTAATTAGTAATGGTGCTGCTTTTACTAGCACGACAGGAGCAGCCCATTGGCATTCCTTGCTGAGGGCTAGAGCCATAGAAACCCAATGTTATATATTGGCAGCAGCCCAAGGCGGTCAGCATGGGAAGCGGGAAACCTATGGTCACTCTATGATTATTGACCCTTGGGGTGACATTTTACAAGAAATGCAATTAGGTGAGGGCTGCTGTACTGCTGAGATTAATTTAGATTATGTTAAGCAGGTGCGCCAACGTATGCCTGTAGCTATGCATCGCAAGTTAAGCTAATGGTTTTAACCACAAAAAAAGGGGCAACCTAAAACAGGCTGCCCCTTTTTATAAGTTGGCGTTGATAAATTAAATATGCTTGGCAATCTCGCCAGTCATATCCTTAGCATCCCCAAAGAGCATTTTGGTATTGTCCATAAAGAACAGTGGATTTTGCACACCGGCATAGCCTGAGGCCATACCACGCTTAAACATCACTACTTGTTTGGCTTCCCATACATGGAGTACAGGCATGCCAGCTATGGGGCTACCAGGCTTTTTGGCCGCTGGGTTAACCGTATCATTAGCACCAATGACTAATACCACATCTGTATCAGCAAAATCATCGTTGATTTCGTCCATTTCTAAGACAATATCATAGGGTACTTTGGCTTCTGCTAGGAGCACATTCATATGGCCGGGTAGGCGCCCCGCGACAGGGTGAATACCAAACCGGACTTGCACGCCTTGAGCTCGCAGTTTGGCGGTTATATCTTGCACCTGATATTGAGCTTGGGCTACAGCCATGCCATATCCGGGAGTAATCACCACGCGTTTGGCCATAGTGAGCATACTGGCGACTTCTTCTGCGGTGGTGGTTTGCACCTCGCCTTCTTCTTCGTCATCACTGGCGATGGGGTCATTCCCAAAGCCACCGGCAATAACGGAAATAAACGAGCGATTCATAGCGCGGCACATAATATAACTTAAGATAGCGCCAGAAGAACCCACTAGAGCACCAGTCACAATCAATAGATTATTACCCAATAGGAAGCCTGCTGCTGCCGCAGCCCAGCCTGAGTAGGAGTTCAGCATGGACACCACGACGGGCATATCGGCACCACCAATGGAGGCCACTAAATGCCAACCAAAAACTAAGGCAATCACCGTCATAATAATCAGATAAGTATCATTGCCACCTTGGGCAACAAACTGTACTAATAAGACCGCACTGACTAGCAAAGCGATAGCATTAAGTTTGTGTCGATGGGGTAAGTTAAGGGCTTTAGAAGCCATTAGTCCACGCAGTTTACCAAAGGCCACAATTGAGCCAGTAAAGGTAACAGCACCAATAAATACCCCTAAGAAGACTTCCACAAGATGAATATTTTGCATCACTGGGTCTAAGGCTGGGTGATCAAGGTAGCTATTAATACCGACAAATACCGCAGCCAGACCTACAAAGCTATGGAGCATAGCAACGAGTTCTGGCATTTCGGTCATTTCGACCCGTTTGGCTAAATAAATACCAATGACACCACCAATTAACATGGCGATCAAAATATAGCTTAAACCTGTGCTAAGGCTCATAACCTTGGGCCCTAGAAGGGTAGCAGCCAAAGCAATGCCCATACCCACGATACCATACCAGATACCGCGTTTAGCTGATTCCTGTTGGCTTAGACCCGCCAAGGCCAGAATAAAAAGTACGGCGGCAATAATGTAAGCCGTTGTAACCATTCCTGCTTGCATTGTTTGTCTCCTACTTCTGGAACATCTTTAACATACGCTTAGTGACAAAGAAGCCACCGGCGATGTTAATGGTTGCGATTAACACGGAAATCAGTGCCAAAATAGTCACTAGATTTAATTCGTCACCAACCTGCAATAGTGCCCCAACAACAATAATACCCGAAACAGCATTAGTGATAGACATCAGGGGTGTATGCAAGGAATGAGAGACATTCCATACGACGTAATAGCCAATTACGCAGGATAAAATAAACACCGTAAAATGGCCCAAGAAAGCAGCAGGGGCATACAAGGCAATCCATGCTACCAAGGCTAAGCCGGCTGCACCTAGGCCATACTTTAATCCTTTTGGCATTGCCGCCTGAGTAGGTGCTTCGCTAACCATAGCCTCTTCTTGCTTCGGAGCTGGAGCTGCTGCCACTTGAATGGGGGGTGCAGGCCAAGTAACTGCACCGTCTTTGGCGACGGTAACCCCACGTTGAACAGGGTCTTCAAAGTCTACTTTGAGATTGCCATCTTTTTCTGGCGTTAGCAGTTTTAGTAGGTTAACCAGATTGGTGCCATATAATTGGGAAGCCTGCCCTGGAAGGCGTGCAGGCATATCTGTATAGCCAATGACCGTGACACCATTATCGGTGGTAATGACTTCTCCGGCTTGGGTTAGGTCACAATTACCACCGCCTGCCGCAGCCAAATCTACAATTACTGACCCAGAAGCCATGCTTGCTACCATTTCAGCAGTAATAAGTTTGGGAGCTGGTTTGCCAGGAATCATAGCCGTTGTAATAATAATATCCACATCCTTTGCTTGTTCAGCAAAGAGAGCCATTTCCGCTTCAATAAAGGCCTTGCTCATTACTTTGGCGTAACCATCGCCAGAGCCACTTTCTTCCTCTATTTCAACTTCTAAAAACTCAGCACCCATGGAATTGATTTGTTCTTTAACCTCAGGACGGGTATCAAAGGCACGCACAATCGCACCTAGACTACCAGCCGCACCAATAGCGGCTAACCCGGCAACACCAGCACCAATAATCAGTACCTTGGCTGGGGGGACCTTACCGGCCGCCGTAATCTGGCCAGTAAAAAAGCGGCCAAAGTGATGGGCAGACTCGACCACGGCACGATAGCCAGCAATATTGGCCATAGAGCTAAGTGCATCCATGGATTGCGATCTGGATATGCGCGGCACTGACTCCATAGACATCACAGTCATATTGCGTGCAGCCATGGTTTTTAATTGCTCTTCGTTTTGTGCTGGTGCAATAAAGCTAATTAGATGGGCGCCATCTTGCATTAGTTCCAACTCATTGCAGCCCTGAAGAGGGTGGTCTTGGATAGGGTTCACTTTTAGTATCAGGTCACTTTGATAAACACTTTTGGTGTCGTCGCTTATCTGCGCGCCAGCCTCTGTATAGTCCTGATCATTAAAGTTGGCAGCCAATCCCGCACCAGTTTCGACGCAAACGTCGTAACCTAGTTTTAGGAGTTGGGCAACGGTTTTAGGAGTGGCGGCGACACGTGTTTCGCCTGCCATTGGTTCCTTAGGAATGCCAATAAGCATAGTTGGGTACCTACGGTGATTGCTCAAGTTAGTTTTGTAATAGTTCTTTAGCAGATAGTTAGTGATTGTATTGCCTTATTAGCTGGCACTTTTTAACTAGCTGACAACTTTATCCTATTACACTTTCATACCAGTGTCATGCATCAGATCATAAAAAATGGTTTTATATTTCATAAAGTTTTCATCTTAAAAGTTAGGTATATAAATTAAGAGTTTTTAGCCAATGGGTTTGGATTAATTCTGAGCGCTTTTTAAGTCATAATTGGCCTTCTTGTTGTCTCAAAAGAACGACAAGACTTTCCATTCGTAGAGCTATAAGGCACACTGTAGAAAGATATTTTGGCACTAAAAAAAGAGGCAGCTTGTGGCACAATTGTATTTTTACTATTCAGCAATGAACGCGGGGAAATCCACATCCCTTTTGCAGTCGGCCTATAATTATGAGGAAATGGGCATGCAGCCATTATTATTAACGGCTGCCCTCGACGACCGTTTTGGCGTTGGTAATATTACCTCGAGAATTGGGCTTACAGAAGAAGCTGATTTATTTAGTAATGATACTGATTTGCTTGACCATATAGCTAACAAACACCAACAGCAAAAAATTGATTGCGTACTGGTTGATGAAAGTCAGTTTTTAACCCGTGAACAAGTGTTACAGCTAACAAAAGTCGTCGACCAGTTAACTATTCCCGTGTTGTGCTACGGTATTCGCTCCGACTTTCAAGGCGAACTATTTACCGGTAGTCAGCACCTTCTCGCTTGGGCTGACAAATTAATCGAAATTAAAACCGTATGCTGGTGTGGCCGTAAAGCCACTATGGTGGTGCGCAAAAATGCCCTAGGTGAGGTGGTTACCCATGGTGAGCAGGTGCATATTGGTGGCAACGATACTTACCAGTCCTTATGTCGTAAACACTTTGCAGAATTTCATTGGCCTAGTGAAGAAAAATAGTCACTTCCCATCATTAAATAGGTGTATCTATGAGTAGTGAGATTAACTACAAAAATAACCCTTTGCATGGCTTGGGTCTAAAAGCCTTAGTGGAAGAAATTGTAAACCACTATGATTTTGAAATTCTGTATGCTTATTTGCAGCTCAATTGTTTTAAAACCAATCCTAGTATTGACTCCAGCGTAAAGTTTCTCAAAAAGACTGAATGGGCCAGAGAAAAGGTAGAGGCGTTTTATTTATACCAGTATAAAAACTTTCCCAAAGCACCAGCGCGAGAATTTTCTATCGCACCACGAGATCGTATAATCCCAGATGACCAAAGCCCAGGCCAACCAGCCCTATTAACCTTAGAGGATGCGGCACGTTTGAACGCCATTCGTGAAGACAAAGCAGCTAAATATAATCATACTGGTAATAGCAAACGGCAAAACAAGAAGCCAAGGTCAGCTGAGTCAAATGGTAAATCACAAAACAGAACTAGCAACCCCAATAACACAACCAAAATCAGCCCTAGTTTTGATCCATGGGGCAAGGCAAAGAATAAAATAGATAATGCAAATACATAGGTGAAGGCCTAGAAATAGTCAGCTTAGCTATTTTGGAATTATTTTTCTTGGCATGGAATTTTGAAAATCAAAAAGATACCAAAATCGTTTAATCTGATAGGGTTTATCAAAGAGTTGTAAGAATACAGCTGATTGCTTTATCAACCTTTGTTACGCAGCTTTTCGACATTCTTAAAGGTTTGCTTAAACCCACATTTGCGGCACTTTTTCACTGTGGTTGTAGTTATCTTATCACCAGAAACTGCATAATTAACCTTGATTTTTACAAACTTAAACCAGAATTTGCACTCTTTACATTGCTGCCTTCTTGCAAGATCTGGAAGAAAAAACAACAAGCAGATGATTAAACCGCAAAAGAATAGGAAGTACTCTAAATAGCCCATATTCAAATTTCCTTAATAACCTTAATTCTTTTGATTTACTTCGCGTCTGTGTAGATACTTGATGTTATTACCAATAGAAAGGTGTTACATACTGGTGTGCTGAAATTTGCAATTTATTCTGTGCTTATAGGTCTTTAAGCAGGGAAGATGGAGATACTTTAAGAGCTCTAGAGATTTGCTCAATTTTATCTAGAGTAGGGCTTTTAGTGCCACGTTCAATATGGCCCATATGGCCACGATCTATATAGGCTAAATTAGCAAGTTCTTCTTGCGTCATATTGCGAGAGTTGCGAATTTCGCGAAGTTTATTGCCAAATTTGCAGGTTAGTGAATCCATATAAAAATCTATTTTAGCCATGTAGTTAAATCTGGTAGTTACTTCCATGTAACCCCAAGTCATTGTATTTTTAACTCTTATATACGTCCACTTACTATAAGCCCCTTGATGGCATAATATTGAATTTAAGAATAATTCTTAGATTATTAAGCTTGTATATTGTGGCTGAATGCTTTAGCGATTTTATATTTGATAAATAAATATACCCTTTTGATTAATCCGAGATAGTATCAAAAATGAGAGTATTGGGTATATTTTTATGTGGAGTTAAGAAGGAGCGTATCTCGAGAATAAAATACGCTCCCATGGGTATTTGGAATAATTACTTAGTAATTATCTCTGGTCCCATAACCATTGTTGGCAACCATGTAGAGATGGCTGGAACATAGGTGACAATGATTAAGAATAGGAACATGATACTTAACCAAGGTAGAGCGGCTCTCACCACCGCCATCATGGACATTTTGGCCACACCAGCGGTAACAAACAGGTTTAGACCTACAGGCGGTGTGATCATACCAATTTCCATATTCACTACCATAATGATACCCAAATGGATTGGATCAATGCCCAAAGCGATAGCGATAGGGAATACCAATGGCGCAACGATAATTAACAGCCCTGATGGCTCCATAAATTGGCCACCAATTAGCAGCAAAATATTAACCACAACCAAGAACATTATTGGACCAAAGCCAGCTGATAGCATTGCTTCGGTGATCATTTGCGGAATACGTTCTTCGGTTAATACATGTTTTAGAATCAGAGCGTTTGCAATGATAAACAGTAACATGATGGTTAATTTGCCAGCTTCAAACAGCGTTTGCTTGGTATCTTTATGCCAAAAAACACTGACTGCTTTCCAAACCCAAGGGCCTTTAGCATCACTGGAAGCGGCTAGTGGACCCATATCACGGTAAATATAATTAGCAATGAAGAAAGCATATACTGCTGCCACTGCTGCCGCCTCAGTAGGGGTGAAAATGCCCCCATAAATACCACCTAGGATAATGACAATAAGCATTAGTCCCCAAGCTGCATCTTTAGCTGAATTAAACACTTCACGAAAACCGGGAAAGGGTTGGGCAGGTAGGCCTTTTATTCTAGCGGCAATATAAATGCCTATCATCAGCATAATGCCCACTAGGAGACCGGGGAATACACCCGCGAGGAACATTCGTCCAACGGAAACATCCGTAGCCGCAGCGTAAACCACCATCACGATCGATGGGGGAATAAGAATACCTAGTGTACCTGCGTTACAGATAACCCCAGCGGCAAACTCTTTTGTATACCCAGCGCGCACCATACCAGCGATCACTATGGTACCAATGGCCACAACCGTGGCCGGAGAAGAACCTGACAGGGCTGCAAACATCATGCAAGCAAATACAGATGCCATGGCTAAGCCACCTGGGAACCAACCAACAACAGCGATAGAGAAACGGATAATGCGTTTCGCTACACCACCAGTCGACATAAACGAGGAGGCTAAGATAAAGAACGGAATAGCCAGCAGGGTGTAATGTCCCTCAAATGCTGAAAATAGTGTTTGTGCCACGGATGCTAGGGAAGCGTCCGCATGCATTAATAAGAAAATAATACTTGAAAGGCCGATTGTTACGGCAATAGGTACGCCTATTAGCATAAGCGCGATAACCATCAGAAATAGAAATAGTACTGACATTATTTGGCTCCCCCTTATCTGCTTTCTGTTAGGTTATTTGGTGATGGCTCATTGGTTGCTTCTGCCATTAGATCCTCGGCCTCATGGCTCGCAATAACCGTATCCTTTTCACCTTTAATGATTTTTACGGCCACTTGCAGGAAGCGAATAGTCAGCAGCCCCATACCAAGCGGGAGGGCCAAATAGGGAATAAGACGAGGAATTTTTTCATAAGCCTCGCCTTCGTTAAGCCAGACACTTAAAAACTGTAAAGCGTCAGGCATAGGAATATCATCGGTTTCCAGAAAGGCGCGCACTGTTGCAAACTTAAACCAGTAATCCCAAGAACCTACTAATAGCAGAATCGAAAAAGCCAAACAGGCTGTTATTGATAGCAGGGCTAATATACGACGGTAGGTAGGGGAGACAGCATTAATGACAACGTCTACACCAATATGGAATTGCTTATGCACACCATAGGAGCAGCCCATTAACACTAACCAGGCAAATAAGAATACGGTAAGTTCAAGTGCCCAAAGAATATTGCTGTTAAATACATACCGCGCTACCACATTGGCAAAGGTCAGTATGGTCATTAAGGCTAAACAAAGAGCAATCGACGTCTCTTCGATTTGATCAAACCAGCGTCCAAGTTTGGATTGTTTTACGTCAGACATGGGGACCTCAGATAATAAAAAGGGTTGGCCAGCATGCTGACCAACCCATAGAGTTAGAAGATTAGTTATTGGATTGAATGGCCGCTTCAATTAAATCGGCACCAATGTCACCTTCAAACTTCTTCCATACAGGCTTCATGGCGTCAACCCAAGCTTGACGCTGTTCAGCAGTTAGCGTGCGAACTTCACCACCAGCTTTAAGAATTTCATTCTTATTCATCTGGTTTACCTTATAGGATTCAGTATTACGTGTTTCAGTCACTTCTTGAAGAATCTGGGCAAACTGATCACGAGTGGATGGGTCCATACCATCCCAGAATTCTGTAGAGGTAACAACTAGGTAATCAAGAATACCATGGTTAGTTTCTGTGGTACCGTCTTGAACTTCAAAGAACTTCTTACCATAGATGTTTGACCAAGAGTTTTCTTGACCGTCAATAACCTTAGTTTGCAGGCCACCATAAACTTCTTTGAATGACATTTTCTGCGGGCTAGCACCTAGTTGCTCGAATTGAGCCACAAGTACATCCGAAGCCATTACTCGGAATTTTAGATCTTCGGCATCACTTGGGTTTATTAAAGGCTTGTTGGCTGACATTTGCTTCATGCCGTTATGCCAGAAAGTAAGGCCTTGTAGACCACGGCGTTGCATGGAGTTCTTCAAATTTTGACCGGCTTCAGAGTTTTGGAAGCGATCCACAGCATTTACATCTTCAAATAGGAAGGGTAGATCAAAGATACGGAACTTCTTGGTGTATTTTTCGAACTTGGATAGGGATGGTGCCGCTAATTGCACATCACCATTCAATAGCGCTTCTAGAACCTTCTTATCATCATACAAAGTTGAATTTGGATATACTTGCATACAAGCAGTACCATTCATTTCTTCGTTAACACGCTTTTCAAGTAGCGAAGCCGCTATACCTTTAGGGTGCTTATCGGTGTTCGTTACGTGGCTAAATTTGATAACCAGCTCACCGTCATCACAGTCAGCCATAGCATGCCCTGAAGTCATCATAATGGCAGATGCCAGCAAAGTTGTAGCAAGAGCTTTCATAGTAAGTCCTCAATTTGTTGTGTTTATTTTTTGCGTTTGCTCTGACACTTTAAAGGTAAATTGGGAGCAGATTAGTCTTAATTACTAATCTGTATTTCCGAATAATAAATTGGTATTTGCGAACTATAATCGACAGACGTAGGCAAAATGCACAGGATGACGATTGAGTGATTAACAATGTTTGAAAATTTTGAAGAAACATATGTTGAGGTAAATGGTATCAGATTATTTGTTAGAAAATCTGTTAATCATAATGCGCCTCCTATTCTTCTATTACACGGTTACCCTCAGACCTCGGCTATGTGGCATAAAGTTGCGCCTCTCCTATTGGATAAGTTTCAGGTGATTTGTCCTGACTTAAGGGGGTATGGGCGCTCTGATAAGCCAGTTTCAGATGATCAGCATATGGCCTATTCAAAACGGGTTATGGCCAATGACTGTATTGCTCTAATGACCCAGCTTGGGCATAAGCAATTTGATTTGGTTGGTCATGACCGTGGCGGCCGTGTGGCTCACCGCTTAGGCATGGATCATAGTGACAGGGTAAAACGTATGGTGCTGTTAGATATAGCGCCAACTAGAGAAATGATCGCCAATGCGGGGGCTACATTTGCCCAAGCTTATTGGCATTGGTTTTTCCTGTCACAAAAGCATCCCATTCCTGAGCAAATGATTGGGCAAGATCCCGATAATTACTGGAAATTAAAGTGTTTTAATCAGGCCGGCTATAACTCGGCTTTTAGCGAGGATGCTCTGCAAGAATATTTACATGCGTTCCGAAGTGAAGCGGCTATACATGCAAGTTGTGAAGATTATCGTGCGGCGGCAACCATTGATATTGACCATGACAATGAAGATGGTAGCAAAAAGTTAGATAAACCATTGCATGTCATCTTAGCCGAGCGAGGTGCCATTGAGACATGTTTTGATGCCAAGGATCTTTGGCGCCAGCGAGCGCAAACAGTGACTGTTGAAAAAGTAGATGCAACACATTATATGGCGGAAGAAATTCCAGACACTATCTCGCAAAAAATAATTGATTTTTGTACTGACTAGGCAATGGAGGCTTCTCGTGGCGAGAACTTTATACGACAAACTACTCGATACACATAAGATATGTGATCTACCAGATGGCGATATTTTGGTATATGTCGATTTTCATATAATGAACGAATATACCAGCCCCCAAGCCTTTTCAGGTTTAGACAGCAAAGGTTTAAGTGTAAGGCAGCCAGAAGCCCACTTAGCTATTGTTGATCATGTCAATTCCACCCGTATTGATGAAGCTCCTGATCCTGTGTCTAAGCTGCTTATTGATAATCTGAGTGCTAATTGTAAACAGCATAATATAGCTTGTTATGGCCTTAAGGACCCACGTCAGGGCATTGAGCATGTTGTGGTGCCTGAGCAAGGTATTGTGGCGCCGGGCATGCTTATCGCCTGTGGTGATAGTCATACCACCACCTATGGTGCTTTTGGCGCACTGGGCTTTGGTATTGGCACATCGGAAGTTGAACATGTGTTAGCAACACAAACTTTGCGCTACCAAAAATTGAAAAACATGCGCGTAAATGTAGCTGGGCAACTGGCTACGGGTATCACTGCCAAAGACTTAATTATGCATGTTATTCGTAAAATAGGGGCGGGTGCCGCCAATGGTTATGCCGTTGAATTTGCTGGCGAGGCTATAGAACAACTCGATATAGCCGGTCGCATGACCATCTGCAATATGGCTGTTGAATTAGGCGCTAGGGCTGCCTTAATCGCCGCTGATCAAAAAACCTTAGTCGCTATGGCTGACAAAGCCCATAGTGACCGTTTTAAATTCGATAAAGAAAAGTGGCAAACGGATATTTATGCTGAATTTGATGCAGAGGTGTATGTCAATGCCAAGGATATTGAGCCATTAGTCAGTTGGGGAATTAGCCCTGATCAGGCAGTTGCCATCGACGAACAATTGCCTGTTATAGAGAATATGATAACGGAAAAGGAAAAATCCGATTTTACCCGTGCGGTGGAATATATGGACCTAGAACCAGGGCAGAATATTTCTAATGTGCCTATCGATATGGCGTTTATTGGTTCTTGTACCAATAGCCGCATTGATGATTTGCGTGCGGCAGCGGATATTTTACGGGGTAAAAAAGTAGCTGATGGTGTTACCGCTATGGTTATACCCGGTTCTGCTGCCACCAAGGTACAAGCTGAGTTAGAGGGTATTGATAAAGTCTTTATCGAAGCAGGCTTTGATTGGCGCCCCCAAAGTGGCTGTTCTATGTGCCTAGCCATGAATGATGATATTGCTGAAAACCGAGAGCGTATAGCCTCGTCAACCAACCGCAACTTTGAAGGTCGCCAAGGTCGTGGTGCGCGTACACATTTGATGAGCCCTGCCATGGTTGCTGCTGCAGCTGTGGCTGGAAAAATTGTAGATGTGCGTCTATTTACCGAAGCATAAGAGAGACAACTAAATGGATACAGTAACCGGCGTAGCGGCACCTTTACCACAACACAATGTTGATACCGATATTATTATGCCAAAACGCTTTTTGCGGACGATTACCCGTGAAGGCTTGGCTGACGGTGTATTTGCAGATTTGCGCTTTCAGGAGGACGGTAGTGAAAGACCTGATTTTGTCCTTAATCAACTAGCTTGGCGCAGTGCCAACATCTTGGTGGTAGGGGATAACTTTGGTTGTGGTTCCAGCCGAGAGCATGCCGTTTGGGGCTTACGCCAATTAGGTATTGAAGCCATAATAGGGACTGGATATGCAGGTATCTTTTTTGACAATGCGCGCAAAAATGGACTAGCATTGGCGGTGCTAGAACCCGCCCAAAGAGACGAGGTGCTAGCTAAAATTAGTGCTAATCCAAGTGCTAAAGTAACGGTCGATTTAGTAGCAAAAAGCATTAACATTGGCGACTGGGAAGTAGCATTTCAAATGGATAAAGCCACCCGTCAGGCGTTATTAGATGGTCGAGATGATACCCTAGATACACTAAAATTATTGGCTGAAATTCAAGATTATGAATCTTGTTTGCCCGAGCATAGCCGGGTAAAGATTATAAAATAGAGGCACAACCCATTGGACTTAAAGCAGTTAGAGTGCTTTGTCGCTGTTGCTGAAGAACTAAATTTTCGGCGCGCAGCCGAACGTCTGTCAATTAGCCAATCGGCACTATCTGAACGTATTTCTTCATTAGAATATTCCGTGGGCGTAAGCTTGCTATTTCGTACCACACGACAAGTAAGCTTAACGCAGGCTGGTGTCGACTTTCTTAAAAATGTCAGTGGTGTTTTAGGCGAAATTGACCGCTCCGTGGAAAGTGCTAGACAGTGTTCAGCCTCTGGCCTAAAGCGAGTGCGAGTTAGTGGGGTAGATGAAGCTATATCCATGCTGTTGCCTCCAGTTCTCAAGGAATTTAGGCAACTTTGGCCAAATATATCAGTGCAAATATTAGAAACTTCCTCCTCCAAAAAACATGCACAAGAGCTTAGTAACCAACATACGGATATAGCTTTTTGTCGACAGCCCTCAAATGATGACTTTGTGCAGAGCGAGTTTTTGTTTAGCGAGCCCGTATATTTGGTAACGAGCTTACAAAACCCCTTAGCAGAGCGAGAATCATTGACGCCTACAGATATCGTCAATGAAAAAATCATTGGCTTCCCAAAACATTCTCGACCTATATTACATGATGTTTTATGGGGCTCCTTTCAAAAGCTGGGTAAACAGCCAAATGTGGTCTGTGAGGTAATCGATAAATCAACTCTTATGCAATTTGTCGGGCACAATTTAGGTGTTGGCTTAGTACCAGCGTGGGTAAAACAGATTTCCCCGGGTGGCCTAAAATTTGTCCCCTATGATTGGGGTGGCAAGCAGATAGACTTATATATTACCTATCGTAAACGGGACAACGCGGAAACAGTGGACTCGTTTATTCAATTAGCCAAGCAGAAAGCGGCAGAGTTTACGGATTTAATTGCTACTTAAAAAGGTAGCTCTTAAAAGCGCCCAACAAAATATACACCTGCATAGATAAACAGGCGGCAAATAACTCTGCCGCCTTTAAACTCTATTGTCCCGATAATACAAGACAAGTTTTATTGCACTAGTTGCTAACCTTAGTAAAGGTAATTTGTTGAATTTCTGAACCCGGCTTAACAAAGTTGATATCCAACTGGTAGAAGCCTTTTTCAAGCTTCACTTGCAGGCCTTCTACCGTGACCGATTTACCATCGGTGCCATTCACGGGTAGGGACATGCTGAAGGTGCCGTTAAAGCTTAGGCTACAAGATGACTGGGCCTGTGAATTGCGCGCATACCGCATCATTGCACTGCACTGGTATACTCCATCTACATCCACTGCAAGCGTATAAGTTGCATTACTTTTGATATTGCAGTTAAGAGGCTTATCAATAGGCATTACCTCCTCACTAGCGGGGCTTTTGTGGGCCTCAAATACTTTGATCGGGTCATAAGGCACAAGTGGGCGATCCATAACCGGTGCATTGATGATAAAGCGGCAGATATTCATAGCGCTACGTTGCAGCTCACCTATACTTAATGAACCTGCTTCCAGTGCTTGCATAGTGTCGTCATGCATGGGATTGCTTTCGGCGCCATCGTTCTCAACCACCATATAAAGGTCATTTTGCGCCCGCACCATAAAAGAAGTGAAGGTTCTGTCCTCTTTACCCGCACTAACTGGATCATTCATTTTCGCCCACCAGTCGGTCATAACAATGCCAGTAAAATCCCATTCGCCACGAAGAATGGTGGTGTTAAGGTCATAATTGGATGCTGTCCAATGGCCGTTGACGGGGTTGTAGGCGGTCATAATACTAGATGCGCCACCTTGCTTAACGGCCATTTCAAAGGGCTTGATATGGATTTCACGTAAGGCTCGCTCAGACATAACGCTATCAGCATCCACACGGGCCGTTTCCTGATCATTGGCGGCAAAGTGTTTAATGGTGGCGGCAACGCCTGCTTGCTTCAGGCCACGGGTTTGTGCGGCAGCCATAACGCCAGTCATCAGTGGATCTTCGGAAAAATACTCAAAGTTGCGGCCATTCAGTGGGTGGCGATGAATATTAATGCCTGGCCCTAATAGGGTGTCAATCTCGTTTGCCCGTAGTTCTTGGCCCACCAAGTTAAATAGCTGCTCGTTAAGTTCCTTATTCCAAGTACAGGCAAGTAAAGTGCCGATGGCAACCTGAGAAGCTTCATGACCACTGTCCATACGAATGCCAGAAGGGCCGTCTGCGGCAGCCGCTACGGGTATGCCAAGCTTAAATAGGCTGTCTGACACGCCACCAAAGGCGGCAGCCGTGCCCGGAGTCACCTTGGCACTACACATACCTTCGCCTCTAATGATGGTGGCCAGTTGTTCTGGCGTCATTTGCGCGACAAAGGCTGCCAATGAGGCCTTGCCTTGTTGCACATCCTGCAACTTAATACCCTGATAACCCGTAATCTTATGGGTTTCTGGCATATTGTCCTGCATGCGCTGGCTTAGTGAAATAGTCCGCTGTGGCACTGGTTCATGGCTTTTGGTATAAAGTCCATGCTCATTCTGAACGCCAGGCTTTAAACGATCAAATGGACGAATAGGCGCTAAGGCTTCACTTAACTGTTCCACCAGCAAAAGCTTATCCAGTTCATAAGCTGCATTCACTTTTTCAGCCTGACGCACGCTTGCACCTAAATAAAATTGGTAGCAACCTTGTTCTAATACATAACAGCTACGATGTCCTGTAGCGCCACTATCGTCATAAGATGCCAATGCAGCAAGGGCTACGGATATGCGCACCTGTTCACTGGCTCCAGGTTTTAACACAGACGTTTTAGCAAACCCGACTAATGCTCGAGATGGCTGGCCAAGGCGCCCCTGTGGCGCTTCCATATACAGCTGCACAACCTCTTTGCTGCTATATTTGTTGCCCGTATTAGTGACTTTGATATCAAACTGCAGGGTGCCGTCACTACCACTGCCTACTTCCTTATAATCAACCAGTTCCCGCTTAAACTCTGTGTAAGAGAGGCCACTACCAAAGGCATACTGCACAGCTTCCGGATTAAAGGTTTCGAAATAGCGATAACCGACATAGATATCTTCTACATAGTTATTGTAATCTTTGCGACCAAAGTTAGCGGCAGAGGGGTAATCGGCTAGCTTATGGGCAATGGTGTCAGTTAAGCGGCCACTTGGCGACTGCTTGCCAGATAGGACATCAGCCAAGGCGTGCCCGCCTTCCATACCTGCGGCCCAACTATATAGAACCGCTTTAATTGACTGACTATTCTCAAGTGTATTGAGCCAAGCCATATCCATAATATTAGTAGTGTTAAAAATCACCACTACCTTGTCGAAGTGATGGCAGACCTTGGCTACCATATCCATCTCGATATCAGTTAGCTGATAGCTACCTGCTTTATCAGCATTGTCTTGGTCCTCACCAGCTGTGCGGCCAATAAATACCACCGCTTTTTGGGACTCTTTGGCAGCCTGCTCGACCAGTTTTTCGGTGAGGGGCATTTCTTGTTGGAACCATGGCTCAGCGGCCCAACCGCCACCACCGTCATCAAAGGGATTTTCACCAATCCACTCTTCGTATACACCAACCAGTGTCTCGTTTAGCCTAATATCAGGATTAGCGCGCAAACCCTCAAGGGCATTCACCGCATAAGGTACATTTACTGCACCACCCGAGCCGGTCCCACTACGGTAGGTGTCTATCTGGCAGCGCCCAAACAAGGCGACTACCTCATCTGCTTTGAAGGGCAGCATAGCTTGCTTATTTTCTAACAGTACAATACCTTCAGCCGCCGCCTGACGGCTGACTGGAATAAGGTTTTTCTGGGCTTCAATAATGGCTTGTTTGTTCATATTTAGGTGCTTATAAATATTCAGTTTCTAAGGGTATGGACAGATAGATTATGAAAACGATTTCATAAAGCTATTTTACTTGAATATTATGGTGAGAATCTATTGTTTATTAAGGAAATTGCAAAAGATCTTACTGGTAGGGGACTCAATTGGTCTGATGCTATATTTAGCTACTCTTTTAGTAGCTCTGTCGTGCAAAGTATTTATGATTAGGCAAATCATTCTGTATAAAAGTTAGTACTACATGGCTTAGCGCAGGACGTAGTACCAAGAAGAGATTTAAAGATGGGAATTACTAGTGGCAATAGTCTTAGTAGGAATCAAATATTGATTATAATAAAATGAACTGAAAAATAACGCATAATCTGATAGATGGAGTTATTTTTAGAGTTAAGAATAGAAGGTAGTACCTCATTCATACAGGATAACGAGAACCCAAGTTGCATCCCCCCCCATTCTCACATATAAAAACAACTACACATCTAAAACAGTGCTTTTAATTCGCATTATCAGCATACTAAACCAGATTATTTGGTGACTATCTTATGCACCAACCCGCATAAGGGGTAAATTTATTCCGAAGTATTGTGCAACCCCGTAAATAGAAAGTATTCCCAAACCAATTGATAGTGTTGTCAATGTTCTAAACTTTAATGCCCTTAAGTAAGCTTCGTTTTCAATACGTTGAATGGATTCTTCTTTTTCCGTTATTTGCTGGTTAAAAGTAGTGACTTTTCGGTAATTGTCCATCATTTTCTGTTTTAATCTAACTGCTTGAATATCTTGCGAAGTTCTATTGGGACTAATTATGTCTTCTACTTTTCCATCTCGAAGTCGAACATGGTTATAAGTTTCTTGAATTAATTCATTCAGTACTTCATTGAATTGTTCAAGAGGATAAATATACCCAGCTGTCTTTTTTAATCCATCAACATTCGATAAATGCTCATTACTCAAGTGCTCAAAAGGTCGATCTTTCATTTAACCATTCCATTGTTATTTGATGAACTCTCAGTATAGTTGGTTTTTCAGATTTGGTTTTAGTCGGCTATTATCAACCTGAAATAAAAGACCATACTCACCAGATATTACCAATTGTCACTCAAGGGTGGGGGTGTATGAGGATTACAAATTTGAATGATAATGTATGACTATAATCCACAAACCGACACTAATAAAATTCTTGTAAGCTTGTGTTTGGGAATTGTTCTTTTTAAGCACTAATATTATCGGCAATAGCCCCCGCAATACACTTCGATACCTAACGAAAGATGGGCCCTATCTTGTTTTCCAGCACCACTGATTGTTTGCTCACTGATGAGCGACTAAGGCCTATTAGCTGAGCCACTGCAGAGAGACTGCCTTGGCAGTTAATGTGAACAAATAGAATCAATCCTTGCATATTTTCTTGCTTGTTAGTCATTTTTACATCTACTGGTTCCTTATTGGAAACAATGTAATGAATGTTTTGGGACTAATCATGTACCACTTTGGCCTGTAGTATTCATTACACGCTAAACGAATATCCATAGGGGAAATATGACAAGCACAATGAAAGCCGTTCAAATATATGCTTTTGGTGGTCGAGAGGTACTTGAACTTAATGACATCGCCATACCAGAAGCCAAGCAAGGGGAGGTGTTGATTAAGATACATGCCGCTTCGGTCAACCCAGTTGACTGGAAAATCCGCCAAGGCTATCTGCAACCACTGCTAAACCATGCATTGCCATTGACTATGGGTTGGGACGTTTCAGGCGAAGTAGTGGCAGTTGGTGGTGGCGTAATTCACCTAAAGGTTGGCGACGAGGTGTATAGCAGACCCAATATTGCCAACAATGGCAGCTATGCGGAATACATGACTGCCTCGGCGGAAGAGGTGGCCCTAAAGCCAAAAAGCTTAACTTGGCAAGAGGCTGCTGGTGTGCCCTTAGCTGGCTTGACTGCTTGGCAGGGGCTTTATGAGTTGGCTAATATAGAAGCTGGCGAGCAGGTGTTGATTCATGGTGGCTCTGGCGCTGTAGGCCAGTTTGCTATTCAGCTTGCCAAATTGCGTGGGGCAACGGTTTATACCACTACCTCGGCTAGAAATACCGATCTGGTATTAAGCCTTGGTGCAGATCACGCCATCGATTACCAACAAGTAGACTTTTCTGAACTCAGAGATATGGATGTGGTATTGGACACCATTGGTGGTGAGGTGCAAGACAAGAGCTGGAAAACAATTAAGCCCGGTGGGCGTCTGCTTTCCATTGTGCAGACACCCGATGAGGCGGTCGCTGCAAGCCATGGGGTCACAGCAAGTTTCTACTTTATTGAACCAGATCGCTCGCAATTGGAAGAGATGGCTAGGCTGGCCGATGCTGGCAAGTTGGTAGTGAATATCGACAGTGAATTTTCTTTGGATCAAGTTGCCGATGCGCATGAGCGCAGTGAATCAGGTCGAGCCCAAGGTAAAATCATCATTAATGTCGCTTGCTAAGGTATTGGATAGGCCTTCCCTATAACGTATATATTAAGGGGTTACTGAGGGGTTTCTTAAGGGAGTGGTCCCCTCGGTAGGAATCGAACCTACATCTAAGCCTTAGGAGGGCCCTATTCTATCCATTGAACTACGAGGGGGCGGGGGGATATTACGCAAGCTAGATAGCTAAAGCAACAGTCAGTTATTGCTTGGGTGTCGCTATCATCATATTAGCTAAATGCTAGGGTTAAATTTAGCACAAAATAAGCATTGTGATTACTCAGTGCTCGGGTCTTCAACTAGATAAGGTTGCATACTTTCTAGAAAGGTTTCCATAAACTCCATAGCTAAAATAGAACGTGGGCTATGGCGAGGGTAGAGCACCGCCATGCGATACAGCATATTGGGGGTAAACGGGCGGATAATTAAGCCTTTATCCTCGTATTCATAGGCATCAATTTCATTCACAATGGATACCCCTGCACCGGCAGCAACCATTAGGCAAGCTGAACCAAACTGACGAATCACTGCTAGAGATTTCATTTGCACACCACAGGCCGTGAATTCGGTTAGTAGATCACGGGTAAAGGTGGAGTCAGACTTAGGGTGGATTAAGCGCTCACCATCTAAATCTTCTGGGCTGATCTCGGATAAGGCTGTCAGCCGATGACCGGGCGGTAGAATACAGACAGTACGCATATTTAGGTTTTGATGAATGACCGCAGGGTGGCCCTGAAAAGCTTGGGTTATACCTATATCGTATTGCTTATTGATCATCCACTCGAGTATATACTCGGGTCTATCCGGCTCAACTGAAAGGATTACATTGGGTCTGGTTTTTAAGAAGTTTGCCAAAATACCTGGAAGCTTGGTGGTCGCAAAACCTGGTAAGCAGGCAATACCTAAATGACCTGATTGGCGCAAATGCATATCTTTAGCTAAGTTTTCAAAATTAGCTACACCATCAAGTAAGCGGTTAGCCTCCTCCAATAAATAACGAGTTTCTTGGGTTGGCACTAACTTACCACTATGACGATGGAATAATTCAAAGCCAATGGATTCTGAAAAACTATTAATTAGGCGACTAACTGCCGGTTGGGAAATATTCAGCGCGGCAGCTGCGCGGGTATAGCTGCCCATTGAGGCAACGGCTTTTAAAGCTTCTAATTGTCGTAGGCTAGTTGTCATTAGTTGGCCTTTTTGTATACCTAAAATATGTCTAAACAGTCAGTTGTCTAACAGGAAATGCTTATTAAACAGTAATACAATTAAAAAATATAACATTATGTTATAAAAAATATCAATAAAAATCTATTGTATTATATTTTTTGGTATGGCTTAATGAAATCTGGCCGTTTCCAAATCCTAGGTTTGGTTGTGCCTAAATATAAAAATAAATTATCTACCCCAACGGAGGTATTATGAAATCCAAAATGACTAAACTTCTTGCGGCCGCCGCCTTGGCGAGTATGTCGTCAGGTGCTATGGCTGTAACTGAAGTACATTGGTGGCATGCCATGGGCGGCACCAATGGTGAACGTGTTAACAAAATATCAGCTGATTTTAATGCGTCCCAGTCTGACTATAAGGTCGTACCTGTTTATAAAGGTAACTATACTGAAACCATGACAGCCGCTATTGCTGCTTTCCGTGCCGGACAGCAACCCCACCTAGTACAGGTGTTTGAAGTGGGTACAGCTACTATGATGTCTGCTAAAGGTGCGGTTTATCCAATCGAACAGTTGATGGCTGATGCCGGTGAGTCTCTGGATAAGAGTGACTATTTGCCAGCAGTAATTTCTTACTATCAAACATCTGATGGTGAATTGCTATCTATGCCATTTAACAGCTCTACACCTGTTATGTGGTATAACAAAGATGCCTTAGATAAGGCCGGTGCAGCAGTACCAACAACTTGGGATGAAGTGCGCGGTGCAGCACAAAAACTAGTTGATAGTGGTATGGAATGTGGCCTGTCTTTCGGTTGGCAGTCTTGGGTAAATATTGAAAACTATTCTTCTTGGCATGACCTAGAATTAGGTACCAAAGAAAACGGTTATACCGGTTTCGATACCGAATTTACCTTTAATAACAGTCACGTTGTAAACCATCTAGATCGTATCGCTGATATGTCTGAAGGTAACCTGTTTGTTTATGCCGGTCGTCGTGGTGACAGTCTGCCTCTATTTACCAATGGTAAGTGTGGTATGTGGATGAACTCATCTGCTTATTACGGCAGTATCAAGTCTCAAGCTGAGTTTGAATTTGGTCAAACAATGTTGCCATTGGATACTACTGTAGCCAGTGCACCTCAAAACTCCATCATCGGTGGCGCTACTTTATGGGCGTTAGCGGGACATGAAGCTGATGAGTATAAAGGTTTGGCTAAGTTTATGACTTACCTATCTTCTGCTGACGTGCAAGCTTGGTGGCATCAGGAAACTGGTTATGTGCCAATTACCACAGCTGCCTATGAGCTATCTGAAGCCCAAGGTTTTTATGAGCAAAACCCAGGTACAGATACAGCGATTAAACAGCTAAGCTTAAATGCACCTACTGCGAACTCTCGTGGTTTGCGTTTCGGTAATTTCGTTCAAATTCGTGACGTAATTAACGAAGAAATGGAAGCGATTTGGGAAGGATCAAAAACCGCTTCACAGGCAATGGACGCAGCGGTAAAACGCGGCAATGCCTTATTAAGAAAGTTTGAGCGTTCCGCTAAATAATTTTCTTCCTCGTTGTATAGCCCTGCTATATCCTTTGGGTATAGTAGGGCACTTACCAAATCGAGACTTATTGGATGCTTAAACGAGTTCATTTCCCATCATCCCCGTTGCCATATTTATTGGTTGCACCACAGGTAATCATTACTTTGGTGTTCTTTGTATGGCCGGCAAGTCAGGCTCTTTTTCAGTCTTTTTTAATGGAAGACGCCTTTGGCCTTTCTTCTGAATTTGTGGGTCTAGAGAATTTCCAGCTATTGCTCGAGGATGAGCAATACCTAAATAGTTTTGGCCGCACCTTGTTCTTTTCCTTTTTTGTTGCGGGACTATCTATGTCTTTCGCCTTAATACTAGCGGCCTTTGCTGATCGCATTATTAAAGGCGCTACAACCTATCGCACGCTGCTTATTTGGCCTTATGCAGTGGCACCTGTATTAGCTGGTGCCTTATGGTTGTTTATGTTTAACCCGACCTTGGGTGTCTTTCCCTACTTATTAAATTTTATGGGGATACAATGGAACCATTATCTAAATGGTGATCAAGCCATGTTCCTAGTGATTATGGCGGCAGCTTGGAAGCAGGTGGCTTATAATTTCTTATTCTATTTGGCTGCTATGCAGTCAATACCTCGTTCGATTATTGAAGCGGGGGCAATTGATGGGGCTGGCCCCATGCAGCGTTTCTGGACTTTGGTGTTCCCGTTAATTGCACCGACCACATTTTTCCTCTTGGTGGTCAATATTGTGTATGCGTTTTTTGACACTTTCGGCATTATTCATGCCGTTACCCAAGGTGGCCCAGCTGGGTCAACCACGATTTTGATTTATAAAGTATTTAATGATGGCTTTGTTGGTTTGGACTTAGGTGGTTCTGCTGCCCAATCAGTGGTACTGATGTTTTTGGTTATTGCAATGACAGTGATCCAGTTCCGTTATGTTGAGAAGAAGGTTGACTACTAATGATTGAGAATCGGCCCATTTTCACTTTTATTACCCATTGTGTTGTGTTGCTGGGGGTATTGCTGGTGGCTTTGCCCATCTGGATTACCTTTGTCGCGGCTAGTCACGATGAGGTGCGCATGTTGCAGAGCCCTATGCCTATGCTGCCAGGGCCATATTTATGGGATAACTTGCAGAAAACCCTCTTTGGTGCTGGTCTGTCGGGTACAGAGACAGCACCTGTATGGCGTATGTTACTAAATAGTTTGGTAATGGCCTTGGGTATTTCTCTCGGTAAGATTGCCATTTCTTTAACTTCAGCCTATGCCATTATTTATTTTAAATTCCCGTTTCGGATGGGCTTTTTCTGGTTAATTTTTATTACCCTAATGTTGCCTGTAGAAGTGCGTATTTTGCCTACTTTTGAGGTTATCGCTAACTTAAACTTGTTAAATAGCTACTGGGGCCTAACTATTCCCCTTATTGCGTCAGCGACGGCAACCTTTATGTTCCGGCAGGTATTTTTGACTATTCCTGATGAGATGCTGGAAAGTGCGCGGATTGATGGCGCTGGGCCAATGCGCTTTTTCTGGGATATTTTGCTACCGCTTTCGCGCACCAATATTGCCGCTTTATTTGTGATCTTATTTATTTATGGTTGGAACCAGTATTTGTGGCCATTGTTGATCACCACGGATACGGATATGACGACCATAGTCATGAGTATTAAACAAATGCTGGAGGCGGCGGAGCAATCGCCCCAGTGGAATATAATTATGATGACCGCAATGTTGGCAATGTTGCCACCAATTATTGTAGTTATCACCATGCAGAAGCTTTTTGTAAAAGGCCTGACGGAAACAGATAAATAGGAAGCCCCACTATGGCTGAAATACAACTCGACAAAGTAACCAAAAGTTACGATTCCAATGAGGTTTTGCACAATATAAATGGCCATATTGAAGATGGTGAATTTATCGTGATTGTGGGCCCCTCTGGTTGTGGTAAATCGACTTTATTACGCATGATTGCCGGCCTAGAGAAAGTCACCACGGGTGATATCTCCATTGATGGCAGTGTCGTAAACGATAAAGAGCCAGCGGATCGTGATATCGCTATGGTATTTCAGAATTATGCCCTCTACCCACATATGACCGTGGCTGAAAATATGTCATATGGTTTAAAAATTCGTAAGCTACCCAAGGACGAGATTCGTCAACGGGTTGAAAAAGCTGCTGATATTTTGGAGATAAGAGAATTTCTGGATCGTAAGCCCCGCCAACTTTCTGGTGGGCAGCGTCAGCGGGTTGCCATGGGACGCGCTATTGTGCGTGAACCAGCTGTGTTTTTGTTTGATGAGCCGTTATCAAATTTGGATGCTAAGCTTAGGGTACAAATGCGGGTAGAAATCCGTAAGTTACAACAAGATCTTGGCTTAACCTCGATTTATGTTACCCATGATCAGGTCGAAGCGATGACCTTGGGTGATCGCTTGATGGTGTTAAATGATGGCTATGTAGAGCAATTTGGAACGCCAATAGAGCTCTACCAACACCCACAAACTGTATTTGTTGCCGGTTTTATTGGTAGCCCCGCGATGAACTTTATTCCAATAACTAGTGGCGATGAGGCTTCATCCTATACCTTGCCAAATGGCGTTACCACCAAGTTTGATATTCAGGGTGGTAATAATATGCTGTTGGGTATCCGGCCTGAGCATTTTGTTGAAAGTAACTCTGGTGATTTTCAAGTAGAAGTCAATATGCTTGAGCATTTGGGGGCTAACACTTTGCTTCATGGTGTCTTAAAGGATACGGATATTACCTTAGTAGTCAGCTTGGATGGCTTTAGAGATCTGGCTGTTGGGGATGTTATGGGCTTTTCTGTGGAGCCAGATAACCTGCATTTCTTTGATTCTGAAACACAGCAAAGGGTAGGTTAATGCATAGCGATTCATTACTAAAAGCACTGCATACGCAACCTGACATGATATATGTTCAGGGGCATCGTGGTGCCCGAGGTGTATTACCCGAGAATACACTGGAAAGTTTTGAATATGCTTTATCTTTAGGTATTCAATCCCTTGAGCTTGATGTCCTAATGACGCAAGATAATATTTTAGTTGCTACTCATAATAGTGCTCTGCACCCAGATACAACGCGGCATTTGTCGGGTGAGTGGGTGAATGAAGATGCCTTTCAAATTAGAAACTTAACCCTGCAGGAATTGCAGGACTTTAATGTGGGTGCCTGTCGCCCAGAAAGTAGCTACCAGCGCCGTTTTAAAGATCAACAGAGTCTAAATTTTGCTGCTATACCAGCCCTGACTGATGTATTTCAGTTGCTTCTACTGCCAGAAAATAAATCAGCCTGGCTGAATATTGAAATCAAATCAGATCCAACAAAATTTTACCAAACGGCGCCTGTTGAGCTAGTTGTGCAACAACTTACTGATGCTATAGAGGCGTTTGGTCTTCACAAACGTGTGGTGGTGCAAAGTTTCGATTGGAATTTATGTTTAGAAATGCAGCGCGTGGCGCCACATATTGCGACATCATATCTGACTAGTGTTGGGCCAGAAGATGAATATGGAAACAATAATATTTATCCTGACTCTGTATGGATGGGTCCATTAGCCAATGCTCATTTACACAGTTCTCTACCTGAAGTGATTGCCAATGCCGGTGGCAAGATGTGGGCCCCTTATTTTGATAATCTAACATCGGAAGAAATGACTAAAGCCCGTCAATTAGGTCTGATCACCTATGCTTGGACAGTAAACGAGCTTGATGATGTCGATGCCATGATTGCCCTTGGTGTTGATGGGATTATCACAGACTATCCCTTAATGGTTTTGGAGCATTTGCGTGCCCAGGGTAAAGCTGCCGCATTAATTGCCTAGTCAACCTGTCTCAGTAAATTTGTATAAGTAAGCCCCCCATCCCTTGTTTTGATGATGACGTCAGACCTAAATAAGGCTATGATGCGCCCCTAATTTAATGCTTCATAGGGAATCAACTATGCTTAACGTCAATTCTTACTTCGATGACAAGGTCAAATCCATTGCTTTTCAAGGCCAAGAGTTAGCCACCACCGTTGGAGTGATGGATATTGGTGAATTTACCTTTGGTACCAGTCAATTTGAAACTATGACCGTGATTGATGGTGAGTTGGAAGTCAAACTACCAGGTGCAGACAATTGGCAGCGCTTTACCAATGGTGAACAGTTTGAAGTAGCCGCCAATACCAGTTTTGATGTTAAAGTAGTGCGGCAAACAGCTTATCACTGTACCTATGCCTAATATTGTCAGCCGCTGTCCTCATTGCTTAAAAACCAATCGCGTACCTATTGAGCGGGTAAGGGACAAAGCTGTTTGTGGGGCCTGCAAAAGGCCCTTATTTGATGGCAAACCCGTTGCCGCCTCCAGCACCAATTTTGATGCCCTTATTCAAAGTTATGATAGGGTAGTGGTCGATTTTTGGGCCACTTGGTGTGGACCTTGTGTAGGTTTTGCCCCCGTATTTGAACAGGCTGCTTCAACACGTTCTGGATATCTACGTTTTATCAAAGTGGATACCGAAGCAGAGCCTATGTTGGCTACTAAATATAATATCCGAAGTATTCCCACCCTGATTGCATTTAAAGCTGGAAAGCCCATAGCTGAAATAAATGGTGCGCTGCCACAGCAGCAATTCGAACAATGGCTCGATACACTGATTGACCATTCATAACATTGATTACGTCTAATCCACTTGTCTTATCTTTTTTTTGATAATCAAAAATACCGGACTGATTTTATTTTTTGTATAGCAGCCGTATAAATTTCTCCTATACTAATTATATCTAGTTGTTTAATAGTAGAAATTTTGGCGATTGTTCGGCTGGTTATGGTCACTAATCATCTTGATTTATATCTTCGAAAGAAAATTTATTTCTTAAAAAGTCTAATTATTGTTAATTTTTACTAGACATAGTGTTCGTTCGAATGTTATAAATATTCTAAAGAATATATTGTCTTGTCTTTTACCAACTTATCTGCGCTAGACAAAATAATAATTAGAGCTAAAAAATGGCCTTATCAACACGTCAAAAGAAAATCATAAACCAGTTGCATGAAGTCAATGGTGTTTTGTCGAGTGCCGACATTACGGCCTTGTTTAATGTCACTATTCAGACTATCCGTAAAGACCTAAATGAGTTAAGTGAACTTGGTCTCGTGCGCCGTGTGCATGGTGGTATAAGCTTACCCAGTAGTAATCAAAATGTGTCATTTAGCAATCGTACGGTGATGAATTTAGCGTCAAAGCAGAATATTGCTCGTAAGGTGGTAGAGCTATTGCCTGAGAATAGCAGTATTTTTCTTGGTATTGGCACCACGCCACAGCAGGTGGCTGTTGCTTTGCTGGATCACCCTGGGCTGACGGTAGTAACCAACAATATAAATGTCGCCCTTACCTTGTGTCATAACGCCAATATTCAAACCCATCTGGCCGGAGGCAAGGTGCGTATTAATGATCAGGATTTAATGGGATCTGATACCACTGATTTTATGGCCAAGTTTAATATTCAATACGGTGTTTTTGGGGTGGGGGGACTCAACCAAAAAGGCCAGTTGCTGGATTTCTCTCCAGAGGAATCCCATGTCTCGCGCACCATTATTGACAATAGTGCAACCAGAATATTGGTTGTTGATCATACTAAATTTGAGCGTTATGCGCCGGTTATTTCCGGTGTGCTCAACGATATAGATTACTTAATTATGGATATTATTTCTGAACCAATTTACGAACTTTGTAAGGACCTTGATATTGAAGTATTTGAGGTTGGGCCTACTACAGGAGGTGAAGCATGCTAAAGGTAAATGGCTTGTCCTGTAGCTACAATAACCAACGTGTTGTTGATGATATCAACCTTACTGTGGAAGACGGTGAATTTGTTGTTTTACTTGGCCCCTCAGGTTGCGGCAAATCCACCACCCTGAAAATGATCGCTGGTTTGGTAGAACCAGAGGTCGGCCAGATTGAGTTGGATGGCAATGATATTACTGAATTGACACCTGGCCAGCGTAAATTGGCAATGGTGTTCCAATCCTATGCGTTATTTCCACACTTAACCGTTGCGGAAAATATTTTGTTTGGTTTGCAAGCTCGCAAAGTTGACAAGCAAGAACAACAAAAGCGCCTTAAATCTGTGGTTGAATTGGTTGACTTGGGCCCGCAGTTGAGCAAAAAACCCGGGCAACTTTCCGGTGGTCAGTGCCAGCGTGTGGCCTTAGCAAGAGCCATTGTTGCAGAAGCAAAACTATGCTTAATGGATGAGCCACTATCGAACTTAGATGCTAAGTTGCGGGATGAGATGCGCACTGAAATCCGCGCCCTACAACAGCGTCTGGGTATGTCTGTTATCTATGTTACCCATGATCAAGTTGAGGCCATGAGTATGGCCGATAAAATTGTCCTGATGAATGGTGGCAAAGTCGAGCAAATAGGTAATCCTGAAGCCTTATACAGCCAGCCGGCTTCCCCCTTTGTGGCGCAATTTATCGGCACACCACCGATGAATATTGTCCCTCGGGGTGACGCACTAGTGGGCATTCGCCCAGAGCATATTGAGATTACAGAACAGGGTATGGCGGCGAAGGTGATTGGTTGTGATTACCATGGCGCTGATACCATTGTCTTAGCCGATATAAGTGCGGCGGATAAACCTGAGCAATTAATTAAGATTCGTTCACCTGGCCATGTGCTGTTAGATCCAGGTCAAGAAATTTCAGTTCAATGGGATACTGAGTTTGAGCACAATTTTGTCGCTTAAACTCAGTGTGCTGATGAAAAATAGGCAATTAACTATTAATAATAAGAGGAAGAAGTTAATGATAAATTTAAAGAAAAAAATGCTGACATGTGCTTTTGCATCTATGGTCGGCATAAGTGGCAGTGCTTATTCCGCCACTGATTTGACTATGTATTATCCTGTGGCTGTAGGCGGCGCCCTTACCAAAATTGTTGATGGTATGGTTGACGATTTCGAAGCCCAAAATCCTGATATTAATGTCACAGCGATCTATGCTGGTAACTACAATGATGCCCGTGTAAAAGCGTTAGCTGCTCTACAGAGTGGTGAGCCTGCACAGTTATCAGTTATGTTCTCCATAGATGTGCACGCGTTACGTAATTTGGATGCCATTGTGGCTTTTGACGATGTCATTAGTGGCGATGAAGAGCGCCAGTGGTTGGATAGTTTCTACCCAGCACTGATGGAAAATGGTAAAGCTGATGGTAAAACATGGGGTGTTCCATTCCAGCGTTCTACTATTGTGATGTATTACAACAAGGATGCTTTCCGTGATGCAGGTTTAGATCCAGAGCAGCCACCTACAACTTGGGAAGAGTTTGTTAGCGTCGGTCAGCAACTAGTGAAGAAAGATGGTTCCGGCAACGTTGAGCGTTGGGGGGCAATGATTCCTTCTACTGGTTATCCTTACTGGATGTTTGGTGCCTTAACCAAGCAGAACGGTGAAGTGCTAATGAATCAGGCTGGTAACGAAACTTACTTCGATAATCCTGGCGTTGTTTCAGCTTTGGAATATTGGCAGGATCTGGGTTCCAAGCATGGTGTTATGCCTGAAGGTGTAATCGAATGGGGTACCTTACGTCAAAACTTCCTAGAAGAAAAAACAGCGATCATGTGGCATTCCACAGGTAACCTAACCACGGTGAAGAATAATGCTAACTTTGATTTCGGTGTAGCTATGCTACCTGGTAATTCTGAACTAGGCTCACCTACTGGTGGTGGTAACTTCTACCTCTTCAAACAGTCATCTGATGAAGAAAAGCAAGCGGCCCTGAAGCTAGTTAAGTATATGACTTCGCCACAGCAAGCAGCTAATTGGTCTAAGGCGACTGGTTATATGGGTGTTAGCCCTGACGCATACGAAACTGATACGTTGCGCGACTATGGTAAAGCGTTCCCACCAGCCTTGGTTGCTCGTGATCAATTGATGCATGCGACAGCAGAACTGTCTACCCATGAAGCTGGTAAAGTGCGTAAGTATCTGGATGATGCTATCCAGTCAGCACTCACTGGTCAGGCAAGTGCAGCTGAAGCTCTTGGCGATGCCCAAGCTCAGGCTGAACGAGCTCTACGACGCTATAAGTAAGCGTATTTGGGGGGCTGGTTTCGCCCCCCAATTTTATTCTACCCAGTTTAATATTGAGCAAGACAATGATCAAAAAGGTTAATTATAAGGCCTGGCTTTTGCTGTTGCCGGCATTATCACTGCTGATAGCTTTTACCCACTGGCCAACCATTAAGTCGATTTACCGGAGTGTAACTTGGGCTAGATCAGATATGGCGCCAAGCCAATTTGTGGGCATGGAAAATTATGCCATGATGCTTGATGACCCGGTTTTCTGGAAGGTGATGGAAAACAACTTTTGGTATGCTGTTGGTACTGTGCCTACATCGATCGCTTTGGCGATTATTATGGCGCTATGGGTAAATAGTAAAATCCGTTTTACCGGTCTATTACGTTTAGCCTACTTTACGCCAACCATACTGCCAATGATTACGGTGGCGAATATTTGGCTGTTCTTCTATAGCCCTAATATCGGTTTGTTTGATCAACTGTTACAGCTAGTTGGTATTGATGGACCAAACTGGCTCGGTGACCCAGATTTAGCCTTATCTAGCTTAATTGTAATGACGGTTTGGAAAGAAGCTGGGTTCTTTATGATCTTTTATCTTGCTGCCTTACAGCTCCTCAGTGTGGAGTTATATGAGGCTGCTAAGGTGGAAGGGGCTTCAGCCTGGCGCACATTCCGCAAGATTACCTTTCCACTGCTGATGCCAACGACATTATTTGTTTTGATTAATGCCTTACTTAACGCTTTTAAGTTGGTAGACCACCTATTTATTTTAACCAAAGGTGGCCCGAATAATGCCAGTAATCTATTGCTTTACTATATCTATGAGACAGCATTTAGCTTCTTGGATAGCTATTATGCAGCCACTCTGACCGTGGTGATGTTGGTTATCTTGGCTATTATCGCTTTTGTACAGATTTTCTTCTTTGATCGCAAGATTCACTATCGGTAGATTATTATGGGTTACAAGTTTCAAATATTTTCAAAAATCTCCGCATATCTACTCGGTGTTTTATGGATATTGCCCTTGCTATATGCCTTTTGGGCAGCGTTTCATCCAGCTGAATATGCGACTAAGTTCGAATTGTTTGCTCCCCTGACATTAGATAATTTCTATGCCGCGTGGGATCAGGCACCTTTTATGAGCTATATGCTCAATACCGTTATTATTACGACTTTAATATTAGCTAGCCAATTATTTGTTTGCACCTTGGCTGGTTATGCTTTAGCACGAGAAAAGTTTCGGGGGCGCAATATTGCTTTTGCCTTAATCATGATGCAACTGATGGTGATGCCTGAAGTGCTGATTGTAGAAAACTACAGAACCTTAGCTGGGTTTTCCCTAGTCGATACCCATATTGGCGTGGGCTTGCCCTATTTAGCCAGTGCCTTTGGTATTTTCTTGCTGCGTCAGACATTTAAAACCATACCCCAAGAGTTAGAGGATGCTGCTCGCGTTGAAGGTTTATCAGGGTTAGCTATTATTTGGAAAGTCTTTGTGCCTTTAGCTTTCCCAACCTATTTAGCTTATAGCTTGGTATCCGTTAGTTACCACTGGAATAACTTTTTATGGCCTTTGGTAGTGACCAATACCGAAGCCAGTCGGCCGTTAACTGTTGGTATGGCAATCTTTGGCGCCCCAGAATCGGGTGTTGATTGGTCTGTTATATCAGCAGGCACCTTGATTGCTATAGGACCTTTGTTAATCTTATTCCTGATTTTCCAGCGCCGCTTTATTCAATCCTTTATGCAGGCTGGTATTAAATAAATGCGCATTTTATCCTGGAATATACAGTATGGCAGAGCTGCTGATGGTTCAGCAGGGTTGCAGAATACCCTGCGTCATATTCAATCTATGGATAAGTTCGATCTTATTTGTCTTCAAGAAGTTGCTCGCAATATGGATGCCTATTGTGAAGCAGATGAATTCGATCAAGTACAGACTATTCAGGCAGCCTTTCCTGATTATCAAGCCGTATGGGGTGCAGGCTTTAGTTGGCCGGCCGCATCTGATCAACCGAGTCAGCGCATGGAGTTTGGTAATTTAACTTTGGTCAGTGCTGAGCTCTTGGATTACAAGATACACTTATTACCCATGCCAGCGGCTCCAGGGCAGATGCAAATGCAACGTCTCGCTGTGGAAACTGTGGTGAATTCTGCAACAGGGCCACTAAGTGTATTAAATATGCACCTAGCGTTTCATGATAATGGCGAACGCCAGAGTCAGGTGGCTTATATTTGTCAGTTAGATGCCGATCGCAGAGGCCAGCTTGCACAACCTAAACTAGAGGGTACAGGTGCCTATGCAGCTGGTTATTTACCGGTCGCTAGAATAGCCTGTGGCGATTGTAATTTTGGCACTGACTTTGACCAATACCCGTATATGTTGGCGCATCAATGGATTGATGCATGGGACCTGATAAGCTCACAGGCGCCGAGGCCTGATACCTGCGGTATTTATGATAGGGCACAATGGCCAGAAGGCCCTCATACACGTGATTTCTTTTGGTTAAGTCAGGAACTAGCCGATTATGGTATTGATTACCGTGTTGATACCGCAACAGCATTGTCGGATCACCAACCCCTAATGCTGAAGGTGACAATATGAAGTCACATAACCTGCCATCCGCCTTCCCACATCAAGCTACATTGGTGTTTACTGATGTTGATGAAACCTTAACTTGGCAGGGTAGGCTGCCTGTGGAGACCTTTCAGGCATTATTTGCCTTGCAACAGGCTGGCATAAGGGTGGTACCAGTGACAGGTGCTTGTGCTGGTTGGTGTGAGTGTATGTTACGAACCTGGCCTATAGATTCCATAATTGGTGAAAATGGCGCTTTTTATATTGATCGGCATCAAACAGGCAAGTTGACTTATACCTTTGCTTTGCCTACAGCCGAGAGAGAGGCAAATAAACACCAATTGCATCAGCTTCAGCAAAATGTACTGCAACAATTTCCCGCCGCACAACTGACTACTGATCAGTCATTCCGTCTTACGGATATGGCCTTTGACATCGGTCAAGATTTTCAGATGGAACGGTCTGCAGCGCAGCGTATCGCTGAATTTTGTCGCGCGGCTGGCGCTAATGCCAAGGTGGGGCCAATACATATCAATGTATGGCTGGGACAATATACCAAGGCTTCTACTTCTCTGGACTGGTTATCACATCATAATGTTGCCTATGAGAACACACTTTTTTGTGGTGACTCACCTAATGATGATAGTATGTTCGCCAGTTTTCCTATCACCATTGGCGTTGCTAATGTAGAGCCATTTCTGGATGAAATTGAAAAACCACCAACCTATATAACCAACAGGCCAGGCGGTTTTGGCTTTGCCGATTTGGCGGCTTCTCTGTTGCATAAGGCCACCTAAATATAAAGCCAGAACTCCCACAGGTCTGGCCCACTAATGTGCAAGATTAAACTGAGAGAAATATGCAAGTACTGTCCCAACTGCCACTGGAAGTGGCGCGATCAATTAACTATGTTTTTGCTGATATTGATGACACCATCACCACAGAAGGGCGCTTAAGTGCTGCAAGTTATTCGGCAATTGAGCAGTTAAGTGAAGCTGGTATACAAGTGATACCCGTAACAGGCAGGCCAGCTGGTTGGTGTGATCTGATTGCTCGCTTTTGGCCTGTGGCTGGGGTAGTAGGTGAAAATGGTGCTTTTTATTATGCTTATCAACACCAAGCCCGCTCGATGCTTAGAGTATTCGCGGCATCAGATCAGGAACGTGAGCAAAATCGCATAAAGTTGGCACGTGTGCGTGATCAGATTCTAGCTGAAGTGCCTGGCGCTGCTGTGTCAGCTGATCAAAATTTTCGGGATACGGACTTGGCTATCGATTTTTGTGAGGATGTGGCGCCCTTGGCAGACCAAGATGTATTGCGTATCCAGTCTATTTTTGAAGCTGCAGGTGCGGTGGCAAAAATCTCATCTATTCATGTTAATGGTTGGTTTGGTGAGCACGATAAATTAACCATGACCCAGCGTTTCTGTCGCGATGTGCTGCAGGTTGAGTTAGATGATCTGATGGATAATGCCATTTTTGTTGGCGATAGTCCTAACGATGCCCCCATGTTTGCCCGTTTTAAACATGCATTTGGCGTGGCTAATGTTAAGGACTTTAAAACCATGGATGCCTTTCCTAAGTGGGTTGCTGAAGGGCATGGGGGAGAGGGCTTTGTCGAGATTGCCCAACGTCTATTAACTGCGCGAGACTCTTCTTAGGCTTCTGCTCTTAGGTCTATTTAAGACCCAAGCATCCGACAATTTGGCGGTTGTTTGTTCGTTTTTTTTCGTTTCCTTGTTTCTTTATAGGTATTTTGTGTAAGCTGTGGTGACTATGGTCGACGGTTTTCAGTATGCATAGGCAGTGTTACAATGCTTGCGAACTAATGAGTTGGTGAGCAAAGAGGAATAAGGGCAATGAGTCAAAGTCACCGTCATGCCTTGATTTTAGAAAAGATACAGGCCAGTGGTTTTGTTAGTATCGACGAGCTTGTGGAAACCTTTCAGGTTACTCCACAAACTATTCGTCGTGATCTCAATCAGCTTGCCTTGGAGCAAAAAATAGCGCGCCACCATGGTGGTGCCGGCATTGAAAGTAGCACTGTAAATACCTCATATCAAGACCGTAAAGCTATGAACCTTGAGGCGAAGGAAAAGATAGCTGCGGCCTTGGTTAAAATTATCCCCGATGGCGCCTCTTTGTTTATTAATATTGGTACCACCAATGAAATTATTGCCCGGGCATTACTTAATCACCGCGATCTTCAGGTAGTTACCAATAACCTGCATGTCGCTTCCATACTTGGTGCAAAACAGGATTTTTCGGTCATTATTGCTGGTGGCGAGGTGCGTCATACTGATGGTGGTGTTATCGGGGAAGCCACAAGTGACTTTATTAATCAGTTCCATATGGATTTTGGCATCATTGGCATTAGTGGCATACTCTCTGATGGCTCGCTGTTGGATTTTGATTATCGCGAAGTATTAGTAGCTCAGGCCATTATTAAGAATTCACGACAAGTTTTGTTAGCCACCGATCACTCAAAATTTGGCCGCAATGCTATGGTTCGTTTGGGTAATATTGGCCAAGCAGATTATTTGTTTACTGACACCCCACCACCTGAAGAAATCATGGCAGCACTTGACGAATATCAAGTCAATCTGCATATGGTTTAAGCGCCATAGCAAATCTCATCTTAGTACAGATATAAGTTTCAAATTATATTTTCCTGTCAGCTCGTTTCATTGTTTATAAACTCTTGATTATTCTCTTTATTCTGTATTAACAGTTAACCAAGCTGGAGCCTGCTCTTAGTTACAAATGTTCGAAAATGTTTGAAAATATTCCTTTTTGGCGCTATAATTTCACTTATATATAAATTTTTGCACAAACTGTGTAATTAAAGTCACAAATACAGGTTTAAAAGCAAGTGGAAGAGAACGCTAAAGTACAAGATATATTGGTTGTAGGTGGTGGTATTAACGGTGTTGGTATTGCCTTAGATGCGGCCGGCAGGGGCTTAAGCGTTAGTCTGTGTGAAATGCATGACCTTGGAGCGGCTACATCGTCAAATAGTAGCAAGTTAATCCATGGTGGTTTGCGATATCTAGAACATTATGAGTTTCGTTTGGTGCGTGAAGCCTTGGCAGAACGAGAAGTGTTGCTGAATAAAGCGCCACATATTATGTGGCCTTTGCGTTTTCGCCTACCACATCGCCCCCATTTGCGCCCAGCGTGGATGATTCGTATTGGTCTCTTTCTTTATGACAACCTCAGTAAACTGAAGACTTTGCAGGGTTCCAAGGGGGTCAGATTTGACGCTTCAAGTCCTTTGGTAAGTGAGATACGCAAAGGTTTTGAATATTCAGATGCGTGGGTGGATGATGCGCGTTTAGTCGTTCTTAATGCTGTCGCTGCTAAACAGAAAGGTGCTAACATCTATACTCATGCTCGTTGTGTCCATGCTGAACGTCAGGATGACCTTTGGCATGTGACCTTAGAAGATCAAATTACCGGTGAGCAACAAATCTGTAAGGCCCGAGCCTTGGTAAATGCGGCTGGCCCCTGGGTAGCTGGCTTTTTTAAGGATGCCTTGGCAGAGCAAGCTCCGAAGCAGATACGTATGGTAAAGGGTAGCCATATTGTGGTGCCCAAATTACATGATCAGCCTGAAGCCTATATTCTCCAAAACGAAGATGGCCGAATTGTATTTGTTATTCCTTATGAAGAAGGTTTCTCCCTAGTCGGAACAACGGATGAAGACTACAGTGGGGCACCTGAGAAGAGTCGTATTTCTGATGCTGAAATTGACTATTTAATAGCCATTAGTAATAGTCATTTTAAGAACAAAATTAGCCGCGATGATATTGTCCATACATTCTCGGGTGTGCGACCTTTAATTGATGATGAATCGACAGATGCTCAGACTGTAACCCGTGATTACAGTTTTGAGGTTGATAATCCAGTGGGCGCAGCACCATTGATTTCTGTATTTGGTGGCAAGATCACCACCTACCGCAAATTAGCCGAAAGCTTGGTGGATAAGATCACCGACTTTTTCCCAAATATGAGTGGCGCCTGGACTCACAGTGCGTCTTTACCCGGTGGTGAGTTTGATAGCCCATATCAGCTTAAGTTAGATCTGCGTATCGCTTTCCCTTGGCTACCCTATAGTGTGATCAGTCGCTATGTACGTTGTTATGGCACGTTAAGCTATGACATTTTGCAAGGTGCAGATTCTCTTGATTCCATGGGCCAAGATTTTGGAGCTGGTTTATACGCAAGGGAAGTTAATTATTTAGTAAACCAAGAGTGGGCTCGGACTACCGACGATATTATTTGGCGTCGCACTAAATTGGGCTTGTTTTTACAGGCTACTGAAATTGATGTGTTAGCAAGTTATCTGCAGACTCTTGCAGATAGTCAGGCTTCAATACCTCAGCCTCAAGTTGCTTAGCGCAACCGATTTAAGCGTAACCAAGTTGGCATAGTTTGCTTGGTTCTGTGATCTTATTTGTGGCCTAGTTAAAGTGGCCACCCTTCAACATTTGTTTTTTTAAATACCAGTATGGAATTGCAGTGACAGGTACCAAAGTAATTATTGACTTAGTTGGCAGTGTGGCCCTGCTATTATGGGGCTTACATATGATTCGTAATAGCATAGTCAATGCCTATGGTGGATCACTTAGGGCCTCTTTAAGGAACTTTCTAGATAATAGATTCAAAGCCTTTGCTGGTGGTCTTGGCATTACCTTGTTATTGCAAAGCAGTACGGCAACTGCACTTTTGGCCAGTTCTTTTATTACTAGTGTGCCAGCTCTAGGGCTTTTACTCGGCGCAGACCTTGGGACAGCCCTAGTCGCCCAGGTGTTGTCATTTAAGCCATTCTGGCTATCACCTCTATTGCTATTTTTTGGTTTTATTCTATTTACTCGCTTAACTAGCGAGCGAGACCGGCAGTGGGGATTATTTTGCATTGGCCTTGGGTTAATGTTGCTGGCGCTGCAACTTATCTTGGCGGCATCGGGCCCCATGCGGGATTCTGCTATAGTTCAAAGTGTTTTGTCAGCTTTGGCCAGTGACCCCATATTAGCTTTACTTATAGCAGCAGTATTTACCTATATTGCACACTCTAGTTTGGCTATTATCCTGCTGGTTGTCTCCTTAGCTGGCGCTGATGTATTGAGTGTGCAACTTGCTTTATCCTTGGTGTTAGGCGCTAATCTTGGCGCGGCTCTGCCAGCTATGATGGCGACCATAAATAAAGCCCCAGAGGTCAGAAGGCCACCACTGGGTAACTTTTTGTTTAGGTTTATTGGTTGTGTTGTAGTGTTGCCATGGTTGGGACAAATTGAATTGTTATTGCCATTAATTGAAGTAGATGCCGGGAGACAAATAGTTAATTTTCACTTGTTGTTTAATTTGTTATTGGTCGTTGTGGCATTACCGTTGGTGCACTTTATGGCCCAACTAACAGAAACCCTATTACCAGCCGGCAACTACGATGAGTTAGATCTAGCACCGCGACATTTGGATACAGCGGCACTAGAAGTTCCAGCAGTGGCACTGTCAAACGTGGTACGGGAAATTTTACGTATGGGTGAGACTTTGGAAGCGATGATTACCTCAACTCTTGAGGCTTTAAATCATGAAGACCAAAACCTTGTTCAGCAGATGAAAAAATCAGATGATTTAATTGATGATTTTCATGAAAAAATTCACCTATATCTTACCCGCCTTAGCCGTGAGCCATTAAATGATGAAGACCGTCGTCGTTGCAGTGAGATTATGGCATTTGCCACCAACTTGGAGCATGTTGGCGATATTATAGAATGTAGTCTGGCGCGATTAATTACCAAAAAGAATCACCAGCAACTGCATTTTTCTGATGGCGATAAGCAAGCGATTAAACAGCTCTATATGTGTGTGCAGACCAATATGCAATTAGCCTTTAGTGTATTTTTGTCAGGTGATGTTGGCAGTGCGCGCCACTTATTGGAACAAAAAACCGCGGTTCGCGATCTGGAATACAGTGCTGTAAATGGTCATCAAAAACGTCTGCGCGAGCAGGATCATCATGACATCAATGTAAGTTCTTTATATCTTGATATTCTCCGTGATTTAAAGAATATAAATTCCTGTTTGGTGTCTGTTGCATACCCCATACTAGATCATGCAGGTGAGTTGCATGACAGCCGTTTACGAGCTAGTCATTTATAACTTTGTTATGCTCGGAGCTGGTATTGCTCCGGTTCTTTAATTAAGCAATAAAACTGTTGAAGTGATCTATATAAAGCGCATAGATAAATCAATTGACTTACAGTCCTTAGTCAAGGCGCCAATAGAAATATAATCAACACCCGTTTCGGCTATGGCTACGAGGGTAGTTTCAGTAATACCGCCTGAAGCTTCCAGTTTTGCCTTCCCAGCAGTTAGTTTCACAGCATTGCGCATAGCATCCAGATTAAAGTTATCTAACATAATAGTGTCTGCACCTGCATCAATGGCCTGTTGAAGTTCTGCAAATGTTTCAACTTCTACCTCAACAGGTTTGCCTGGTGATTGCAGGCGAGCCGTTTGCACAGCTTGGGTAATGCCACCACAGGCCGCAATATGATTCTCTTTGATAAGAAACGCATCGTATAAGCCAACACGATGGTTGTAACAGTCACCACAACTAACAGCATATTTTTGCGCTTTACGCAGTCCGGGAATAGTTTTACGCGTGTCTAATAACTTGACCCCTGTATGGGCAACCATCTTGGCGTAATGGGAAGATATTGTTGCTGTACCAGATAGGCACTGTAGAAAATTTAATGCACAACGCTCAAAGGTAAGTAGACTACGAGCCGAACCTTGAGCCTCAAATAATATTTGCTTGGCTGTCACACGGTCACCATCGGCAACGTGCCAGTCAATCTGAATGGTTGGGTCTACTTGTTGCGCAACTTCATTGACCCAATCTTGACCACAAATGGTGGCTGCTTCACGAGTAATAACACGAGCAAGTGCTTGTTCATTGGCTGGAATAAGTGCTGCAGTTATATCTCCAGACCCTAAATCTTCATGCAAAGCTGTAGTTACATTTGCAATTAAATCACTTTTTAGGTTTTCGCTCATGGTTTGCTCGGTTATTAGGGTTGATATAAATGAGGAATGGCATTTTACCATAGCTGTAGCAGGGGGCAATTGCCATCAATTTTGAGTGCCATAAAAAATCGTAAATACCCTGTAACATCAAGGCTTTCGGGGCTTTTCGAGGCAACTTATATTCTTTGTTAGTTAAAACGAGTGTTAAATTTGTTTCAACTAATATAGAATAAGCCCCCCAGCATTTGCTGCTTGGAAAATAGTTTTATTTGTAAATATATTACAAGAATGTAAAAAGCAATGCCCTTGGTGGCCGTTTAAAGTTCATTACTGTAATATATTTACAAAAATTAATGACCCATTTAATCTCATTTGGGTTGTTGATCGGCAAAAGCATATGGCTAATGTAACCCTAGCAGCCATACATAAATAGCTTTTGCGCAAGGCTGGTCTTCATAAGGGGCCAGATAAAGCAAATATTCCCGTAGTCATCCTGCGGGTTATACATAGCAGGAGAAGTTTGTGAGCTCCACAACTGATATCGATCCTATTGAAACACAAGAATGGCTAGATGCCTTAACGTCTGTCATTAACAACGAAGGAGCCGATCGGGCTCGCTATATTCTAACTAAATTGGGTGAAAAAGCCCGCGCTGAAGGTGCCGCCCAAGAGGGTGCCCTAACTACACCATACGTTAACACCATATTACCCAAAGACGAAAAACGTATGCCCGGCGATCTTTTTATGGAACGTCGCATCCGCTCCCTGATTCGCTGGAATGCCATGGCCATGGTTATTCGTGCCAATGACAATGATGATGCTTTGGGTGGCCATATTTCTAGTTTCTCCTCCTCTGCTACTCTGTATGATGTTGGTTTTAACTACTTCTTCCGTGGTAATACTGATAAGCAAGAAGGTGACTTAATATTCTATCAAGGACATATTTCTCCGGGCATTTATGCTCGCTCCTACCTTGAAGGCCGTCTAACTGACGAACAGATGGACAATTTCCGTCGTGAAGTCGATGGCAATGGTTTATCTTCCTATCCGCACCCTTGGTTAATGCCTGATTACTGGCAGTTCCCAACTGTATCTATGGGTCTAGGCCCAATTCAGGCTATTCATCAAGCTCGCACTATGCGTTATCAGCAAAACCGTGGTTTAGTTGAGCAAGGCGACCGTAAGGTATGGGCCTTCCTTGGCGATGGCGAATGTGATGAGCCAGAAACCTTAGGTTGTATCTCACTTGCTAGCCGCGAAAAGCTGGATAACCTGATATTTGTCATCAACTGTAACTTGCAGCGCTTAGATGGCCCTGTTCGTGGTAACGGTAAGGTTGTCCAAGAATTAGAAAGTATCTTTAAAGGTGCTGGCTGGAATGTCATTAAGGTACTTTGGGGCCGTCATTGGGATCCACTATTCGAGAAAGATACTGACGGTTTATTGCAGAAACGCATGGACGAAGTTGTTGATGGTGAGTTGCAAAACTACAAAGCTATGGGCGGTGCCTATACCCGTGAAAACTTCTTCGGTTCAAGTCCAGAATTAAAGGAAATGGTGTCACATCTATCTGATGAAGATATCATGAAGCTTAATCGTGGCGGTCATGATCCTTATAAAGTTTATGCTGCTTATCATGAAGCTGTTAATACCAAAGGCCGGCCAACAGTTATTTTGGCACAAACGGTTAAAGGTTATGGTACGGGCCAATCTGGCGAAGCCAAGAACCCAACCCACTCACTGAAAAAACTAGGAATGGACGACTTACAGTCCTTCCGTGATCGCTTTAATATCCCTCTTGATGATGATCAATTAAAAACCGTTCCCTATTACCGGCCCCATGAAGATTCCGCTGAGATGAAATACATGCGCGCCCGTCGTGATAGTTTGGGCGGTGTGATTCCTTCGCGTAGAGCTGATTTTGATGCCTTAGAAACGCCTAAGTTAGAAGCCTTGGGTAGCCAGTTGAAATCCACTGGCAAGCGTGAGATTTCTACGACCATGTCATTTGTGCGTACTTTAACTACCCTAGTCAAAGACAAATCCATTGGTCAACGTGTCGTACCCATTATTCCAGATGAAGCACGTACCTTTGGTATGGAAGGTATGTTCCGTCAGCTAGGTATCTATACAGCTGAAGGGCAGAAGTATGTGCCCCATGATTCTGATCAGATTATGTATTACCGCGAAGATCAAGCGGGTCAAATTCTGGAAGAAGGTATTAATGAATCAGGCGCTATGTCGGCATGGTTGGCTTGTGCGACTTCGTATAGTAATAACAACTATGCCATGATTCCTTTCTATATCTTCTACTCTATGTTTGGTTTCCAACGTGTAGGTGACTTAGCTTGGGCCGCTGGTGATAGTCAGGCACGTGGCTTCTTGATTGGCGCCACGGCGGGTCGAACCACCTTGAATGGTGAAGGTTTACAGCATGAAGATGGCCATAGCCATGTAATGGCTAACTTGATTCCTAACTGTGTCAGCTATGATCCAACTTATGCCTATGAGTTGACGGTAATCATTCAAGATGGCATGCGTCGCATGTATGAGGAAAAAGAAAACAAGTTCTACTACTTAACTGTAATGAACGAAAACTATGTGCAGCCAGAAATGCCTGTAGGTAGTGAAGAGGGCATTATCAAAGGTATGTACTTGTTGTCAGAAGTGAAGCCGCGCACCAAAAAGCGTGTGCAGCTATTAGGTTCTGGTACTATCTTGCGCGAAGTAGAGGCTGCCGCTGCCATTTTAGCGGAAGAGTTTAGTATTGGCGCTGATGTTTGGAGTGCTACCAGCTTTAATGAGCTAGGTCGTGATGTCCAAGCCACCACGCGTTGGAATATGCTCCACCCAGAATCAGCACCACGTACAAGCTATGTGGAAGAATGTCTGTCAGGCCGCACTGGCCCAGTTATTGCCGCCACTGATTATGTTCGCGCTTATGCCGAACAAATTCGCGAAGTTGTTCCTACTACTTACAAAGTATTGGGTACTGATGGTTATGGCCGTAGTGATAGCCGCGAGAAATTACGTGAGTTCTTTGAAGTGAACCGCTACTACATTGTTGTAGCGGCACTTAAAGCACTGGCCGAAGAAGGTGTGGTGAAGTCTGCTGAAGTTAGCAAAGCCATTAAGAAGTTCAACATTGATAGCAATAAGACCAACCCGGTTTTACTGTAATCATCCAGCAAGGAGAACGCAATAATGGCAAATATTAATGTAACTATTCCTGATCTGGGTGGTGCGAAAGACGTTGAAGTTATCGAGCTGTGTGTCGCGGTGGGTGATTCGGTTGCTGAGGGTGATTCTTTAATCGTCCTGGAAACAGATAAAGCATCAATGGAAATCCCATCACCTAGCGCAGGTGTGGTAAGTGCGCTGCATGTGAGCGAGGGTGGCATTTGTAACGAAGGTGATCTACTGGCTGACTTACAGGGTGAAGCTGTGACAGAAGCTGTGGAACCAGCGCCTGCGCCAGCAGCAGCCCCCGCACCTGAGGCCGCGCCAGAGGCGCAACCACAAGCAGCGGAGCCTGCTGCAGTGGCTAGTGCTGAAGTTGAAATCCTCGTACCGGATATGGGTGGTGCTAACGATGTCGAAGTTATCGAAGTAGCCGTTGCTGAAGGTGATGAGATCGCTGAAGGTGATACCTTAGTGGTTGTGGAAACCGATAAGGCGTCTATGGAGCTACCCGCTACCACTGGTGGTATTCTGACCAGTTTTAAATTGTCTGAAGGCAGTAAAATTAATCAGGGCGAACTTATGGCCGTGGTACAGGCTGCTGTTACTGAAAGCGCGCCTGATGCTCCCGCATCTGCTCCTAGTCCTGCTCCTGAGGTTGCACCTGCACCCATTGCAGAAGCACCAGTTGTGGCAGAAACAACTAGCGCCGAAGTAGAGATAATAGTACCCGATATGGGCGGTGCCAATGATGTTGAAGTGATTGAAGTGGCTGTCGCGGAAGGTGATGAAATTGCTGAAGGTGACACCCTTGTGGTGGTAGAAACTGACAAGGCTTCTATGGAACTGCCGGCCACAGCCGGTGGTAAGCTAACCAGCTTTAAATTAACTGAAGGCAGTAAGATCAATCAGGGTGACCTGATGGCCGTAGTGCAATCATCGGTTGCTGCTCCTACTCCAGCTCCTGCGCCAGTTGCTGAGGCACCAGCGGCGAAACCAGCTGCTCCCGCTGCACCTGCCGTTACGCCACAATCGGCACCTCCAAAACCAGCTACAGCGCCTGCTGCAGTGCCTGCTAATGGTGGGAAAGTCCATGCAGGTCCGGCTGTACGTATGTTAGCTCGTGAGTTTGGTGTTGATTTAGCACAAGTTGCTGGGACTGGGCCGAAAAGCCGTATTCTAAAAGAAGACGTACAAGCTTTTGTTAAGCAACGCTTAAGTGCGCCTGTAGCAACAGCCAGTGCTGGCGGATCAATTGAAAAACCACCTGCCATCGACTTTAGCCAGTTTGGTGACGTTGAGAAGGTGAAGATGAGCAAGATTCATCGTCTCACTGCCCAGAATATGACGCGCAGTTGGTTAAATGTGCCCCATGTTACCCAGTTTGATCATGCTGATATTACCGATCTTGAAGCTTTCCGTAAGGGCTTAAAAGCCGAAGCAGAGCGTCGTGGTACTAAGATCACACCGTTACCCTTTATGCTGAAAGCTTGTGCTATGGCGTTACGTGAATTTCCACAATTCAATGTTTCTTTGGATAATGATGGTGAACATCTGATTCAAAAGCACTATGTCAATATTGGCGTGGCTGTGGATACCCCAGCAGGTCTGGTAGTCCCTGTGTTACGTGATGTTGATAAGAAATCCATCTGGGAACTAGCGGCTGAAGTGATTGCTATGGGTGCCAAGGCTAAAGACAAAAAGCTTATGCCAGCTGATATGCAAGGTGGTTGCTTTACTATCTCTAGTTTGGGAAGCATTGGTGGTACTTCATTTACGCCTATAGTAAATACTCCCGAAGTGGCTATTTTGGGTGTCTCCAAGGCCGATATGCAACCACGTTGGAACGGTACTGAATTTGAGCCGCGTTTGATGATGCCTCTGAGTCTTTCTTATGATCACCGTGCCATCAATGGCGCTGATGCTGCTCGCTTTACTAGCTATTTAGGCAAAGTACTGAGTGATATTCGCCATTTGGTAATGTAAAGCGCTTAGACTAGATTCACTCGTTGATAGCAAATTAAAACGGCAGGCCGGACTTATCCGATCTGCCGTTTTTGTTTCTTTTGGTATTTTTTGCTAGCGCTTATGGTTTCAAAACTACTGGCTCAACTATGCCTCATCTATGGCTCATCTATTGCTCATCTATGGTTCATCTATGCCTCAACTATAACTCTAAAATGGCGTTAAGCATTAGGGTATTGCTGGCGTAAATCCTGACAAATTTGTTTATGGGCAGCACAGGGTAAATGCATGATTGCCCCTTGTTGAATAATAAAGCCATTGATAGCGTCAATTTCTGTTGGTCTTTCAGCTAAACAATCTTGCAACATGGATGATTGGTTATCTGCCGTTTGTTGCAGAACTCGCAAAGCTTTTTGTAACAATCCCTGAGGTATGGGGGTGATATGGCAGCGACTCATCACATCTTCTGTTTCTATACATAATTGTTCCAACCGCAAGCGACCTTGCTGATGATTAATTAGGTCGCCATTTTTGACTTGATACACGGCAGTTAGCGCATTGATCACACTATTGACGGCCAGTTTATGCCACATAGGTGTAATAATGTCCTGATGCCAATGTAATGCCAAGGTATCAGCTTCACTATCACTTAGGGAGATGAGTTGCGCGATAGCGGGTGGTGGGTTTTGAGGCGATAAATGAGCACTAAAAGCCCCTATTTGTGTACTGCCTGTGCCGGCGCGAACCACTTGCCACAAGCCCTTGCGCCAGGCGCCATCGGTCGTGGTTGCACAATAAATATTAGCTTTCGGTAACAGTGATTGCAGGCTTTGAGCAGTGCCCATGCCATTTTGTAGCAGCACTATATTGACTTGTGGATGCAGTCGTTTGCGCCAAGCCTTGATTGCCCCAAGGGTAGCGTAGGTCTTGGTACAGATCAGTAAGTTGGTTATGTTGCCGCCCGACATACTGGGGAATATGCTAGCAGGTCGGCTAATATGGGTTACTTTACCTGCCGTGACTTGTATACCCTTGGCTTGCAATTGTTTATGCTCCTCTTGGGTGCGTGCCAATAGAGTGACTGGTAATTGCCATTGCTGCATACTATGGGCCCACAGGCAGCCAATAGCGCCAGCGCCTAAAATATGCCAAGGTTGATGCAGTTGTTTGCTCATAGAGGGAATATACTGTTGCCCAGGTTACGCTTAAGGTAAAATTCTGTGTCACAGTCTAACCTATAAATTGCCTTAGAACAGTTAAAATAAGTTGTAGGAGTTTAAACATGCCCTCATTTGATGTGGTTTCTGAACTAGATATGCACGAAGTGTCCAATGCCGTTGATCAAGCTAACCGAGAAGTAGGTACGCGTTTTGATTTTAAAGGTGTCGATGCCAAGTTTGAGCAAGGTGATGGGCAGGTGATTATGCATGCTGAAGTTGATTTTCAATTACAACAAATGCTTCCCATTTTGCAGGCAAAACTGATTAAACGCGGTATAGATATTAAATGTCTAGAGGCTAAAGATGTTGAGACGGCTAACCTACGATGCCGACAACCTATCCTATTACGCTCTGGATTAGATAAAGAGTTGGCGAAAAAGATTATTAAACTAATCAAAGACAAAAAGCTTAAAGTACAATCCCAAATACAAGGTGAACAAGTTAGAGTAACAGGAAAAAAACGTGATGACTTACAACAAGTGATTGCTGCTCTAAAGGAAGCGGAATTTGATTTGCCTCTGCAATATCAAAACTTCCGCGATTAATCTGGGCATGCTCTTATCTTAGGAGGCTATGAACACCCCTATTGGCTGTTAGTTATTATTTCTGACTCTGCTTCTGACTTTGCTTCTTTGGGCTGCACCATAGCCAAGCCCACCATCATAAGAGTTAAGGCCAGCCAAACTAGGGTAGAGTGCTGCTCGCCAAACACTATCATGCCTAAAAACACCCCAGATAAGGTAACAATATAAGCTACTTGGCTAGCAAACACCGCACCCGTGCGGCCAACTAGCCAAATATAGGCACCATAAGTGATTACATGTAATAGGCTGTTCAGCAAAATGCCCCATTCCACACTAGTCCAATGAGTGTCTAAACTCACCCAGTTGCCTGTGGCAAACGCTATAGGGCCAGCAATCAAAGCACCAACAATGGATGCTCCCCGTAAGGCATTAAGGGCATTCATATGCGTGGGTGTTGCCCGCACTAGGTAATTACCCTCTATACCATAGCAAAGAGGTGCCACTAAGGCGATCAGTACCCAGATAGTCATGCTGGCGCTGGGTAAAGATGTTTTTGGGCCGAGGAGTATGAGCATGGCTACCCCCCCTAGACAGATACCAAAAATACGGCCTAGTTGGGGTTTTTCACTCCCTAAACCTAAAGCAATCATTAGGGCAAACATGGGCACTGTAGCTAAGGTGAGGGCCATTAAACCAGCCGGCAAATGGGCCGCAACAGTATACGAAATAGAGTTAGGTATGAGGGTGCCAATGAGGGCTAGAATGATATAAAACTTTATATCCTTTAAGCTTATTGGTAGGGGGGACCTGCGTATCCAGCCAACGACAGTTAAAATCACTGCACCAATCGTCATTTGCCAAAAAGTCAGGCCTAAGGCGCCATGACCAGTAGAAACGATATGTTTAGCCAGCAAAATAGTACTGCCCCAAATAGTGCCTAATATAAGCAGTGCCATAAAGGCAATTGGGGGCGACAGCTTTGGTTTCATAGCCGCTATCCATAATTAAAAGATGCATGCTATAGCAGCAAGGTGGTTCCTGTCTATCCTATGGGCGCCATTGATATTGTTTCATATCAACCTTGTGGTGCTGGAGGTGGATATTTTCAGATACTAGTAACTGGTGTTGGCGTTTGTAGTTATGGCTGTTGACACTAAAGGCCAATTTGCCACTGGCAGTGACGACGCGATGCCATGGTAGGTTTGACTCGGCCGGTAAATGCCGCAAACAATAACCTACCCATCGAGCAGCGCCACTTCTACCTGCTAAATGGGCTAATTGCCCATAGCTTGCAACCCGTCCATGGGGAATCGCAGCAATCATTTGATATAACTGTAATTTGGCCAGTTCTTTGGTATCCATAACGCTTGTCAAAGACATTCCTATGTGTGTATTCGAGGTTTAGGCATTTAACTAATAAGTAATTTAATACTATATGGTAAGGTGGTCAGATAGTTATCAAGTTTAGTCAACTTTCTTACTATGTTGAGTATAATCTTTTCCCTAGTAGAGTTTTATTATCAGCTTTAAACCTTATATAGTAAGGCATGCAAGCAAAGGGCTAAAATCATTATGCGTTTTCTATTTCTACTATTTATTTTCGTACCCATTATTGAGATTACCGTTTTAATTCAGGTAGGCCAATGGATTGGAGCCTTGTTCACCATTGCCTTAGTAGTCCTGACTGCCTTTATTGGTATCAATATGATTCGTGCCCAAGGTTTGGCTACTTTAAACCGCGCCAACTGGCGCATACAATCAGGCCAACTGCCTGCTCAAGAAATGGTTGAGGGTATCTTTTTAGCTATTGGTGGCGCCTTACTACTGACCCCCGGTTTTATTACCGATGCTTTTGGTTTTATGTGTTTATTCCCACTTACACGGGGCATGATGGCTGCTGCCTTAAAAAAACATTTTGTGGTTTTAGCCACGGGTGCTCAAGGCAGTAATCAATTTACTGGCTTCGGCTCACAAACTTCTAATGATCAAAATGGTAGTATTATTGAAGGCGAATACGAAGATCACACAGAGCGCAATGATCCATCTAATAACGACCGCCTATCATAATCTAAACTTCTGACACTAGTTATGATATGTTAAACCTAAGCATTAGAATAAAAAAAGCTGCAGTTAGAGTAATCTAGGCACCTAAAATATGTTTACTCTGCATCAACTTGGTTGAAAAACCTGAAAAAAATCTGTTTTTTTCTATGTTAGCTATTGAAAAGGCAAATACGCCCCATATCTAGCTAGACAGACACATTGGTAATGCTGTCAGAAACCTTTGTGAGTGATATTTAAACCCGCTTCAAAACCATGAAGCCAAACAAAAAATTAGGAGTAAAAGCGAAATGAGCATCCGTCCTTTACACGATCGCGTGGTTATTCGTCGCCAAGAAGAAGAAGCGACTACAGCTGGTGGGATCGTATTACCTGGTAGTGCTGCAGAGAAGCCCAACCAAGGTGAAGTTGTTGCCGTTGGCCCAGGCCGTGTAACTAGTAACGGTGAACTGCAAGCCATGAGTGTGCAGGTTGGTGACGTGGTTCTATTTGGCCAGTACGCTGGTAATAATACCGTGAAGATGAATGGCGAAGAGCTATTGATCATGAGCGAAGGTGAAATTTACGGCGTAGTTGAATCTTAATTTCAAATTATAAATCTGGGTAAAAAACCTAACATTTTTACAGGAAAGAAAAAAATGGCTGCTAAAGAAGTATTATTTGGTGATTCCGCTCGAAGCCGCATGGCTCGCGGTGTTAATGTATTGGCGGATGCCGTTAAGACCACTCTGGGTCCTAAGGGTCGTAACGTTGTATTAGAAAAGTCCTTTGGTGCACCGACTGTAACTAAAGATGGTGTCTCTGTTGCCAAAGAGATTGAACTAGCCGACAAATTTGAAAATATGGGCGCGCAAATGGTCAAGGAAGTTGCTTCCCAAGCCAACGACGCTGCAGGTGACGGTACCACTACAGCCACCGTACTAGCCCAATCAATTGTTAATGAAGGCCTAAAGTCTGTTGCTGCTGGTATGAATCCAATGGATCTAAAGCGTGGTATCGACAAAGCGGCCGCTGCAGTAGTAGAACAAGTTTCGGCCATGGCTATCCCTTGCGCTGACTCCAATGCCATTGCTCAGGTAGGTACTATCTCTGCTAACTCCGACAGTACTGTGGGTACTATTATTGCTGATGCTATGGAAAAAGTGGGCAAAGAAGGTGTTATCACTGTTGAAGAAGGCACCTCATTGCAAGACGAATTGGACGTTGTTGAAGGTATGCAGTTTGACCGCGGTTACCTATCGCCATACTTCGTGACCAACCAAGACAATATGACGGCCGAATTGGAAAATCCTTTCCTATTATTGGTCGACAAGAAGATTTCCAATATCCGTGATTTGCTACCTACCTTGGAAGCTGTTGCTAAATCTAGCCGTCCATTGCTGATTGTGGCTGAAGACGTTGAAGGTGAAGCCCTTGCTACTTTGGTGGTAAACAATATGCGTGGCATCGTGAAGGTATGTGCTGTTAAGGCACCAGGCTTTGGTGATCGTCGTAAGGCTATGTTGGAAGATATTGCTATTTTGACTGGCGGTACGGTTATTTCTGAAGAAGTGGGTTTATCACTAGAAACCGCGACTATTGAAATGCTGGGCCAAGCCAAGCGTGTACAACTAAGCAAAGAAAATACTGTGATCATCGATGGTGTTGGTGAAGTGGCTAATATCGAAGCACGCGTTAACGCTATTCGTGCACAGATCGCTGAAACTTCTTCAGACTATGACCGTGAAAAACTGCAAGAGCGTGTGGCTAAGTTAGCTGGCGGTGTTGCGGTAATTAAAGTTGGTGCTGCTTCTGAAGTAGAAATGAAAGAGAAAAAGGCACGCGTTGAAGACGCACTGCACTCTACTCGTGCAGCCGTTGAAGAAGGCGTGGTTGCCGGTGGGGGTGTTGCTCTAATTCGCGCCCTACAAGCTGTAGAAGGCCTAGAAGGTGACAACCCTGATCAAACCGTTGGTATTAATCTAGCCCTTCGTGCTATGGAAGCGCCTATGCGTCAAATCACTAGCAACTCTGGTGATGAAGCCTCCGTTGTCGTTGACAAGGTTAAAGCTGGCGAAGGCAACTACGGTTACAATGCGGGTACTGGCGAATACGGTGATATGATTGCCATGGGTATTCTAGACCCAGCCAAAGTAACCCGTTCAGCGCTACAAGCTGCCGCCTCTGTAGCTGGCTTAATGATCACAACCGAATGTATGGTTGCCGATGAGCCTGCTCCTGAAGGCGCTGCTGCTGGTGCTATGCCTGATATGGGCGGCATGGGTGGTATGGGCGGCATGGGCGGCATGATGTAATCATCAACCCATGATGCTAACGCCTTAAGCGTTATCAAATAAACCCGTAGCTGCCAGGCTGCGGGTTTTTTTATGTCTGCAAGAACATCTATAATGTGTGTAAAGTGATTGGTTAATGCCAAATAAGTGACTTATGGTCTTAACAATCATCAGATTATTATAAATATGGAGCAATCAGTGGCGTATCGTGAATACGGTCATAAAGATGGTCAGTTAGTCGTATATTTTCATGGTGCTCCGGGGGCTATGGAGGAATGCGCGGTTTTTGATAGATATGCCAAAGCTCATAATTTACATATCGTTTGCTTTGATCGATTTGCTCTGGATAGCTCCCTAACTCGTGAAGATTATTTTCACCATCTAGCAACGCAAATAGACAATATGGCGGGTGGCAAACAGGTAGATATTATTGGCTTTTCAATAGGTACTTATATTGCCCTTGAGGTTGCTGCACTGCTAAAGGAGCAGGTTCGGCAAATACATCTGATTTCGTGTGTGGCGCCCCTTTATTCAGGTGACTTTTTAGACCATATGGCGGGTGGTTTAGTATTTAAACTAGCTATGCAGAAGCCATCAATATTTTCCATTCTAACGCAATTTCAAAGTATGATCGCGAGGCTGGCGCCTTCAATGCTGGTCAATATGCTGTTTTCCACGGCTGCTGGAAAAGATAAGGAATTAATCCAACAGAATGACTTTAAAACACATATTACTGGTGTGTTAAAACAGTGTTTTAAGCATCGTGCCAAGGGTTATATTAGGGATATAACATACTATGTGGAGTGGCACGAAGCAAAGGAGTATATTGCTAGCATTCAACTCTGGCATGGCACAGAAGATAATTGGTCACCACCTTCTATGGCAGACTCCCTTGCCCATATTATCCCTAGTCATGTCAGTATTGAGAAGATGGAAGGGTTGTCCCACTATTCTTGTTTATATGAAGCAGCCCCAAAAATCTGTGCGCAGCTAACAAAAGGGTAATTTTTACAGCTTTATTTGTGGGTTTAGTTTTTACTGATGTCCATTTATTATCAGAACACTATTTCCATTTGAGCTATAGTGGCGCTTGCTGTTTCCTGCTATGCTTCGCCTTTGTCTATATAATTATTAACGTTTATGTCCCCCGTATTATCTGTTCAAAATCTTAATAAGATTTATAAAGGTGGTAAGCAGGCCCTAATTGATATTAATTTAGATGTGGCTAAAGGTGAGATTTTAGCTTTGCTTGGCCCTAATGGAGCGGGTAAAACCACACTGATTTCTATTATTTGCGGTATTGTTAATGCGTCTAATGGCAAAGTGCTGGTGGGCGGTTTTGACAATGTAAAGCAGTTTCGTCAGGCACGTAGCTTGATCGGTTTGGTGCCTCAGGAATTGACCACAGATGCCTTTGAAACGCCTTGGGCAAATCTAAATTTTAGTCGCGGTTTATTTGGTCTACCTGCTGATCCAGCTAAGGTAGAACAGGTACTTCGTGATTTATCTCTATGGGATAAAAAAGACAACCGTATTATGACCCTTTCTGGGGGCATGAAACGACGTTTACTAATTGCCAAAGCTTTGGTGCATGAGCCACAGATTCTATTTTTAGATGAGCCCACAGCAGGTGTGGATGTAGCCTTACGTCAGGATATGTGGCAGATGGTTGCACGCTTGCGCGAGCAAGGGGTGACGGTGGTGTTAACCACACATTATATTGAGGAAGCTGAAGCTATTGCTGACCGAGTTGGGGTAATCAGTGGTGGTAAGCTGTTATTAGTCGAAGATAAAGACACCCTCATGGCTAATATGGGGCAAAAGCAACTGCAGGTTGATTTAAAAACACCCCTAACACTGCTACCAGAAAGCCTATCTGTTTTGGGCTTTAGTTTGGAAAAAGAGGGGCAACAACTATTGCTGCGCTATGGCGGTAAAGGTGAGCAGATTGAAGTGGGCGCTATGTTGTCAGCGATTCACCAAGCGGGTGTGGAAGTTGCCGATATTCATACTGCCCAATCCTCGCTGGAAGAAATCTTTATCGAATTACTACAGGAGACGGTATGAACTGGCGCGCTATCCTAGCCATCTATAAGTTTGAGATGGCCCGTACTAAACGTACGATAAGCCAAAGTATTATTTCCCCTGTATTATCCACATGTTTGTATTTTGTGGTGTTTGGAGGGGCTATTGGCTCACGTATAGAGCAGGTTGATGGGGTTTCCTATGGCGCCTTTATTGTGCCAGGTCTGATTATGTTATCGATTATGACCCAAAGTCTTTCTAACGCCTCCTTTGGTATTTATTTTCCCCGCTTTTCTGGCACTATCTATGAGATGCTCTCGGCCCCTGTGTCTTTTTGGGAGGCCACTGTGGGTTATGTGGGCGCGGCGGCTACTAAATCAATGATGATTGGTTTAATCATTTTGGCCACGGCTGGTTTTTTTGTACCTTTAGAGATAGCCCATCCACTATGGATGATAACGTTTTTGGTGTTAACTAGTATTACCTTTAGTTTATTTGGCTTTTTAATCGGTATTTGGGCCGATAACTTTGAAAAATTGCAACTTATCCCATTATTAGTTGTTACCCCCTTGGTGTTTTTAGGGGGCGCGTTTTATAGTATTGAAATGTTACCCGAGGCTTGGCAAACAGTCAGCCTGTTTAATCCAGTGGTATATTTGATTAGTGGCTTTCGCTGGAGCTTTTACCAAATATCTGATGTTGGGGTGGGTGTTAGTTTGTTAATGGTGATGGTGTTTATGGCCATCTGCCTAGGCTTGATTAGTTTTGTATTTAAGACCGGTTATCGGTTAAAGCAGTAAGGAAAAATATATATGTCTGAATGGTTGCGTGACAGCCTGTCTTTTTGTCGCACATACTGGTGGGCCATAGTTGCCATCGTAGTTCCTATAGCAGTAATGCGAGAGTTTATGCTGGCTAACCTGGGTTGGTATGAAATGGGTACAGGTGCCAGTACTGAGTTATCGACACTACTAACAGCGATTGGTGTCATCGTTATTTTTGAGTCATTTATACAAATTAAACTGATCCTTTTGGTACAGGGTGTTTTGGCTAAACAAAACCTTAGTTTTTCTCAACGCAGTAGTCGTGCCTTAGTGGCTTTGTTACCATTTATTTTTATGCAAATCATGATTAGCTTTGGCGTTATGGCGGGCTTGCTAGCCTTTATTCTGCCTGGTGTTTATGTGTTTGTGCGCTGGGTTTTGGCACCTTACTTTTTGTTAATCCAAGGTCAGGGTGCTTTAGCGAGTCTAAAGAGTAGCTGGAAATTTAGCCGTGGCTATGCCTGGGATTTATTCTTTGGTTTGCTGATTACTGCTCTGGTTAGTGCCATTCCAACCTTGTTTATCTTAAATGGGGCTAGCGGTGGTAATGTGATCTTAAGTAACGCTGTATTAAGTATTTTAAGCAGTATTCTAAGCGCTTGGTCAGTGGTTCTGTTCTATAGAGCCTATGATTATGTGCAGTCTAATCCACGTTTTATTGACTAGCTAATTAGCAAAATATAGCAGTACTGTATTTCCTGTTGCTATATAGTATTTCTATAGCATATTTATTGAGGCTGTTGGTTAAGCTTGAGAAGGGCTTGGCTGACAGCCTCGGTTACCTCACAACTAGCTAATTTAGCAAAATCATAATAAACAATTAGGCTATCAGCTTGGACTACGGGTCGATCTAACTTTTCGCTAAATATAACTTGCTGCAAGACGATCTTTCTTGATCCCGTTTGTTCTATATTGGTAGCGACGTGCAGGGTGTCAGGGTAGGTGACAGGGGCTAAATAATTGCAAGAGATATTGGCCAAAATGGGGCCTTTGCCTGTGCGCTTAGCATCACTCAGCATGCCCAATTCTGCAGATAAAGCTAAACGAGCATCTTCTAGATAACGGATATAGGCCACATTGTTAACATGCTGATAGGCATCCATTTCGCCCCATTTAACAACAATGGGTGTGGTATGGGTATAATCCTGTTGCAGTTGTTCAAGGTTGCTCATTTGCGTTCCCTATCCTGATTGATTTATCTGGTTTATGACGATTTAATAAATTCGCCATTATTATTTCTTAGACCACACAAATTAGCAGTATCCCATGCTACAATTCTAGTCCCTGACTGCTTGGTTTTGTCTAAAACTATTGCCTGGCATTAGAACCCTGATTTTTTACTGGCCTGATTACACTATGAAATTGATCCTTGATTTTCTCCCTATCGTTATCTTTTTTGTTGTCTATAAATTTACCGGTGACTTAGTCACGGCCACGGCGGTATTGATTCCTGCCACCATAATACAAATTGCCTATATCAAGTGGTCTACGGGCAAAGTTGAAAAAATGCATCTCGTCACCCTTATCATGGTGGTATTTTTTGGTGGTCTAACCGTATTGTTAAAAGATGGTGTATTTATTAAATGGAAACCCACCGTAGTTAACTGGTTATTTGCTGTGGTATTTCTTGGTAGTCAGTTTATTGGTAAAAAAACTGTGGTTCAGCGCATTATGGAGTCAGGTGTCAAAATGCCAGAACACGCATGGCGTGGTTTGAACTTGGTTTGGGTTGGCTTTTTCATCGTAATGGGGCTGGTAAACTTATATGTCGCCTTTAACTTTAGTGAAGAAGTTTGGGTAGACTTTAAATTATTTGGCATGCTGGGTTTGACCATAGTATTTATCGTGGTGCAGGGTTTTTATATGGTAAGGCATATGGAACATAAGCCCGACAGCAACAAAAGTGAGGAAGAATAACTATGTTATTTATGTTCTCTGCTCAAGATGTACCCAATAGTTTGGCAAAAAGATTAGCCGCACGCCCAGATCATTTAGCTCGTTTAGCAGAACTTGATAAGGCTGGCCGGCTGGTCTTAGCAGGGCCTCATCCTAATCAATATGGTGAGGGTTTTACGGGTAGTTTGATTGTGGCTGAATTTGACGATTTGCAGGCCGCAGAAGCATGGGCACAGGCTGATCCTTATCAGCTAACAGGTGTCTATGAAAGTATGCTAATCAAACCCTTTAAGCAGGTATTTCCAGACGCCTAGTCGGCAAGCGTTTTTTGAGGAGTATTCGTAATGCGTATTTTGTCCCTAATAATGGCCATCTTGTTAAGTAGTCATGTTATTGCCAAAACCGAACAAGTAGAGTTAGTGACCACAGAAGGTGTTATTAAGCTAGAGTTATACTCAGATAAGGCGCCCAAAACAGTGGCGAACTTCTTAACTTATGTCTCTTCAGGCTATTATGCAAATACCCAGTTTCATCGGGTTATTGCGGGCTTTATGATTCAGGGTGGTGGCTTTGATTTGCAGGGTGATCGTAAAGCAACACAGACACCAATCATCAATGAGGCAAATAATGGTTTAAGCAATATGCGTGGCACCATTGCTATGGCGCGAACCAATGACCCTAACAGCGCTACTTCACAATTTTTTATCAATCATAATGATAATGTTTTTCTTGATGCTAACCCCAGTAATGCTGGCTATGCAGTGTTTGGTAAAGTCGTTGAAGGCATGGATGTGGTGGATAAAATTGCTGCCGTACAAACCACCACCAAAGGCTTTATGCGTGACTGGCCGGCAACCCCAGTGTTGATTTTGCAAGCTAAGCAATTGGATTAGTAGCACCGAGCTTAAATAGTGGCCAAAAAAATATTATTTAGTGATCCACAGGCATTACCTAATGCTGTAATTGATTGGCGCGCTGATGGGCCTTTTGCTACTAACTTTGACGATATTTATGCCACCAAAGGCGATGCCGTTAAAGAAAAAAACCATGTTTTTCTAAATCCAAATAACTTATCTCAGCGCATGGCTTCACTCCCAACTGATAAGCATTTAAGTGTGCTTGAGTTGGGTTTTGGTGGGGGCTTAAACTTTCTCTTAACTTGGCAATTATGGCGCCAGCAAAGAGCCCAGGTTCGACAACCGGCAAGGTTAATCTATACCAGTATCGAAGCCTTCCCAATGAGCTTGCAAGATTTGCAGAAATGCCAGCAACAATGGCCAGATCTGGCGGCTTTAGCGACGCAATTACAATCCCAGTATCCATTGCCAATTAAAGGTTTTCATTGCTTAGAATTTGGTGACGTTGCTCTACACTTGATACTTGGCTCGGCTGAGGAAGCTCTGGCACAAATACAAGGCAGGGTTGATGCGGTTTATCTTGATGGCTTTAATCCTGCCAAAAATGAGGCCATGTGGGGTGCAAAGGTACTGCAACAGATTGCTAAACTGAGTCATGCTGAAACAACCATTGCTACCTATAGCGCCGCTAGGCTAGTGAAAGACAATTTGTCACAGGCCGGTTTTGAAGTGACAACTGCAAAGGGTTATGGCCAAAAGCGCGATCAGTTAAGCGGTTTGTTCAAACCATCATTGGTTCATGCCAAACCAGCTTATATACCTCCTTGGCAACAAGCTATTAAACCATTACCTGTTGGTGCCAAGATTGCTGTGATTGGGGCGGGCATTAGTGGTTGTTATACCGCCTTGGCACTGCAAAAACGCGGTTATCAGGTACAACTTATTGATCAAGGTGACCAAATTGCCCCTGCAGCTTCAGGTAATCAGCAGGGTATCTTGTATGCCAAGCTGCCTGATAGTGTCACCCTTACTGGACAGTTCCATCAGCAAGGTCTGCAACATAGTTTGCAGCGTCTGGCTCAGGATTTAGCCCCGCAATATTGGCAAGCTAATGGTTTGCTGCAATTGGCACAGAGTCACCATGAAGCTGCCCAGATGCAGCGAGTCATAGCCCGAGATTTCCCCTCGCAATGGCTCAACTTTATTGATGCAGGTCAGGCTTCAAAATTGGCAGAGCAGCGCCTAGATCAGTCGGGTTTATTTTTTCCACAGGCTGGATGGGCCAGTCCTCGGGATTGGTGTCAGGCACTAGTTGACCAATTACACCTAAGCCCTTGGCTAAATACGTGTCTAGCTGATTTAAAACAAGTGAAAATAGAGTGGTCTCTGGGCTTGCAGGGTGACCATTCTGGGGTCGAAATATTTGATGGTGTGGTACTTTGTAATGCCAATGATGCCAAACTTTGGCTGCCTGATTTAGATTTGCCCTTAAAAGCTATCCGTGGTCAGGTCAGTTATGTGCCTAGTCAATATGCTTCTAGTCAAGCGGCGCCCGTTAGGGTTGTTTGTGGTGATGGTTATGTCACGCCTTCTATGGATGGCTATATGGCCATAGGTGCAAGTTATAATTTGACCAGCAGTGATAGGGCCGAAACAGCAACGGATCACGAGGAGAATATTCAGCGTTTAAAGCAGTTATTGCCCGATACTAAAATAACCGCTAAAGATGTTGCCCATGGTTGGGTTGGTTTTCGTGCTACTACCCCCGATTATTTGCCCATGATAGGGCAGTTGGCCAATGGGGAGGCAATGTTGGCCAACTTTGCCCACTTACGAAAAGACAAAAATTACCGTTTTGATAAGCCCATGCCTTGGCTTGCAGGTTTATATATCAATGCTGGCCATGGCTCTAAGGGATTAATAACAGCACCACTTGGGGCAGAACTACTGGCAGCCCAAATAAGTGGTGAACCATTACCTGTGAGTCAATATGTGGCAGCAGGATTAGAGCCCAATCGTTTCTTTTTACGTGATATGATGCGGCGTAAACGTTAGTTAGAGAATAACTGTATGAGTCCCGATGCTATTAAGTTAAAAAAGTCAGAAAACCTGTTACAGCTTACCTATGCTGATATTAGCTATGAGCTGAGTGCAGAATATTTACGGGTAATGTCTCCCAGTGCGGAAGTCAGGGGGCACTCCCCTGATCAGGCCCAACTGCAGACAGGTAAAAAATATGTCAAATTTGAGGGTATTGAGGCCGTAGGACATTATGCCATTAAGCTAGTCTACGATGATGGACATGATTCAGGTCTTTACACATGGGACTATCTCTATGATCTATGTCTTAATCAGACGCAGTATTGGCAAAATTATTTACAAGATTTACAAAAAGAAAATCAAAGTCGTGACCCCCATGAAAGTGTTGTACAGATTATGGGTTAACGGGCCTTCTTATGAATACCAATAGTATTGCTCAGTTTAATATTCAGTTTGATGCCGTTGAGGATCGCCTCCAACTGCGTGTGCTCAGTAGAGATAATACGGAAATTCGAGTTTGGTTAACTCGCCGTTATGTTGATTTGTTACTTAACACGATGCCGCAACAACTGTCAGAGAATAGTCAGCAAAAATTACAAGCATGGCAGCCAAATAAAGGTGATAGCCTGACTGAGCAAGGCTCTGATGATGTGCGCTTTGACGAACAGTATCTAGGCTCTGATAAGACTGAGCGGCCATTGGGCGACGAACCAGTATTGGTATCGACGATAGCTTATCGAAAGCAAGAAAATGATTATCTTGTCCTTATCTTTGGTCAGGCGGACGAAGAGGGCATAAAAATGCAAATCAGTTTATCCGATGATTTGGCAGAAAATTTATGGCAGATGCTGGCTGAGGCCTGTCGAATAGCTGAGTGGCATATATCAATTAAGACCGCAAATGATAGCCCAGTGGAGCTTTATGCAGAAAATAATGTTCTGCACTAGCTTCAAAACAAGCCTTGTAATAATTGCCAGAATTAATACACTATAGTTAAAAATAGCTGAGAATTTATTACTATGTTGCAATCATTCTTTCCTAGACCCCCTTGGTTTTTTATCAGTGCACTCATTTGGAGTGTGGTAGCGGTCACTCTCTGGTACATGTATGGTGATGCCATGGGTGGTGCCTTGGGCTTCCAATTACCGGCAGAGGATGCGGCACCGGTGATCGGCTTGGGACACTTTGTTACTACTGATTTTATTTGGTTCTATTGTTACTACACAGTGGCCGTAGCACTATTTTATGGCTTTTGGCGCTGGTATCACCCAACTCAATGGCAAGATTGGTCGATTCTTGGTAGTGCTTTGATTCTGTTTGGTACTTACTTCTCAGTGCAAGTATCAGTGGCATTAAACAACTGGCGGCGGCCCTTCTTTGACGGTGTGCAGGGTGCTTTGGCAGAGCCTGATAGTGTGACAGCAGACTATCTATATGACCTAATTATTGTGTTTGCTGAAATTGCTTTTCTAGCTGTTAGTGTGTTTGTCTTTACTCGCTTCTTTGTAAGTCATTATATTTTCCGTTGGCGTACAGCCATGAACAACTACTATGCTAGTCGTTGGAGTCAATTACGTCATGTAGAAGGTGCAGCTCAGCGGGTACAGGAAGATACCATGCGTTTTGCTAGCATTATGGAAGGCCTTGGTGTGGCTTTGGTAGACTCGGTCATGACGCTGGTAGCGTTTTTACCTGTACTTTGGTCACTATCTGAATATGTTAAAGAATTGCCTATTGTTGGTGAGATAGCCCAACCATTATTCTATGCTGCTATTTTCTGGTCTGTATTTGGTACTTTCTTCTTAGCCTTTGTGGGTATCAAATTACCCGGCCTGGAATTTAAGAACCAACGGGTTGAAGCGGCTTATCGTAAGGAATTGGTATACGGTGAGGACTATGAAGATCGTGCTGAGCCCCTGACCTTAGGTGAGTTATTTAATAACGTTCGCAGAAACTATTTCCGACTTTATTTCCACTATCTATACTTCAATGTTGCGCGCAGCTTTTATCTGCAGGCAGATAATATCTTTGCTTATATCCTCCTTATCCCAACGATTGTGGCAGGGACCATCACCTTTGGTATTTTGCAGCAGATATTGACGGCTTTTGGTCAGGTGAGTAATTCATTCCAGTATTTGGTCAACTCGTGGCCAACCATTGTGGAACTTTTATCAGTATATAAACGTCTGCAGTCGTTTGAAAAAGCCCTTGATGATGAGCCCTTAGTGAATCTCGATCAGGCTTATGAGCAATTTGGGGAAGAATAGTTAGGGCAAAGTTGACTAATTACTTTATCTACCAACTCTGTTTCCTACACCCAAGATAAATAGGATCTTGGGTGTAGGTGGTAGCTTAAATCACTTCATATTCTGATCATTAGTAATCAGCCTTAAGCTGTGCCTGATGTTGCTATTGGCAGTACTAGTTTTTACAGCACTGGTGGGGTTAATCCACATCCTCTAAGAATCACTTGCTTTACAGTTTTAGCCGCCGCATCAAAATGTGCCTGTTGTAGTTTATCCGTGCCTAATGATTGTGTTACTTGTGGTGCAAAGTCAGCGTAATGCTGAGTCGACCCCCAAATCATAAACATCAGGTGGGTGGGATCAATATCATCCATTTTGCCGACCTTGATCCAATGCCTAAAGATGCTTAAACGGCTATCAAGCCAAGTTGTGTACTTTTCTTGTAAGAATTCCTGTAAGTGAGGCGCGCCACTCAGCATTTCTTTGGCAAACACCCGCGACTCTTGGGGGTGGGTTCGAGAAAAATCAATTTTGGCATCAATATATCGACACAAGACACTGGCTGGATCATCAGCTATAGTAATATCGTTAAGCACGGTGTCCCACATATCCAATATATTGCCCAACACAGCAGTATATACACCCAGTTTATTTTTGAAATAATAGTGCACATTAGCCTTTGGTACCTCAGCTATATCAGCAATAGACTGCATGCTAGTGCCACTGTAGCCATATTGGGAAAAGGCTTGGATGGCCGCATCGAGCATACGTTGTTCGCTTTTTTGACGTATTTTGCCAGGTTTGTAGGGGCCACGGGGCATGGTTCTATTTATCATGGTTATTTCTGCTTGTGGTTGGCGCGAGGCTTTTGGTGATTGTATCAGATTTCATAGCAAACCTTAAAAGTTGACCAGATAGACAAGATTTGTGAAAATAGGTCTATACTTAGTTGTTTAAAAGGCTGAGAGAATGGAAATCCTATTAAATAATCAGGCCCTAACCGTTGCCGAAGAACACTACCGTAAGCCCCTGTTGACATGGTTACGTGAGCAACAAGAGCTACCCGCAACAAAAGAAGGGTGTGGGGCTGGAGATTGCGGTGCTTGTACTGTGTTGGTGGGGCGTTTGCAAAATGGCAAAGTACACTATGAGGCTGTTAATGCTTGTATAGCGCTGCTTGGTAATTTGTCCCAATGTCACTTAGTCACCTTAGATGGCATTAGTCATGGTAATAAACTTCAACCTGTACAGCAGGCTTTGGTTGACTTTCATGGCAGTCAGTGTGGCTTTTGTACGCCGGGCATCGTTATGGCAATGATGGCTTGGTGGCTAAATACACCAGCTAATCCTCTGCAAACTGATAAGGAAATAAAGCAACATCGCCATGATATAGAAGAGGCTTTATCAGGTAATCTGTGCCGCTGTACGGGTTATCATCCCATACTTAAAGCTGCCGCAAGCCTTGCACCTTTTACCTTGGGTGGTGGCATGGATAAGGCCGACTTGGTAGGGCTTACCGGCATACAAATTACTGAGATCTTGGCTGAATTAAGTCCATCCACAAAGCCCTTAGCATATCAACAGCCCTATACAGAACAGGAGTTAGCCCAAGCCATTAATGCGATGCCTGAAGCCACATTTATTAGTGGCGGCACCGATTTGGGTTTGGAAGTTACTCAGCAGTTAAATACTCGAGATGCTTATATTGACTTATCTCAAGTAGCTGAGTTGCAACACATTCAGCGTGACGGTGATTCCCTTCATATAGGTGCTTCAGTAACTTATAGCCAGTTATCTGAATATCTAAGTGGTGATAGCCATCAAGCGAGTCATGCCTGGCAAAAAATATTAAATGTTCTGGGTTCTAGACAAGTTCGCAACAAAGGCACTATAGGTGGCAACATTGCTAATGCTTCACCTATTGCCGATACCCCACCTTTATTATTAGCTTTACAAGCTAAGTTGATACTGCAGAAAGGAACTGAGTCCAGAGAGATTGAGCTAGCCGACTTTTATATTGGTTATCGACAAACAGTATTGGCAACGGGTGAGTATATTCGGGAAATTATCGTGCCCATAGATGATCATCAAGTGCATATTGAAAAGATTTCCAAGCGTTATGAAGATGATATCTCTGCCGCCTGTATAGCCATGGTCTATAAACTTGAGGATGACCATATCAGCCAATGTAAAATTGGTTTGGGTGGCATGGCTGCAACACCGGTGCTAGCAGAACAGCTGCAAGTACTTTTGGAAGGTAAGATGCCAGCTGAAATCAATAGTAAAGATATCCTAGAAGGATTAAAAAAGGACGTTAGTCCTATGAGTGATGTACGTGCCAGTGCCGATTATCGCTTACAAGTATGTGCCAATATACTAGCTTTTTGGCTATCGCCCGAGCACCATAAGCAAGCTGGAGGTTGGGCATGAGAAAATTACCTCAAGTAGAGCCTCATAACATAGGCAATACCAGCTCTTTTAAGGTAGTGGGTGCCAGTAAGGCACACGAGAGTGCTATTTTACATGTTACGGGACAGGCCCGTTATGTTGACGATATTCCCACACCAGCTAACTGTTTATCGGCTTACATCGGTGGGGCTCAAGTTACCAGTGGTAAAATTACTAAGGCTGATCTTAGCAAAGTATGGCAAGCCCCGGGCGTGGTAGATGTTATCACCGCTGATGATATTCCTGGCCATAGAGATATAGGCCCAGTGTTTCCTGGCGACCCACTTTTGGCTGAAGAGCAGGTAAACTTTATGGGACAACCTGTATTTGCTGTACTTGCTAATACTAGAGAACAGGCCCAGCAGGCAGCTAAACAGGCTAATATACAAATTCAGGCCAGTGAACCGATTTTGAATCTTGAGGCGGCGCAAACGGCTAACCGCACGGTACGCCCTAGCCACAGTTTAACTAAGGGCGATGTGGCTGCAGAAATGCTCAAAGCTCCTTGTCAATTGGATATCGAACAGCAGATTGGTGGCCAAGAACATTTTTATTTAGAGGGGCAGGTTGCCTTAGCACTGCCGCAAGAAGACGGTGGTGTGTTGGTTTACAGTTCTAGCCAACATCCATCAGAAGTCCAAAAGTTGGTGGCTGAAGTATTGGGTATCCCAATGCACTTGGTGGTCGTCGATATGCGGCGTATGGGTGGTGGCTTTGGTGGCAAGGAAACCCAAGCCGCTCAATGGGCTTGTTTAGCAGCTCTATTAGCAGTACGAAATAACAAGCCAGTTAAACTACGCCTGGGCCGAAGTGATGATATGCAACTAACTGGCAAGCGCCATGGTTTTGTTAATCAGGCGCAAGTGGGGTTTGATCATAGTGGTCAGATTCTGGCGGTACAGGCGCAGTTAAACGGTTTATGTGGTTGTAGTGCTGATTTGTCTGATGCCATAGTAGACCGTGCCATGTTTCACACCGACAATGCCTACTATTTGCCTGCTGCCAAAATTACCGGCCACCGCTGGTTCCAGAATACTGTCTCACATACCGCATTTCGTGGTTTTGGTGGCCCCCAAGGCATGATGTTAGCTGAACAGATGTTAGATGATGTGGCACGCGCTGTAGGCCGTGATCCATTAAGTGTGCGCTTAGCCAATCTATATAGCCCTCAGCGGGGTATGACAACGCCTTACCATCAACAGGTGGAAGGATTTCCTATGCAACGTATTATTGGCGAGCTAGTAGATAGCAGCCAGTATTGGCAGCGACGTGAAGAGATCACTTTATTTAATGAAGGCTCCCAGCGAATGGTACGTGGCTTAGCTCTGACGCCAGTTAAATTTGGTATTTCTTTTACGGCGCAATTCTTGAATCAAGCTGGTGCCTTAGTGCATGTGTATACCGATGGCAGTGTGCAGGTCAATCATGGTGGTACGGAGATGGGGCAGGGCTTACATACTAAAATAGGCCAGATTGCAGCGGCTGAATTGGGTGTTGAGCTAGATGCTATTGTCGTAACAGCTTCACGTACAGATAAAGTACCCAATACCTCACCAACTGCCGCTTCTAGTGGCACTGATCTTAATGGGCAGGCTACCAGAGCGGCTTGCGAGACTATTCGTCAGCGGTTACAAGAATTTGTTGCTGAAACGCATAATTGTACGCCTAGTCAGGTGCAATTAAAGGCGGGTCAAGTTATCTGGCCAAGTGGTCAGCAAAGCTTTGCAGAGCTTGTACAGGCGGCTTATTTAGCCAGAATTTCATTATCCTCTACAGGTTACTATCGTACACCAAAAATTTATTATGACCGTGATAAGGCTGCTGGTCATCCTTTCTACTATTATACCTGTGGGGCCGCGGTGACCGAGGTAGAGGTTGATCGGTTAACGGGTATGTACAAAGTCTTAAGGACAGATATTTTGCATGATGCTGGAGCCAGTATAAATCCGGCCATTGATATTGGCCAAATTGAAGGAGCCTATGTGCAAGGTATGGGTTGGTTGACCACAGAAGAATTAGTTTGGGGTGACGACGGTCGTTTGCAGTCTAATTCTGGAGCCACCTATAAGATTCCAGCGGTGGGGGATACGCCAGCCGAATTTAATGTGGCGCTATTAGAAAATAGTAGTAATCATGAAGCCACCATTTATCACTCTAAAGCCGTGGGAGAGCCACCTTTTATGTATGCTATTAGTGTCTGGAGTGCCTTGCGTGATGCTATCTACCAAGCAGGAAATAGACAATGTAACCCGCAACTCGATACGCCAGCCACACCAGAGCGCGTGCTATGGGCTATGCAACAAGCGAGGGGAGAAACATCATGAAGACTTGGTTGCAAGCCCAATGGCAATGCGAGGAGCAGGGGCAGGCTTATGTGCTAATTAGTATCTGTGAAGTTCAGGGCAGCAGTCCACGTAATACGGGTGCTAAAATGTTGGTTACTCTCGAAGATCAGTTTGACACCATCGGTGGCGGCCATCTCGAATATAAGGCGATAAAATATGCGCGTCAGTTATTGCTTGATAAGCCCAATCAACAAACTACACAATTGCAGCAATATGCTTTGGGAGCCAATTTGGGGCAATGTTGTGGTGGTCAAGTGACGCTTCTTTATGAACAGATGGGTGTCTCTAAGATGCCAGTGGTAGTGTTTGGCGCTGGCCATGTGGGGCGAGCCCTAATGCCTATCTTGGCGTCTCTGCCAGTAGCAGTGACTTGGGTTGATAGCCGTTACGATATGTTGCCTAAACAGGTACCTGCTGGCGTCCGTTGTGTGCATGAGGAACATCCTGTAGACGCGATTGCCGATTGTTTGCCGGGTAGTTGTTATCTTATTATGACCCATCATCATGGTATGGATTTGCAGTTAGCTGAAGCTGCGTTGCAGCGTGGTGATGGGCGCTATATTGGTGTTATAGGTTCACGTACGAAAGCGGCTCGCTTTCGTCATCGGCTATTGGCAAAAGGTTTAGCGGAGTCCATGGAGACGTTTCATTGCCCTATGGGCGAAGCCAGTATTAAAGGCAAATTGCCTGTGGAAGTAGCACTATCTGTTGCTGCTACTGTGGTCAAGCTATATCAACAAATGCCTCATGCTGAGGTAATACCAACCCCTGAGCTGGTTACTGAAACTGTTTTACAGGCGCGTAAGGAAAAAGTATAAGCATGTCTACACATTCTCACCCGGTGCCCGGCACCCGATTTCTGCGTGGCCCCTTATTACACTGTCTGGCTGAACCCGATAAAAACACTGATGCAACTGAATATTTCAATGATGCCTTACTGCATATTAAAGATGGGCATATTGTTGCTTGTGGTGATTATCAGACCTTAAAACCGAGCTATGACGACCATCAACTGGCCTATCTTGAACACCATCCTGACAAGTTAATGGTGCCCGGTTTTATTGATTGTCATGTCCATTATCCACAAACGGAAATGATTGCTGCCCATGGGACACAATTATTGGATTGGTTAAATACCTACACTTTCCCTGTGGAAGCACAATTCTCTGATATCGAAAAATCCAGGCAGGTGGCAGAGGTTTTTTTACAAGAATTGCTGCGTAATGGCACTACTACAGCATTGGTTTTTTGTACCGTGCATCCAGAATCAGTTGAGGGCTTTTTTCAGGTCGCCCAGGCACGCAAATTACGCATGATTGCCGGCAAAGTACTTATGGATCGCCATGCGCCACCAGAAGTATTGGATACCGCCGAAATGGGTTATCAGCAAAGTCAGCAATTAATAAATAAATGGCATGGCGTGGATCGTTTACAGTATGCCGTAACTCCCCGATTTGCACCTACATCAACTCCCGAGCAATTGCGCCTTGCTGGGCAGTTACTTGCCGACAACCCTGGGGTCTATTTGCATACTCATTTATCTGAAAATCACGATGAAATCGCTTGGGTAAAAGAATTATTCCCCGCAGCAGATAGTTATTTAGATGTTTATGATCAGGCTGGTTTGTTGGGTAAACGCAGTGTTTTTGCTCATGGTATTCATCTTTGTGATGATCAATGCCAACGCTTGGCGTATACTGACTCAGCTATCGCACATTGTCCTACCTCAAATCTGTTTATTGGTTCTGGTTTGTTCCCTTTAAAGAAACTACAAAAGCACGGCATTAATATCGGTATGGGGACAGATGTAGGTGGCGGCACAAGTTTTTCTATGCTGCAGACCTTATCTGAAGCCTATAAAATCCAGCAACTGCAACAAGTCAATTTGAGCCCTGAGCAGGCTTTTTATATGGCTACTTTAGGAGGAGCAAAGGCTTTGGATTTGGATACTAAAATTGGCAACTTTGCCCCCGGTAAAGAGGCTGACTTTTTGTTAATCGATTTACACGCAACGCCGTTGCTGAAATTCCGTAATCAGTTTTGCAAAGACTGGCGCGAAGCCTTATTTGTACTACAAACCCTCGGTGATGACCGAGTTGTCGCAGAAACTAATATTTTAGGCTGCCCACAGGGCTAAACAACTTGCTTTGTTTGGCCTGAAATGGCACAGTCATTAGTGTCTATACACGTTTTTTTCAAACCCTTTAGAATGGTACCCAGGTAACCTTATATGGAAATCGCCCATGATATGAATATCACCCAGCTGTTTATTGGTTTGGCTGGGGGCGTGACGTTGCTTATTTGGGGTCTAAAACGCGTACAAGAGGGTATGAACCGTGCCTACGGTAGTAAACTTGCCTATCTAGTTAGGGATCGCTTTGCCGGCGTATGGTCAGCTTTGGGGCTCGGCGCTACTCTAACCTTAATTCTGCAAAGTAGTACAGCCGCGGCTTTATTAGCCGCTTCATTAGGTGTGCAAGGAGAAGCCGGCCTAGCCTTCTTACTGGGCGCTGATGTGGGTACGACCATTGTCGCCTTAATTCTATCCTTTGATCTAAGCGCTTTAAGCCCTTTTCTCATTGCTGTGGGAGTTGGTCTTGAATTACGTGGGCGCAGTAAACGTCTGCAGGGTATAGGACAGGCAGCCATGGGCTTAGGTTTGATGCTTTTAGCCTTGGCCACCCTTAGGAGTATGGCAGAACCACTGCAAGCGTCGGCATTATTTGTCGATATTATGCGCAGCTTATTGGCTGAGCCTTGGTTAGCACTATTGTTTGCTGCTGCTATCACTTTTATGCTGCATTCCAGCTTGGTTATGGTACTGCTGTTGTCGGGACTTGTTGCGGCGCAAGTTATTGATGTGCCCGGTGGCTTGTTGTTAATACTTGGCGTCAATGTTGGTAGTGCGTTGATACCTGTTTATATGTCTCGAGGAGCGAGTAATGCTAAGCGGGTAGCGCCCTTGGGTAATTTGCTTCTCCGTTGCATAGGCGTAATGGCGTTTTTGCCAATCTTAGGCTGGATACACAATATATTTAATACCTTACAGTTTGCTGGTGCTTGGCAGCTGGTGGTATTGCATTGCCTATTTAATTTGACTGTGGCTAGTTTTGGCATGTTAATCGTGAGCAAGTTAGCTGGTTGGATTGATTATCGTTTGCCCCCACAAAAATTAACCCCTACGCCATCTCCGAAACATTTAGATGATATTTTGGATACCTCTCCTGCCGCTGCTATTTCTAATGTGGTGCGTGATACCCTGACCATGGGCGATTTGCTTGAGGATATGCTTAAAGATGTGCATCGAAATATGTACAAAAATGTTGAAGTGTTGGCGAAAAAAATCAATCAAAGTGATGATATTATTGATGATTTTCATCAACAGATTAATGCTTATTTATTGGAATTAGGTGGTCAGGAATTAAGTAAAGAAGAACGCGATCGTTGTCAGGATTTACTCTTATTCACCACCAATATTGAGCATGCCGGGGATATTATTGAGCGTAGTATTATTATGCTGCTGAAGAAAAAGAATAACCTGCACATTGAGTTCTCTAGCCAAGAAAAAGAAGCTATTGAGGCCTGTATGCAAGGCTTATTCGAGGTGATGCCGTTATCTTTTCAAGTGATGATGAGTGAGGATGCTGAGGCGGCCAAAGGCTTATTTCAGGCCAAGCAGGCCTTCAATGTTATGCATCAAAAGCAACTCGATAAATTACGTCAACGTGCTATGGATCAAAGAGTGAGTCCTTTGGCGCATAGTCTGTTTACTGACATTATGCGTGATATTAAGCGCTTGCATTCACACTTTACGGCTATTGCTTATCCTCTATTAAGCCGTCAAGGTGCCTTGCACAACAGTCGTTGGCGTGGCGCTGAAGATCGCCCACCAGCTGTTGAGTTAGATGAAAAAACATATTCAGATGATCCTGTTAGCTAGCTGAAATTGTTAGCTTGGTTTCCTTAGTCAACAGAATTTTATAATGCTGGTTGGCTGCCTTTTGTTTTTGCGGTAACTGTTTTTTTGTCTGGCATCTAATAGATCGACCCTGTTATTATGAGTGGTCGTTATTTTTACCTTTCCTGAAGTGTTATCATTTTTCATATGAGGCTAGTTTTATGACTGATCGGCAAATTATTGCTACCGAAAATGCACCTGCTGCCATTGGTACTTATTCTCAGGCAGTGCGGGTGGGAGATACTGTGTATATATCCGGACAGATACCTCTGGATCCAAATACTATGGAAGTGTGTAGCCAAGTTTTTGCCGATCAGACTCGACAAGTATTTGATAATCTAGCTGCCGTTGCCAAGGCAGCTGGTGGTGATTTATCTGATATAGTTAAGTTAAGTATTTTTATGACTGATTTGAGTCATTTCCCAACGGTCAATGAAATCATGGCCGATTATTTTCAGTTACCATACCCAGCTCGTGCTGCAGTGGGGGTAAAAGAACTTCCCAAGGCCGTCCAAATTGAGATGGAAGCGATTATGGTCTTGGGCACCATTAAGTAACTGCAAACAACGCTTTATGATTACTTTTTCGTCTTTAATGGTGCCAAGTGTCTGGGCCTAGTGTCTGGATCTGTTTGTTACTCTGAGGTTTAAATGAAAAGTAGTGCTAGACGCAGCTTTGGCCAACATCCCATAAAGTCTTACAAAGAAATTGAATTCTTGGCTTTGTTTAAGACCTTATGGCCATATTTGCTTATCCATAAAACCAGAGTGGTTATTGCTATGCTGTGTTTGGTGGGGGCTATTGCTGTGTCAACAGCCTTACCTTGGGCATTAAAATGGCTAGTTGATGACCTAGATAGTAATGTGGGTAAAGCCTTGGTTATTCCCCTGGGCTTTGTTCTCTTGTATGGCGGTATGCGTTTTGCCAGTGTTTTTCTAGGTGAGCTTCGAGACTCCGTATTTAGTCGGGTTACCGAAAGTGCCATGCGTAAGGTCGGACTAGAGGTATTTAATCATTTACATAAATTAGAATTAGATTTTCATTTAAGCCGCCAAACAGGTGGTATTTCTCGCGATATTGATCGTGGCACTAATGGCATCAATTTTATGATGCGCTTTATGGTCTTTAATATTTTACCCACTATCGTTCAGCTCGCCATTATTATCGTTATATTACTTCTGGCTTTTAATATTTGGTTTTCTCTGATTACCTTTATTTGCGTGGTGTCCTATATTGTTTTTAGTGTGATAACCACTGAATGGCGCACTGGCTTTGTTAAAGAAGCTAATCGTTTAGATAGTCAGTCTAATACTCGTGCAATAGACAGCTTATTAAATTATGAAACGGTTAAGTATTTTAATAATGAAGCCTATGAGGCTGAGCAATACAATGTCAATTTAGAAGCTTGGGAGCAGGCGCGGGTAAATAATCGTTTATCTTTAGCATTACTTAATTCTGGCCAAGCTTTGATTATTGGCATTGGCTTGACCGCCATGATGTATCTGGCAGCTAAGGGAGTGGTGGACGGATCCATGACTTTGGGTGATCTGGTTATGGTCAACGCCTACTTACTGCAGTTATTTGTTCCTCTGGGCGCACTAGGTTTTATCTACCGTGAAATTCGGCGTGCTATGTCTGATATAGAGAATATGTTCGACCTACTTAAACGCCAGCCTGGTGTAGAAGATTTACCCCAAGCCAAGGCCCTAGAAGTGCACCAAGCAGGTATTGAATTTGCCAATGTGGACTTTGCTTATCAGCCTGAACGGCCCATTTTAAAGAACCTTAGTTTTAATGTTGCTCCTGGCAATAAAGTCGCGATTGTGGGGCCAAGTGGTTCCGGTAAATCCACTATTGGTCGTTTATTATTTCGTTTTTATGATGTCCAGTCAGGTAGTATTTCTATTGACCAACAGGCTGTAAATCAAGTGCAACAATTAAGCTTGCGCCAGCAAATTGGGGTCGTACCTCAAGATACTGTATTGTTTAACGATACCATTTGGAACAATATTGCGTATGGTCGCCCTGATGCTAGTGATGAAGAGATTTGGCAGGCTATAGACATGGCCCACCTGCGTGCTTTTGTAAACTCTTTGCCGGAAGGTGTGGAAACCATTGTGGGTGAACGCGGACTAAAGGTATCTGGTGGTGAAAAGCAACGCATTGCCATTGCCAGGGTGCTATTAAAGAACCCACCGATATTGCTTTTCGATGAGGCTACATCGGCTTTAGATTCCGCTGCCGAACGCAGTATCTTGCAGGCCTTAGCAGAAATTGCCAAGCAAAGAACGACTCTTGTTATTGCCCATCGACTGTCTACCATAGTCGATGCTGACAATATTTTGGTTATTGAGCAAGGTGAGTTAGTTGAGCAGGGAACCCATGAGGCATTGCTGGCAGCTAACGGCCAGTATGCCCATCTCTGGCATATGCAGCAGCAAAAGGATTAATCGTGTCTGATAGTAAATTTGATATCCAATCCAAATTTCAGCCAGCAGGTGATCAGCCTGTTGCTATCCAACAATTGATGTCTGGTATTGAAGCTGGCCTAGCTGGCCAAACCCTATTGGGAGTAACAGGCTCAGGTAAGACCTATACTATTGCTCAGGTCATAGCTCAAGCCCAAAGACCTACCATAGTAATGGCTCATAATAAGACCCTAGCAGCCCAGTTATATGGGGAATTTAAAGAGTTTTTCCCCAATAACTCCGTCGAGTATTTTGTTTCTTATTACGACTACTATCAGCCTGAAGCCTATGTGCCTGCTTCTGATACCTTTATTGATAAAGATGCTTCCGTTAATGAGCATATTGAACAAATGCGCTTATCTGCTACAAAGGCATTATTAGAACGCCCAGATGCCATTATTGTGGCTACGGTATCGGCCATCTATGGCTTGGGCGATCCAGAAGCATATCACCGTATGGTGTTACATATAAATCGTGGGGAGCAGATGGATCAAAGGCATCTGTTGCGGCGTCTAGCAGAGCTGCAATACACCCGCAACGATATGGATTTCCACCGGGCTACCTATCGGGTAAGGGGCGATGTTATTGATATTTTCCCAGCCGAATCCGATGAAGAGGCAGTGCGGGTAGAGTTATTTGATGATGAAGTCGAGCAACTTAGCTTCTTTGACCCCCTAACGGGGCGGGTATTACGCAAGGTACCGCGCTTAACTATTTATCCCAAAACCCACTATGTAACCCCAAGGGAAACTCTGTTACAAGCTGTTGATGAAATTGAAGATGAGTTAAAAGATCGCCTTACTCATTTTCGTGATCATAATAAGTTGGTGGAAGAACAACGTCTTGATCAACGTACTCGCTATGATCTAGAGATGATTAAAGAATTAGGCTTTTGCACAGGTATTGAAAACTATTCCCGCTATTTATCGGGCCGTGGGCCAGGTGAGCCACCACCAACCTTATTTGATTATTTACCCCCAGATGCACTGTTAGTGGTGGATGAATCCCACGTTACCATTCCTCAGTTAGGGGCCATGTATAAAGGTGATCGGTCGCGCAAGGAGACACTAGTGCAGTATGGCTTCCGTTTGCCTTCGGCACTAGATAACCGGCCTATGCAATTTGCTGAGTGGGAGCGTATAGCGCCTCAGAAAATTTTTGTCTCAGCTACACCTGGACCCTACGAACAGGAGCATGCTGATCAGGTAGTAGAGCAAGTTGTCCGACCAACAGGATTAGTGGATCCAGAGTTGGAGGTACGTCCGGCAACCACTCAGGTTGATGATCTGATGGGTGAGATCCAAAAACGTACAGCTGTGAACGAACGTGTGCTGGTTACTGTTTTAACTAAACGCATGGCCGAGGATCTGACTGACTTTTTACATGAAAATGGTATACGGGTGCGCTACCTTCACTCGGATATTGATACGGTAGAACGGGTAGAGATTATTCGTGATTTACGCATTGGTGAGTTTGATGTGCTGGTGGGCATTAACCTGCTGCGTGAGGGTTTGGATATGCCCGAAGTATCATTGGTGACTATTTTGGATGCCGACAAGGAAGGTTTTTTGCGTTCCGAACGATCTTTAATACAAACCATTGGACGTGCTGCACGTAATTTAAATGGTAAGGCCATTCTTTATGCCGATCGTATTACTGGTTCTATGCAAAGAGCTATGGATGAAACGGAGCGCCGCAGGGCTAAGCAGTTACAGTTTAATATTGATCACAATATAACCCCCAAAGGCGTTAAAAAGTCTGTTCAAGATATTATGGAAGGGGCATATGCACCAGGCTCTGGTAAAAGACGCGATAGTAAATCCCGCCATCAGGTTAAGGAACAGCAGACTGCCTATGGCATTGATACGGCTCATATGACTGCCAAGCAAATTAGCCAAGAAATCTCGAAAACAGAGGATGCGATGTTTGAAGCGGCCAAGAATTTGCAATTTGAACAAGCCGCACAATACCGTGATCAATTACACGAATTAAAAACCCAATTGGTAACAGCTGGATAATTTAATCAGTAGGCATAAATAACCTTAAATATGGCTACGTAAGATATGTTTTGGTCTTGATTTAACAGGCTAATCTCCGTATCATTCCGCCTCTCCTTAGGACTATAGCTCAGTTGGTTAGAGCGCTACCTTGACATGGTAGAGGTCGGCAGTTCGAATCTGCCTAGTCCTACCAATTCCCATGCTTTTCAATAGCTTACGATGTTCAATTTTTTAGCCAATTTAAAATTAGCAAAACCTTAGCAAAATACATTAGTTTTGAATTGCCTGTTTTATTATTTTATCTCCCAGTATTTGTGGTTACGGGTCTTGGTACTGAGATTAATCTACAAAAGATTACCATCACAGCCAACAAACATCCCATTAAGAAAGCTAGCAGCACCTTCTGTATCAGGTGACCTGATAGATTGCTAGTTGTTATATGTTCGATTTTGCCTTGTAAGCTATACAACTGGCCTTGATCAGATAAATAATAATTATTAGCCAAATTGGTAATGCCGGTTAAGGCATCATTAATTTTCATTAGTTCTTTAGTAGAGGCATTAATTAAGTTATCTATGGTTTCCTTTTCCAATATGAAATCTTTTTCTTCGCTAAAACTAGACTGGTAATATTCAATTTCGGTAATGGTTTTCTGAAGTTGTTCAGCATACTTCAGCTTTGACTGAAGTAGGTTTTGACGATATTCAGGGTCGGCCATGGTGGAGCCAAGTTGCAACAATGAATTCACCATATCTTCGTTATATTGTGGGGCATAAATGGTTTGCTCAGAGGGTGACTTATTGGCGACCATTACACTATCCATATGATTATATTGTTGTTCTTTTAGTTGTGTCATAGCTTGGTCATAGGTGGTGATCATTCGTTGCAAGCGGTCGCGCTCTCTTTCGAGCAATTTCACTTTTGCCTTATGAAAACTGCTTGATAAATTAGCATTTTTACCCACGCCCTCGAGTTTGATTACTATTTCTTTTAAAATGGCAAGGCGATATTTGTTTTCACTATTTAACAATAGTGATAAATCAGCCAAATTGAGACCAGATGAGGGGTCAGTTAATGAGCCAAGTTGTGGGTTTTGGATGTATTCCTCAACTGTATTGGCTAACCTCTGATGTGTGTCAGCGAGCATATTAATATTTATTAACATACCTTGATCTGCTAATGAGATAATCTGACTATGAATATGGGGTTTATATAGTTTCATTACCCCACGATCGGTTAGAGCTTGTTTGGCCCATGTATCGGTAATTGCGGTTAGGATTTTTGTTGCTTTTCCCATATTCCCTTGAACCAAGTTGAGGTCTAGAGACAGAGTGATGTTAGTTTTTGAGTGCCTCTGAAGAGAAGTGGTATAGGTCTCTATAGCATCATTAAATTCAGCAACAGATAAACCTTTGTCCAGTTCTGCAAGATCTGAAATAAGAGCTTCCAATTGCGCAGACCCGGAAAAATTTGGTGTTAGAGTTAAAGCTTGCGAAAAATCGGCGTAATTTATTTCACTATCAATATGGCGGTCGTATACAGAACTTAGTACGGGCTCTGATAAGAGTTCCAGTGGCGAAAACTTGGCGCCATTAGGATAAACGCCCTCATTGGCGCCCTTAAAATTAAAATATATTTGCATTTGCGCCTGATCACTTTTATTTAAGGCAAAACCACCCACTTGATAGATCATTATAATCAATGCGCTTAGGCAGCCTAACAATAAGATATACCACCTATTGCGCCATAATGGTTGAAGGATTTGATAAAGGTCTATCTCATCCGTAATGATTGAATTTGTATTCTCTGGTGTTCTATCCATGATAACTCTTCCTATTGGTTCTTACGCTTAAAGTGACACAAGCCTTAGGATTTTATATTGTCCCTGTAGTCAGCCAATAAAATGACATGCTGTTGATATTAGTACCAAATCTAAATTTTGCTATTTTATATATAAAAAAATAGTTATTTGCAGGGTCAGAGTTGTTTTTATTGCTATGACATTTTGGTATTACAGACTGCATTCTGCATTGAAATATAAATCGGACGTTGTTAACATCGCCGACCTTATTTTGGCTTTTTTGCAGAGCAATATGACCCCTAATACACCTTTAGCCTATACATTTCGTATCAGCCTGCCGGTTATGTTTGGCTATTTGCCTTTGGGAATTGCCTTTGGCATTTTATTTGTCGATTTGGGCTACCACTGGTTGTTCGCTGGCTTAATGGGAATTATCGTCTTTGCTGGTGCAGCACAGTTTTTGGCTGTGGGTTTGTTGGCCAATCAAGCTGGATTAGTAGAAGTATTTACCGCTACTTTTTTGTTAAATATTCGCCATATATTTTATGGTTTATCATTAATCGGTAAATTGCCAAACAAAGGTTGGCGGCGCTGGTATATTATTTTTGGTCTTACTGATGAAACCTACGCCCTGCATACCTCAACCCAAATACCCTCAGTAATAAATCCGACTCAGTTTAAACTTTTGCTAACAGCATTAAACCAAAGTTATTGGGTGCTTGGATGTAGCATTGGTGGTTGGTTAGGAGGGCAAATTACCTTTCCAACGACTGGCATAGAATTTGTGCTTCCTGCTTTATTTATGGTGCTGGCTATCGAGCAGTATAAAGTGGTGCGTAAACCTTGGTTATTTATTGTAGCTCTGGCTATTGGTTTAGGCACTTTGTTATTAATAAGTCGTGAGCATATGCTTTTGATATCCTGTGTGCTGGCTTTGATGCTCTTGCTAATATCCAAAGGAGTGCGTCAGTGACAGCCAATATAGATTTACTTGTGATTATGTTGGTAATGGCTGTTGCGACCTTTCTTACGCGGGCACTGCCATTTATGTTCTTGTCTAGGGCCTCGGGGCACCCGTTGTTAAATTATTTAGGTGACTATCTCCCCCCTATACTAATGGTATTGCTAGTTGTATATAGTTTTAAAAATGCAGATGTGGTGTCAGTAAAGTTCTTGCCAGAACTAGCAGGTTTGTTTATCACCTTGCTATTACACCTACTTTGGCGCCAGCCATTGGTTAGTTTAATTGGTGGCACTGCTCTTTATATGTCGCTAGTGCAGACTGAAATTTTGACGGTAATCTTGTAGCTAAAAACCTGAGTATATAGCTGAGATACCTATACAAGAATGATAGAATAACGTTGATTGCTAACCTTTAAGGATAGAGACATGGTTTCAGAACATGCCACGCAAGTATTGCGTGAGTTAGGCGTATTGCAGCGGGAAATGGAAAATGTGGGTTTATGGAGTGATCTATCACCTTCCGATGAGGCAATGATGAGCAGTCAACCTTTTTGTTGTGACACCATGAGCTTTACCAATTGGTTGCAATGGATTTTTGTCCCCCGCATGCGCTACATGGTGGAAGCAAATGCTCAGCTACCAAGTAAAAGTGCCATGTACCCAATGGCGGCTGAGGCTTTGGTTGATATGCAGGATGAATCTAAAGGTATCCTGGATAGTGTAAAGCGTTTAGATATGCTGCTCTCAGCCTAGAGGTCAGCTTACTAAGCAGAAACCCCTTTGCCAATCCAAGCGCCAATCAGTAAAGCTGGTATAAATACTATAGCTTCGTTGGGGTTGATAAGGGCATTCACCAATCCTGGTCCAGGACAGTAACCACTTAGCCCCCAACCTAGACCAAATAAAACCGCACCAAGAATCAGACGGCGGTCGATAATGGTGCTGACTGGTAACTCGAAACTATCTGTAAACATTGGTGCTACTCGGCGTAAAATAAAACGTGAACTGATCAGGGTAACGACCACTGCACCACCCATCACCAGAATCAAGCTTGGATCCCAGTTGCCAAATATATTTAGGAAGCCTTGCACCTTTACTGGGTTTACCATTTCCGAAACGACTAAACCGGCGCCAAAGATAATACCCGCAATCAGAGCTGTTATAAGACGTTGCATGAATTATCCTCCTAGACCAGTATAAGCACTAAGTATTGTCACGGTAATAATACCGCTAAGCATAAATACAATGGTGGCAACTATTGATCGACTTGCCATTAAGCCAATACCGCATACGCCATGGCCACTGGTGCAGCCATTGCCAATTCGGGTACCTATGCCAACAGCTAAACCAGACAAAGCTAGGAGTATCTGAGAGTATCCTTCGCGTAGTTCAAAATCGATTGGTAGAAGGAGGTAGCCACCAACCATTAGTCCAATCAGAAAGGCTAGTCGCCAATTACGTTCATTAGAGTCAAAGGGGTTAAAGATTAAACGATATAGAATGCCACTAATACCAGCAATACGTCCGTTAAATAATAGTAACATTGAGGCACTGATGCCAATTAGTATGCCCCCATAGAGAGCTGATATTGGGATTGATTCGAGCACTTGGTAAACCTAATTATTATTAATATTAAATATGATTATATAAGCCATAATTTTCCATAGTCAATCCTTCATAAGGTGCACAAAATGGACATTTTTAGTTGCAAAGTTTTATACCAAAAATGTAATTTAATCATCTATTAAACAACCACACCTAGATTATAAGTATCTTTAATCTGTTCTTAAAAAGTAGAGTCAGATGGGTAAATCTTTTATAACCAGTTTATTTCCTCGTATTTCATGAACTAAACACAAATAAATTTTGTCCAACAACTCTACATATGGCCAAATTCATGCTATTTTTAGGGGTTGAACGGTGATTAAAGCACAGACTAAATTTTCCAGTTTTTGGCTGGCAAAAATTGCAGCCTAGATGCGCTTAAGGATTAAATTACATGCCCAAACGTGATGATGTTGAAGATATACCTATGTTAAAGCCTGATTCTGATGAGATTCAGGCTTTTCGTGGTGGCGCAAATCAATCCAAAACTGATACCAAACAAACCACAAGCTCAACAGTGCAAAGGGAGGCCTCCATTCATCCCACACCAGCAACTGCCAAGACCGCTAGTGATGACACTGGCTCTACAAAAGGGCGCTTTGGAAAATGGTTTTCTTGGCTATTGGTGGTGATGGTGGCTGGGTCATCCATTTGGTGGATGCATAACCGAATCGTTGATATGGAAGATATGCTTACTGTTTCAAGGGGTGAGCTGGGTCATGCTCGAAAGCGCATTGGCGAATTGGAAGCTTTAGTAGTGGCCACAGATGTCAGCGCCAACAAATCGGGTACTGTAGTGCAGGCACAAGTTAAATTACTTGATGATCGGGCTAAGGAACGTAATAAGTTTGTTGATTCTGAAATAGATAAGCTGTGGGGAGTAGCTTATCGCACCAATAAGCCAGCCATTTTAGAAAACCAAAAGGCCCTAGAAAATAACAGTGTGGGTATTAAACAGCACACAGAACAGCTGGCTGCCCAAACAACTTTGATAGAACAGCAGCAAGATTTGATAGTGGGTCAACAGGCGAGTGTTGCCACTTTGGTTGCCGAAAATAAACAAATGCTTGCTGATCTAACGCAGCAAGCTAAAGATCTGACACAGGCTCAAACGGCTCTACAGACCTTGGAAGCAAGTTTAGCCAAGAGCTTAGCGGCGGTTAAAAATTTGCAAACCGATAGTGGTGATTTAACATCCAATGTCGATGAAATTCAACAATCCTTAATTGAAATTAGGGCTACCAGTGAAGTTCTGCAAGATAGTTTAACTACTACTCTCAAAAAAGTTGATTTAACCAGCGAGGCGGCGCTACAGAATGGTGAACTTAGCCAAAAGAATAGTGAATCCGTGGCGGCATTACGTGCTCAATTAACCAGACAGGAAGAGCAAGTAATAGGGCAGGCAGTTGCTGATATGGCGCAGATGAATCTTGTGGTTGATGAAATCCAATCTGAACTCGCAATGTTACAACGTCAGATACGTGTGGTTGGCGCTATGGAGCAAACCACGGCTCAGCTAGATGAGCGGGTCTATTTGGCTGAACAATCCATGGATTCAATTATTACTTTCCGGCAGGAAACCAATCGTAAGTTAGATCAGTTAGCGACACAGATTCGTAACCTGCAGTATTAGTCGTTGCCGCCTTAAATATCGGTCTGTTATTAGATCGATTAAGTATTTAATTATGTCGCCATAGCTACACTAGTTAAGATTTTATGTAGTTGTGGCGGTAATTTCTAGATAAGTATTCTCCAGACTTTCAACATTATTGGTAAAGTGTTCTAAAATGACTTGCTTCAATGCCTTTGTGGCAGGCAATTGATGGGCCTGGCGTAATTGCATCAGAGCGATACGGCGTTGGATTTTTCCTTGCCCTAAGACCCGAAACGCTAAGTGGCTATTATTATCTGGAAAAGCTAACCAAGGAAGGGTAGTAATACCTGCGCTGGCGCTAAGTACTGCCTCAAGAGAAGCCATATTGGCAATATGCATAGAGGCCTCGGTAAATGCGTGAGCTTCTGTGTTGTGAATTAAGGGGGTGGTGCCATTACGCAACAAACGGTGTTCTGTAATCTGCTGCCAGTCTATTGTTTCGGCTTGCATACAGGGGTGCTCTTTTACCCCAACTAAACCAACCGTATCCCGACAAACTTCTAGATGGGCAATATCAGGTTCATGTTGCCATATGCTGCTAACTGAAATATCAATTTCGCCGGCGAGCAACTTAGCGCGTAAATTATCCCCGTTATCATCTTGAACTTGCAGTTCTACCAGAGGATAAAGCTGCATAAAACGGCGCATAATATGGCTTAAAAAATGTCTAGCAACAGAGGGCAGAACCCCTAACCTCACTGTACCTGTCTTGGCTTGGGCAACTTGTAAGGCACTGGTTAAGGTTTTTTGGTATTGCTGATAGAGGTTTTTTGCTTGTGGTAAGAAGTTATTACCAAAAGCGGTTAACTGGCCAGACTTTTGTTTATCAAACAGTTCCGCTCCGAGCAATAACTCCAACTGTTTGATTGCTAAGCTAACAGCTGGCTGTGAACGACATAATATTTGGGCAGCACGGCGAAAGTTACCGCACTCGGCAACGGTGATAAAGGTTCTGAGGTGAGCAATCTTGATATCAGGAAGCATAAAAGTATTTAAACAAAACTTATCAAAATTAACAATCAATTAATTATTATTATCATGTGAATAGGATTAAAATCATCTATTATTCGCTTAAAATGTATTCAATCAATAGAGATAAACAGGATATCTGTATGGCACAAATTCAGAAAAATTATATTGCTGGCAAGTGGGTTGCTGGTGTGACTAGTATTGAAAACCGTAACCCATCCAAACATGCCGAAGTAATAGGTGAATTTGCCCAAGCATCTTCTGTGCAGGTGCAGGAAGCTTTGAGTGCTGCTAAACAGGCACAAGTTGTTTGGCAAGCAACGGGCTTGGAGGCACGTTTACAAGTGCTACAAGCCATTGGGGATGAAATGATTGCCCGCTGTGATGAGTTGGGTAAATTGTTGTCCCAAGAAGAAGGCAAGCCATTTGCAGAGGGTAGAGGTGAAGTCTACCGTGCAGGTCAATTTTTCCAATACTATGCTGCCCAAGTTCTACGCCAAATGGGGGAAACAGCTGATTCGGTTCGTCCAGGAGTAGAGATTGAAACCCGTCGCGAGCCAATGGGAATAGTGGCCATTATTAGCCCGTGGAATTTTCCCACTGCTACAGCGTCATGGAAAATAGCGCCTGCCTTGGCTTTTGGTAATGCCGTTATTTGGAAGCCAGCTAACCTGACGCCAGCAAGCGCCGTAGCTTTAACCGAAATTATCGCTAAACAAAACCTTCCAGAAGGTTTATTTAATCTTGTTATGGGCTCTGGCTCTGAGGTTGGTGAACAACTGATTAATAGTACTGAAGTGGATGCCATTAGCTTTACTGGCTCGTTGCAGGTAGGTCGTCGTATTGCTCAGGCTGCTGCTGGCAACTTAACTAAGTTTCAGTTGGAAATGGGTAGTAAAAATGCCCTTATTGTTCTCGATGACGCTGATCTAGATATAGCTGCCGATTGTGCCGTAGGAGGTGCTTTTGGGGGTACAGGTCAAAAATGTACGGCTTCATCACGCTTAATCGTTACTGCAGGCGTGCATGATGCCTTTGTAGAAAAAGTAAAACAGCGTATGGCAAATCTAAAGGTGGGCGATGCTTTGGCAGAGGGTGTCACCATTGGCCCAGTGGTTGATGCCAAGCAATTGCAGCAAAATCGAGATTATATGCAACTTGCTCAGGATGAAGGTTGTGAACTGGTGTGTGGTGGTGAGATTGATGATAGCCAAGGGTATTTTATGACCCCAGCGTTATTTGTTAATACCACCAATCAGATGCGTATTAATCGCGAGGAAGCTTTTGCTCCCATCGCTTGTGTTATAAAAGTCGCTGACTATGAAGAGGCATTAGCCACATTAAATGACACTGAATATGGTTTAACTGGTGGTATTTGCACGCAATCACTTAAGTATGCCTCGCACTTTAAGCGCCACGCTAAAACGGGTTGTGTAATGGTGAATTTACCAACGGCGGGAACAGACTATCATGTACCTTTTGGTGGTCGTAAAAACTCAAGTTATGGTTCCCGTGAACAGGGGCAATATGCAGAAGAGTTTTATACTGAGGTGAAGACCAGTTATATCAAGGCCTAAAGCTTAACTGCAAGGGACTGGTATTATCATAGAGATAAATTATGACCAAAATGATGATGATTGATGGCTTGCAATATAGTCAATGGAGTCGAGAGGTGTTTGAGCAGATGCGCTCAGGTGGTCTTAGTGCTGTGCATGTCACTATTGCTTATCATGAAATGTGTCGCGAAACTTTGCAAAACATAGGGGCTTGGAACCGTCTCTTCGCTCAGCATGATGATTTGATTATGCCTGTGCATACGGCAGCTGATATTGAAACTGCCCATCAACAAAATAAGGTGGGGATTATTTTTGGTTTCCAAAACTGTTCACCTATCGAAGATGATATAGATCTAGTAGAGATCTTCCATCAGTTAGGTGTACGCATTATGCAGCTAACCTATAACAATCAAAGCCTATTAGCTTCGGGCTGTTATGAGCCCACCGATACAGGTATTTCCCGTTTTGGTAAGGTGGTTATCGCTGAGATGAATCGCGTGGGTATGGTGGTTGATATGTCCCATAGTGCTGAAGAGAGTACTATGCAGGCCATTGCACTTTCCCAGCGTCCGATTGTTATTAGCCATGCCAACCCTAGTTTTTTTGAGCCTGCTAAGCGTAATAAATCCAATCGAGTACTATCGGCTTTGGCAGAGAGTGGTGGGCTGTTGGGATTTAGTTTGTATCCTTTCCATCTGCAAGGTGGCCCCGATTGCACTTTGGATAGCTTTTGTAATATGGTGGCAGATACCGTTGATTTGATGGGTATTGATCATGTCGGTATGGGCAGTGACCTATGCCTAAACCAGCCCTTGTCCATACTCGAATGGATGCGCAATGGGCGATGGAGCAAACAGATGGATTATGGAGAAGGTAGTGCAACTAATGCTGCCTGGCCAAAGTCCTTAAGTTGGTTTGAAAATAGCGCTGACTTCCCTAATATTGTTGCGGGTCTGCAACAAAAAGGCTTTAATGCAACAGAAGTTGAGAAAATAATGGGTGGTAATTGGTTAGCGCTCTGCCGTTCGGGTTTTGGCCCCCAAAGTGGCTTAGACTGAGCTTAGCTCAACACATTAATCGAGAGGTAATATCTGATGCAAAATATAACCTTGCGACCTCCTGCTCTAGTAATGGACCTTAATCGACTTGGAGCAGGATTTGCTAGCCGCCTGAGTTTTATGCGCACTCTGATGCGTAAAATGATAGGCAACGATTGGCAGATTAAATACAGCCGTTTTAACTTAGATAACGATGGTTATGGCCATGTGGTGTTTGATATTCGAACTCCTAGTAGTCATTTAAGCTTTGTAGTGTTCTCACAATATCTAGCCCCTGACGAGCGTGACGATCGTGTTATTGCCGATCAATGGGATCTTACTATGACCCTGATGGAGGGTGCTGTTGATGAGTTAACCTTGGCTAAGCTTGCGGCTAATGTGCCATTGCAGGAAGCCGGTAGGATTGATGCGCGTTGTATTTGTTTATCCCGCGCCAATCGAAGCGCCAGAATTTTTAATGAGGTCTTAGATAACCTGCGTCAAGGCCGCCAGCCTGATGTCCAGCGTCTGGCTGAAGTAGGTTACTTATATCGTACAACAGCGGTTTATGGATCGGGTAAGTTTGGCGCCTGTGACTGGGATAAGGTAATCAAACAGCATCCTGATTTAGCCAGCCCTTTCGCCAGTGAAATGTTGGTTTGTTATTTATTACGCCAATTTAGTATTGATCAGCTTCATCATTTAGTTCACCAAGAAGCCTACCCTGATGCCGTGGATATGGATGTAGATGTGCAACGTTATTTGGGGATCGGTAATTCTACTGGCTTAGGTATGGCGCCTTGGTTAGTAAACCACCCGCAAATTACCGCGCAATGGGTTTTGCAGCGTGAAACGGCCTTCGCTCGTGTCCTAGGTATGCCGGCTACAGCGTCCAAGATATGTCAGTTACAAAAACTTATGGCAAGAGCATGTCAGCATGTTCGCGAAGTAAGTACCCTCGATGCTTGGCAGGCCAACAATAACAAACTGCTTTTAGCAGACTTAGAAAACCTCAATGATTGGTTCAATAGTGCGTCTACCGAGGTGCAAGATTGGCAGCAAATACATGCCTGGGCAGAACAGCATTATAGTCTCGAAGCACAGGAATTATTGATTAATCTAATGTTGGAGTTATATCCCGATATAGTCGATAGCCTAGCTCAAAACATGGCCATAGCGGAATCGCTACAATATGACCCAACAGAGTCTGCTCAGCGTTTAGCTGATGCCATTAAACACACCTATGATTGGGTATTTGATTACAACTTTAATGACCCAGAGCAAGTGGCTACTTTTTGGTATTATTCCCAAAATAAAGTTGAACCAAGACTAGGTAAAGTAGGCGTTGATGCTGGTGCAGAGCTACAAATGTTTTTGGGTATTGCCAAAGCAGTACAAGACTGTCATACAGACCTAGAAGCATTGTTACATGCTGATACGGATGCAACTGTAGCTGATTTTCTCTTGCAGTATCCACGCCATCAAGGCATTGTGGCTCGTATTGCCACTATGTCACAGACGACCTACGGAGAAATACGGGCCAACTTGCTTGAGGAAAGTGTTCTCCCCATGCATTTGCTGCGCGCTAAGCTAGCCTTTTTTGGGGTGAGCAAATTTGATCCTAAATCAGCTCTATGGGTGCGTAATACTATGTTCCAAGGTGCACCTTTGGTGTCGGAAATAAATACACATGGGTTTGATGACTGGTCTTTTCCGGTAGCGCCTAACCTGACCTTTGCACAGGAGACTGCTCGTGGCTAATCCTGTGGCGCTATCTGCCAATGAGATTAAGTTTATGATCAAGCGCAGTGTTGAGGGTCTTGGTTTTAGTCCTGGCGATCAACTTGGGGCAGGGCTGCGTGTGGCTACTTGTTATCAATATGGTTTGGTGGATGATACCACCATACATAATGCCCTAGACTCACTACTTCCTGGCGTACAAGCACCTAAAGTTATAGAACATGGTGATGAATGGGTGTTTGATGCTCAAGGGCAATCTAGTCTGGTGCAAGCGGAATTGGCTTTTGGAGCAGCTATGTCCCATGGTGTGATGTCTATACGTTTACGTAATACATCACAAGGCGTCTTAGTGGCGCCAATGCTAATGACATGGTTAAGCAAACCGATGAATCAACCGCAAATGCGGCAAGACTTATCCTTATATTATGTGCACAACGATGGTTCTCAACGCTGTTTAGTGATGACCGCCAATGGCAGTCTGCTGGGGCTTTATGAGCCATATAGGGCCGTTGTTGCAGAACATGAAGTATTATTAAGAGTAGACGAAAAAGCCATTGATGGTAGTTTATTGGAATCTGCCAGCGATTTAATACGCCGGCGTGAAGCTTGTCTTGATAAAGGCATCTCTTTGTCTAACACCTTGGTAATGCGATTAAAAGATTTAATGATGGACTCATTTGTGCCTGAATCGGATCAATCGCGTTCTAGTGGAGCAGGCCCAGGTTAGGGCTTGTTAGTTAATCAATAATGCTACAGTGCTAGTGGACTGACTTAATTAAATTAAGTTTTGCTTGGCGAGAAAGTTTTTTGATTGCTGCTTCGCGCTTTGAGGCACTGGCTCGATCTGCTTGTAATTCTTGGTAAACCATAGCTTTAGCTGGATCGCTGCGAAAAAAGCGAGCACCTAGCTTAGGATTATTTTGGTGCTCATCAAGACGCCTTTGTGGATCTGTGGTAATACCTGTGTAGAGTTTTCCCGAAACCGTCTCTACCATATATACCCACCATTGCTGGGTGTCTTTGGATGTTGTGCTCATTACGTAATCTAGTGAAAAAGAGTATAATGTGATGCATATTTTATCCGCTTACTGGTCATTATGCAGCCTGCTATTGAATCCTTACAAACCCTTACCGATTTATTTAAACAAGTGGACGGTCATTATCGTATTTTTGATATTGGCTGTCGGCTCGCGAAACTATCGACAGCCGAGTTTTCTGCCTTTGAAAATTCACAAAAACCTTATCCCATGCCTTGGCTCCGTCACGCGTGGGTAGGTATTTTACTATGGCAGAATGATCGTCAAGAAGCAGCTCCAACTATTTGGTTTTTAAAGTTCCCCTTGGACGAGCAAGGCTTTTTGATTCAAGCAGCCCGTGACGAATTCCTTAATCAGTTGTTAGAAACCATAGGCACCAATATGCTGGATCAACAGGAATCAGCGGCCATTGGTGATAAGTTACAACATAGTAATTTAGCCTTTACTCCTGATCAGGAGCGCATGGCGGCCTTTAATGCTTGTGCTCGGCGGGTACTTAAACAACCAGCCTCTGCGTATTATGCAGCAGTGCGTGATTATATATTGGCTGCTAAGCCAAGTGATGAGTGGCAGCAACTTGGGGTGCAAGGATTTGCTGATTTGGTGCAGCGCTTAGAAGACGATGATAGCTTGGTTACAGCCGTTTCTAAGGCCTTAGTGACATTACCCAATCCAGTGCTAGTGAATCTAGCCATTCAATGTGAAAATGTTATTTTGCCATACCAGCTAAGCCAAGCTTTATTGCAACGTGGCCAGCAAACTCAAGATGCAGGGGAGCGCATTGCTTGCCTGCGTGGGGTAAGCCAAGGGCCAAATAGTAAAGAACGTCAAGCATGGTTGCTGCAACTTTTGTCGGGTAGCGAAGCAACAGATGTGGAGTTGTTAGCTGTGGTGGTCAGTAAATGTCAGGCTGATTTAGTTGAAGATGTTGTGTTATCAGCTTTCCTTGAGGCTTGTGCTCCCGATCAGGGTGTATTTAATGCCCTCGTAGGGGAGCTAATGTATCAGCAAGACTTGCGGCGCGCTATTTTAAATTTGCTACGCAGTCCCCAGCGCAGTGATCGTTTAGCACAAGCCTTCGGTGAGTTGCTAAAGGCGCAAACTAATTCCTAAAGGTGATAAGTATTTAGGCAGGCTTGCCATCGCCTTGTGCACTAAAATGCTGGCCAGTAACCCCTTTGCTGTCTGGGCCCATTAAATACTTATAGATGGGCATAATGTCCTCAGGTGTCGGAACAGTCGCTGGGTCTTCACCGGGGTAGGCTTTAGCGCGCATATTAGTGCGAGTGGCTCCTGGATTAATAACATTAACCCGAATATGGCTAATATTCTCAAGTTCAGCTGCCAGAATCTGGGTTAAACCCTCAGTGGCGAATTTGGAAACACTGTATGCCCCCCAGTAGGCTTTGCCCTGATATCCTACAGACGAGCTAGTGAAAATAATGGCCGCGTCGGCAGACTTTTCCAACAGTGGCAAGAGTGATTGGGTCATCATAAAAGTGGCATTAACATTGACCTGCATAACCTGTTGCCAAGTATGTGGCTCATAATGACTGATAGGGGTGCGATCCCCCAGGATAGAAGCATTATGAAGCAGGCCATCTAGGTGGCCAAACTCAGTTAATAGGGTTGTGGCCATGGCGTCATAATCTTCGGCAGTGGCACTTAATAGGTCAAGGGGATAGATGGCTGGCATGGGATAACCATGGGTTTCTATTTCGTCATAGACAGACTCTAGCTGTTGCACATTGCGCCCAACCAAAATAACTGTTGCGCCTAAGGCGGCATATGTTAGAGCGGCTGTACGGCCAATGCCTGCATTGGCACCAGTAACAACAATATTGCGTTGGGCGAGGCAATTGGCCGGCGCTTGATAGTCAAACATAAATTACATTCCCAAGAGTCAAAAGATCAATTGCTGGCGGCTGGTTTGGTGGCGTAAACCATATAGTTTACATCTACATCTTTGGGGTTAAGTTTGTAAATTTTGGTTAACGGGTTATAGGTTAAACCAGTCATATCATGGCTGTGTAAGTCAGCAACACGCATATAGTCATGCAATTCTGATGGCTTGATAAATTTACTATGCTCATGGGTGCCTTTGGGGAGAATATTTAACACATACTCAGCACCAATAATGGCAAACAAAAAGGATTTTGGGTTGCGGTTAATAGTGGAGAAAAATACTTGCCCGCCAGGCTTTAATAATTTCGCGCAGGCCGCAATAACTAAGCTTGGATCTGGTACATGTTCAAGCATTTCCAAACAGGTGACCACATCATATTGTCCCGCTTCCTCTTCGGCTAATTGTTCCGCAGTAATTTGCCGATAAGTGACATCAACCCCTGACTCTAGAGCATGTAATTGGGCAACTTTTAAGGGTGTTTCTCCCATATCGATACCAGTAACAGTGGCGCCACGTTGGGCCATGGCTTCGGCAACTATGCCGCCACCGCAGCCAATATCGGCTACTTTCTTGCCATGCAAAGGTGCCCGTTCATCAATCCAGCCAACACGTAATGGGTTGATATCATGCAATGGTTTAAATTCACTTTCTCGGTCCCACCAACGACTAGCCAAAGCTTCAAACTTGGCGATTTCTGCTTCATCAACATTGTTCATAAAGAGCTCTATCCTGGTCTCGTTTTATCGAAGCTTTAGTATAACCCTTTCAGCGCTTTAGAGCATCTAAATAGACGACTTTTTCCAGCGTCGAAAATTAGGTCTAGGAGAGCACTTGTGCTATCATTGAAGTTTGTGTAGCTCGCTAAATTAGGTGGGCTAATTGACCCAACGCAGGCTTTTCTAGAAGAGCCATACGGACAAGGAAATTCGTTTAGTTATGAATGAAATAGCTAAAGAAATCTCACCAATAAATATCGAAGATGAGCTCAAACAATCCTATTTGGATTACGCCATGAGTGTAATTGTTGGGCGTGCACTGCCCGACGTTCGCGATGGCCTAAAACCAGTTCACCGGCGTGTGCTTTTTGCCATGCACGAATTGAACAATGATTGGAATAAAGCTTACAAAAAATCGGCGCGCGTGGTGGGTGATGTAATCGGTAAATACCACCCCCATGGTGATTCCGCAGTATATGAAACCATTGTACGTATGGCGCAACCGTTCTCCATGCGTTATACCTTGGTTGATGGCCAAGGTAACTTTGGTTCTATTGATGGCGACTCTGCGGCAGCTATGCGTTACACCGAAATCCGCATGGATAGGTTGTCCCATGACCTGCTTGCTGATTTAGAAAAAGATACGGTTGATTATGTGCCCAACTATGATGGCACGGAAATGATCCCTGAGGTGTTGCCTACCCGTATACCTAATTTATTGGTAAATGGCTCATCTGGTATCGCTGTGGGTATGGCCACCAATATACCGCCGCATAATTTAAATGAAGTATTGAGTGGATGTTTGGCCTTAATCGATAACCCTGACATCGAAATTGATGAGTTAATGGAGCATATTCCTGGTCCTGACTTCCCCACGGCGGCTATTATCAATGGTCGTGCAGGTATCGTGCAGGCCTACCGCACAGGCCGTGGTCGCATTTATCTTCGTGCTCGACATCATGTAGAAGAAGATCCAAAAAATGGCAAGCCATCTATCGTGGTAACGGAGTTGCCTTATCAGGTCAATAAAGCGCGCCTAATAGAAAAAATTGCCGAATTAGTTAAAGAAAAGAAAATCGAAGGTATCACAGAATTACGCGATGAGTCTGATAAAGATGGCTTGCGGGTAGTGATTGAATTACGACGTGGTGAGGTGCCTGACGTCGTGGTGAATAATCTTTATGCCCAAACACAGCTAGAAAATGTGTTTGGTATCAATGTCGTGGCTCTTGTAGATGGTCAGCCTAAGACTCTCAATCTAAAACAGATGCTAGAAGCTTTTGTGCGGCATCGTCGTGAAGTAGTGACCCGACGCACCTTATTTGAATTACGCAAAGCTCGTACTCGGGGCCATGTCTTGGAAGGCCTTACGGTTGCTTTAGCGAATATCGATGAAATTATCGAGACCATTAAAACCTCGCCTAATGCTGCCGAGGCTAGACAAAAGCTTCTTGCTCAGAAATGGGAAGCAGGGTCTGTTCAGGCCATGTTGGAAAAAGCGGGCAATGATGCCTGTCGTCCTGATGATTTGCCTGCTGAATGTGGTATTCACGATGGTCGTTATCAGTTATCTGAGGCCCAAGCTCAGGCGATATTGGAATTGCGCTTGCACCGTCTAACTGGCTTGGAGCAAGATAAGCTGGTAGCTGAATATCAAGAACTGTTAGAACGCATTGCTGAATTATTAGAGATTCTTGGTTCTTCTGAGCGTTTGATGGATGTGATTCGGGAAGAAATAGCCGAAGTCTTGGAGCAGTTTGGCGACCAACGTCGTTCGGAAATTATCGCTTCTCGTCAAGATCTAACGGTAGCTGACCTAATTCCAGAAGAAGATCTGGTAGTGACCATTTCTCATGGTGGTTATGCTAAAACTCAGCCAGTTAGTGACTATCAAGCTCAGCGTCGAGGTGGCCGTGGTAAAGCGGCTACAGCAGTGAAAGAAGAAGATTTTGTTGAACACCTAATGGTGACTTCTTCCCATGATACGATTTTGTGCTTTAGTAACCGCGGCAAAGTGTATTGGCTGCGCGTATTCGAAATTCCGCAGGCCTCGCGCACAGCCCGTGGACGGCCGATTGTCAATATTCTGCCATTGGAAGAAGGTGAACGTTTAACAACGATTTTACCGCTGCCAGAAGGTGGTTATATGGAGGGTCACTTTATCTTTATGGCGACTGAACATGGCACAGTTAAGAAAACACCTCTGACTGCTTTTGCTCGCCCTCGTACCAGTGGCTTGATTGCCTTAGGCCTTGATGAAGGCGATACCTTAATTGGAGCTACGGTTACCGATGGTTCGCAGCATATTATGTTGTTTGCTAGCAATGGCTTGGCCGTGCGCTTTGATGAAGATGATGTGCGTTCTATGGGACGTACAGCTCGCGGTGTGCGGGGTATACGCTTGGCCGAAGGCGCCAAGGTGATTAGCTTGATTATGCCTCAAGAAGGTGGGCGTATTCTGAATGCTAGTGAGCATGGCTATGGTAAGCAAAGCCGAGTAGAGGACTATCCTGTTCGTGGACGTGGCGGTAAAGGCGTTATTTCCATGCAAATGTCTGAACGTAATGGTGCTTTAGTCGGTGCCGTGCAGGTATTTGAGGGTGACGAAGCCATCTTGATTAGTGATCAAGGTACCTTAGTGCGGACTAGAACGGATGAAGTGTCTATTCTTGGGCGTAATACCCAAGGTGTGACTTTGATTAAGGTACAAGAAGGTGAAAAACTTGTGCAGGTGGCTCGTGTTGCAGAATCTGTAACTGATGATGAAGAACTTGCAGCTGATGATCAAACTGCAGATTCAGAAAGCACCACAGGCGAGCCAGAGGCAGCAACTAATTCGACCGCTGAAGGTGAAGCTGAACATGAGTAAGCGTGCACATAATTTCTGTGCGGGCCCAGCGGCACTGCCCACAAGTGTTTTACAAAGAGCCCAAAAAGAGATGCTTAATTGGCAGAACCGTGGTGTCTCGGTAATGGAAATGAGTCACCGCCACCAATCCTTTATGGAGTTAGTAACTCAGGCGGAAACGAATTTGCGCCAATTAATGCAAATTCCTGACAATTATAAAGTCATCTTTATGCAGGGTGGTGCTACTGCTCAGTTTTCTTTGCTGCCATTAAACTTATTGGCTGACAAAACCCAAGCTGATTATATTGATACAGGTATTTGGTCTACTAAGGCCATCAAAGCCATGGCGCCTTATGGTAAAGCCAATGTTATAGGTTCTTCGCAACAGCAAGACTATTTGCAGGTGCCACAGCAAGCTGAACTTAAGCTCGACCCCAATAGCGCTTACGTGCATTACTGCCCTAATGAAACCATTGGTGGGCTAGCTTTTGACTATATTCCCGACACTGGAGATGTGCCCCTGATTGCTGATATGTCCTCGGTAATCCTGTCAGAGCCCATTGATGTTAGCCGCTTTGCCATGATTTACGCGGGTGCGCAAAAGAATATTGGGCCTGCGGGTATTACCCTACTTATTGTACGGGAAGACTTATTGGGTAAGGCGCGATTTGATACTCCGGGGATATTTAATTACCAGCAACAATGGCAAAACGACTCCATGCTAAATACCCCGCCGACTTTTTCTTGGTATTTAGCGGCACTGGTGTTTGAATGGCTACTAGAACAGGGTGGTTTAGCTAATATAGGCGCCACCAATCACGCTAAAGCATCTGCCTTATATGCTGCTATTGATAGAAGTGATCTGTTTGTTAACAAGGTGAATAAAGCTAACCGTTCTATTATGAATGTCACTTTCACTTTGGCTGACGATAGTTTGAATAATGTGTTTTTGCAAGCAGCAGAAGCCAATAATCTGCTTAACCTTAAAGGTCATCGAAGTGTGGGTGGTATGCGTGCCAGTATTTATAACGCGGTGCCTATGGAATCTGTTGAAGCTTTAATTGGCTTTATGCAGGATTTTGAGCAGCAGCACTGGAGTTAGTATGTCAGAGACCGATAAGAGCCAAGAACAACAATTAGGCTTGTTGCGAGATGAAATTGATAGTATTGATCAACAAATTCAAAGTTTGATCAATCAGCGCGCAGTTTGTGCCCAACGAGTGGCAGAAGTAAAGCAAAGCCATCAAGGTGTTAAAGATGCTGTGTTCTATCGCCCCGAACGCGAAGCGCAGGTATTGCGCCGGGTTATGGAGCGTAATCAAGGCCCTTTAGATAACGAGGAGATGGCACGTTTATTCCGTGAGCTTATGTCTGCTTGTTTGGCCCATGAAAAAACCATGCAGGTTGCTTTTTTAGGCCCTGAAGGAACCTTTACTCAGTCTGCTGCCCTCAAGCACTTTGGCCATTCCGTAAATACTTTACCTATGGGTTCAATAGATGAAGTATTCCGCGAGGTGGAGGCGAAAACAGCTCACTATGGTGTAGTGCCCATTGAAAATTCTTCCGAAGGCATGGTAAACCATACTTTAGACAGTTTCCGACAATCAAATTTGGTGATTTGTGGTGAAGTAGAAATGCGTGTGCATCAGAATTTGTTAATCAAGGCGGATACTGATTTAGCGCAAATCAAGCGCATATACTCGCATCAACAATCATTAGCACAATGTCGAACATGGTTAGATACTCATTTATCCAAGGTTGAGCGCATAGAAGTAAATAGTAATGCTGAAGCAGCTCGACGCGTGGCCCAGACAAGTCAAAACGATGGTCCAGTTGCTGCTATAGCTGGTGCCCTGGCGGCTGAGTTATACGGTCTAGATATTGCTCATGCCAATATAGAGGATCAGCCAGATAATACTACGCGCTTCTTGATTATTGGCCATAATAGCGTGCCAGTCAGCGGCCAAGATAAAACCTCTATTTTGGTGATGGCACGTAATAAATCTGGCGCCTTATATCATATCTTGGAGCCTTTTCAGCGCCATAATGTCAGTATGACCAGTATTGAGTCTCGACCCTCTGGCGCTGGCTTGTGGGGGTATGTTTTCTACATCGACTTTGAAGGTCATGTTGATGACGCTAATGTGCAAGGGGTGCTGGCTGATTTAGAAAGTGAAGTAGCCGAATTGCGTATCCTAGGATCCTATCCCCAGGCAGTGTTGTAGCAGACCATGATATTTACTAGTAAAAAAGTACTAATTGTTGGCTTGGGGCTAATTGGTGGCTCTTTGGCAGCCGCTTTGCGCGATCTGGATAAACATCAAGTTTGGGGTTTTGACGCTAACGAACAGAGTATGGCTCAGGCCGTTGAACAAGGCATTATTGATTCTTCCATTAGTGATTTGCCACAGGCGGTTCGAGACGCCGATGTGGTAGTGTTAGCGGTGCCCGTCAAAGCTATCGCTGAACTGATTGAGCTGATCGCACCCTATCTTGGTGAAAATACCATTTTGACTGATGTGGGGAGTGTCAAAGGCCATATCGTTGACACGGCCTATAAGGTATTTGGTCAACCTCCGGCTGGCTTTATTCCTGGGCACCCCATTGCTGGCTCAGAACGTAGTGGCATTAGTGCTGTGCAAAGTGATTTATTTGTTGATCACAAATATATTATTACACCATTACCTGAAAGTAGCCCCCAAGCTATGGATGTCCTAGCAGAATTGTGGCGGAGTGTCGGCAGTGACATCCTCACCATGGATGTAGCTCGCCATGATATGGTTTTGGCGGCTACCAGCCATTTACCCCATATTTTGGCTTTTTCTCTGGTAGATACCTTAGCTTCTGATGCGGAAAATAAAGATATTTTTCGTTATGCCGCTGGCGGCTTCCGTGATTTCACCCGCGTTTCTGGTAGTGACCCTACCATGTGGCACGATGTATTGGTGACTAATCGTGATGCCTGCCTAAAAACTTTAGATCAATTTACTGATGGCCTACAGCTGATGCGACAGGCGATTGCTGACGGCGATAGTAATACTATGTTGGGTATTATGACTCGCGCCCGCGTAGCAAGACATCATTTCGAAAAATTATTAGCAGGCACAGCCTACACTGGAACTATGAACACCAAGACACATTTTGACGTACAACCTGGCGGTCAGGTGCAGGGGCGTATTCGCGTACCCGGTGATAAATCTATTTCCCATCGCTCGATTATGCTGGGGGCATTAGCCGAAGGCACCACTCATATTAGTGGCTTTCTTGAAGGTGAAGATGCCCTAGCTACCTTGCAAGCTTTTCGTGATATGGGGGTCGTTATAGAGGGCCCTGTTGATGGCAAAGTGACAGTGCATGGGGTGGGGCTGCATGGCTTGCAGGCGCCCCCAGGTCCTTTATACGTAGGTAATTCAGGTACCACCATACGTTTGCTATCAGGCTTATTGGCGGGACAGAAATTTGACGTTGAAATCAGTGGTGATGTTTCCCTTAATGGGCGCCCCATGCTGCGGGTTGCCAAGCCATTACAAGCTATGGGAGCGAAAGTTGAAACCGCTGAAGGTGGCACACCGCCATTAAAAATCACTGGTGGACAGCATTTAAAGGGTATCGATTATAACCTGCCTATGGCCAGTGCTCAGGTCAAGTCTTGTGTACTATTAGCAGGTTTGTATGCTGCGGGGGAAACTCGTGTTACTGAGCCAGCACCTACTCGAGATCATACAGAACGCATGCTGCAGGGCTTTGGCTATGCTGTAAAGAGTAACGGCCCAAGTCGTAGTTTACTTGGCGGCGGTCAATTACAAGCCGGGGATATCGATGTGCCATCGGATATTTCTTCCGCGACATTCTTCTTGGTTGCTGCTGCCATTACCCCCGGCTCTGACCTAGTAATAGAGCATGTAGGCATGAATCCAACCCGTGTTGGCGTGATCAATATTCTGCGTTTAATGGGGGCTGATTTACAGGTTCTTAATCCTCGCGATGTGGGTGGCGAGCCAGTGGCTGATTTACATATTCGTTATGCGCCTTTACAGGGTATTAATGTGCCTGAAGAACAGGTTGCCTTGGGTATTGATGAATTTCCTGCCCTGATGGTCGCTGCTGCTTGTGCAGAAGGTTCCACCACCGTTACCGGTGCGGAAGAATTGCGGGTCAAAGAAAGTGACCGTATTCAAGCCATGGTAGATGGTTTACAAATTCTGGGTATTGATATTACAGGTACTCCAGATGGTGCCGTCATTGTTGGCAAGGGTGGTGAAGGTGCTGTGTTTGGTGGCGGTGAAATTGTAACCCACCATGATCACCGTATTGCTATGTCGTTTACCGTTGCTGGTTTGCGTGCAGCGGCGCCGATTAAAGTGTTGGATTGTGCCCATGTTGGTACATCATTCCCTGGTTTTGTTAGCCTTGCTGACAAGGTCGGGATGCAAGTTACTGAATTAGAGGAATAATGACCGTGAGCCTACCCCCGGTTATTGCCATCGATGGGCCTAGTGGTTCGGGTAAAGGAACCTTATGCAAACGTTTAGCGCAACGCATGGGGTACCATTTACTTGATAGTGGTGCGTTATACCGTTTGGTTGCCTTGGCAGCAGAACATCACGGTGTCAGTATGGAAAACGAACGTGCTCTAGCTGATATCGCCGCTCATTTGGATGTGCAATTCCTGCCATCTGATGAGACGGATAAGGTCTTGCTTGAAGGTGAAGATGTTAGTTTGGCTATTCGGGCTGAGGCAGTAGGTATGAATGCTTCTCGCGTAGCTAGTTTGACCTTAGTCAGGCGTGCTTTAGAAAGCCGACAACGCGCTTTTGCAGAAGCCCCAGGTCTTGTTGCTGATGGCCGCGATATGGGTACGGTGGTGTTTCCGCAGGCAATTATTAAGATTTTTTTGACCGCAAGCGCCGAAGAACGTGCCGACAGACGTTATAAACAGTTGAAAAGCAAGGGATTGGATGCTAGTCTCGCAGATATCTTAGTTGATATTAAGCAGCGTGACCACCGTGATGAGAGTCGAACAGTCGCGCCGCTAAGGCCTGCTGACGATGCAGAATTGCTCGATTGTACCCATTTGAGTATTGCTGAAGTAGAGCAAAAGGTGATGACTTTGATACGAAATAGGGGGCTGTGATTATACGGTCTGCTTTTGATTAACCATTGGATAGAGGTGCTCGCCAGTGTTGGGGATGCCGCTATATCGGCCATGCGCAGCTAGAGTATCCAAAAGAGTTTGAGCATGGGCGAAAGTTTTGCTGACCTGTTTGAAGAAAGCTTACAACAGGTAGAGATGAAAAAAGGGGCTTTAATTACCGGTGAGGTAATTAGTATTGATAGTGAAGTTGTCACCGTCAACGTTGGCCTTAAATCTGAAGGTGTGGTTCCACGTAGCCAGTTTGTTAATATTAAAGGCGAACTGGAAGTTGCGGTTGGTGACCATGTTCAGGTTGCACTGCAAGAAGTAGAAGACGGCCTCGGTTCTACTCAGATCTCCCGTGAGCGGGCCAAACAGCTAGAACGATGGCAGCAGTTGGAACAGCTGCTCAATGCCGAAGAGCCTGTGACAGGTGTTATAACAGCTCGTGTCAAAGGTGGTTTCAGTGTTGAACTTAGTGGTGTTAGAGCTTTCTTACCTGGTTCCCTTATTGATACGCGTCCCTTACAGGACACCTCCCATCTGGAAGGTCAGGATCTACAATTCAAAATTATCAAACTTGATGTCGAACGCAACAATGTTGTGGTTTCTCGTCGCGCCCTATTAGATGAAGCGAATAAAGCTCAGCGCGAAGAAGTTCTATCCAATTTGGAAGAAGGTGCAGTGGTCAAAGGTTTTGTAAAGAATTTGACCGATTACGGTGCCTTTATCGATCTTGGCGGTTTGGATGGGCTGTTGCATATTACAGATATTGCTTGGCGCCGCATTAAGCACCCCAGCGAAATGCTAAAAGTTGGTCAAGAAATTGATGTTAAGGTGCTCAAGTTTGATGAAGAAAAGCAGCGCGTTTCTTTAGGCCACAAACAATTACAACAAGACCCATGGAGCAGTTTTGTTGGTTCTTATGCAGTTGGGGATAAATTATCCGCTACAGTTACCACAGTGACCGATTATGGTTGTTTTGCTCGTGTTGCTGACGGCATAGAAGGTCTAGTGCATTCATCTGAAATGAGTTGGATGAAGCGTAATCAGCACCCTTCAAAAATGGTCCACACTGGACAAGAAATTGAAGTCATGATTCTAGATGTAAACAGTGATAAGCGACGTTTATCTCTAGGTATGAAGCAATGTAGTGAGAGCCCATGGGTAGCCTTCTCCAAGCAATATGCTGAGGGTGATAAAGTTTCAGGCAAGTTAAATTCGAAAACTGACTTTGGCTTGTTTATCGGTTTAGC
>JBMZUZ010000001.1:0-175272 GCA_049625185.1 Pseudomonadales bacterium | reverse complement strand
AGCGGCAGGCAACTTCTTAAATACACCAATGACTTGGCAAGACTTAGAAGCGCCTCTAGTAGGTCATCAGATCAACAAATTTAAACCCCTTATGACGCGTATTGAGACAGCCACTATTGAGGCTATGCTAGAAGACTCTAAACAAGAATTAGCTAAAGAAGAGGCTTTAAAGCAAGCTAAGCCAGCAGCAAGTGCAACATTTGAGCCTATTGCCGAAGAAATACAATTTCCAGATTTTTCTAAAGTCGATCTCCGTGTAGTCAAAATCACCCATGCAGAAGCTGTGGAAGGTGCCGATAAGCTATTACGTTTACAGTTAGATATTGGTGGCGAAAGCCGTCAGGTATTGTCAGGTATCAAGTCCGCTTATACGCCTGAGGATTTAATTGGCAAGTTAACCATTTGGGTTGCCAACTTAGCCCCGCGCAAAATGAAGTTTGGTGTTTCTGAGGGTATGATTCTAGCGGCTGCTGATGGTAAAGGAATTTATTTACTCGAACCCGATAGCGGTGCCACACCGGGCTTAAGGGTTAGCTAATAAGATAATAGGAATTGTTTGGGGGCTATAGCTGCTATAGATGCTATAAACCCCCAAATTAGTTATCCCAGACGACTATCCAGCTTTATAGACAGGGCCAGAACCATCACTGCTGTTTTGGTAATGCACTTGGATACGATTAACCAATTGTGGCAGCAAGTCAGCTTGCTCACCCTCTTTTAATTCAACTGCGTCAAAACCTACGCGCTGCATATAAGATACCCGGTCTACCGCTACATCGCCGACAGCACGAATCACACCCGTAAACCCTTCACGTCTTAGTAAGCGCGCAATACTAAAGCCGCGGCCATCAGCAAACATCGGGAAATCAACCTGCACTTCTGAACATACCAAGGCCGTAGGTAATAGCGTCCCCATATCCACATCTGAATTGACCTTAATGGCCTCACCCGCAGGCGCCCCGGCAGCTAGCCAATCGGTAAAGTCTGTAACTTGATTAGGCAGCGGTTTTTTTAGCAGGTCCATAAACGGCCTCCTTAAATGGTTGTAGTCCAAGGCGTTTAACTACATCAGCAAAACACTCACTGATATCATGACGCAAACTTAAATAAGTATTCAATAAGGTACCAATGGTTGCCACAACTTGATCTTGTGGAATAGAACGACCTAAGGTTTTGCCTAAGCTAGCTTGCTCACTATCATGACCCCCTAAGGTAAATTGATAAACCTGTTTGCCACCCTTCTCAACACCTAAAATACCGATATGACCAATATGGTGATGTCCACAAGCATTCATACAACCGGATATTTTCAATTCGATGGGCCCTAGATCATATAAATAATCCAGATCATCAAAAGTCTCGTTAATACGCTTGGATAACACCAGTGTTTCGGCATTAGCCAAACTACAATAGTCTAATCCAGGGCAGTTAATCATATCCGTTAAGGTACCATGATTAGCGCGTGCCAAACTTAAGTCAGTCAAACCCTGCCATAACGTATACAAGTCTTTCTCAGCCACATAGGCCAAGACTAGATTTTGATCGTGGGTAGAACGGATATTGCCAAAACTAAATTGATCAGCTAAGTCCGCCAACCCATCCATCTGCTGGTGACTAATATCACCAGGCGGTGTTAAAGGATTCTTTAGTGGCACCATAACGATACGGTAGCCTGGTTGCTGGTGAGACAACACATTTTGCTTTAGCCAACGCTGGTAGTCCGCGTCGACCACTGCAACAATTTTGTCATTACTCGCTTCACTAGCTGGTAAATAATCAGGTTTGCCAAAATGCTGGCTGACACGTTCAATCTCTGCCGCAGGCAACAATAGCTCACCATCTTTAATATGTTGCCATTCCGCCTCTACTTGCTCAGTAAAGGCTTCTCCACCCATAGCTTTTAACAAAATTTTAATACGCGCCTTGTACTTGTTGTCACGACGACCATGCAAGTTATAAATACGCAGTATGGCTTCAAGATAAGATAATAGGTGCTGGGTAGGTAGGAACTTACGTACCACCTGACCAATAATAGGGGTACGGCCTAAGCCACCGCCCACCAGTACTTCAAAACCTAGCTCACCTTCATCATTATGTACCAAACGTAGGCCAATATCATGTACCTGTACGGCGGCCCTGTCAGCCTTAGCACCGGTAACAGCAATTTTAAATTTACGTGGTAAATAGGCAAATTCTGGGTGTAAGCTACTCCATTGACGAATAATCTCACACCAAGGACGTGAGTCAGCAATTTCATCAACGCTAACTCCAGCCAACGGATCGCTGGTGATACTGCGAATACATGAGCCACTAGTCTGGATAGCGTGCATTTGTACTTCTGCCAGATCAGCCAGAATATCAGGAATACGCTCTAACTGAGGCCAGTTATATTGAATATTTTGGCGGGTGGTAAAATGACCATAACCTTTATCGTATGTGCGAGATACTTGCGCAAGGGCACGCAGTTGGCCACTAGTCATCTGACCATAAGGCACAGCCACACGTAACATAGGTGCATGGCGTTGAATATACACACCATTCATTAGTCGTAGCACACGATATTCATCATCCGCAATTTCACCCTTCAAAAACCGCTGGGTTTGATCACGAAATTGCTCAACGCGCTGGTCTACCAGCTGTTGATCTACTGCGCTATATGCGTACATTCAATACTCCTAACCAACCACTGTGAAAAATTTATGGTTTGGCCTTTTTAAAAAAACACATAATAACGCTATTTCAATATAACCAGAAATAATATTATTCAATTTGCTTATCTCATAATGATATATATAATATGGAGCGATATTATCTTCACGCAAGATAGCAAACACCGGCATAGCTTGAATTGACAATACATTGCGCCCATATTGTCGTGTAGAACCTAAAATTTGTTTTTAGTGTCGAACCTAAGCCTTTGTTAATCAGCTATAAATAAGCAGATTGACGCAAAATCTTGTATAATGTGGCGCGTAAATAGTCACGATGACCGTTTTGGTAGATATTTGTGAAATCGTCTAGCAGCGTGGGTTGCAACAGCCGTATTTGGATACCGACACCCTAGGTGCTGGATCTTTACTAAGTTACAATACTACCGATTGTTAATTTTCAGTTATTACTTACGTACAGGAAGCATCAGTGGCCGAATATATACTCATTTTGGTTAGCACCGTTCTAGTAAATAACTTTGTGCTAGTACAATTCCTTGGCCTGTGCCCGTTTATGGGGGTTTCCTCTAAATTGGATACCGCTATGGGTATGTCTCTGGCGACCACTTTTGTTCTTACCTTAGCTTCCCTCTGCAGTTATCTAACTTACACCTTTGTTCTTCAACCTCTCGGTCTGGAATTCCTGCGCACGATAAGCTTTATTCTGGTGATTGCATTTGTGGTGCAATTTACCGAAATGTTGGTACATAAAACTAGCCCTATGCTGCATAAAGTTTTAGGTATTTTCTTGCCATTGATTACCACTAACTGTGCAGTACTTGGTGTTGCCCTACTTAATATTAATAAATCCAATGGCTTTGTCGAATCGTTGCTTTATGGCATGGGTGCAGCCATTGGCTTTTCCTTAGTACTAGTACTGTTTGCCGCCATGCGCGAACGGATCAACTTAGCCGATGTGCCAAAGCCTTTCCAAGGGCCCGCGATTGCTATGATCAGCGCTGGCATCATGTCATTGGCCTTTATGGGCTTTACTGGTTTGGTGAGCATCTGATATGAGTATTCTTATCTATGCCATTCTTTCCTTAACGGTTATGGCGCTTATTTTTGGCGCCATTCTGGGTTATGCGGCAAAACGCTTTAAAGTGGAAGGCAATCCTATTGTTGACCAAATTAATGAGCTACTGCCCCAAACCCAATGTGGCCAATGTGGCCATCCGGGCTGCAAACCTTATGCCGAAGCCATTGCTAATCAGACTGACCCCATCAACCGCTGCCCTCCCGGTGGTGAAGCCACCATCAAAGCCTTGGCTGATTTACTTGATGTGGAGGTCTTGCCACTTGATGCCGAGGCTGGTGTCGATAGTATTCGCAAGATCGCATATATCCGCGAAGATGAATGTATTGGCTGTACTAAGTGCATTCAAGCATGCCCTGTCGATGCCATTCTTGGTGCCGCCAAATTAATGCACACCGTTATTGTTGATGAATGTACCGGTTGTGACCTGTGTGTCGAGCCTTGCCCTGTTGATTGTATTGATATGCTGCCAATTGAAGTCACCAAACAGTCTTGGCACTGGCATAAGCCAGACAATCTGATTGCTACTGATCGCCAACCCAACTTAACTGTAACTGGGGAGGATGCGGCATGATCCAACTATATAACTTTCCCGGCGGTATTCACCCCCCAGAAAACAAAGAACTTTCCAACCCCGGTCAGTTAATAACTTTGCCTTTACCTGAAGAGCTTATTATTCCTTTAGGACAACATATCGGCGCGCCATCGGAAGCGGTGGTAAAAAAGGGCGATCAAGTCAGTAAAGGACAACTAATAGCCAAAGCGATAGGCTCCCGCAGTGCCGATCTACATGCCCCTACTTCAGGCGTGATTGCTGATATCAGTGACCAGCAAGTGGCCCATGCCTCTGGACTAAAGGAAACTTGTATTACTTTGCAAGTAGATGGCAAAGATACTTGGCATGCTGATATTACTCCGGCTGACCCAGAACAACTCAGTGACGAAGAAGTACGCCAACGTATGGCTGCTGGCGGAATTATTGGTATGGGCGGTGCTGGCTTCCCAAGTAACGCTAAACTAGCCACAGACAAACCCATACATACCTTATTACTTAATGGTGTTGAGTGCGAACCTTATATCTCAGCTGATGACACTATTATGCAGGTAGACACTGATGGTATTGTCAAAGGCACACGCTTACTGATGCGTTTGCTAGGCCAAGTTAAATGCATTATTGCTATTGAAGACAATAAGCCCAAAGCTATTGCCACCATGCAAGCAGCTACTGCAGATGATACTGCCATTGAAGTAGTCGTTATTCCTACTAAATATCCATCTGGTGGGGAAAAACAACTAATTCAGAATCTTACTGGTAAACAGGTACCTAAAGGTGGTATTCCCGCTGATTTGGGTATTCTGTGTGTTAATGTGGCCACGGTAAATGCCATCCATGATGCTGTTTATCTGGGCCGTCCAAGTATTGATCGTATTACTACTGTGACTGGCAAAGGCGTCAACAAACCCGGCAACTACCGCGTTTTGGTGGGTACTAAAGTTGATTTTATTCTGGACCAATGTGAAATTGATGCCAGTGCTAATAAGGTGGTACTAGGTGGCCCTATGATGGGTTTTCAACTCCCTAGCATTCAGGTGCCATTGGTAAAAACTAGTAACTGTCTATTGGTTCCGGGTATAGATGAATTTCCTGCCGCTGATACTGCCATGGCCTGTATCCGTTGTGGCCAATGTGAAGTAGTCTGCCCTGCGCAATTATTACCACAAGAATTATATTGGCTGGCTAAATCCGATGCCTTTGACAAGATCGAACAATATAATTTGATGGATTGTATCGAGTGTGGTGCTTGCGCCTACGTTTGTCCTAGTCAAATACCCTTGGTGCAGCATTACCGCTATGCTAAAGGTGTTATTCGTCACAAAGCCCAAGAGGCCAAACAAGCAGAGCACGCAAAGTTACGCTTTGAAGCGCGAGAACAGCGGCTTATTGATGAAAAGAATGCGAAAGAAGAGCGTCGTAAAGCACGGGCTGCCGCGGCAGCAGCGGCACAAGCAGCTAAACGTGCTAATCAAGCCGACGGTGATGATCCTATTGCAGCGGCTAAAGCCCGTGTGGCAGCAAAACAACAAGCTGCTAAAGCACAGGCAACAGATAGTAACCCTGAACCAGCTGCTGAACCTAGCCATAAAGAGCTAAAAACCGCAGCAGCTATTGCGCGGACGAAATTAAAAAAAGCGCAGAAAGCCTTTGCCGATGCGGCCGCCACTGATCACCCAGATACAGATAAACTGCAGGCAACCGTAAACGAGTTAACGCAGCGCTCGGCAGCCGCCGCTGAGGCTCTGGTCAAGTTCGAAAGCCAATTAGGTGTTGATCCAGAAGCCATTAAAGCCGCTCAAGTCGAATGGGCAAAAGCCAATGCTAAGGTACGCAAACTAACCAAATTAGCACCAGAAGATGATGCTACCGATGCTGTACACAAGGAATATCAACAAACCTTGGCTGCGGCTGAACAAGATCTCCAACAGGCTGAAAGTCATTTGCAGAGCCTCAAAAACCCCACTGAGGAATCAAGCTAATGATGCGCTTCTTTTCTTCACCCCACCTGCATGGTGGTAACCGCAGCCAAAAGATTATGCTGTTGGTCATTGTCGCCGCGCTACCAGGTATACTGACGCAGCTATATTGGTTTGGTTACGGCACTTTGTTCAATATTATTTGGGCAACCTTACTGGGTCTGCTGATGGAAGCTGGGGTAATGATTCTGCGCCGTCGACCAGTTGGTTTCTTTCTTAAAGATGGCAGTGTAGTTGTCACTACCCTACTCTTAGCCTTAGCTCTACCGCCTATGTCGCCATGGTGGCTAGTGACCACAGCGACCCTATTTGCAGTTATCTTTGGCAAACATATTTATGGTGGTTTGGGTAATAATCCATTTAACCCAGCCATGTTAGGTTATGCTATTTGTTTGATTTCTTTTCCTGTGAGTATGACCGTATGGACGGCTGCAGGTCAGTATCTCAACCTTGCCGATCAATGGCTGTGGTTTTGGACTGAGCAAGGTCAAATAGATGCTATTACCCAAGCTACACCATTGGATGTGATAAAACATTTATCCGGCTCCACCATCGGTGAAATGTGGTCGGCAAACCCTGACGTAGTTGCCTATAAAGCCGCCATGTTGTGGATAAATATTGCTTACCTTGTGGGTGGCATAGCATTATTATTCCTTAAAGTATTTACCTGGCATGCGCCAGTAGCAATGTTGGCTGGTTTGGCAGTGATGGCGTTTTTGTTTGGTGCAGGTGAGCCCGATCTATATGCTAGTGCCAGCGATCATTTGTTTCTTGGGGCCACCATGCTCGGTGCTTTCTTTATCATCACCGATCCAGTCAGTAGCGCTACCAGCCGCAACGGCAAGCTGATCTTCGGTGCAGGCATTGGTATTTTGACCTACATTATTCGTACCTGGGGTAATTACCCTGATGCTGTGGCCTTTGCTGTGTTATTGATGAACTTGGCTGCGCCATTAATTGATCAGTACACCCGACCCAAGGCCTACGGCCAGCAATCTTGAGGCACACCAGCTTATGAGCGAACAGAAATCAATGGGATTGTGGCAAAATATACGGGCTAATGCCCTAAACCTTAGTGCCATGGCGATTGTTGCAGCGGCAGCCTTAGCGATTATTTATGTCGCCACCAAGTCGTTGATTAGTGAAAACCAGCGTATGGCACAAATTGCTGCCCTCACAGAAGTGATGCCCAGTGAATATTTTGATCAAGAATTGTTACAACATAGTTTTGCTCTGCCCAATGCCCAACAGCTAGAACAAAGTAAAGAAAGTCTGGGCTACGCTGCCTGGCGAGATGGTGAATTAACAGGCTGGATTTTCCCAGTTACCAGTATTAACGGTTACAGTGGCCCTATTTATATTTTAGTTGGTATGGATGCTCAAGGCGCTATCACGGGCGTGCGTATCACCGGTCATAAGGAAACCCCAGGGCTAGGTGATAAAATAGATTACCAGAAGTCAAAATGGGTTGATGATTTTATTGGTGCGACGCTAACTTCTCATAAGTGGGCAGTAACCAAAGAAGGTGGTGACTTTGACCAATTTACTGGAGCCACCATAACGCCCCGGGCAGTTATTAGCGCCGTGGAATCTAGTTTAGTTTATTTGCAGCAAAATCAAGACGCTTTATTGGCGGCCGCTAGCGCTAGCAAAAAGGAACAGTAATATGCAGTCAGCAACCAAACAACTGTTTACTGACGGTCTGTGGAAAAATAACCCGGCTTTGGTGCAACTATTGGGCTTATGCCCTCTGCTTGCTGTCACCAATAATGTGGTCAACGCCTTAGGGCTTGGATTAGTAACCACATTAGTCATGGTTGCCGCCAATGGGCTGGTTTCCGTGACCCGTAATCGGGTCAACAGTGACGTGCGCTTGCCTACATTTGTGATGATTATTGCGGCCTTGGTAACCATTGCTGAACTATTAATGCAGGCATTTACCTATGAGCTATACTTGATTTTGGGCATCTTTATTCCCCTGATTGTGACCAACTGCGCCATTCTTGGTCGCGCTGAGGCTTACGCCTGTAAAAATCCAGTCGTACCTGCACTGGTTGATGGTTTTGCCATGGGTGTTGGTTTTAGTGTGGTTTTGGTGTTGTTAGGGGCAATGCGCGAGCTGTTAGGCCAAGGTACCCTATTTGCAGATATGCATCTGCTATTTGGTGAGCCTGCTAGAGACTGGACCATAACATTGTTTTCCAGTTATCAAGGCTTCCTATTTGCTATTCTACCCCCAGGTGCCTTTATTGGTATGGGGCTATTGATTGCCTTAAAGAATATTGGCGATACCCAGTTAGCTAAGCGGCAACAAGTTATTGACAACAGTACTAAAGAATCACGCCGCATAAGGGTCACAGGGACGATAACCTAATCGAAGATAAATAACGCCTATGAATAAAAACAAACGCCAGGCTATTTTTACCCGCTTACGGGATGACAATCCTAATCCACAAACCGAGTTAAACTATAACAGCCACTATGAATTACTAGTGGCTGTGGCCCTATCTGCACAAGCAACAGATGTTAGCGTCAATAAAGCTACCGACAAACTTTTTCCCGTAGCCAATACTCCCCAACAAATACTTGACCTTGGTCTCGAAGGCCTAAAATCCTATATCAAAACCATCGGCTTATATAATTCGAAAGCGGAAAATGTTATCAAGGCTGCCAAAATATTAGTCGACCAACATAATGGTTTAGTGCCTGATAATCGCGAAGCCTTAGAGGCATTGCCTGGAGTAGGCCGTAAAACAGCCAATGTCGTCTTAAACACTGCTTTTCGACAAGTGGCTATGGCCGTTGATACGCATATATTTCGCTGGAGTAATCGTACAAAAGTTGCCCCAGGAAAAGATGTCTTGGCAGTCGAGCAAAAGCTGTTAAAATTTGTGCCTAAAGAATTTTTACTAGATGCCCATCATTGGATGATTTTACATGGTCGCTATACTTGCTTGGCGCGCAAACCAAGATGTGGGTCTTGTATAATTGAAGACTTATGCGAATATAAACAAAAAGTTTATGATTAATTAACCATAATGATGATCGATACCTTGAGCTGCTAGCATGTTAAGCAAATTATTCCGTTATTTACTTTTACCTTTACTGCTAATCATACTAGTTCTCTATGCTGCTATACCTTGGTGGTTGCCTCTAGCGGCTAAATTTAGCCAACCCTACACTGGCATTGCCGTTAAAGACTTACAAGTCGGTTATCCTAGTTATGATGGCTGGTTAATTCAGAATTTGCATGGTCAGCAAGAAACCACAGAACATTTGACTGAAGTCAAATTACAAAATATCCAACTTAGCTATCAATTAGTTGACCTTTGGCAAGGCAAACTACCCACGCTAAATATTGGCAAAGTCACCTTTAATAGCCAGCAAGCCCAAGCCAATATAGATTCACTGCCTATCTATTTATTGCTACCCCAGCGTTGGATGCAACTATTACCTGAAGATATCAATATTGAGCGTATTAATGGCAATATTAGTGCCCCAGACACCGCTTTAGGGCAGGCCTTTAGCCTAGCTGGCACATTTAAAGCCAACCCAGAAAAAGCCCATGGCGTAGCCAAAATAACCACCGAAGATAATAAAGATTTATTTTTTGAAGCCGATTTTGCTAACGATAATACCATCGCAGCAACCTTATTTACCAAACAGCAAAGTGCGCCCGTAGCCAAACTGACCTCGCAAATGCGGCAGTCTGCAAGCTCCCTTAACTGGCAAGGCCAAATGGCATTAAATATTCCCGTAATGCAGAAATTATTGGCTAATTTTATACCCGATCAATTTGCCTTACCCGTGGAACAAGGCCGTATGGTCAGTAATTGGCAAATTGATGTGCCCAGTGATCAACAACAAAGCCTACAACAATGGTTAGCAGCGGCGCAGGGTGAACATCAGTTCCAATTACAAATTCAAACCAATACAGAACTTGCTACAGATATTAATTTGGATGCTAACTTGACCCATATGCTTAAGGGACAAGATCAAGACGAGTGGCAAATAAATATCGGTAGCCAACTGTCCCTAAAACCCAATTGGGACTATTTTAATTTGCAAGAAAGCACCATTGATAGTCTGTTTTTACGTGATATGGAAATGCGCGCAACGGCACAAATCCCAGTCACAGTAGCTCTAAAAGACAGCACAGATAGCTTACTGGGTAACCAGCAAACACTAGCACTAGATGGTATTTTTAATGCCACATGGCAAGCACCTAGTGGCCAATATCAGCTGTTTACACAACTGCAAGATCTCAGTTATAGCAATACCAACAATTGGCAAGGCGAAGCCTATGTAAGTGGCTATTATGTGGTACCGCAAAAACATCCCCTTTTACAACAAATTCCTTTAGGTATTCAGCAAGTACAAGGCTTGGCTAAATTGGCATTTGATATGTCACCTTCGACTTGGAAAATGAAACTAGCCCCCAACAGTAAGCTTTCCGCCAATCAGGTTGAAAGTCAACAGCGCCAAAACCAAGTCTTACTATTTGCTAATGATCGCTTAAATCTTAGCAATGGTGAGCCTCTAGAAATTATCTACAATACCACTAATGATGAATGGCAATGGAATGACATCAATCTGTCCCTGCAGCCACAAACAGCTACAGGAACCTCACAGGCTAATAGTCGCGAGCTAGGTTTACAGATTCAGCTGCCTGCGGGTAGAAGTCAATTTAGCAATCGCCCCAGCCAAGGTTTTTATCAACTCCATGCCCGTGACACTAGATTGCGTGGCTGGCCAGAGTTTGATCTTTTAGGGGAAGGCAAAATCGCTTTTGGTAATAATAAAATTGCCCTTGATTTTGCTGGCCAAGCTCAACCCTTTGCCCCTACCCTACAGGCACAATTTGATTGGGATTTTAGCTCTCAAGAAGGTGCTCTAAAGGCCAATGCCAAGACCATGGATTTGGCAGCTATTCAGCAACAGCAACAAGTTAATTGGCCCTTACAGGCAACCACGGGTGATATTGACTATAAGGGTCAATGGAACTGGCAAGCTAATAGTCAGCAAAGCCAACATCAATTCCAGCTTAATGATATAAACGGTGCTGGTGAACAATTGCAAGTAACAGGTTTGCAAGGCACCATCAAGGTTCAGCCTAAACAAGATACACTTACTGCAAACTACCAATTACAAGCCGCTGCTTTGCAGCCAAAAGCCTATGCATCTGCTTTGCAATGGCAACAAGTAAACCTCAATATGGGTAGTGAAAGCCCACTCAATAAAGGCTTAGCCAAAGCCATGGCGGCACCAGAAAACTGGTCATTAAATAGTGCTAAAGGTCAGATATTGGGTGGTGAAATGCGCTGGCAAGACGACCAGTGGCAGTTAAATGATATTCAAATAGATCAAATTACCCAGACTCTATGGCCAGAATTAGACAGCCAAGGGTCCTTGTCGGGCCATATAAAGTTAACTGATGCTTGGCAAGTTGATGAACTACAAGTAACAACCAATCAAGGCGCTTCATTTAACCTTAGTCAAGCAATGGCCAATGATCAGCCTGGTGCCGAAACCCTTAATCAGTTATTACAGAATTTCCAAGTTGCGGCTTTAGAAGTGAATAGCCAAGGGCCTCAAGATGGCAGCAAACTGCCCTTAAGCCTGCGCTTACAAGGGCAATCACCCAACTTTAATGATAGTCAACCAGTGGATCTTAATCTTACGATAGAGGCCAATTTATCCCCTTGGCTAGCGCCTTAAGAAAGCCTTTGCTCAGCTTCTAACAACTGTTGTAAATAGCGCAACGGATGCAAAGCGGAGTGGCCATTGGCGGCCGTCTGTGAGCGGCAGGAATAACCTGTGGCCAGCACCACTTCGGCCTCTGTAACGGGCTTTTGCCAACTCATATTATACAAGCGTTGAGATACTTCTTGATTGGCCACTTCATGGCCAAAGGTGCCCGCCATACCACAACAACCAGCGGCGGGTGTCTGAATATCAATACCTAGCTGTTTAAAAACCTGCTGCCAAAGTTGATTAGTATTAGGCAGCATGGATTTCTCACTACAATGAGCCAATAAACTAATCTTTGCCGACACCTTGGAAAGGTCTGGGCAAGTTGTGGTTTGTAAGGCTTCAGCTAACCATTCTTGTAGCAGTAGCACCATTGGTGTTGCGGCTGATACAACCTTATATTCATCGCGGTAAATAAGCCCTACACTTGGGTCTACAGCTACCAAAGGTAATCCAAACTGGCTCGCTTCTTGTAAGCGTTGCGATTGCTGCTGTGCCTTGCTATCAAAAGACTGAGTAAAGCCTTTAACATGACGCGCTTTACCGGATACTTGCAAGGGCAAGACCACGGGAGTAAAGCCCAAACCAACCAGTGCTTGCAATATAGCCAGCATAGTAGGCAGATCAAAACAACTGGTAAAAGCATCCTGTACGATTAGTAGGTGTTGCGGTTTATCTGCGGCTGATAAAGATTCTAGATATGGCTTGTTGTAGGCTTTGACGCCCTTAATGGCAGTTAATTTACTCAGTTTATAGGCATGAACAGCGGGTAAATTTTTCATACCCAATAGTTTGCCACTAAGTTTTTTTGCAAGGGAGGTTTGCATTAATGGGTTAATAACCCCTGCCAAGCGGCCTGCAAAGATACCAAATTCTTCCACACCAGCAATTAAGTAATCACGTAATGGTCGTCTGCGACTTGCAAAATAAGCCTCAAAGAAACGACTCCGGTAGGTTGGTATATCAACCTTAATCGGGCATTGAGTAGTACAAGCTTTACAGGCCAAACAGGTATTTAAAGCAGCATATACTTGATCTTCAAACTCGCGATCAACATTACCATTCTCTGTTTGTCGTAACCATTCCCGTAATAATGTCGCCCGCCCTTTTGGTGACTGCACACGATCACCAGTAGCCTTATAAGAAGGACACATTTCAGCTTCTGGTTGGTAATTAAAACACGCTCCATTACCATTACAGGCAACTACGGGCTCCCATTCTTCAATCACCGCTTCAGGGATTTGTCGATCTTGAGCACCACGGGTTCGAGGATCATCAACAGCAACCAATTCATGGTCACAGTTATGTGGTGTACAAATCTTGCCTGGATTTAACTGATTATGGGGATCAAACCAGGTTTTAATTTGCCGCATATCGTTAAATAGCTCATCACCAATAACACCAGGGGTAAATTCACTGCGGAAGCCTTTGCCATGCTCGCCCCACATGACCCCACCATATTTACGCACCAGTTTTTCAACAGCTTTAGAAATATGCAGCATCATTTCAGCGTCTTTTGGATCACGCATATTTAAGGCCGGACGCACGTGCAAACAGCCCGCATCGACGTGCCCGAACATACCGTAGCGAATATCGAGGTCGTCTAATAAAGCTCTAAACTCAGTAATATAGTCCGCCAAGTGCTCAGGCGGCACTGCCGTGTCCTCAACAAAAGGTATGGGGCGACGTTTACCTTTGGCGTTCCCTAATAAACCCACACCTTTCTTGCGTAGCTCCCACAAGGAGGCAATTTCATCGGCTTTAGCTGTACGAAAGTACCCTCTAGACAAACTTTGTTCTGAAGCATCCAAATCAGCACAGACAGCATCAACTTTATCGATCAAACTTGGCTCTTGCATAGAACTAAATTCAACCAAATTAACGGCTTTTACTTGGTCGGCCTGTTCACCACCAAGAAAATCACCAACGCGGTGCCAAATTAAATCACCCTTCGCCAAGCCAATAATCGTATCATCAATGGTTTCAATGGCATCTGGATCTAATTCAACCAAACGATTTGCATCCCTTAACGCAGCATCAAAACTATCATAACGCAGTGCTAGTAATTGCTTGTGTTTAGGCATTGGGGTCAGTTTCAGAGTCAGTTCCGATACCATTGCCAAAGTACCTTCACTACCACAAATCAACGCGCCTAGATTAAACTTATCGTCCTTTTCCACATGGGCGAGATTATAACCCGTCATAAAGCGATTTAATTTAGGGAACACCTCCGCAATTAAGTCGGCTTTGGTTTGCACTAGATGGGCAATTTGTTGATACAAGTCAGCACTGCGGCCACCTTGAGCAATAATATTATCTAACTCATCTGCATCCATGGGCTGGCATTGCAATTGCTCACCATCGGCCAAAATAATTTGCATTCCCAAGACATGATTACTGGTGCGGCCGTAGATACGGGAACCCTGACCACAGGCATCAGTGCTACACATACCACCAAGGGTCGCCCGATTACTGGTCGACAAGGTAGGCGCAAAGAAGAAACCATGGGGCCGCAAAGCATCATTTAATTGATCACGAATAATGCCCGGCTGCACACGCACATAACCCTGCTCAATATTCAGCTCGATAATGTCACGCATATGGCGTGAACAATCCACTACCAAACCACTATTTAGGGATTGACCATTGGTACCCGTGCCGCCACCCCGGGGGGCAAACTGAATCGTCTGAAAACGTTGTTCGCCAGCTAGCTTAAATAAGCATAATAGATCGGCTTCATGTTTTGGAAAAACCGCACCCTGAGGCATGACCTGATAAATACTATTATCCGTTGCCAGACTTAGTCGGGTAGCTTTATCGGGACTCACTTCGCCAGTAAAACCAGCTTGTTCTAGAGCCTGTAAAAAATCTAAGTAATGGGTATTAGTGACAGCAATTGCAGAGTCAGACATGTAAGCAAGATTTAAGTTAGTTACATAAAGTTGACCCTATTTTACCCGAGAGCTACACAAAAACCCATTAAAAAGGGTTGCAAAAATGGGCTCATAACCTATTTTTACATTACATTAAGAATTTTATTGTTCACCAAAAAGCTGGTTAAAAAGGTTCAGCAAAAAGCTAACAATTTAACAAAATCAAAGTAAATTAAACGACAAAAACATATGCCAACATATTTTCTAAGTTTCTATTTCACACAAGAGATAAAATCATTCAAATAAAGCACGATTTTGACTATTAAAGACTTACATATTTCCTATACAATCATAGTGTGTACTTTAAGAAATGTAAGAAAACAACATTTCAGTAATATGGAATAATAACTAATGAGCAATCGCATTACCCAAGCTAATCTTTCAATTGATAGTCAACTACATAATTTGCTAGTGGACGAAATTTTGCCTGGTCTCAATATTGATGCCGAGCAAGTATGGCAAACCATGGCCACCCTATTAGAGGAATTCCAAGCTCGAAACGGTGACTTGCTGGCGCAACGGCAAGCACTGCAGGCAAAAATTGATAACTGGCATGATATGCACCCCCAAGGGAATGCCGCTGATTATAAAGCCATGCTAGAAACAATTGGCTATCTGGTAGAAGCGCCCGCTCAAGTGCAAGCAACCACTTCCAATGTAGATAAAGAAATCACCACCATTGCTGGGCCGCAACTAGTGGTACCCGTTAACAATGCACGCTATGCATTAAACGCAGCTAATGCCCGCTGGGGCAGCCTTTATGATGCCCTTTATGGTACCGATGCACTCCCCGGCAAACCCCAACAAGCAGGTTATGATCCGGTGCGTGGCTCGCAAGTAATCAGCTTTGGTAAAGACTTTTTAGACCAACACTTTCCACTGCTGCATGGCTGCCATGGCCATGTGACAAGCTATAGCACAGCGAATGGCAGTTTAATTGCCACTTTAGAAAATGGTCATGCCACTATGATGGTGACCCCTAAATTATTTGCTGGTTACAAAGGTACAGCGGATTCCCCGACGGCCATCTTACTTAAACATCATAATTTACATGTGGAATTAGTGATTAATCGTGATAGTGCGCCAGGCCAACAAGATTTGGCAGGAGTTGCCGATATTCTAATTGAATCAGCCATTTCCACTATTATGGATTGTGAAGATTCCGTAGCAGCCGTAGATGCAGAGGATAAAACTCTGGTATATCGGAATTGGCTAGGTTTAATGAAAGGTGATTTAGCCGTCGATATAAACAAAGGCAAAAAAACCATTACCCGCAGCCTTAATCCTGATCGGGAGTATCTTGATCGTCACGGCAAAGCATTTACTTTACCGGGACGCGCCCTATTATTTGTGCGCAATGTTGGCCATTTAATGACCAATGATGCCATTCTAAATAGCGCCGGTGAAGAAGTGCCAGAAGGCATCATGGATGGTTTATTTACTACGCTCTGTGCCATGCATGATTTGCAGGGCAATAGTAACGGCATAACCAATAGCCGTGCGGGCAGCATTTATATAGTTAAGCCTAAAATGCATGGCCCCGAAGAAGTGGCCTTTACTGTTGACCTATTTACTCGCATCGAAGCACTACTAGGACTCGCCAAAAATACCATTAAGGTAGGCATTATGGACGAGGAACGTCGCACATCTATTAATCTAAAGGCCTGTATCGCCGCAGCAAGTGAGCGCATTGCCTTTATTAATACAGGCTTTTTAGATCGTACCGGTGATGAGATTCATACCTCCATGGCCGCTGGTCCCATGGTAGCCAAGGGCGATATGAAACAAACACCTTGGATTAATACCTATGAAGATAACAACGTTCTGGTTGGTTTGGAATGTGGCCTGCAAGGCCGCGCCCAAATAGGCAAAGGCATGTGGGCTAAACCTGATTGTATGGCGGATATGATGGTAAGCAAAATAGAACATCCTATGGCTGGCGCCAATACCGCTTGGGTGCCATCACCAACAGGTGCTACCCTGCACGCCCTGCACTATCATGAAGTCCTTGTCCAAGAACGTCAGCAAGTGCTTCAACAAAGTTTGCAAGTGGATCAAGATAAGCTGCTACAAATGCCCCTTGCCAGCAACACTGCAAAACTAACAAGCGCCCAAATTAATCGTGAATTAGACAATAACTGTCAGGGTATTTTAGGCTATGTTGTGCGTTGGGTTGAAGCTGGGATTGGCTGTTCGAAAGTGCCAGATATTAATCAAGTTGGCTTAATGGAAGACCGAGCTACCTTGCGTATCTCCGCCCAAGCCCTAGCCAACTGGTTAGAGCATGGTATTTGTACCCGCCAAATGATTATTACCAGTATGCAACGTATGGCCAAGTTAGTTGACGAGCAAAATGCCCATGACCCTGAGTACCGCAATATGGCGCCTGATTTTGATACTAGTCTAGGCTATAAAGCCGCTCTGGAACTGGTATTTGCCGGCAAAGCCCAGCCAAGTGGTTACACTGAGCCCTTATTGCACGAATACCGCAAACGAGCTAAACAAGCGCATTAACAAATATAAAAGCAGTTAAAGCTGCCAGCTATAGGCTCTTTCGACCTTAGCAATACGTACATCGTAGTTAGCATACCAAGAGGCCCGACCTTGTTGTTGGGCCTCGGCATGCTGTATTTGTTGTTTCCAAGCTTGTATAGCCTTCAGATCACGCCAATAAGATACCGTAATGCCGACTTTTTCTCGGGCCTCGTCGACGCCTAAAAAACCATCCTGCTGTTGAGCTAATGACAACATAGTCTCTGCTGTTTGACTGTAACCAGCTAAATCTTCACCGGTCAAGGTAGAGGTAAAAATCACCGCATAATAGGGTGGCTTTAATGTATTGGTATGATCTGTCACTCTATCCCCACTTCTTCCTGTGCCACAATTTCCTCTTCTGCTTGACCTGCTGCTACCCAAGCAGCCACTGCTGGCGTAGCTAACATCAACTGCATATATTGCTTGGTCAGTGGTGTCGTAGGCACAGCATAACCTTGAAAACGAATAACCACTGGTGCAAAGAAGGCATCCGCAATAGAGAAATCACCAAATAAGTAACCTTGACTGCTCCCACCTAGCTTAGCTGTGAGCTCCATACACTCCTGCCATAGGGCTTGCACAGCGGCAATATCCTTGGCACAAGCATCAGTGATTTGCAGTTGCCTTTGCTGCGCTCGGCAGTTCATATGCATTTCACCACGCATGGCAAAAAAACCACTATGCATACGGGCACAAACACTTCGCGCTTGGGCACGTAACACTGGATCCTGAGGCCACATTTGTGGATATTGCTCGGCTAGGGTTTCCAAAATAGCCAGACTATCTGCAATACTACTCAACTTTTTATCAATTAATACCGGCACTGTATTGGCACTGGTATAAGCACTAAGTTGTTGGTAAAACTCAGGCGTAAATAAACGTAGTTTTATGGTTTCGAAGTCGATGCCAAAGTGGGTCATTGCCACCCATGGTCGCATAGACCATGAGGAGTAGTTTTGATTACCAATAATTAATTGCATAGCCACTTCTCCTCTAAATATCCTTATTGTGTTAATAAAGTATAGAGCAGAAGCAAATAATCACAACAAACAACAATATAAAATATCGCTGGGCATATTAGCGACGTTTACGAGACTTTCCAGATAGCATCTTTTGGTTTTTTGGCGAAGTAAAGCGGGTCATACCCTGCTTACCTTTTTTACCCTTAGGGGCAGCCATTCGCCGTTCAGCAGCAGTAGCCGCTGGCACTAGGCAATCTTGGCCTTTGCCAATTAAGTTATGCATCCCCATTTCTGTGAGGGCATCGCGGATAGTCTGCCAGTTTTTCGGATCATGGTAACGCAAAATCGCTTTATGTAAGCGACGTTGACGAATACCACGAGGGATACTGACACGCTCACCATCACGTTTAATCTTTTTCAACGGATTTAATTCCGTATGATACATGGTGGTGGCATTACACATAGGTGATGGATAGAAGTTCTGCACTTGGTCCAAGCGGAACTTATTATGCTTCAGCCAAAGCGCCAAATTCACCATATCGATATCCCGGGTCCCTGGGTGGGCACTTATAAAATAAGGAATCAGATACTGTTCTTTGCCAGCTTCCTTAGAATACTTATCAAACATACGCTTAAACTTGTTATAGCTACCCATTCCAGGCTTTAGCATATGTGCCAAAGGCGCCTCTTCCGTATGCTCAGGGGCAATCTTTAGATAACCTCCCACATGATGAGTCACCAATTCTTTGACATACTCAGGGTCACGAATAGCCAAGTCATAACGTAGACCAGAGGCAATTAATACTTTTTTGATACCCGGTAGACTTCTAGCACGCCGATACAGGTTAATTAGAGGCTTATGGTCGGTGCCCATATAGCTACAAATAGTCGGATGCACACATGAGGGACGACGACAGGTCGCCTCTACCTTGGGATCCTGACACTGCAAGCGGTACATATTGGCTGTAGGGCCACCCAGATCAGATACTACACCTGTAAAACCAGGTACCTTATCACGCATATCCTCGACTTCTTGAATAATCGAGTCTTCCGAGCGATTCTGAATAATACGGCCTTCGTGCTCCGTGATCGAACAGAAACTACAACCACCAAAACAACCGCGCATAATATTCACCGAGAAGCGAATCATATCGTAGGCAGGAATCTTTTCATCCTTATAGACCGGATGTGGCACCCGCGCATAAGGTTGAGCAAAAACATAATCCATTTCTTCTGTATCTAAGGGCATAGCTGGGGGATTTACCCATAAAGACACAGGGCCATGCTCCTGATATAAAGCACGGGCACAACCAGGATTAGTTTCATGATGCATTACCCGGCTGGCATGGGCATACATTACTGGGTCGGCATTAACTGTAGCGAAGCTGGGTAGCTTGGCGTAGGTTAAATGCCATGGTTTACCACGAATTTTCTCATAAGCAGCCATCGGCTTAATTTGGATGGCCTGAGTGGTTTTGTCCTCTTCATTGCTTTTGGCTGTCTCACAGTTCGCTTCTTGCTCAGACATATCCACGTATGGACTGGGAATAGGATCAATATGCCCTGGCATATCCAAATCTGTGGAGTCTTTGCCACGCCAGCCCGGTAAAGGCTGCTTAACCAAAATGGCCGTGCCAAATACCTCACGAATATCACCAATCTTTTCCCCTGCCGCCAAACGTTGGCTGACTTCTACCAGCGGTCGTTCGGCATTACCATAAATTAAAAGATCGGCCTTACTTTCCACCAAAATAGAACGGCGGACTTTCTCTGACCAATAATCATAATGGGCAATACGGCGTAAACTGGCTTCAATACCACCAATAATAACGGGCACACCTTTATAGGCTTGTTTACAACGCTGGGTGTAAGATAAAGTTGCCCGATCAGGGCGTTTACCGCCAATATTTCCCGGTGTATAGGCATCGTCGTGGCGTAAGCGACGGTCAGCCGTATAACGATTGATCATTGAGTCCATATTGCCAGCGGTGACGCCAAAATAAAGATTCGGTTTACCTAACACCTTAAACGCATTGACATCATGCCAATCAGGCTGGGCAATAATACCTACACGAAAGCCTTGAGCTTCTAATAAACGCCCAATAATCGCCATACCAAAACTAGGGTGATCAACATAAGCATCACCGGTAACCAGAATAATATCGCAGGAGTCCCAACCTAACTGGTCCATTTCGTCCCGCGACATAGGCAAGAAAGGTGCAGGCCCAAAACATTCCGCCCAGTATTTAGGGTAGTCAAACAGGCGTTTGTCAGGGCTCAAATACTCCGACATAGGCGTTTCGGTGGCAAGATTAGACATATGCTTGATAATCAATCTGGTAAATAACTATTGTACCATAACCTTATCAATACTGGGGCTTTCTGAATGCTGGTTAAAAGTAGTCGCTGATGTTTCTAGGTAAAAATATCAGAAGTCACTGTGCTAATGCCGTCCAGTACATTTACATGGTAAAATGTAAGATTAATTAGCCGCTTTGTACCTTTAATGAAATTTGCCGATCTAGAATTAAACCCCCGCCTTTTACAAAACCTAACCAAGCAAGGTTTTGCAAAAGCCACCAAAGCTCAGGAAGCAGGTATGCCAGTAGCTTTTGCTGGCCAAGACCTGTTAATGAGTGCCGATACCGGTAGCGGCAAAACTCTAGCCTTTATGGTTCCTGCCATCAACAAATTACTTACAAGTCAGCCAACTGGATATAGCACGCGTGCGCTAGTACTTACCCCTACTCGCGAACTTGCCCATCAGGTTTTAAGCCTAACTAATAGACTAGTAAAAGGCACTCGCCTACAAGTAGCACTGATTTTAGGTGGCGAAGACTATCAATTTCAAGCGGCCTTATTGCGCAAAACCCCCGATATTATTATTGCTACCCCAGGCCGCTTTATGGAACATCAGCGCAAAGGACATACGGATACCGAAAATCTGGAAGTGCTTATTGTAGATGAAGCCGATCGTATGCTGGAGTTGGGCTTTTGTGAGGATGTGGAAATGATTGCCGCTGCAGCCAATGCAGCCCGCCAGACCTTATTCTATTCAGCCACCCTGCGTAATGCCAAGGTGTTAAGCATGGCTAATAGTTTGTTACAAGCACCCCAAGAAGTGACACTAAATGATGCTACTCAGGTGCAAAATAATATCCAACAACAAGTGGTTATCTGTGACAATATTGAGCATAAAAAACGGGTTCTGGTATGGCTACTGGCTAACCAACAAGCCACTAAGCGCCTAATCTTTGTTAATAGCCGCAAATTGAGTGAGGAGCTGGCTGCATTTTTGCAAAGCCACAATCACCAAGCGGTGGCCTTACATGGCGAATTGCCACAAGATGAACGTAATCAAATTACCCGACAGTACCGCCAACACCATATTCAACTACTGATTGCTACGGAGGTTGCTGCACGAGGCTTGGATATAGCTGAAATTGATCAGGTGATTAACTTTGATATGGCGCGCAACTTAGACGATTATCTGCATCGTGTGGGTCGCACAGGGCGCGCCGGCTCAGCCGGTTTAGCGATTAATCTCGTCAATATCAGTGAGCGAAAGTTACTTGCCAATGTTGAGCAAGCTCAAGGTAAGCCCCTATCGCGTCTCAAGATCAAAGGTTTAGCCGCCAAGCAACATAAGGATGGTGAACAAGCAGCCAAAAAGCCATCTAAAAAATCAACACCACGCAACCAAACACCCACCAAAGCCAAAAATAGCAAGGCCAAAAATAGTAAGGCTAAGAAGCCAAGCAGCGTGGCAGCGAAAGCCAAGGCGGCGACGATATGGGGTGATGGGTCAGCGCCCTTTGGCCTTAAAAAGCCTTAAGACGCCAGAAGAAGTGAATTAGACGCTAATAGTCTAAATTTAGTGCCTAGTACTTGCCCATTAGCTGTTTATAATGGCGAAACAGCAAGGACCCTATGGCTGCCGTAAATAGGGCCGTTACCATGGAAATACGGATACCAAGGGGAGCCACAATAATCTGCCCAGTACTTATTAATAAGATAACCAGTACACTCCAACCATAGTTAACCGTAACAAAGACTTTTAATGGCCGCGCCATGGTAGCTGCGCGGCCCCCCATCAGCAATAACCAGCCAGTATACGCCAGCAATAGCCAACCTAATGGTGCAGTAAGCCATGGGTATTGTGTGGCGAAAAGTATATTTAGTAAATCACCAGCAAAGGCCATCACTAGACCAAAAGTCAGCCACAGTATGGCATTAACACGTTGTACAAGGGTAAAAAACATAGAATTTTAAGCCGCCATTTCGAGGGCAATTTTCATCATATTGGTAAAGGCTTGTTCCCGTTCCGCCGCCGTTGTAGCCTCATGGGTAACTAGCGAATCAGAAACAGTTAACACACAAGCAGCTTGTTTATTGGTCGCCTGAGCATTAGCAAATAAAGCAAAGGCTTCCATTTCTACGGCTTGGCAACCATGTTGATCACGAATGGTTTGATAGTCATCAAAGTTCTGCCGATAAAACACATCACTTGAATGAATACGACCCTTGGTGAATTCAATTTGTAAAGCCTTGGCATGGCTCTCTAATTCTGCCACTAGTGCAGGTGAAGCCTCGAGAATATCGGCTTCACTGACACCCTGTGTGCGGGCAAAAGTTGACTCACTCCAAGCATCTTCAGCAATAATGACATCATATAGGTTTAAATCAGCGGTATAAGAACCACAAGAGCCAATCCGAATAATGCGTTCCACATTATAGGAGCTAAATAGTTCATGGGAATAAATACCGATACTGGGCATACCCATACCACTACCCATCACAGAAATGGCACGGCCATTATAGGTTCCGGTGTAGCCTAGCATGCCCCGTACACTATTGACCTGCACAACGTCTTGTAAAAAGTTATCAGCAATAAACTTAGCGCGTTGCGGGTCGCCAGGCATTAATACTGTCGCAGCAAAGGCGCCCGTTTGGGAGTCAATATGGGGAGTCGGTGTGGTCATTTAGGTTGTCCTTAAAAGCCCTAAGCTTGAGTAAAAAGAATCCTCAAGGCCATAATCTAATAGCCTTGTTGGCGGAGTTTGAATAAACCGCTGGGGATGCTAGTGCCAATTAAGCGAGGGCGCAATCAGCATCATAACGTTCATTTAACCAATGCTGTGCTTCTTGTAAGTCATGGGCAGCAAATACCACTGCATCTTGGGTAGTAATACAGCCTTCTCTCATGGGATCATGAGGAAATACCCACCACTTACCAGCATCACGCTTTTGGATAATATGGTTATGTAATTTGTAACGGTTCTTTCGAATCAATTCAGCTTTCGTCATCAGTGGCTCCTCTTATGACCTAAGGCATGAAACAGTAGCGATGTCACCAAATACAGATATTAGCGTCCTTTATTCAGGTTGCAAGTAAGCATTAAAAAAAAGTTAAAAATGTCGCAAATATATAAATAACTTGTCTCATATGTATAAATTCAATGACATTCAGACAGTTACAGGTCTATATTTTGTTTAATTTGATCTAACAATTGAGCCCTTAAGCCAACCTTATCACCTTGTAGTACAAAGCCTTGCAACCTACCCTTCTGGTCAATAAAACGAGCCACCATGCCGTCATTCTCAGAGTCAATTTGCCAGTTACCTTGTATGCCCGCTGGGACAGGTAATAAGCTTAGTGGACAGGCGGGTGTTTTGACCATAACCGTCATCAACGGATAGTTAACCTCAGTTATTGTGCCAGTCAGGGTTTTGGCTAGGGCCTGAATTCCCCAGTAAATAGGTGCAATATAAGGCATGAGCTGGCCATCAATTTCAATGGCATCACCCAAGGCATAAATAGATGCCACATTGGTTGCCAAATAGTTATCAACCTTGATGCCCTTATCATATGCAATACCTGCCGTAAGTGCCAATTCAGTGGCGGCCTGCAAACCAATGGCGGAAACCACAAGATCAACTTCAAGTATTTGCCCATCATTGAGGGTAACCCGATAACCACTATCAACCTGATCCGCTATCTGATAATCAATCTGCGCTACGGTATTTTGCAAATACCAATTGACACCAATAGCTCGCAAACACGATTGCAAACGTTGGCCAATGGCCTGGGGTAGCAAACGTGGCATAGGCCAAGCCGAACGGCCCACAAGATTGACCTGCACACCAGAAGCAGCTAAATCATTAGCAAATTCACAGCCAATCAAACCATGGCCAATTAACAATACCTTGCTTTTACCAGCCAAAGCCTGCCGGTATAGATCGTAATCGGCCAAGTTATTAATGCTAAGAATATCTTTAGCACCATCACCGACAATCCTAGTTGGTAAAGGCTTAGCACCTGTAGCTAATACCAGTTGGCTGTAGGGTTGTTCACCAAGGTTGGTATGGATAATCTTAGCTTGGGGGTCAATACGCTCAGCCTGACAATGGGTAACAATGCGCATACCTAAACGATTGGCCATGGATAAGGGCTTTTCGCTAATCAAATCCTTAGCTTGTTGGCCATTAAGTAAACCATTGGATAACGCCGGTTTGGAATAATGCATTCCCGCATCAGCCGTTAGCACCACAATCTCAATAGCACTGTCATTTTGGCGAATAGCCTCAGCTAAATTATAGCCGGCATAACCTGATCCTATAATAACAATGGGGCCAATGGGTTTGGTCGTTTCTGGTTTGCTAATAGCTGCTGTTGTTTCTGGCTGATTGGTTATCTCAACCATCTCAAAATCAGCTTTACCAACCAAACAATCCGGGCACACCCAATCTTCTGGCACATCTTCCCAGCGCGTGCCAGCAGCAATACCATCGTGTGGCCAACCCTGCTCTTCATCATAGATAAAGCCACATATTAGGCACAGCCATTGTTTATAGGGTTCAGCCATAAGGTGATTTGCTCAGAAGTGTTTTAGGGATGGCTATTATGTCTGCTAAATTAGCTAATTTCTACTATCGTGCATTTATAATAAGCCATTAACTCATTTCTTCTATAGCTTGCCATTGCCGTTGTAAGCGTTTTGCCGAGATCGGCTTACTTGTGCCCAATTGCTGGGCAAATAGAGACACACGGTATTCTTGTAATTGCCACCAAAAATCGTCAAGTGCTTGTGCTTGAGGTGAGTAAGCCAAACAACGCTGCTTGCTAGCTGTATAACGCTGCTGCCAATCTCTTAGCTCCTGTACCCATGCATTTTCTTTGGCTAATTGTTGTTGAAAGCGCCCTAGACGATGTTCAATGGCTTTTAAGTAGCGCGGCAGGTCTGATATGGATGCTAAAGGTGTTTGGGCCACAAAATCGGCATGCACCAGACTATCCAGCTGACCACCAATATCCTGATAAACATTAGCCCAAGCTAAATTTAATTTGCCTTTTAGTTGTTTACGTATAGCCTGATGGGAGGTCAATATTTGTATTACTAGGGACAATAAGTGTTGTAATGCTTCTGGTAGGTCACTACGCTGTTCAAGGCTAGCTTTGAATGATTGTTCTGTGCGGGGCCACTCTGCTTGCAGAAACACCCTTTCTATAGCCTTGGCAAATAGCTGCTCACGTAGGTTTTGAGCTGAGCCTATGGTAGCAAATAGTAATTCTGCTTTGCCCATTTCTGGTAGGCTTTTGGCTAAGTGTTTGAGTTGTTCATTGAGGGCAAGGCGATATAAACGAATAAGTCCTTGTTGCGTTAAACCATGGGATTCTTCAACACTATCAGCAAATACGAGAGCAACACTTTTGCCATTATCTTTGAGTGCCGGCCAGACAGGTAATTCAGCACCTGCTTGGGTGATAAGTAGATGCTCTGGCAAACCTGATTGAGGAAAACTAGTTAGATTTTCAATTAATAACGGATGTTTATTTTGTGGGCGCGTCTCGCCAGCACCCTTGGCATATTTAATTAACAAGCTCTCGATATCACGACTATAGGCCAAGACTTTGCCTGCTTCAGACAATACTTGAATACCCATATAATAAAGATCATCTAATTCTACTTGCTGTAATAATTTGACATCAAAAGGACGGCCACTCATGCGTTGTAATTGCGTGGCCATTGCATCTAGCAAATCCACATTATCAGCTTCAAGGGCTTCATAGATGGCTTGCGCATAATTAGGCACAGGCACAAAGGCTTTACGTTCAGCTTTGGGTAGCCCTCGCAATAAGGCTGATATTTTGTCGAGTAAAAGACCCGGCACTAACCAAGATAAACGCTTTATCGGTAGACGTTTTAACTGGCTGACAGGCACCTTAAGGATAACCCCATCTTGCTCTTGGCCTGGTTCAAATTGGTATTGAAGTGGCCAGCTAATTTGTTGCCACTGTAAACGATCGGGAAAGTCATTCTGACTGACCTCGTTGGCTTGCGCCCGCATTAGTACCTGTTTATCCATATATAATAAACGCGGGGTACTTTTTTCTGCCCATTTGCGCCAGCTTTCAAAGGCAGCGGTATTGGTTATAGGTTTGTTAGCTGAGGTCATTTTGGTAGCATAGAAATCATAGACCACACGATCATCAACCAAAATATCGCGGCGCCTCGTCTTAGCCTCTAAGCTTTCTATGTCCGCAACTAAAGCCAAATTATGGGCTAAGAATTTAGCTTTAGTGTAAATATTACCCTGCACCAGACCTTCCATAATGAGCAGTTGCTGGCAAACTTCTGGATCAATCTTGCCATAAGGCACTTTACGTTGATTAGCTAAGATAAGGCCATAGAGACTCACTTGTTGTTTTGCCATCACCTGCCCCTGACGTTTATGCCAAGAGGGCTCGGAATAGTTGTACTTAAGTAAGGCGCCAGCCGCCTGTTCAACCCAAGCAGGTTCAATTTTCGCCACACAGCGGGCAAATAATCTAGAAGTTTCTACCAGCTCAGCCGCCATTAACCAAGTTGGTGACTTTTTATAAAGGGCTGAGCCAGGGAAAATATGAAAACGACGCTGTCTTGGCCCTTGATAACTTCCATCCTCATCTTTATGACCAATATGCCCCAACAAACCCGTTAATAGAGCCTGATGTATGGATTCATAACTGGCCTCTTCTTGCTGTACCTTAAAGCCCATCTGCTGGCACATAAGAAGAATTTGCCGATGTACTTCCCGCCACTCTCGCATACGCATAAAGGATAAAAAGTGCTTGGTGCACCATTTACGCAGCTGGTTCTGGGTTAATTCCTGACGTTGGCTCTCATAGGCCTGCCACAGATTCACTAAACTAAGGAAATCAGAATGATTATCGCGCCACAATTGGTGCTTTTGATCAGCCGCTTGCTGGCGATCTTGGGGGCGTTCTCTTGGGTCCTGTATGGTTAGAGCAGCAGCGATGATCAGTACTTCTTTTAAAGCCCCCCACTCTTGCCCTGCTAAGACCATTCTGGCTAAACGAGGATCCACTGGCAGTCGCGCTAATTGTTTGCCTAAAGGAGTTAGTTTACGGCGGGTGTTTAAGGCACCTAATTCTTGTAGTAGCTTGATGCCATCATTAACAAAACGGCTATCGGGCATATCGATAAAGGGAAAGTCTGCCACATCACCTAACTTTAAATCCTCCATCTGCAGAATGACTGAGGCTAAATTAGTCCGCAAAATCTCAGCATCACTAAACTCAGGCCGACCAAGAAAGTCTGTTTCATCATATAGACGGATACAAATACCAGCAGCAACACGACCACAACGCCCTTTACGTTGGTTGGCACTAGCCTGAGAAATCGCCTCTATGGGCAACCTTTGCACTTTAGAGCGATAACTATAACGGCTAATGCGTGCCGTACCTGGATCAATAACATAGCGTATACCGGGAACAGTCACCGAGGTTTCCGCCACATTGGTAGCCAGAATAATACGCCGCCCCGCACCACCCGTTTGGAATACCTTTTGTTGCTCGGCAAAGCTTAAGCGCCCATATAAAGGCATAATTTGCCATTGTGGGCGTGCTAATTTACGCAGAAACTGAGCTAACTCACGAATATCGCGTTCACCTGGCAAAAAGATTAAGACATCACCTCCAAGCTGACTATTGTCACGTTCATGGTGCTCTATTTCTGTTAGTGCCTGCTCCACACCATCTAAAAGAGCTTGTTCCCGACCATTGCCGGCATCTGTTTGCCTACTCTCATTGTCACGTCCCTGAAATAGGGGTCGATACCATGTATCTACGGGATAAGTTCGACCACTCACTTCTACTACTGGAGCATTATTAAAGTGTTTAGCAAAGCGCTCTACATCAATGGTTGCTGAGGTAATAATTAGTTTTAAATCCGCGCGACGAGCCAGTAGTTGTTTTAGATAGCCGAGTAAAAAGTCGATATTTAAGCTACGTTCATGGGCTTCATCAACAATAATCGTGTCATAACGCAATAAGTCTGGATCATGGCGTGTTTCTGCCAATAAGATGCCATCAGTCATTAACTTAACTAGGGTATTATCAGACACTTGCTCGTTAAAGCGCACTTGATAACCAACCTGCTGCCCCAAAGGCACTTGTAACTCTTCCGCAATCCGTTGTGCCACAGTGCGAGCAGCTAAGCGTCTTGGTTGCGTATGTCCAATTAAGCCCCGCAGACCTTGGCCTGCCTCTAAGCATAATTTGGGTAATTGGGTAGTTTTGCCGGAACCCGTTTCCCCTGCTAGAACAACCACCTGATTATCACGAATCAGTTCAACTAGCTTATCTCGTTGGCTGGCAACAGGTAAATCAGGGTAGGTAATTTTTGGTGTGGTAGCAGACCGCTGTTGGTAGTTAGTCGCTGACTGTTGCCACTGGGACTCTAACCTTGACTGCAAGTGATCAGTAGGTTGTTGGCGTTTTATCCGCTGAGCAATTTTGGTCTCCAGCCTTTGCAAGGCTGGTCTGTCTTTAGCAAGACATTGGGAAAGATCAACAGACATAGGGTTTTATATATAATCCAGTGCATCACGCGGCTAATTGCGTAACGCCAATGACGTTCAAACACACCGGATTATAATGCAACCCCAGTCTTTAGTAACGGGTTAATCCCGTAAGGCGCGCCGCAAGATCTTACCAACATTGGTTTTTGGTAATTCATCACGGAATTCAACTAATTTAGGCACCTTATAGGCCGTCATATGTTCCCGACAATAGGCGGTAACATCTTCTGCCGTTAGCTCTGGATTGGAGGTCACTACAAACAGTTTTACTGTTTCACCGGACTCTTCATGGGGTACACCCACTGCCGCACATTCTACTATATCAGGATGCTGACTGGCCAGATCGTCAATTTCATTAGGATAGACGTTAAAGCCAGAGACAATAATCATATCCTTGATGCGGTCTACCAAACGTACAAAGCCATCATCAGAAATAATCGCTACATCACCGGTTTTAAACCAATCATCTAGCATCACTTCTGCGGTGGCTTCGGGTCGATTCCAGTAGCCAGCCATCACCTGTGGTCCGCGAATACACAATTCACCTTCTTCACCATTCGGTAATGGTTGGCCATTATCGTCGATAACCATCAGCTCGGTATTTAAAATCGGCTTACCTATATAGCCAATGCGTGGATCATCGTGTGGATTTAGGGTTACAACTGGCGATGTTTCCGTTAAGCCATAACCTTCACGAATGGCACAGCCAGTAACTGACTGCCAACGATCTGCTGCTGCATGGGTTAATGCCATACCGCCCGAAAGGGTCTGTTTTAGATTACTAAAATCTAATTTGGCAAAATCTGGGTTATTACATAGGGCGACAAACAGGGTATTAAGCCCCGCAAAAGAGCTAAATTTATGTTTGGCTAATTCTTTTACGAATCCCGGAATATCTCTTGGATTAGGGATAAGCACCAGATGATGACCACAATCAGCCATAACCAAACTTAAGGTAAAGGCATAGATATGGTAAAGGGGCAAAGGTGCAATAACGATTTCGCTTTCGCCAGGCAAATCTTCTTGCACACTGGCTCTAACTTGCAACATATTGGCAACCATATTGCGGTGCAATAACTGGGCACCTTTGGATACACCTGTGGTACCGCCGGTATATTGCAAGGCAGCTGTATCATCAAGTGAAGTCGCTACTGGCGTTGCCGGTTGCGCACTACCCATAGACAATGCCTTACGGAAGCTAAGGGCTTGTGGCAAATTAAATGGGGGCACCAGCTTCTTAACTTTTTTAACAACTGTATTAATCAACAAACGCTTAGCAAAAGGATGCATATCGGCCAATTCAGTGACTAATACAGTCCCGATATTGGTCTTGGGTAAAACCTCTTCTGCCAAATGAGCCATATTGGCTAATATCAACAGTGCTTTAGCACCTGAATCATTAAATTGGTGTTCCATTTCCCGCGCTGTGTACAAGGGATTGGTGTTAACTACAACCATACCTGCGCGCATAGCACCAAACACGGCAATGGGGAATTGCAACACATTCGGCAATTGTATGGCTATACGATCACCTGGTTCTAGGTCGGTGTGGTTTTGTAGGTAAGAAGCAAATTGCGCGCTTAAACGATCCATATCGTTAAAGCTTAGAGTCAAGCCCATACATGAGAAAGCGGGTTTGTCACCATAGCGTTCACAGGCTTCATTGAAAATCTCAGTTATAGACTGGTAAGATTCCAAATTGATAGCATCAGCGGTCATAATAAAGATCCTGTTATTGTTATATTCATCATAAGTGCAATTATTCTACACCCTCATACCAAGAAGGCAAAGTGTATTTAAACACTTGTTTAATTTTTTATTCAATCACCCTGCCATCCCTGAGCACTAAGAGGCTGCCAGGCTGCATTGTATGCCAATGTTCATTATCGGTAAGTGGCTCTGTCGCTACCACAGTGACCACATCGTTAGGGGTCGTTTGCGTACCAAAATCTACCTGCATATCGGCATCTTTTAAGCAGGCCTCACCAAAGGGAGCACGGCGGGTAATCCAGCTAAGTTTAGTGGAACAGTAGCAATATAGATGTTCACCGTCGGATAAAAGTATATTAGCCACCCCTAAACTATGCAGGTAGTCCATACGCTGCTGCAAAAACAATCGCACTGGCCATGGGTCGGCAGGTGGTTTAGGAAAAGCACTACGTAATTCACCCAGTAACCAACAAAATAGATATTCACTATCTGTACTGCCTACGGGTAAGTAATGCTGCAAAACTAGGTGCTCATAGTTTTTAATTTGCCCATTATGAGCAAAGGTCCAGTGGCGTCCCCATAATTCACGCTGAAATGGATGGGTATTTTCTAGGCACACAGCCCCCATATTAGCCTGACGAATATGACTAATAACCACATGAGACTTCATGGCATGTTGTTGGACTAACTGTGCCACTTGAGAATCAACACTCGGTTGTGGGTCATGGAAAGAACGGGCGCCTTTGCCAACATAAAAGGTAATACCCCAGCCGTCAGCATGGGGGCCAACACCCCCGCCACGTTGCATCAAACCAGTAAAGCTAAAACAGATATCCGTAGGTACGTTGGCACTCATACCCATTAGTTCGCACATAGTAAGACCTATACTTGGGGTTCGTGTTCATCTGGTGTAGTACTGTCTGGCTTTTGCACCGAACGCTTTATACGGTACCAGATCATACTCACGACCAGTATCAGCAACAGAATTCCCAATAGGGCAATACGATTATCTACTTCTGATTTGGCTGGCTCTACTTCTATGGTCACATCGGTCACATCGGTCACATCAGGCATCGACGCAATGGGCACCTGTATATCACTTGCAGCTGTGTCAACGGCATCAGCTTGATCTACCTCTGGCTCATCCATTAATGCCTGCATCGCTTGCGTAGGCTTTTCTTCACTTATCGCAATTGGTGCTTCCTCAGTGCTAGTGGCTGGTTCAGTTTTAACTTCAATAACCTGAGCCTCTGGCAAGTCTTCCACAGCGACAGACTGAGCTTGTTGTTGCTGTGCCACTTGTTTAGGAGTTAAGATACTTATTTCCGCCACAGGCACGGTATAAGACACAGGTTCACCTTGTAAAGTCACCCCTTGTAGGTTCAGTGATAAGGATTGCAGCGGTTCCTCTTCCTGCCAACTACCCTGCCATTTATCAACTTTTAGACCAATGGATTTTTGCCATCTATTACCTGCGGCATCTTGTCCAGTGACAGTTACATAGCTGGCATCTAAATCTAATTGCTTAAACAGTGGTGTTACCGATACTTCATATTGCAGTACCTCTGCCACTTGCTGTTGGGTTATTGTGTATTCCACTGGAGGATGAACACGCAAACTGCGCTCTACTTCTTGGGCCATTTCAGGATGTAGCAAGCGGGCACGCAAACGATATAATCCTAATTCTTGCTGGGCTGGCATAGCAATCTTTGTAGCAGCGGTTGTCACGGGAACTAACTGTTCCCATTGTAGCTGTTGTTGTTCATTCTCAAGACTAAGCTGCAAACTAAACTCGGATAGTAATGCTGGATCTTGTAGTGCCCCCTGAGCATCAGCCAATATTACCTCTAAGGATGTGGACTGACCTAAATAAATATTGGTGCTAGGTAAGCGCAAATCCATACTGAGCTGACCCTGAATATTCACCCTAGTCACTTCAGCTTCAGCAGAAGTCACGGCCCAAGTACCCTGTTCTGGTTCTTGCACTTTTACCACATCATGAGTGCTTGACTCTTGCCAATCAATTTCATGACTAGCTTCTGTATCTGTAGCACTAATAACCTCGCCATCGGGGCTTTGTAAAGCGACCTCCTGACTGCCCTTCTTTTCTACCACAACAGTAATGCTTTCGACGTCACTATTGACCACAAACGATTGTCTATCTTCGGATACGGGTGCCTGCTGGGTCAGCACACTGTTATCTAATGCACGTAAAAAGATATCTAATAATTGATTAGCATTTTCCGCCACAGCAAACAGACCATCGGTCCTTCTGGCAATATCACTCAGGGTTTTTTCGTCAGCCGCGTAGGATAAACCAATAGCATGGACTAAAGCCCCAGCATCAACGTATTGTTGGGTAATATGCTGTAAAAGATCATTGCGCGCACGAATATTCACGACTTCGTTTTTGGCAATATCAACCATGCCATCAGTTAATAAGATGACATGCAATTTGCGCTTACTATCAGTAGCTTGTTGGCCAAAAGCGGCCGCCTGCAACGCCCCACCAATATCGGTGTACTGACCATCAGAGCGAATATTTTGTGCCGCTGCCAAAGCTAACTCACGCCATTGGTCATCAATTGGGCCATGGGGCACAACTAAATTAGCATCATCTGCAAACTCCCAAACCCCGGCTTGTGCTTCTGCAGGCAGTAGTTGGGTTAATACTTGTAGGGCTGGGACACGAAGATTTAAGGGGTCGGTTTGTTTCATACTACCTGAGACATCGACCAAAATACGGATATCGATTTGATTATCAAGTTGTTGCTTATTGTCTGACTCTGCGCCAGCAGTGTTAGCTAAGAAGGTTAACTGGATAAGCAAAATAAACAGTGTTAGTGGCCGAGTAAAAAAGGTCATGTCATTATGTCCAACTGATTACTGTTATCTTGCAGGCTTTACCCAATGTTTATAAGGGCTGGTGACAGCAGCATAAGGAAGGGGGTATGCACACTCATATTTTGACTGGCTTTTTTGGCCTGTCGGCGCACAAGTTCCTGACTCTGTTAAAGCGATTAAGAAATGTTGAGTAATCAATCCTGATTGTTGTTAGTCTCACCTAACCTTAACAAAAATCTGTGATAATAACTATGACTATAGGAGTGCAATAGCCATACTTTTTTATTCATCCAGTTGCTGAATCTCAATAATATACTCACCCCATCGGTCTGGGGACACTTTACGTTCTGATATAGCCCACTTTTTAACTGTCATTCCTGCCTTAATGGGACTTTTTGCATCGCCACTTTGTAAGGGATGCCAAGCTGGCAAATCTTGCCCTGCAGCCACTAATCTATAGGCACAAGTTTCTGGCAACCAATGAAAGTCGGCGACATTAGCCGCGGAAACTTTAGTGCAATCTGGCACTTTTTCCTGTCGCTGTTCATATACCTGACAACGGCAAGTCTTAAGATCCAAGTACTCACATGCAACACTGGTGTGGTACATCAATGGCGCTTCGTCATCAATGATTTTTTGCAAGCAACATTTACCACAGCCATCACAAAGTGACTCCCATTGCTGATCGCTCATATCTTCAATGGCGGTGTTAAGCCAGAACTTATCCATTGCTTGCACAACTCACTTAATAGGTCGGATTGACTGGTGCTTTATAAAGATCTAACAAATACTCATCACGAGTTGGTGGCATTTGTAAGTAGAAGCCTTGGTCAGCGATGGCATTAAGTATTTCTGCCGCATCGGCCCGCGCCAGTTTTTTCTCTGGGGTTAGTAACATATCCATACTGTGCTGAGCTTTGCCAAACATCTGCATTAGGCTTTCGGGGACTTCACTTAGCCCCTGGGTTTTAGCCACATATAAATACATTTCATCTTTTTTGCTACTGCGATAAATAGAGCAAATTAATTTTTCTTGGCTCATGGCCACCTCTAAATTTGATTAAATAGGTCTTGCACTGGTTGTTGCAATAATTCAGCTCGCCAACCTTGCCATAATTTGGGCAGTATAAACGCCTGTGCTTGGCGATGATATTCAAATAATTCTAAAAGTTCTTTTTTACGCACTAATAATTGCGGAATTAAGTCATGCTCTTGAGCTAAATTATTAATACAAGACTGCAGTTTTTTTAAACTTTTTTGTTCGCCTCTAGTAAGTGGCAATGGTAAAGAAGCTGGGACACTTTGCTTATCCTGAGCAAATTTCTCATTTGCCTGATCTAAGATTTCCAAAACAGCCTTGCCATAGCGACGCAGATTACTGGGCCGTATATCCTGGATAGAAGCCAAGCTCTGTAACTTTTGCGGATTACGCCTAGCTATATCCAATAAACTGCTATCTTTTAAAATAAAAGCACGGGGTTTATCAAGTTCTCTAGCCTGTATTTCTCGCCACTCGGCCAATTTATGTAAGCGTAATAATTCGACCCCTTGGAGGCGCCAAGCCTGCTTTATGCTTGTATAACTTTTGGCTGGGTCAAGTGGTGGTTTGGCGATAGCCAAAGCCTGCATATCAGCAATAAACCACTCCCACTTAGCCTGTACTTCTAATTGAACTGTTAAGCGGCTAAAGCATTGCAATAGCAATGATACGTCTAGGGCTGCATAGTGACACTGGGAATTGGTTAAAGGCCGCTGCAGCCAATTAGACCGTGTCTCCCCTTTTTCCAACTCAATATCCAAGAGGGTACTGACCATATTTTGCAAACCTATGGACAAACCATGACCAACAAAAGCTGCAGCCACTTGGGTATCCATAATAGGCGTGGGAATTAAGCCAAGCCAATGGCGAAACACTTCCAAATCCTCCGCACAAGCATGCAGCACTTTGACTGTCTGTGGGCTGGTCAGTAAAGTTTTAAGTGGTTGCCAGTCATCAATATTTAGGGGGTCAATTAAATAAGTACGATCCCCATCGGATAGTTGCACGAGGCCGACTTTTGGATAAAAAGTGTCGACACGCATAAATTCAGTGTCGAGAGCTACCTGACTGGCCTGATGAAGATACTCACAGGCAGTTATTAGATCAGCATTGGTATCTACATATATATATGCTGTAGAGGCAACTACCATGCTTTGCGTCCAGCAAAGGCATGGGCTAAGGTCCCGCCATCCACATATTCAAGTTCCCCACCAATAGGCACTCCATGGGCTATACGAGTCACGGCAATAGCCTCGCTGTTGGGTAAAGATTTAATATGTTCATGGATAAAATGTGCTGTGGCCTCACCTTCAACGGTTGGATTAGTGGCTATAATCACTTCTTGCACGGCAACATCCGTGTCTGGGTTTTGTATCCGCGCAAATAAATCGGGTAGGCCCAAGGCCTCTGGACCAATACCGTCTAAGGGGGATAGATGCCCCATCAACACAAAATACAAGCCATTGTAACCAGTAGACTGGTCAACAGCCAAAACGTCAGCGGGGGTTTCAACAATACACAGTTTATGAGCATCTCGACGCGGACTGGAACAGATTGGGCATATATCTGTTTCACTATGATTGCGGCACATCTTACAGCGACCAACATGCTCAATAGCAGCCAATAAACTTTGGGCTAAATTGCTAGCACCTTGGCGATCACGCTCAAGCAGTTGTAAGGCCATGCGCTGGGCAGATTTGCGCCCCACCCCAGGTAGGCAGCGGAGAGACTCAATTAGTTCGTCTATTAGCGGGCTAAATGACATAATTTATATGGCTAGTTTAGAAAGGCATTTTAAAGCCAGGGGGTATACCCATCCCAGCCGTCATATCCGACATACTTGCTTGTTGTGCGGATTCAATTTTTCGTACTGCATCATTAACGGCGGCTGCTAGCAAGTCTTCCAGCATTTCTTTATCTTCCGTCATAAGACTGTCATCAATACTGACACGTTTAACATCATGACGACCGTTCATCACGATTTGCACCAGACCAGCACCAGCACTACCCGTAGTTTCTGCTTCAGCCAATTTTTGTTGTGCTTCTTGCATTTGTTCTTGCATTTTTTGGGCTTGCTTCATCAAGTTGCCCATACCACCTTTCAACATAATTTTTCTCTATTTAATTGAAGAATTAATTAATACAGAATGTCTATTCTTTAAAATTTTGAACTGGCTTAACGCTAGACAGGTCTAGTTGGCCATTAAAAGTCTGCTCCAATTGTTCAACATATGGGTCCCCTTGCAGGGCTTCCACAGCTTCTTGCTGATGGTCAGCGAGACGCCGCTCACGCTGGGCATAAGGGGTTTCTGTTGTGCTCTGACCAATATCAATTGCCAATTGTAAATCACAACCAAACATGGCTTCTAAGGCCTGCCGAATACGACCTTGATGGGTAGCATTAAGCATACTACTTTGGGCTTCTTCCAAGGTAAATGTTAGTTGTGTACCAACCCGTTTTGAAAACACCATATTGGCTGCGATAGAGCGCGTTAAACCTTCAGTTTGTAAATCGCGAAATATAGTTGGCCAGTTATTTTCATCAAGATCCGCTAAGGTCCAGTTTTTTGCTGGTGCCAATGGTGGCTCTTCTGCATTTTGGATTGGGGTTTCTGCTTGCTCATCTTCAACCTCGGCAATGGGTTCTGGACTTGCAGCCACTGTTTCGCCCTGCCAGCCAGAAGGAACCTCTTCCCAAGGCGCAATATCTGCCATTACAGGAACTTGTTCGTCACCGACATTAACGTGGCCTACAACCTGCTCCGAGCTTTGCTCAGGATTTTTATCAAATTGTTGTTCAGCAATTGGCATTCTTTCTGGAGACGGCTCTGGAGACGGATCAGGAGACGGCTCTGGAGACGGATCAGGAGACGGCTCTGGAGTTGATTCAACAAGCTCTTCAGGAGCAGCCTCAGACTTTAGCTCTGATTCTGGTGCCACCTTAGCCTCGGGCTCGGGCTCGGGCTCGGGCTCAGACTCAGGCTCGGGTTCAGGCTTAGAGTCAGACTCGGCCTGCACACCTGAGGTTTCAGCAACCTCAACTGCAACCTTGGGCGACGTTGCAGGCGTTACAGGAACTGTGGTTGCAGAAGAAGAATTATCAATGGTTGGCGCTGATTGCATTTGTTCTGCAGTCAGCTGCGGACGAAAAGCCAGCATGCGCAATAGGGCCATTTCAAAGCCATTGCGGATATCTGGTGCCAGTGGCAAATCTTTATGAGCCACACTACCCATTTGATAGAATAATTGCACATCCGCTGCAGACATGGTTTGGGCCAAGGTTTGGACAATCTGCTGATCAAATTGTACGGCCACTGGCGCCTCAGCTACAACCTGACTAATAGCAATCTGATGTAACAAAGATAATAAATCTTCTAGGGCCAAGACAAAGTCCTGCCCCTGCTCTGCCAAGTCAGCGATTTCTGCCAAAATAGCCTTACCATCGTCAGCTTGTAGTGCTTGCACTAAAGCCACTACCCGCCCTTGATCGATACTGCCTAACATCTGATTAACAGCGCTTTCAGTGAGCTCGCCACCACAATAGGCAATGGCTTGATCAGTTAAGCTTAAGGCATCACGCATACTACCTTTTGCCGCGCGACCTATTTGCCATACTGAAGCTTCATCACAGGCAATCTGCTCTTGACTAAGAATATCCCGCAAATGCCCAGCAATCTGCTCAGCAGACATATTTTTTAGATTAAATTGCAAACAACGGGATAAAACCGTAATGGGCAATTTTTGTGGGTCTGTGGTGGCCAGTAAAAAGATGACATGTGGAGGTGGTTCTTCAAGGGTTTTAAGCAAGGCATTAAAGCTACTGGTTGACAGCATATGCACTTCGTCGATTAGATAAACCTTGTAGCGACCACGAGTCGGCGCATACTGGACATTTTCCAGCAATTCACGCGTATCTTCTACTTTGGTGCGTGAAGCGGCATCCACTTCAATTAGATCAACAAAGCGGCCTTCACTAATTTCTTGGCAACTGGAGCAAACACCACAGGGGGTTGATGTAACTCCTTCTTCACAGTTTAAACAGCGGGCTAGAATGCGGGCTATGGTGGTCTTGCCCACTCCACGTGTACCAGCAAATAAATAAGCATGGTGTAGACGCTGTTCATCAAGGGCATGAATCAGTGCCCGCAATACATGCTCTTGCCCCACCAAGGAATGAAAGTCCTGAGGCCGCCATTTTCGCGCCAATACCTGATATGCCATGCAGCTTTTATCCACTTATAGATAACTTAAAAGCCATTATAGGTTTCTCAACTCAGGTATTCAATCTATCTTGAAGCTTTCTAGGAGCTTTGCTTGGGTGTTACTGGTGAATGCCCATAAATACAGTGACCACTTTACTTTTATTAAAGTGTTGTTCATGGCAAAAACTGTATTAAGAGAGGCTATAAACAGAAGTTAAGGGCTGCTAAACCAATTTAAGTTTAGAGTGGAGGCAGCCTTATCAGCCACATCCCGGCACACAAACCCACCGCTACGGCTGCTCCCTTCCAGGCCTGACCGGATTCACGGCTTATTGTTGCGAGAGGACCAATAAGACTACCATGATATCGACTAATTACAGCACATCTGTGTTGCTCTTAGTGAGGGCGCTAGTATAGGTAATAAGATGCCCGATCTCAAGTCAGATTATGGCCTTTTTCCCTTTTACATCAAGTGAATGGCAAAAACTGTATATTTCTAGCCTCATCACCACAGATGCCTACTGGCACAACTGCCAAGCCATCACTATGCATTGCTGCACTAAGAATACCTGAGTTTTGATTTTGCATTGCCTCAACTTGCAAAATACCTTTTTCCTGGCCAACAATTTGGGCCCGTAAGTATTCTTGTCGCTTTGAGACTTGCAACGGTGGATTGATCAGTTGGGCTGGCAAACTTGCATCATAAGGGCTAGTAACACCCTGCATTGCTAATAGATAAGGTTTGACAATGGCCATAAAGGTAACCAGTACACTGGCGGGGTTACCCGGTAAACCAAAAAATGGCGTCTTGGCCACATGGCCAAATGCCAATGGCTTGCCAGGCTTAATAGCCAGCTTCCATACAGCCAGTTGACCTAGTTCTGCCACTGTGGCTTTCACGTAATCCTCTTCACCAACAGATACGCCTCCAGTGGTAATCACAATATCCCCTTGCTCGGCAGCCTTGGCCATGGCTTTTCGCGTTAATACAGGGTCATCACCTATGCTGCCCAAATCTATCAGCTGCATACCCAATTGTGCCAACAGACCAGCTAATTGAAAGCTATTGGAGTTATAGATCTGGCCCGTTTGTAATTGATTACCTGGTGTTACTAATTCACTACCAGTGGTTAAAGTAGCCACCTTTAGGGGCCGATAGACCCTAATCTCAGCAACACCAATGGATGCCAATACGCCCATATGACGTGGCGACAACAAACTACCCTTAGCTAAAACTTCTTGGCCTATTTGCACATCTTGGCCAGTACGGCGAATAAAGGCCCCTTTGGTGTGTTCACCTAGAATACGAATGCCATCGTCAAGTAGCTCAACCTCCTCTTGCATTACCACAAGATCCGCCCCTGCAGGCACTTCTGCCCCAGTAAAAATGCGCGCACAGGTATGATCTTGTAGGGGCCTAGGCTCTTGACCAGCAGCAATACGCTGACTTATAGGAATCAAATCTTGGCTAAGATCGGTCATGCGCAAGGCGTAACCATCCATAGCACTATTATCAGCTGGCGGCACATTAACACTTGCGACAATATCTTCGGCTAAGACACGCCCAAAGGCTTGCTGCAGAGAAATGGTTTCTGTGGCTAATTTGCAACTGGCATTGGCCATGATTTTTGCTAATGCTTCACTAACAGGCATCAACCCTGAATGCTTGGGCATACTTTAATTACCTGCCTTTGGGGCCTGAAAGAATGTCACCATTTCGACAAAATTACAAGGTTTATGGCGGCTATCTAACTGTTCACAAATAATCTTATCCCAAGCCGTCATACAAGCTCCTGTTGAACCCGGCATAGCAAAAATGACCGTGCGATTTGCCACGCCGGCAATCGCTCTTGATTGTATGGTAGAGGTACCAATTTCCTGCCAAGACAAATGACGAAATAACTCCCCAAACCCATCAATCACATGATCAAATAAAGGCGCTAAAGCATCAGGAGTGGTATCGCGTGCGGTAAAGCCAGTACCACCGGTAATTAATACCGCATGCACATTAGTAGCTGCTATCCACTGACTTACTGCGGCACGAATCTGATAAATATCATCCTTAACGATGGTATGCTCGGCTAAACTATGGCCTGCTGTTTGGAGGCGCTCAACCAATAGTTGACCCGATTTATCTGTACTGGGGGTGCGGGTATCAGAAACCGTCAATACAGCAATATTAATTGTCTTTTGTGGTACTTGATCAGACATGGCTAAGTAACCTTTGAGTAGATACTGGGGGCGAAAATCAATAATCACTTATTGTGTCATTGCTGATTAAGTGAAGCAATCAATAACGACCAATACAACTATTAATTAGTACCTTAACACAAGGATGAAGAGGTTTGCTTTTGGGCTTCAATTTGACTGGCTATAACGCCCTCTCGTAAAGCCCCACTGGAGAAATATAATTCCTTTAGCTCAAAGGCCTGCATAATGCCTAAAGTGATGGCATAACCAGCAGGCAGTATTTCCCAACGATCAGAACGCAGATCATTTAGTACCACTTCATCTAAACTACCAAACTGCATAATCCGCTTTTCTATATTGGCCATACTGTCGGCCGTGACCATTGCTAAACCCTGCTGTTGTTTGCCACTGAGGGTGGCCAAGGCTTTAATGGTGCCCGATGATCCTATACAGAGCTGCCAGCCCTGTTGTTTATAAGCTGCAACCTGACTGGATACACATTGACGAGCCGCATCCACAGCTGCTTGCAAAGCCGTTTCTGTTATCCGTCGATCAGGGAAGAACTGTTTTCCGTAAACCACACAGCCCATGGGAAAGCTATTAAGTAATGTAGGTGTATCCCTACCACAAGCAATTTCCGTACTCCCACCGCCAATATCAATTACTAGCTTATCTTGACTACCTAAGCTATGACTGGCCAATTCATCAGCAACACCGGCAAATATGAGCTCCGCCTCCCGCTTGCCACTAATGACTTGAATGGGGGCCTGCAAAAATTCCTCTGCAGGTTGAATAAAATCTTGCCGATTACAAGCCACGCGCAGGGTATTAGTGGCCACAATATGCCGATTTTGCGGTGCCACTTGGGTCATTTGGGAAGCCATTATTTGAATGGCATTTAAGCCTCTATCAATAGCGTCAGTGGATAAAAAATTGGCCTGATCTAGACCCGCCCCAAGTTGTACCTTCTGGCCATAACGAAACAGTACTCGATAAGGTTGCGCACGAGTATCTACAATAGTCACATGAAAACTATTGGTACCTAAATCCAGTGCAGCAGCTAGCCAAGGTTTATAAGCAACTTGGTTCAAGTGGATATCTCTATTACTAGTTGTCCTAATTACATCAATGCCAAGAAACTACCACAAGCATCAGCAAAAAAACAGATTGGACTCATTGGTCTTAAAGGACCTTGTCAATTTAGGCAGAATTAACAATCACCTAAAGCTTAAGCTGGAGCCTTTAGAGTCCATAGTAAACATTACATATACTTTACGTATGGCAATAACCCATCAATTAAACATCATGGTAAGCTTAGTTTTTTTAGCTAATCTAACACCTCTCTTATGCAAGTCATCGTGCACCAGAGCATAAACCACATCACCCCAGCACATTGGGATAACTACCTTGAGGGACACTGCCCTTTTAATCGTTATCAGTTTCATCAAGCGATGGAGATAAGTGGCTGTACTAGTGGTGATACCGGTTGGCGACCTATGCATATAGAAATTGTCGATGACCAGCAACCACTAGCCCTTATCCCCGGCTATGTTAAAACCAATTCTTGGGGTGAATATGTGTTTGACTATGCTTGGGCGGACGCTTATCAACGCTACGGACTTGCTTACTACCCCAAACTGATAGCTGCCATCCCTTATACCCCATGTGCTGGACCCCGAATTCACCTTGCAGCCGAGGTTGATTTAACCACCATACTGACTTTTTTAGAGTCACAAATGCCTGCCCTTTCTGAACAATATGGATTTTCTAGTTGGCACTGGTTATTTGCCCAGCAACAAGATTGGCAAGCTGCGGATATTACCAGTTGGCATCGTCGACTAGGGTGCCAATACCATTGGTATAACCATAGTTATAATGACTTTGATGGTTTTCTTAGCACCCTCACCTCACGCAAACGTAAAATGCTCCGCAAAGAACGCAAGCAAATCGCCGCAGCAGGTATCGAGTTTACTTGGTTAGAGGGTAAGGATATTAATGACCAAGATTTAGGGTATTTTTATAAGTGTTATGCCAACACATATTATGTGCGTGGCCGCCCACCCTATTTAAATCTGGAATTGTTTCGGATGTTGGTAGCCAGTATGCCTGAGCAGATTGTGCTGATGCGAGCTCAGTATCCGAATCAACAGCAACCATTAGCTTATGCCTGGTACTTTAAGGATCAAGAGACCCTATATGGACGCTACTGGGGATGTTTTGAAGAAGTCCCCTTGCTGCATTTTGAAACCTGTTACTATCAAGGTATAGACTATTGCATTGCCCATGGTCTGCAGCACTTTGATGCTGGCGCTCAAGGAGAGCATAAATTAGCTCGGGGTTTTATTCCCCAAGCTACGCAGTCTTATCACTGGTTACAGGTTAATGAGTTTAACCCTGCCATAGCGCAGTTCTGTCAGCAAGAAGCCAAACAAGTATCAGAGTATATGCATTGGGCCGATCAGCAAATACCCTATCGTGACAAAGGGGATATGACCTAGAGGTCATATATTTGACCCACAGACCATTTCAACCTACTGTAGAACTATTGTTAAAACAGCTGTTTGAATACTATGCCCCATCCACACTATCCACAATTAATGGCACCCCTCGATCTAGGTTTTACCCAGCTAAAAAATCGCGTCATTATGGGGTCGATGCATACGGGCCTTGAAGAAGCCAAGAATGGTTTTGAACGCCTTGCGGCTTTTTATCGTGAACGTGCTGCAGGTGGAGTTGGTCTAATTGTTACTGGCGGTGTAGCACCTAACCAGCAAGGCGTGGTGTTTGCTGGGGCTATTGCTTTAGATAATGACAGCCATGTAGCAAAACACAAAATCGTGACCCAGGCCGTGCATGCTGAGGGTGGCAAAATTTGTATGCAAATATTGCATACTGGTCGCTATGCCTATGCTCCTAATGCCATAGCCCCATCGGCTATCAAAGCCCCGATTAATCCATTTACCCCAAAAGCGGTGACAGTCGATGAAATCGAGCAACAAATCCAAGATTTTGTTAATTGTGCCAAATTAGCCCAACAGGCTGGTTATGATGGTGTCGAAATAATGGGTTCTGAAGGCTATTTTATAAACCAGTTTATTGTTAGCCGAACCAATCACCGCCAAGATGCTTGGGGTGGTGACTATGACAACCGCATACGTTTAGCTATTGAAGTAGTTAGACAGGTTCGTGAGGCGACTGGCGAAGATTTTATTATTATTTATCGCCTGTCGATGCTGGATCTAGTGCCAGAAGGCAGTAATCTGGAAGAAATTATTTATTTAGGCAAGGCCATTGAACAAGCTGGCGCAACCCTAATTAATACAGGTATTGGCTGGCATGAAGCACGCATCCCGACTATTGCCACCAAAGTACCACGGGCGGCTTTTACTTGGGTTACCCAAGCGGTGCGCGAGCATTTGTCGATTCCGGTGATTACTTCCAATCGCATTAATACACCCGAAACAGCTGAGCAGGTTTTGGCTGATGGTCACGCTGATTTAGTATCCATGGCGCGGCCATTTTTGGCTGATGCGGAGTTTGTGCTTAAAGCCGCCAACAACCAGGCTGAGCAAATCAATACTTGTATTGGGTGTAATCAAGCCTGTCTGGACCATGTATTTGAGGCTAAACCTGCCACCTGTATGGTCAACCCTAGGGCCTGTAATGAGACTAAGATGCCCATTACCCAAGCCCAAGAAAGCAAACATATTGTAATTATTGGGGCTGGTCCTGCTGGCCTGGCCTGTGCCGTTACGGCAGCGCAACGTGGTCATAAAGTCAGCCTGTATGATGACCATGGGCAAATTGGCGGTCAGTTTAATATTGCTCGCCGTATTCCGGGCAAAGAGGAGTTTAATGAAACCCTTCGTTATTATCGGGTACAGCTGCAAGAACTTGGCGTAGAGGTTTATTTAAACACACGCCTTAATCAAGGTGATATTCAAGCACTGAATGCCGATGAGTTGGTAATTGCCACAGGTATTGCACCGCGCAAGCTAACTATCCCTGGTATTGATCACCCCAAAGTACTGTCTTACCTAGAGGTTATGCAAGGCGCTAAAGTAGGCAAGAAAGTGGCCATTATTGGTGCTGGTGGGGTTGGTTTTGATATTGCCGAGTACTTATCCCATGGCCAACAACAACCCAGCCAAGATATTCCCCAATTTATGGCTCAATGGGGTATCGATATGAATCTTCAAGCCCGTGGTGGCATTGCTAATATGCCGCAGCAGGTCGAGGCCTCACCCCGCGAAATATGCCTATTACAGCGCAAAAACAGCAAAGTGGGCGCCGAGCTTGGCAAAACAACTGGTTGGATTCATCGTCTGGGGCTACAAAATAAGCAGGTGCAGATGCATGCCGACTGTGAATACCATGCCATTGATGATGCTGGCCTGCACTTAACCATAGCTGGTGAAGCAACCACCTTGGCAGTGGACAATATTATTGTCTGTGCCGGGCAAGAGCCGTTACGAGAATTAGCTAAAGAAAGCGACCCCCATTGCCATCTTATTGGCGGCGCTGATAAAGCCAAGGAATTGGATGCCAAACGTGCTATTCGTCAAGGCACCCGGTTAGCTATGCAGCTTTAATACTACCCAATAGGTAACTAGCCTAGAAAGGCAAATCCTACCTTAAAGAGTAATACCACATTAGCCAATAGGCCAATAACATAGAACAGACTCCGTAAGCTAGGATTTCTATTGGTGGCAATCGCATAATAAGACCACATATGCAGTATTCTGGCTATGGCATAGATCCAAACACAAACCGCTACCCATGTCGCGCTAACCCCCATAAACATAGCCACTAAAATGGTCGCAAACATGACGATAAAGTTTTCTAGGGAGTTTATATGCGCACGATGACTACGAAATATAAATGACTTATTATCTAGTGAGTTATCCACAATACCTGGGATATAACCCCTTTGCATACGATGGGCTACCGCTGCCACAACCAATTGGGCAATAATTGTAAATAGAATAACCCAGACGCCCAATAGTGCGCTGCTATATGCTTCCATCATAAATATTTTCTCATCAATTTTGATAACTGTTCACATCGTCAGATTGAGGAAATCTTAACGGAACATGATAACTACATAGAAAGCTTATTATCCCATAAACCTATAGTATTGTGTCCTAAATGACTGCCAATCCATAGTCTTCACTGGCATCTTTTAACCACAGGAAAAAGTAATCTGCAAAGCTTCTGCGGATGACCAGATCAAAGGAACCATCATTGCATTTACAGATAGTAGCACCAGTTTTGGCGAAGGTCGTTTGCACCACTTTTCCGACTGGGAAGTGACTGCTATGACAATCATAAACCGTTGACTTCATCATCAATTCATCCAATTTGGCGCCAGCCAAATTGACCAGGGTTTGGCCACTGGATATATCCGTAATGGCAAAGTGTTGGCCCATTAAGGCACTGCGTAAATCGGCTTCAACCTGATCTTGCGTTCCTGCAGACACTAGTAATAACCATTCGTCAGGAGCTAACCAAAAAATACGTGTCGAGTCGATTTCAGCACTAGTATTGGCTTGCAGTGGTAAAGCCACACCCAAAACCTTAGCAACAGTTTCCGTAAAGGCCTGATCTGCAGGATTGCCCCGCAAGTTTAAATGACCACGCAGCTTATCTTCGCGCATAACGATGCCAGCATCAGCAATGGTATGCGGCACAGTGATATGGTGTAAGGGCGTATGCATATTAGTCATGGTGACGCTCTCCTTGTGGATCATAGAAAACCGGACTACAGATTTCTGCAGCTAAGACACGTCCATCCGCTAAAGGACAGTAGACTGTCTCGCCCATGCGATGATGACCCGACTTAACTGTTCCTAAAGCAATACCATGCCCCAAACAGGCACTCCAATAGCTGGAAGTAACATGCCCTAACATGGGCATTGGTATAGTCACTTCAGCATGGGGTACAATCTGCGCCCCCTCTGGTATCACTACCGTGGGATCTTTAGGCTTAAGGCCGACCAAATGCTTACGGTCCTCTCGACTGGTGTCAGGGCGGGAAAAAGAACGTTGGCCAAGGAAACTGAAGTCCTTGTTTTTAGCCACTATCCAGTCCATGCCGCAATCTTGGGGTGTTAAGGACCCATCCGTATCTTGGCCAACAATAATATAGCCCTTCTCAGCCCTTAATACGTGCATTGATTCCGTGCCATAAGGGGTAATACCAAACTCCTCCCCAGCGGCCATAATTTGTTGCCACATATACAAGCCCTGATTGGCAGGCACATTGACCTCAAAGGCTAATTCACCAGTAAAAGAAATACGGAAAATGCGCGCTTTTACCCCAGCCACTGTGGCATTGCGCCAGTCCATAAATTTAAAGGCTTCTGCCGATAGGTCAATATCATCACATAGCTTCGCCAACAAGTTACGTGCATTAGGCCCCGAGAAAGAGCATGTTGCCCATTGATCGGTAACTGAAGTTAAATACACTTCTAGTTCCGGCCACTCGGTTTGTAGCCACAACTCTAACCATGATAATACGCCTGCTGCCCCACCAGAGGTGGTAGTCATCAGAAAATGGTTATCATCTATACAGGCAGTAACACCATCATCAAACACCATACCGTCTTCTTTCAGCATTAAGCCATAACGGCATTTACCTGGGGCTAATTTGCTCCAAGCATTCGTGTAAACACGATTTAGAAATTCCCGCGCATCTGGTCCCTGAATATCAATTTTACCCAAGGTAGAGGCATCTAAAATACCAACGCTATTACGTACGGCTAAACATTCCCGATTCACCGCCTCCTGCATAGTCTCGTTGCCTTTTGGATAATACCAAGGGCGCTTCCACTGGCCCACATTTTCAAATTCAGCACCCTGTTGTTGATGCCAAATATGCATAGCTGTGTGGCGTGCGGGATCTAATAGTTCACCAATATCTCGACCACCTAAAGCACCAAAGGTAACCGGCGTATAGGCTGGACGGAAAATCGTCGTACCCGTTTCGGCAATAGTTTTACCAAGATTTTTCGCCGTAATAGCCATGCCATTAATATTGCCAGTTTTACCTTGATCGGTACCAAAACCGAGAGCTGTGTAGCGTTTTACATGCTCAATAGACTCAAAACCTTCCCGGTTAGCTAGGGCAATACCCGCTGCCGTGACATCGTTCTGGAAGTCCACAAACTGCTTGGGCGCTCGGCTAACTGACTTGGTATGTGGCACCAAATAAAGGGCCTGGGGTGGGCAAACAGATTCGTCTTCGCAAGCGTAACTAGCACTGGTTTCACTAGCCGTCACTAAGGACCCCATTTTAGCCCCAGCCTGCAACGCACCAAGGGTTGTATATTCACCAGTAATAGCGCCAGCTAAATATTGATCTTGATCACTATCACCCGGAACAAAACCAGCAATAGGCTCATCCCATTGGGGTCGGCTGCCCGTATGGCAAGTTAAATGCACAACGGGACTCCAACCACCTGCTACCGCGATTAAATCACAACTGACAGTAACGGCCTCGCCGGTAACATTATCACCACTAGCATCAATGGGCGCAATTAAGGCATTGCTAACCTGATTACCGCCCCGTGCTTCAATGACAGCATGGCCAGTTTTGATGGTAATACCTGCTGCTTGTGCAGCCTCAAATAAGCGTCCTGATGGTTGTTGACGAGTATCCACTACAGCCACCACAGTGCGCCCTGCAGCATTAATATCTAAAGCAGTCTGGTACCCTGAGTCATTGGTGGTCATCACCACACAACGATTACCAGGCACCACACCATAACGATTGATATAAGTTGCTACTGAATTTGATAGCATGACGCCGGGTAAATCATTATTAGCGAATACTAGAGGTCGTTCTATAGCACCTGTTGCCAACACCACTTTATGAGCCCGAATACGATGAATACGCTGCCGCGAACCACTTGCAGCAGTCATACCTTGATGATCTGTTCGGCGTTCTAAGGCTGCAAGAAAGTTATGATCAAAGTAACCAAACACACATGTACGAGATAAACACTGTACATTATCCATAGCAGCTAATTCTGCTGTGGCTTGCTCCACCCAATTTACGGCAGACTGACCATTAATGGTTTCCTTACTAGCCAGTAGGCTCCCACCAAATTCATTTTGCTCATCGGCAATAATCACGCGCTTACCAGCCCGACCTGCTTCTAAAGCAGCAGCTAAACCAGCTGGGCCAGCACCCACCACCATAACATCACAATGTTGGTTGAGTTTGTCATAAATATCTGGGTCAGGATGGGCCGAAGCGTGACCAAAACCAGCCGCTTTGCGGATAAACTTCTCGTAAGTCATCCACATTTTTTCTGGCCACATAAACGTTTTATAGTAAAAACCTACGGGCATCATCTTGCCACCTAGTTTGCCTAGCCAATGCATTAAATCAAAATCAACACTAGGCCAACCATTAGTCGCTTTCGCCGTAAGACCAGCAAATAATTCAATCTGTGTGGCCCTAGGATTAGGAATAGTTTCTTTGCCTTCGCCCAACTGCATTAGGGCATTGGCCTCCTCGGCTCCGTGACCTAATATTCCCCTAGGACGGGCATACTTGAAGCTACGACCAACCACTTTAATACCATTAGCTAACATGGCAGAAGCAAGGGTGTCACCTTGATAACCTTGATACTGTTTACCATTCCAAGTAAATGTTAAAGGTTGGCTACGATCAATACGCCCACCCTCTGCCATACGGTTGCACTGGTCTAGTCTATTACTCATGACTTTTCTCCAGTTACAGTTGGTTTTTCACCTATCTTGTAGGTTTCATGAATAAGATAAGTGCGGGTATCCCTAGTAACATTAAAATAGCGCCGACAACCAGCACTGTGGTGCCACATTTCATGGTGTAGCCCACGTGGATTTGTACGGAAAAATAAATAATCCCCCCACTGATCATCAGTTAGGGATTCAGGATCTTTAGGGCGCACGATATGGGCTTCGCCAGAGTAGGAAAATTCCTCTTCTTCGCGCATTTCTTCACAATATGGACAATAGATATGTAACATTGTTTGTCTCCTAGTGCGCCACGCCGGCGGCACCATGCTCATCAATCAAATGACCCGTATTGAATCGATCGATAGAAAATGGCGCTGCCAATGGATGGGGATCATCATGGGCCACTGTATGGGCAAACACATGGCCAGAACCAGGGGTCGCTTTAAAGCCACCGGTGCCCCAGCCACAATTAAAATACAAACCGTTAACACTGGTTTTAGAGATAATGGGGCAAGCATCAGGACAGGTATCCACAATACCACCCCACGTCCGATTCATACGCACCCTACTAAACATTGGGAACAGCTCACAAATCGCCGACAAAGTATGTTCAATAATATGCATACTGCCACGTTGACCATAGCCGTTATAGGCATCAATTCCCGCCCCAATTACTAGATCACCTTTATCTGATTGGCTGACATAAGCATGCACGGCATTGGACATAACCACGGTATCAATAATGGGTTTAATCGGTTCCGATACAAGTGCTTGTAAGGGGTGAGACTCCACCGGCAAACGAATATCTGCCATAGCTGCGACAACCCCTGAATTACCAGCAGTAACACAACCTACTTTTTTGGCACCAATAAAGCCCTGATTGGTTTGTACACCGGTAACAGCACCTTGTTCAACCACAATATCAGTGACTTCGCATTGTTGAATCAGGTCTACACCTAACTGATCAGCACCACGAGCAAAGCCCCAAGCAACGGCGTCATGACGAGCAACACCCCCAGTTTTCTGCCAAGAGGCACCTAAAATGGGATAACGGATATCTTTAGAGTCATTGATAATGGGGACAATTTCTTTAACTTCTTGAGTGTTTAATACAGCCGCATCTATACCATTGAGACGATTAGCATTGACGCGCCGTTCAATATCTCGCATATCCTGTAAATTATGACCCAGATTCAAAACCCCACGCGAGCTAAACATCACATTGTAGTTTAACTCTTGGCTTAGTCCGTACCAAAGATCCAAGGCATGATCGTATAGCTTAGAGGATTCGTCCCATAAATAATTGGAACGCACTATAGTGGTATTGCGAGCGGTATTGCCACCGCCTAAGTAGCCTTTTTCTAAAACTGCCACATTGGTAATGCCGTGCTCTTTGGCTAAGTAATAGGCCGTCGCTAAACCATGACCACCACCGCCCACTATGATGACATCATAAGATTTTTTGGGACGCGGGCTACGCCATGTTTTTTGCCAATCTTCATGATGTTTTAATGCATGCTTAAAAAGGCTAAAGCCTGAATATTTTGTCATCGGGTCAACCATATAATTAAACCAACCAGAAACTCTAGATTATATTAGAGTCAAAAAATTGTTGCCTATTGTGCAGAAAGCTAAACAAGTAAACTTATTTGGTTGCGACCTTGATCAAGGTATCAGAACAAATATAAAAAAGACGCAAACACACAAGCCCAAAACATCTGAATAGATGTACAATAAGTACGTTATATACCTATTAAGAAGAAGCATGCAAGTATTTGGCATAGTTGGCTGGAAAAACAACGGCAAAACGACTCTCGTAGAGCGCCTAATCGCGAATCTAACCCAACGCGGCTACAAGGTTGGATCGATTAAACACGCCCATCACGATGTTGATTTGGATCAACCAGGCCGCGATAGCTATCGTCACCGTGCTGCTGGCGCCAGTGAGACTATGCTAGCTACAGGCAAACGCTGGGCTTTAATGCATGAATATGGTGCAGAACCTGAAGCATCCCTTGCGCAACTAGTTACCCATTTTAGCGCCTGTGATTTGGTTATTGTGGAAGGCTACAAACAAGCTGCACATAATAAACTTGAGGTTATAAGAGAAATTAATAAAAATGGCCTGTTAGCTGATCAGGTACCCAATATTAAAGCTATTGCCACTAACCTTGATACGGTTGACTGCGACTTGCCCATTCTTGATTTAGATAATATTGAACAAATTACTGATTGGTTATTACAAGAAACTGGTTTATCGACACCTATAGCATCCCAAATAAACACTAACGATTGTTATGATCCAGCCCAAAACTTAATGCTGGCACAAACGGTTTGGGACAATATGCAACAACAAGTCCATGCTCATGGCAGACAGCAGAGTTTAAACTTAGATAAGTGTCATAATTTAGTTCTAGCTAATGATATTGTTAGCCAGTTTGATAGCCCGCGCTTTGACAATGTCGCCGTCGATGGCTGGGCTATTAAGCATTCTGATCTGGAAGCCAATAACTTTTGCTTACCAGCTATGGATGGTGAAGCAAACGCGGGGACTATGGATGACTTAGTGCTTATCCCAGGGCATTGTCTAAGGGTATTTACTGGCGCCAGAATGCCTACCGGGGCTGATACAATTGTGATGCAGGAAGATGTCGAGGGCCAAGATAGTAAATGCCATTTCCATCCCCATACCAAAGCTAATACCAATTGGCGTCCACGCGGGGAAGATGTGCGTAAGGGCGACATTATTCTCACAAAGGGACAAGCCCTGCGGCCACAAGATATTGGTTTAGCTGCCGCAACTGGCCATACCCAATTATCTGTCTATGAGCCAGTTAAGGTGGCTTTGTTTTCCACGGGTGATGAAGTCTACGAAATAGGCACCAAACTGCCTGACAATGGTATTTATGATGTAAACCGCTATTTGCTTAAGGCCCTGTATCAAGATCTACATTGTAAGGTTACTGATCTGGGCATTATTGCTGATGATTATGACAGTCTTTATGCAGCTCTGGCGCATGCAGCTGAGAGCCATGATCTGATTGTCACCTCCGGTGGCGCCAGCACAGGGGATCATGACCATATTCACCAAGTACTTAGTAATCTTGGTCGGGTACATGCTTGGCGTGTCGCCATCAAACCGGGTCGCCCTCTTGCCTTTGGCACATTAAATAATGATCAAACCTTATTCCTTGGCTTACCTGGCAATCCTGTAGCAGCTAATGTATGTAGTCTTATGTTTGGCGCGCCCCTGATAAAAGCCTTAGCAGGTGCTGACTGGCAAAGACCTACCTGCTATCCACAAAAGCTTGGCTTTAATCTCAATAAAAAATCTGGCAGACGCGAGTGGATTCGTGTTTTTCAAGAGACGCAAGCTGATGGTAGTGTGATACTTAAGCGCAGTGCCGCCCATGGCTCAGGTATTCTTACCTCCATGACCAAGGCCCATGGTCTAGTGGAAGTGGCAGAAGATATCACCTATATTGCTGCTGGTAGTGAAGTTGACTATATTCCGTTTAGCCAGTTCGGTATCCAAGCCTAAACTTAACTTGCTACAGCATGACGGCAGGCGGCATTCGGTTCAGTTAATTTTCCTTCGCTTAAACGTAGGGTTCGATTACCAATTTTGCGCCGAAAATGTGGATCATGGCTCACCAACACCATGGCTTGGGGTAGTTGTTGCAAAATATCTATTAGCAATGCCTCATTTGCTTCATCTAAAGCATTAGTCGGTTCATCTAGCAATAATACTTCTGGTTCCATAGCTAGTACCGAAGCTAAAGCGACTAGGCGCTTTTCACCCCCCGATAATTTATGGGTGACACGATCCTGCAAATACCCCAATTGCATTTGTTGTAACAGGTCTGTTACTAATTGCATGGCCTCAGCTGGCGTTTTACCCAGATTTAATGGTCCAAAGGCAATATCTTCAGCCACGGTAGGACAAAATAGCTGATCATCAGCATCTTGAAAAACCAAACCGGCACGCTGGCGCACGGGATAAAAATCTTTATCTTGCAAACATGGTTTACCAAATGCTTTTACTGTACCTTTATGGGGTTTTAACAAACCCACCATAATCCGCAACAAAGTCGATTTGCCAGCACCATTATGCCCTGTAATGCAAAGCCTATCCCCAGCTTGCAGGGATAAATTAGCTCCATTTAGCACTGGCGGTCGCCCCACATAACCAAACTGGATATTGGCAAGTTCAAACAAGGACACGGTAAATCTCCATATATAATAAGCCACTTAAAGCAGCCGTCATCACTGCCACAAAAACCCAATCCGTAATGCCCATGCGCAACTCAACAAGCATTGGCAAGTTACCATTAAAGCCTCGGCAGCGCATAGCTTCCAGCACCCGCTCTGAACGCTCCATGGCACGTACTAGCAACATGCCCACTAAATAACCAAAACTACGATAGGTATGCCAATTATTGCCTGGTCGAAAGGCACGTGCCTGCATGGCTTGACGCAAGCGCTGATACTCTTCCTTTAAGACGTCAAGATAACGCACTGTAAACAGTAATAAATGCACCATATTTTTGGCGACGCGAAGCTTACCTAATGCATGCCCCAAAGTCACCGTTTCCATGCTGCCGACTAAAGTCATCAACATCAAAATAATAGCATTGGCTTGTAACGCTATTGTCACAGCTTGCCATAATCCCTGCCATGAAGCTGTTAACCCAGCTATGTTAAAAAGAGGGTCACCGACCACGGTAAACGGCAACATAATAAGTAAGATAACAATAAAACCATCCATTGCCAGCATCCGCTTGAGGGTCGACTGCCAAGATAAACCAGAACCCCAAAACAGATATAGGGACATTGCAAAAGCCATAAGCAATAGTGGCAATGCACTTAGGGAAACAACCACCAAGGCAAACAAAAAAGCGAAAATAATTCGGGCACGCGGGTCAATGGTAGTAACGCAAAACATCTTATTTATCCCGCAATTTGCGCTGTGCTGCGAAATAATATGCCACCCCAACCAAACCCAAAATATAACCCAGGCCACCTAAGATTGACTGCCAATCGCGTTGTTCTTTATAAGCTTTAAGGTCACGTCGCATTGAGCGTATTTCATCTTTTAGCTTTTGTAATTCCAGAGCACTATTGGCTGGTTGCGTGGATAAACTAGCAAGGTTGGTTTTTACTAAATTAGACGACTCCGGTTCTTTCAGCGTCGTTAAGGTTGACAAGTTTAATTCTGCTGCGGGCAAATCCACTTTAGCAACATGGCCAGCGCCTAAATCAGCATAAAATACTAAATCTTGCTGCTGTGTTGGTAGGTAAGTAAAAAACCCATCTGCATCGGTCTGTAACTGAGCTAGCTCCTGCCCCATATGATTGAGCACAGATAGGTCTGCATGGCTGGCCATATCACCATTAGAATAGCCTAACTCCCCTTCCACTAGATCGCCACTAACAAAGACATCTAATATAACCTTATGCCCCCAAGCCCATGGACTTAAGGCCAGCAAAATTATCATTACTAGGGTCTTGTTATGCATTATTGCCAAACCTTTTGAAGAAATAGTTCTGGCTTTACCTTACCAATTAGATAAAGGGTAGCGCCAGATAGAATTGCTTCAATACATATTACTGGAATATGGCTTACCAATACCAATTTGGCAGCAGGAATAAACTCATCACCACTTAACCATAAACTAGTAGCCACCATAATGGTTGTCCCAGCCACCGCTAAACCGCCACCAATTGCCCCCAATATAAATCGCTTGTGATCAGAAGCAGTTGCAAGAAAGGGCCTAATTAGGAAGTAAACCAGCAACGCTGGCAAAGCAATATTAATAGCATTGACACCCAACACGGTAACGCCACCATAACCAAACAAGACTGCTTGCAATAATAGGCCCACAAACAAGGCAGGCATTACTGCCCAACCTAACAGTATTCCTGCAACACCATTCATAATCAGATGCACAGAAGCTGGACCCATTGGGACATGCACCAGAGAAGCAATAAAGAGCATAGCTGCCAAAATACCCGTAACTGGTATTTTTTCCAAGGGCATATGGCGCATCCCCTGCATCAGGCCCAACCCGGTCAGAGCTGCGCCGGTTAGCAAAACCTCAGTGGTTAAGACCCCATCAACAATATGCACCCGGTTCTCCTAGTTTAACTCATGGGCTTGCACCCAGATAACGGCATCTTGAGACAGAGGTTTATCTTGGTAGGTGTCATCAGTTCCTACACCTAAAGCAGCAAATCCCCAATAACCGGCTTTAGGAATAGCCATGCTAAATACGCCTTGGGCATCACTTAATATGGTGATACCACCACCAGGCAATTCCATACTGGCATTAGAACTCACTTGACTGGTACTCAGATTAGGAGGGGCAATCATATATTCTACTTCAATTTCTGCAAAGGGTACTGGCTTACCTGCCTTTAACACCTGCCCACGAAAATTAGTACCCGCTAAAATATTATAGGGCTTGGCTAAGGGTAAAATTTCGGCTTTAAGCCCCTGTAACTGATCCCAGTCAGTGGGCATCTGATTGCGATTTAAATAGACTTTGGTTATTTGTTGAATATAAATATCTTCCGAGGCTTCGTAGTAAGGTTCTGGGGTTACCACCACAACATAATCACCAGAGCGCTTTACTGGAATATCAATATCCCAACTGATGCCTGAATTATGTAGGCCAGTAAACAAAGTCTGTTGAGCTTGATCGGTAATATTTATTGCTTGACCACGATGATAAACACTTACCTCCAATGGTTTAGCCATATCCATAACATGCCCGTTCTCCATTGGATGCCAAAAAATCAGCTTGGCTGGCACTGGTTTGGGTTTTTCAACAATGCTGGTATCTGTATAAACTAGTTGAATGTGAGCGTAACTTAGTTGGCTACAAAAGCATATAGCTAGCACAAAGATAGATTTAAAAACAGTGGAAAGTGGCATTATACGGTTCCCAATAAATATGCGTGTGCACCCGGGAATCATAAGGGAGAGGATAAATATAAAGACTTGCCCCGCCCGATGCTCACCCGGCATCTGGTTTATTACTCAGGGCAGGTCTCCTGGCTTAGACCAGATTATATAAACAATCTAGACCATACAGTTGCGGGGACAGCCATCTCAGCACAAATTTATACCTAGATGTTCCCTTTTAAGCTTTACGGCGGTAATCATGACCGTTGGCAAAGCACCCAAAGTAGGTGCGTATGATCGCCCTTTCGCGGTCATGGGTCAAGCCAAAAACAGGGTCTATACGACCATAGACCCCTCATGAGCGACATGGGCAGCTAATAAAGCCTCACCCTCAGCAATATCCGCTAAGCGATTGATATTAAAAAAGGGATTGTAGGGTATATCATCAAAGGTCACATCCGCCACACCATAGCGTGAGGAAAATAAATCCACCTTATGAATACCCTCCTCTAACAGGGCATGATGTAACTCGTTATGCAGGTCAACTGGCCATAAACCAAATACGGGTTGGGTGCGCCCTTTATAGCTAGCACAAGCCAAAGGATGTTGTTCATCAACGGCTGCTAGCATACGTTTAACATAGTCATGGGGATAAAATGGCGTATCAGCCGCGATGGTAATTATATGGCTTGCCTGAGGCTGAAAAGCCCGAGCCCAGGCCATAGCCGATAAAACACCCGCTAAGGGGCCAGCAAAGTCAGGCACAATATCCTCTTGCACGGGCAACTGGAAGTTAGCATAACGTTCCAGATCACCATTGGCATTGAGCAGAATGCGTTTTAATTGCGGTTTGGCGCGTTCTACCACATATTCTAATAGTGGTTTTCCGGCAATTTCTGTGAGTGGCTTATCGGCTCCATCCATGCGTCGCGCCTGACCACCTGCTAAAATTACCCCAACTAGTTGTTTTTGTTCCAGCATCCTTTGCTCCTCAACTTAGTTAATAGCTTCACTTTTTACCTAGTCTGCCGTTATATCATAAAGCAAACGCTCTTGCCCACTAAGCACCACAAATTGACGCCCGCGGGCACGACCAATAAGGGTCAGACCTGCTTGGCGTGCTAGCTCTACTCCCCAAGCCGTAAACCCAGATCGTGAAATCAAAATAGGAATCCCCATCTGTACAGTTTTAATCACCATTTCACTAGTCAGACGCCCCGTGGTGTAAAAACATTTGTCGTCTGGTTTGATGGCGTGTTGATACATATAACCAGCAATTTTATCAATGGCATTATGGCGCCCCACGTCCTCCATATAAATTAATGGCTGAGAGCCACTACATAGGACACAGCCATGAATGGCCCCAGCTTTCTGATAAATACTTGGGGTCGTATTAATATGCTTACTTAGGGCATAAATAACACTGGTTTTTAAGGTCACATCGCCCGTTAGCTGAATGCCTTTAAACTGCTCCATCATATCGCCAAAAACGGTGCCCTGAGCACAGCCTGAAGTGCGTACTTTTTGCTTTAACTTATCTTCGTAATTGGTTTCTCTAGCCGTACGCACAATAACTACAGATAAGTCTTCGTCATAGTCTATATCAGTTACTTGATCATCAGCGTGGAGCATATTCTGATTTAGCAAAAAACCCAAGGCTAGATATTCTGGGTGATCCCCTAAGGTCATTAAGGTGACTATTTCCTGACGATTCAGGTATACGGTTAAACCGCGCTCTGTAACCACATCAACAGTCACTGGTTGATTGTGTTCATCACGTCCTTCCACCCCACTAGTTAGTCCAGGGGTATCTGGCTGCGGATAAAGCAGATAGCCTGATAAGTCAGCAATTTTCATAACAACACCTTTCAAGGCTCAACATTTTAAATGCTTGCCTTTACATTTTAATCCATACACTAGAGGGATAGTACAGGAAAACCTGACCTGATCAATTAGTAAGGCGCGTATTGGTAAGGTATTTAACAGGATCTATTTGTGGGTTTACTTTTGGCTTTGCTTAGATAACCACTGATCAAGTTTATTAGCAAAAGCCATCCGATCAGCATGACTATAGGCTGCAGGCCCACCTGTTTGTACTCCACTAGAGCGCATAGTCTCCATAAAATCACGCATATTGAGCTTGGCTTTAATATTGGCCTGAGTGTAGGTTTCACCGCGGTTATTTAAGGCTGTAGCACCCTTAGCAATAATCTCTGCTGCAAGAGGGATATCAGAGGTTATAACTAAATCACCAGCCTGCACACGTTTGACGATTTCATTATCAGCCTCATCAAAACCACTGCTAACTTGGAGCATACGCACTGCTTGTGATGGTGGTGTAGAGATAAACTGATTAGCGACAAATACGGTGGGTATTTGCGTACGTTCTGCAGCACGGAATAGGATTTCTCTTACCACCACTGGGCAAGCATCGGCATCAACCCATACAGTCATTAACAATATTCTCCAAAAAGTAGTCCATTTCAGGCATAATTGTGAGGTAAAAAAACTACAACAGCTCGACTATTTAGCCAGCAAATACCCAGTAGTTATGTAGCAACACTTCAAAAAAGGTAGTTTTTTGACGTATTATACGCGGGTTTAAAAACGCTGGGGTGTGACTTGTATAAGTCTAAAGCGGCATAGGCCATAACTTAACAAGCTCCTAGCGTATTTGCCAGTAACAACCAAGGGATCCCATGACTGATCATAACAACACCATATTCTACACTTTAACCGACGAAGCGCCATCTTTGGCAACTTGTTCTTTATTGCCCATCGTTCGTGCTTTTACTAATGCCGCTGGCATTAAGGTTAAAATTACTGATATTTCTTTGGCTGGTCGTATACTAGCTAATTTCAGCGATTTCCTAACAGAAGAGCAACAAATTCAAGATGGCCTACAATTTCTTGGTGAACTGACCCAGGACCCTAATGCCAATATTGTTAAGTTGCCTAATATTTCTGCTTCTGTGCCACAGTTAGACAACTGTATTAAAGAATTGCAATCGCAAGGTTATGCTATACCTGATTATCCGCAAAACCCAACTAGTGCAGAAGAAGAAGCGATTAATGCTCGCTATTCAAAAATTCTAGGTAGTGCCGTTAATCCTGTTCTACGTGAAGGTAACTCTGATCGTCGTGCACCTGGCGCAGTAAAAGCCTTTGCGCGTAAATTCCCCCATAAAATGGGCTCCTGGAGCAAAGCCTCACGAACCCACGCCGATTATATGCATGGGGGTGACTTTTACTCTGCAGAGCAATCTATCACTGTCGATCAAGCCACTGATGTGCGGATTGAGTTCGTAGGTGAAGATGGTGCAGTAACCATCAAAAAAGAAATGAGCTTGGAAGCTGGCGAAATCATGGACTCTATGCGTATGAGTGTAAAAACCTTACGTGAGTTTTTGGAAGCATCCATTGAAGATGCCAAAGCCTCTGGCGTCATGTGGTCACTGCACGTGAAAGCCACTATGATGAAGGTTTCCCACCCTATCGTTTTTGGCCACGCTGTTACCGTATTCTACAAAGAAGTGTTTGAAAAATATGGTCCTCTTTTTGAGAAATTGGGTGTCAATCCAAATAATGGTCTAAGTAGCGTATACGAAAAGATTCAAGAGTTACCTCGTTCTTTCCGTGAAGAAATCGAAGAAGATATTCATGCCTGTTACGAACATCGTCCTGAACTAGCTATGGTTGATTCAGTTAAAGGTATTACTAACCTGCACGTACCTTCCGATATTATTGTTGATGCTTCTATGCCAGCAATGATTCGTAATGGCGGTAAAATGTGGGGTGCCGATGGCCGTCCCAAAGACTGTAAAGCAGTTATGCCAGAAAGTACCTATGCCACTATTTATCAGGAAGTTATCAACTTCTGTAAAACCAATGGTGCCTTTGACCCAACCACTATGGGTACGGTTCCTAATGTGGGCCTAATGGCGAAGAAAGCCGAAGAGTATGGCTCTCACGACAAAACCTTTGAAACCGAAGATGGTGTTATGCGTGTCGTTAACGCTGCCACTGGTGAAGTGTTAATGTCCCATGAAGTAGCTCAAGGTGATATCTGGCGTGCCTGTCAAACCAAAGATGAACCTGTGCGTGACTGGGTAAAACTAGCTGTAACACGTTCACGTCAGTCTGATACCCCTGCTATCTTCTGGTTAGATCGCAATCGTCCACACGATATTCAGTTGATCAACAAGGTAGAGAAGTACCTTACCGAACATGATACAGAAGGTTTGGATATCCGCATTATGACTTATGTGGAAGCAATGCGCCGTTCCATGGAGCGTATGATACGTGGCCGCGATACCATTTCTGTGACTGGTAACGTACTACGTGATTACCTAACGGATTTGTTCCCCATTATGGAACTAGGTACCTCAGCTAAAATGCTCTCCATTGTGCCAATGTTAAAAGGCGGTGGTATGTATGAAACGGGTGCCGGTGGCTCTGCTCCTAAACATGTGCAACAAGTGTTGGAAGAAAACCACCTACGTTGGGACTCTCTAGGTGAATTCCTTGCCCTAGCCGTATCCCTAGAAGATATGGGTATTAAACAGGACAATAAAGTCGCTGCTATTTTGGCCAAGACCTTAGACCAAGCCACGGGCAAGCTGTTAGAAAACAACCAATCACCCTCACGCAAAACAGGTGAGCTGGACAACCGTGGTAGTCACTATTATCTGGGTAGTCACTGGGCGCAGGCGATTGCTGAACAGGACGAAGATCCAGAATTGGCGGCTAAATTTAAGCCTTTTGCTGCCGCAATGGCAGATGCTGAAGAACAAATTTTAGCCGAACTTAAAGCTGTACAGGGACAACCTGCGTCAGCTATCACTGGCTACTATCATGCGCGCCGTGAAGATGTGAAAAAGGTGATGCGCCCTAGTGCCACCCTAAACGCAATTCTGGCCGATGCACCAGCGGGTAATCTATAACCCATAAGCGCTTAGCAATATAAAAACGGCAGTTAGTCTAGGACTAGCTGCCGTTTTTTTTAGTAAAAAATTATTCTAGAGTTTAACCTTAAGCTACGGGCAAATCCTCACGACCACCCCATTCCGCCCAAGAGCCATCATATAGTTTAGTATGAGTATAGCCACATTGATGGAGAGCCAGAACAATAATGGCCGCTGTTACACCGGAACCACAAGTGGTGATGATAGCTGGTTTATGGAGATAATCGGCTAACTCCTGTTTAAGCTTATCAATAGGCAAAAGCTCGCCATCTTTCTGTAAGCGGGTAAAAGGCATATTAAATGAGCCAGGCATATGACCACTACGCAGGCCTGCCCTAGCCTCTGGCTCAGTACCATTAAAGCGCGCTGCTCCCCGGGCATCTAATATAGCAATATCATCCTGCTCAAGTGCCCTTAATACTTCCTCGGCACTGGCAATTTTGCTTACATCAGCTTGGGCATAAAATGTGGCTGGGGCAATATCTTCTGCACCACTAGCTAGGGGAAAAGAGGCGTCTTGCCAAGCTTTTAAGCCGCCACTTAAAATGCCAACTTGCTGACAACCAAATAAGCCTAACATCCACCATACACGAGCAGCAGAAAAGAGCCCATGGCTATCATAGACCACTATTCTATGATTATTACTAACACTTAACTCAGTTAAATAAGCAGCAAACTGCTCCGCACTGGGAAGCATATGGGGTAGATGACTGGCAGCACTACACTGATCTATATCAAAGAAAACCGCACCAGGTATATGTGCCTCAAGATATTCAGCACGGACATCACGATTAGCAGCAGGCAGATACCAAGAGGCATCAATGATTTTAAGATCATCCATATATAAATGATCCTGTAACCATTCGACTGAAACCAGTGTATCCATAGCTATGCAGTGCCTAAATTGTGTAATAAATCCACCAAGATCAGAAACTGGTTATACAACCAACTCTAATTTTGCCGCACAAAACTTAAATTCTGGGATCTTGCCTACGGGGTCTAATACAGGGTTAGTCAATTCGTTTGCCGCGGCTTCGACAAAGGAGAACGGAATAAATATCAGCCCTGCTGGCATATCACTATCCTCACGGGCTAATAATTCAATACTACCGCGCCGTGTCGATACACGAATCTTATCACCCGCCTTGGCACCAATCTTTTCTAGCTCAGCACGACAAAGGGTCGCCACAGCAGCAGGTTCCAGTGAATCTAGGACCGGCGCACGACGCGTCATGGAGCCCGTATGCCAATGCTCGAGCTGGCGACCTGTGGTTAGTATCACAGGATATTCCTGATCCGGACGTTCATCAGGTTCGACAATATCAGCGGGTACAAACTTGCCCTTGCCACCAGCAATGGGGAAGGCATCCTTAAAGACCACATCGTTGCCGGGGTGATCCGGCGCTGGGCAAGGATAAGTGACTGACTGTTCAGTTTGTAAACGCTCCCAAGTAAGATTATCGAGGCTAGACATAGCCTGTTTCATCTCATTAAACACATCCTTTGGATGGGTATACTGCCAATCCAGACCCATACGTTGAGCTATTGCTTGAATAATCCACCAGTCCTGCCGGGCATCACCAGGAGGAGAAACAGCCTGACGACCCATTTGCACCTGTCGGTTGGTATTTGAAACGGTACCATCTTTTTCTGGCCATGCTGAGGCTGGCAGAATGACATCGGCATACATGGCAGTTTCAGTAACGAACAGATCTTGCACGACCAGATGTTCCAATTTTGCCAATGCCGCACGCGCGTGGTTAAGATCAGGATCAGACATAGCCGGGTTCTCACCCTCAATATACATGCCTTTAATAACCCCTGCGTGGATAGCATCCATGGTTTCTACCACGGTTAAACCAGGTTGATCATCAAGTTCCACGCCCCATAAAACTTCAAAACGTGCTTGCACGTCGTCTTTATCGACCTGTTTATAGTCCGGATACATCATGGGGATAAGGCCAGCATCAGAGGCACCCTGAACGTTATTTTGGCCTCTTAAGGGGTGTAGGCCTGTGCCTTCACGTCCGATTTGGCCAGTCATCAGGGCCAAGGAAATCATCGCTCTAACATTATCTGTACCATGAATATGCTGGGATACACCCATGCCCCAGAAAATCATGGCGCCCTTAGCTGTGGCATAAAGCCGCGCTACGGAACGAATCATTTCAGGCTCTACCCCACAGATCGCCGACATAGCCTCAGGAGTATAGTGCTTAACATGCTCTTTTAGAGCAGCAAAACCCTCAGTCATGGTATCAATATAAGCTTGGTTATAAAGCTTTTCAGATACCACCACATGCATTACCGCATTCCAGAAACTAACATCACTCCCAGGATTAAAGCGCACCATATGGGTAGCGTATTTGCGCATGGTTAAGCCACGGGGATCCAAGACAATAATCTTGGTGCCACGCTTAGCCGCTTGTTTAAAGAAAGTCGCCGCGACAGGGTGATTCGCCGTTGGATTTGCCCCTGTTATAATCACCACATCAGCATGCTTGGCTTGCATAAAGGAAGCCGAAACAGCGCCCGATCCCAAGCCCTCTAACAGAGCCATTACCGAAGAGGCATGACATAAACGTGTACAGTGATCGACATTATTGGTACCAAAACCGGTACGCACCAACTTTTGGAACAAATAGGCTTCTTCATTGGAGCCTTTAGCACTACCAAAACCTGCCAGACTCTGCTTACCCTGATTATCCCGTAACTGCTTTAATCCACCAGCAGCGAAGTCTAAAGCCTCATCCCAGCTCGCTTCACGGAAATGGGTTAAGGGTTTGGCAGGATCAAAATCATTATGAATACCCTTGCGCGCTCCAGGCAGACGAATCAAAGGCGTGGTTAAGCGATCACCATGATGGATATAGTCGGAACCAAAACGCCCTTTTACACATAAACGATTCTGATTGGCCGGGCCATCACGCCCTTCAACATAGATAATACGCTCATCTTTGACATGATAGGTTAACTGACAACCCACCCCACAATACTGACAAATACTATCAACCTTACGATCGTAGTCGGCACTATCACCTATACCGTCAACACTGGTTACAGCCGAGGGCATTAAGGCACCTGTAGGACAAGCTTGCACACATTCACCACAAGTTACACAGGTAGACGTGCCCATTGGGTCATCAAAATCAAATACGACCTTGGCATTAGCGCCACGGTTTGCCATACCAATAACATCATTTACTTGCACCTCACGACAGGCACGCACACATAAATTACAATTGATACAGGCCTGCAAATTGACCCGCATGGCATGGCTAGAGTTATCCGCAACAGGTTTAGAATCTTGAGCAAATCGTTGGCTAGAAGCATCCACGGCTAGGCTATCGGCCATGTCCCAAAAGTGGGCACTTTTATCGGGTGACTGCTCCCGTGCTGGCTGATCTGTTACCAGTAGTTCCATCACCATTTTACGAGATGCCTGAGCGCGCTCTGAAGAGGCACTAGTAATCACCATACCAGCCGTTGGTTTACGCATACAGGAAGCCACCAAGGTGCGTTCACCCTCTACTTCCACCATACATACCCGACAGTTACCATCGGCTCGGTAGCCAGGTTCTGGCTTATAACAAAGATGCGGGATCGTCTCGCCATAACGTTTGGCAACCTGCCAAATAGTTTCATCGCCCTGTGCGACGACTGTTTGACCGTCCAGCGTAAATTCAATCTTGTCCATTAGTCTACCCTCGAAGCTAATAGATCAGTGGCAATAAGATCTCCATCAAAATGCTGTAAGACGGAGGTAACTGGGTTAGAGGCTGCCTGTCCTAGACCACATATAGATGCATCACACATGGCATTACTCAGTTCTTTAAGCAAAGCCTGATCCCAATCGGGGTCTTGTAACAAAGTGACCATTTTTTGGGTCCCTACCCGACATGGTGTGCACTGACCACAGCTCTCATCCTCAAAGAATTTAAGTAGGTTAACCACCACATCACGCATATTATCCTGATCCGATAACACCACTACCGCGGCCGAACCAATAAAGCAACCGTAGGGTTGTAAGGTACCAAAATCCAGAGGGATATCAGCCATACCAGCTGGCAGAACACCACCAGAAGCACCACCAGGCAAATAGCCTTTAAATTGATGACCCTCTGCCATGCCACCACAATATTCGTCCAATAACTCTTGCATGCTAATGCCAGCAGGTGCCAATTTTACCCCTGGGTTCTTTACCCGCCCAGAAACAGAATAGCTGCGTAAGCCCTTAGAGCCATTACGGCCATGAGCAATAAACCAGTCGGCACCCTTATCAAACAAAGTACGAATCCAATAGACGGTTTCAACATTATTAACTAAAGTTGGGCGACCAAATAAACCCACCTGCGCCACAAATGGAGGCCGGTGACGTGGCAAGCCTGGCTTGCCCTCAATGGACTCAATCATGGCCGACTCTTCACCACAAATATAGGAGCCAGCACCACGGCGTAAATGAATACCCCCTGCTGGCGCCAAACCTGCCGCCACTAGTTTAGGTATTTCATTGAGTAAAATCTGACGAACAGCTGGATATTCATCGCGTAAGTAAATATATGCAGCCTCAGCTTCAACGGCCCAGGCACTAATCAAAACTCCTTCCAAAAATCGATGGGGATCCGCTTCCATATAGCCACGATCTTTAAAAGTACCCGGCTCACCTTCATCTCCATTAATGGCAACATAACGAGGCTTTGGTTCCTGACGTACAAACTGCCATTTACTAGCCGTAGGGAAACCCGCACCACCCAGACCTTTTAGATTGGCATCAGCTAATACTGACTGCATTTGTTCCCAACTGTAGTCACCCGCCAGACATTGCTTTAATAGGGCGTAGCCGCCACCAGCCAAATAATCCTCATAGCCTAAATAATCTGGGATTTGAGGATGAAAATGTTTGTTATCAATAGCTGCCTGAATAGTATCGGCACTGGCATTATCCACATGATAATGACCCACTTCGGCCACTGGCGCCGTGTCACAGCGCCCCATACAAGGCGCATTAATCACTCTGACTTGCGCTGGATTCGTCCCTGCTATAAGTGCTGATTTTAATTGTTCGGCCCCAGCCAACTGACAACTTAAACTGTCACAAACACGCACAGTCACTGCTGGAGGAGGCAACTCACCCTCTTTTACCACATCAAAATGGGCATAGAAGGTCGCACATTCATATACCTCGGCCATAGGCAAATTCATTTCTTCAGCCAAAGCCGCTAAATGGGGTGCAGAAAGATAGCCAAATTTATCTTGAATAAGGTGAAAATATTCAATCAGAAGATCACGTTGGCGTGGGCTTTCACCTAACAGTAAACGCACTTCATCTAAGGCATTACTATCGACCTGACGACCCCGTAAATGCTTACGGGACTTATTAACGCCACGGCCAGGCTGCTGGCGCACAGCGGCTGATTGTTGGTTATCAATTGGCATGTATTTCTCTAATTATAACGCTGTATCCAGTACCATATGGATGATACTGAAAACCCACCTCAACAAGGCCGCTAGTATGATAGAAGGAAAAAGCTACGCATGTCTATATGCGACTAAAAAACCATATTTATTCGCTAGATACAGTTCTAAAAATCCTCTAACTAAAGCCTATAATTGACCCAAAAGGTAGATAAATTAGCACATAAATTGCAAATTTATTGCCCTGCGTAAACACCATTAAACTGCATACCTACGCGCACAAATGTTGTGCATTTCGATAGTTGTTTTAGGCTATTAGCGCCAGCATAGGTACAGGTACTGCGCACCCCGCCTAATAGGTCCTGCACGGTAACCGCTACAGCACCTCTATAAGGCACTAGCACCTCACGCCCTTCCGAAGAGCGATATTCTTTTAAACCACCAAAATGCTTAGTGTTGGCTGCTTCAGAACTCATACCATAAAATTGAACAAACTTGCGTTCTTCAATGACTGGTTCCCAAGCACCATCACTTTGGGTCACTTGATTAGTTTGATAGTAGTGATTAATGACCTCACCTCCACCTTCATCATGACCAGCTAGCATCCCGCCCAACATAACAAAGTCGGCACCACCGGCAAAGGCCTTGGCCACATCACCCGGGCAGGTGCAACCGCCATCGGCAATTATATGGCCACCTAAGCCATGAGCGGCGTCAGCACATTCAATCAAAGCTGATAACTGTGGGTAGCCCACACCCGTTTGAATACGTGTAGTACACACACTACCAGGGCCAATACCGACTTTGATAATGTCCGCACCTGAGAGCAATAGCTCTTCGGTCATTTCACCCGTAACCACATTACCAGCAATAATAACGATATTAGGAAAACCATCACGCAATTGCTTTATATATTCAGAAAAACGTTCTGAATAGCCATTGGCTACATCCACACAAACATATTGCAGGTTATTACCAACTTGCTGATAAAATTGCTCAAATTTGGCAAAATCCTGCTGGCTAATGCCCATAGAATAAGCCACATGAGAGCCACGCTGGGTATTTGGTTCATTAAAGAAAGCCACCAGTTGCTCCAGCGGGTAATGCTTTACCAAACAGGTAAACAGCCCCAAAGCAGCCAGTTTATCAGCCATTACAAAGGTACCAACACCATCCATATTAGAGGCCATAATAGGCACTCCCTGATAATGCATGGCATCAGCAGAAGTATTTGCAGGTTGGTAATTACGGAAACAAAACTGGCGCTGTAAATCGACCTCTTTACGTGAACTCAAGGTACTGCGCTTGGGTCGGATTAAAACATCTTTGTAATCGAGCTTGGTATCGTTATCTATTCTCATAGCTAATCCATGGTAGGGGCCCTAACTAGCAGTAATAAGCGCTATACCGCCAACTTGGCTAAGGTTCTATTTTATTTTTAACACTCCCATTAACCAAGGCTAACAGAAAGGTGATTTTTTGAAAATAAATATCTAACTATCTAGTCAGTTTTTTATTGTACTTTTCCTGTATCATAGCCGTCCGTAAGCCAACTCATCCCTAATACGAAACCACATTCACTATGTCCTTTATCGATTTGCCACTTGATCTAGAGTTGATTGAAAGCCTTGCCAATATGCAACTGGCGACCCCTACCCCTATTCAAACACAAGCTATTCCCATTGCGATGGAAGGGCAAGATCTGTTGGCATGTGCACCCACAGGGACAGGTAAAACATTGGCTTTTGCCCTTCCATGCGTACAACATTTGCTCGATACCGAAACCCAACAGCAGTTAAGTGATAGTCCACAAGTGCTGATTCTGAGCCCGACTAGGGAACTGGCACAACAAACTCAAAAGGTCATGCAAGATTTAATGCATGGCTCAAGTTTAAGCAGTCTACTTATTGTGGGCGGTATTCCCCTTGGTCAGCAGCATGCTGCACTAACCGAACTAAAACAACGCAACTGTGTAGTGGCTACGCCAGGACGCTTACTAGAACTGGTGGAACGTAACTGGCTAGATATTAGTCAAGTGCAAATGTTAGTTATTGATGAAGCCGATCGAATGCTCGATTTGGGCTTTATCGAGGTCATAAACAAAATCGCTAGGCTCGTGCAGCGTCAACATCAAACATTAATGTTTTCAGCTACTCTAGAAGGTGACAAAGTCCAAAACTTTGCTGGAAATTTACTACGCCAACCTGCTGCCACCATTACCATTGCTGCCCCCAGACAATTAGCTAGCAATATTGAGCAGAGTATTTTTCAAGCTGATAACGATCAACATAAGCAGCAACTGGTTGAGGCCTTGCTGATGGCATCAGACATTAAACAAGCCATAGTGTTTGTAAATAGCCGTAAGCAGGTTGAAAAATGGTTACAAGTAGCCCGTCAGCTTGGTATTCGTTGTACAGGATTACATGGAGATATAAAGCAAAGTGCCCGTAATCAGCAAATAAAAGATTTACGACGTGGCTGGAATAAAATGATTATTGCTACGGATGTGGCTTGCCGAGGATTGGACATTTCAGGCCTGAGCCATGTTATTAATATATATTTGCCAGCTAAAGCGGATACTTATGTGCATCGTGCTGGACGCAGCGGCCGTGACCAAATGGGAGGCACCGTCTGGTCTGTAGTTGATGCCATGGATTGGCCGAATTTGGGGCGTATTGAACGTTATCTAAAGCAAAGCTTACCACGTATTAAAATAACTGGTCTTGAACCCAAAAAAGCGGAACCAAAACTAGCCAGCAAAAACAAAAAAGCCAAATCAAGTAAAAAACCAGACAAAAAATCAGCTAATAAAGCCGGTAAGAAAAGCAATAAAAAAACTGCTAGCAAGAAAAAATCTTCTAGTAAGAAAACAGCTAATTGATGTGTTAATAAGAACAAACCTTTAGGTCGGGCATATACCCGACCTACATGGTAAGTAAGTGACTAGGCAGCTGCAGCTACAGCCACTGGGCTGCGGCTAAAGGCGGTTAACATAGCTTGCAAAGTTGCCTGAGTGGTATCTTCAGCAACAGCCACTGCCGCTAAGAAATCACCATTTACTTCCAGTTCAATACAAGCTTGCGCCATGGATTCGGTACCCGCATTCATCAGCGCGTGCTGATCATAATGACTTACTTCAAGAGAACAGCCATAGCGGGCTTGTAAGGCAGCACTTAAGGCCTCAAGTGCGCCATGACCCTGGCCTTGTAACTGTTGACCACCAAAGCTAAAACTCGCGGTAACATTATCAGCATGTTTTTGCATACCATAGTCTTGTAGGGCCCAAGCATCATCTACATTAACAAAGTTTTGCTGATATAGCGTATATATATTGGCAGGTGAAATTTCCATACCCGTTGCTTCTGTTGCGCCCTGCACTACCCGACTTAGTGGCATATGCATCCACTTAGGCAAGTCAATATTGTAGTCACGCTCTAATACTAGGGCGACACCACCTTTACCACTTTGGCTATTAATGCGCACCACAGCTTCATACTCACGACCAATATCACGGGGATCAATTGGTAGATAGGCTACATCCCACTTAGGTTTATTGTGATCTTGATGATATTTTACTGATTTACGGATGGCATCCTGATGGCTACCAGAAAAGGCTGTATAAACCAGCTCACCAGCCCATGGATGTCTTGGACCAACAGCAATTTCAGTACAGCTCTCTACGACCTCAATAATATCGATGATATTACTTAAATCTAGCTTAGGATCTACGCCTTGAGAATACAAATTCATGGCCATAGCGATAAGGTCCGTATTACCAGTCCGCTCACCATTACCCATTAAGGTACCCTCAACCCGATCGGCACCGGCCATCAAACCTAACTCAGCCGCGGCAACGGCACAACCGCGGTCATTGTGAGTGTGTAATGAAATACGCACATGCTCGCGCTTAGCCAAATGACGACAGAAATATTCAACTTGATCAGCAAATACATTGGGCGTCGACATTTCTACTGTCGAAGGTAGATTAATAATCACCTCGCGGCCATTTTCAGGTTGCCAGACGTTAATCACGGCATCACATACTTCGACAGCATAATCTAGCTCAGTACCGGTAAAACTTTCTGGTGAATATTGGAACACCCATTCCGTGTTTGGGTGCTTGGCCGCATATTGCTCAACCCATTTGGCACCTTGAACGGCAATGGCTTTAATACCGTCCATATCTTGGCCAAAGACCTGTTCACGCTGTACTGTCGAGGTAGAGTTATAAACATGTATTACCGCTTTCTTACAGCCCGCCAAAGCTTCGTAGGTGCGGGCAATTAATACTTCACGAGCTTGGGTTAGCACTTGCAGAGTAACATCATCAGGTACTAAACCTTCATCAATAATTTTGCGGACAAAATCAAAATCAGGCTTAGAAGCCGATGGAAAACCTACTTCGATTTCTTTAAAGCCCAACTGCACCAGCAAATTAAACATGCGGGTCTTTTGTTCCACATTCATGGGATTAACCAGAGCTTGATTACCATCGCGCAGGTCGACACTACACCAGTCAGGTGCTTGTGTAATCGTCTGGTCAGGCCAAGTGCGATCTGGCAAGGCCACCGGCTGAAAAGCACTATATTTACGATAATCAAACATGGGGTTCTCCTAAACAGGAATTCAAAATACAAAAAATTTTCACATATTATAACAAGGCTTTAGCGCAATATCTTATCTAAATTTCTATTAAATATCTAAAATCAGCAATAATTATTTAATAATTGCCTATTTTACGCAATTTTATTATCATCTAGGCAAAATTGATGTATTTTTTAAATACGGGTGCTTCCATGAACTTAGATAAATTTGATATTCAAATATTGCATGAGCTACAGGCTAATGGCAGCCTCTCTAATCATGACCTCGCTGAACGTGTTGGTTTGACCCCGGCACCTTGCTCACGCCGGGTAAAACAACTTGAAGAAACAGGTGTAATTAGAGATAAAGTAGTGCGGGTTAATGAACGCGCAGTGAACTTGAACCTAACGGCTATTCTGCATATCAGCATGGACAAACATATCCCTGAGCGCTTTCAACGCTTTGAAGACACCATCAGCGAGTTTCCGGAAGTAACAGAATGCTATATTATCACTGGGCATGAAGCAGACTATCAGCTTAAAGTTTCAGTACCCGATATGGATAGTTATCACGACTTACTACTTGGTAAAATTACCCGTATTGAAGGTGTTAGTGGTGTGAAGTCCGCTTTTGTAATGCGCAAAATTATTGATAGCACCAAAGTACCACTAAATTATATTGGTTGAGATAGCTTTTATGAGCATTGGTTTTACGCCTATTTATCAACGCGCTATACGTCGTAATGGCACCCCCGAAGCCCTAGAGCTGCGTTTATTAGACCCCCTGTCTCGCGCCCAAATACAGCGTTTAGAAGACCATCGTTATCTGGCCATGATGGCGAAAGTGGTTTTTCAAGCTGGTTTTGTATGGCGCGTTATTGAAAAGAAATGGCCAGCTTTCGAGAAAGCATTTTTGGGTTTTGATGCGGAAAAACTATTATTGTTAAGTCCCGAACAAATCGAAGCTATTGGCAAAAACAAAGATATTGTCAGAAATCACCAAAAAATTAATAGCGTGTTTGCTAACGCACTATATATTTATGATCAACAGCAAGAATATGGCAGTTTTGCCAGCATGGTCGCCAACTGGCCCCATGAGGATTTTGTTGGCCTGTGTTTGCATCTAAAAAAACATGGCTCAAGATTAGGCGGTATGAGTGGACCAAGAATGTTGCGCTATATGGGTATAGACGCTTATATGCTGACCAGTGATGTCAGCATGTGCTTGCGCGATGCTGGCTTAGATATAGCCGAGACGCCCACCAGCCAACGTGATCTTAGAAAAGTACAGTCCTTATTTAATGACTGGCATCAACAAACGGGTTATTCATTTACTCGGCTTAGCCGCATCTGTGCTTGTTCCATTGGCAGCAATTACGCCCAGCAAAACTAAAAAGCGCCTCGTTTCCTTTAGGCACTAGTTATTTCTGACTGGGCTACCATCCAATCCCTAAACTCACGCACGCCAGGCCGAGTTAAATGGTTTGGCGGGCAACATACATAATAGGCATAATCCGTTTCTAACGCATCATCAAACACTTTTACTAATCTGCCTGACTGCAGATGATCACTAACAAACTGACTGGAACAGAGAGCAAAGCCTTGGCCATCTAGAGCACCCTGAATCAAGACATTGGTATCATCAAAAATATAGCCACTTTTAAGGGTAATATCAGGTAAGCCTACCTGCCGATACCATGCTAGCCAGGTCTCATGGTCAATATCATGTAAAAGGTAATATTCAGCCATTTGCGCAGGGGTTTCGATGGGTGGTCGGCTAGCTAAATACGCCGGGCTTGCCACCGGAAAATAATCCAATTGCATAATCGGATAAGAGTCCACCCCAGGCCAATAGCCACGACCATAGGTAACCGCCAAATCAATATCCTCACGGGCAAAATCGACGGCCTGATTGCCATGGTACATGGATAAGCTGACCTCAGGATATAAGTGCCAAAAGTCCATAAGTTTCGGCGATAACCATTTAGCAGAAAACGACGGCGCCAAACGTATTTTTACCATACCTCTAGATTCTTCTAGACGTAGATTTTTGATAACTTCAGCCATATTATCCAAACTTTCTTCTAACACTGGCAACAAGCGTTGGCCATATTCTGTTAGCTGCAAGTTACGCGGAGAACGAATAAATAGAGGCCTATCTAAGTAATCTTCCAGGGATTTAACTTGATGACTGACTGCCGCTTGGGTCACAAATAGCTCATCTGCGGCACGTGTAAAACTAAGATGACGTGCGGCAGCCTCAAAAGCACGGAGACTATTTAATGGAGGAAGTTTTCGCGTCATTAGGGTCAATTTATGATTATTTAATGATTAGAAATCCTAATGCTTAATTAAGAAATTATCAATTGTAAATTGACACAAAAATCGCGAATATGAGCTGGCATGCATGGACGTGTTTTAACACCTGCCATGCCAATGACAATAAAAACAAACAACAAGCTTATATAGGGTGACACTATGGCCCGAAGATCTGGCGGTCGCTCAGCCCGCTTAGCAGAACGACAAGCGCCCCTTGCGGAAGATATCAAACCTGTTCATGCAGGCGAAATTGGGGGCAGTTACACGCCTCTTAATCAAGCAGATATGGAGGCTATAGCTGACAATGCTTTCCGAATTTTAGCAGAGATTGGCTTTGGTCGAGCTACCCCTCATTGCATAGAAACCTGTGTTTATGCCGGTGCTGAATTCGGTGATGATGGTCGTTTACGCATGCCCCGTGATTTAGTTGAGCGATCTATGGCAATGGCGCAAAGGAATATGACCTTGCATGGTATTAGTCCTAATTATGATCTTCAATTAAATGGCCAAAGAGTCCATTTTTCTACGGCTGGGGCTGCCGTGCACATTGCTGACCCAACTAGTAATAGCTACCGTGATCCCGTCACAGGGGATCTATATGATATGGCACGCATTGCTGACCAATGTGAGCACATACATATGTTTCAACGTACCTGTGTATTGCGTGATATTGCCGACCCGAAGGACCTTGATTTAAACACCTTATATGAATCAATAATGGGCTCCAGCAAACATATTGGTACCAGTTTTACGGCTGCCGATCATGTTGAAGAAGGTTTGCAAATGCTGCATATGATAGCGGGAAGCGAGGCGCAATGGCGGGCTCGGCCTTTCGTTTCCATGTCGAACTGTTTTGTCGTCCCCCCCATGAACTTTGCTGAAGAGTCTTTAGAGTGCCTTCGGGTGGGCGTCGAAGGTGGCATGCCTATTCTACTGCTTTCTGCTGGGCAAGCAGGTGCTACCTCACCGGCACTCCTTGCTGGCGCTGTGTCTCAAGCCTGGGCAGAGTGTCTAGGTGGTCTCGTTTATGTCAACGCTATCAAGCCCGGTGCCCCTGCTATTATTGGCACTTGGCCGTTTGTCTCTGACTTGCGCACGGGTGCGATGAGCGGTGGCTCGCCAGAACAAGGTATATTGTCAGCTGCCTGCGTCCAAATGGGTAACTATTTTGACTTACCTACGGGCACTGCCTGCGGTATGACTGATGCCAAATTACCTGATTTCCAAGCTGGTTCAGAACGTGCCTATACAGCTGCCGCTGCAGCCATGGCTGGGGCCAATGTCGTTTATGAAGCGGCGGGTATGTATGCTAGCTTAATGGGCGTATGCCCAGAAAGTTTATTGATGGATAATGATGTATTGGGTGCATGCTTACGCATGACCAAAGGCTTAACAGTGGACAAGCAAGCTCTTAGCTTTGATGTCATAAAAGATGTTTGTTTAAATAATAAAGGCCACTATTTAGGCTCTGATCAAACTTTGCAGGTTATGCAAAGTGAGTATATTTATCCAGAATTAGGTGACCGCTTAAGTCCAAATCAATGGCAAGAAGCTAACACCCCGGTGTTACTTGATAAAGCCATCGCCCGAAAGGAAAAAATTCTTCGTGAACATTTTCCTTCCCACGTGGATGATGCCACTGACAGGGCCATTCGTGAGCGTTTTAATATTGGTATTAGTCGCACCCACATAGGCCGCGCAGAATAAATCTAAGGAGTTGAACTATGTCTTTACCCTCACACGCGCGTGTCGTTATTGTTGGTGGTGGTTCTTTAGGGGTGAATTTAGCTTATCACCTAACAGAAGAAGGCTGGACAGATATTGTCTTAGTAGAAAAAGGCGAACTAACCAGTGGTTCTACTTGGCATGCCGCTGGCCTTTGTCCCAACTTTAATGGTAATCATACCCTATCAAAAATTCATGATTACACTATCGAACTATATGACAAAATTATCCCAGCAAAGACTGGATTGCCATCGAGTTTTCATACCACAGGTTCGTTACGTATAGCTTACTCTGAAGTGGAAGAACAATGGTTCCGTAATATTAAAAGCCGAGCGGCCAATGTTGGCTGTGAAATGAATTGGGTCTCCAAAGAAGAAGCCGCAGAGATCGCCCAAGTAATGACGTTTCCTGATGCCAGAGCTATTTTACATACGCCTAACGATGGCCATGTTGATCCAACATCAGTGATTATGCCTCTGGGTCAAATGGCCCGTGAGGCGGGCGCTACCTTAAGTCGTTTTAACCGCGTTATTGATATCAATGTTATGGATAATGGCGAATTTGAGGTTATTACCGAGCAAGGTACGATTATTGCTGAACATGTAGTTAACTGTGGCGGCTGCTTTGCCCCTGAAGTAGGTGCAATGGTGGGTGTCCATGTACCTATGGTAAATCTGGAACACCAGTATCTGGTTACTGATGATCATCCAGAATTAGCCAAGCTGACGCGCGAACTGCCTGTGGTTCGTGACTCTAGGGCAGCTTCTTATATTCGTCAAGAAGGTAATGGCTTCCTAGTTGGGCCTTATGAGACCCGTGGTGCTAAACCATGGGCCTTAAAGGGCATGGACTGGTCTTTTGATCGCGGTCTATTTGAAGGCGATTTAGAACGTATTATGCCCTACCTCGAGAGTTGTATGGAATTAGCACCCTACTTTGCCGAAGTTGGCGTTAAAACAGTGATTAATGGTGCTATAACCCATACCCCGGATGATAACTTTCTCTGTGGCCCCTCGGCTGAAGTGCGTAACTTCTGGATGCTATCTGGTGCCTCCATCGGCATAGCCCAAGGTGGTATTGGCAAATATATGGCGCAATGGATGGTGCATGGGCAAACTGAACTCAATATGGCCAGTCTGGATAGCCGCCGCTTTGGTACTTGGGCAAACAAAGATTACTGTATTACCCGCGCTATCGAATCTTATGAGCGTATGTATGCCAGTGCCGCACCAACAGAAAATCGACCCCATGGCCGCCCTATTAGAACTAGTCCATTGCATACGGTTATGCAGCAAGCCGGGGCTGAGCACTTTGTTACCGCGGGTTATGAAAAGCCAGCTTGGTTTCATACAGCTGAAGTACAAACGGAAAGCGAAAGCTGGGCACATAATGAAGCCCACACAGTTGTAGCTGAGGAATGTGCTGCTGTGCAAAATGCTTGTGGCATTACGGATTTAAGTGGTTCAGCCAAATTCCGTATTACGGGCCCAGATGCCTACTCATTTTTAGATCAATTATCCTCTAATAAACTGCCTCAAACAGACGGCCGTATTGGTCTTACTCTATTCCATGCGCCCAAAGGCGGCATTATGGCGGAACTATCCGTTAGCCGCATCAGTGCTACTGAGTTTGTTTTGATGGGTGCTATCGGTTCACAAATTAAAGATTTCCAATGGCTTCAACAGCATAAAGCAAACTTTGATGTGGTGTTAGAAGATATCACTGAAAGTTGGGGAGGGTTGCTATTAACCGGACCCAAAGCTCGTGATATTTTGCAACAAATAACCACAGCCGATTTATCCAATAGCGCCTTCCCTTGGTTATCGTGTCAAACCATACAACTCGATTCGGCACCTGTTTTTGCTATGCGCGTTTCCTATGCGGGTGAATTAGGTTGGGAACTCTATATGCCCGTTTGGCAATTGATTTCTATATATGAATCACTTATGGAATTTGGCACCCCCATGGGACTGCGTAATTTTGGTAGTCGTGCCTTTAATGCCATGCGTATGGAAAAAGCCTATCGTGCTTATGGTCATGAATTTACCGAGGAAATATCTGGCCTTGAGGCTGGTATGGAGCGCTTTATTGATTTGCAGCGTGACTTTATTGGTGCCGATAATTTACGTCAACGACAGCAAGATGGTTTGACCATGGAACTGGCTTATTTGGTTTTTGATGATGCTATTGCCGCCGAATGTTTTGGTAACGAAGCTGTTTATGCAGACGGCAAATTAACCGGTATTGTCACTGGCGGTGCCTATGGTTATCGGGTGGGTAAAAGCCTGGCTTTTGCCTATGTAGCACCTGAGCATGCCAAGGCAGGTACCAAGCTAACTGTGGAATCCTCTTTGGGCACGCGTCAGTGTCATGTAGAAATGACCGCAGCCTATGATGCTGAAAATACTAAATTACGTGCTTAGAAAGGCCAACTTTTAGCGTAACTGAGACAATCAATCGGACAATCATTATGAGTTCTTCTTTGCCCACCCATGCTGAGGTGGTTATTATCGGTGGCGGTATCGCCGGCTGCTCAATTGCTTACCACCTGACTAAACGTGGGGTGAAAGATGTTGTGGTACTGGAACGCAAACAACTGACCTGTGGCACAACTTGGCATGCGGCTGGTTTAGTCAGTATGTTATGGCCAACTCCAACCCTTACCAAACTAGCTGAATATAGCCATGAGCTATACGCCAGCCTGGAAGCCGAAACAGGCCAAGCAACAGGCTATAAGCGTATTGGCAGCCTTTCCTTAGCCCGCACTGAAGAACGCCTTGAAGAACTACAACGCACCGCCTCCATGGGCGCCGCTTTTGGTGTTGAGTCTGAATTTATCAGTAATGAAAAGCTGCAAGAGATCTACCCAGGCATCAATACTGAGGGTGTTATTGGCTGCCTGCATATTGCCAAAGATGGCCAGACTAACCCCATTGATACCACCATGGCTTTAGCCAAAGGTGCGCGTATGGGTGGTGCGCTTATTCAGGAAAATACCAAAGTTGAGGAAGTCATTATTGAGGCTGGCAAGGCTGTTGGTGTGCAGACTGATCAAGGCACTATTATGGCTGATAAAGTGGTCTTGGCCGGTGGTTTATGGTCCCGTGATTTTGCCAAAAAAATCGGCATTGACCTACCTCTATATGCTTGTGAACACTTTTATGTGGTCACCGAGGAAATGCAAGAGCTTACGCCACGGCCGGTATTGCGTGACTTTGACAAAGGCGTCTACTTTAAAGAGGATGCTGGCAAAATGTTGGTGGGCTGGTTTGAGCACAATGCCAAAGGTCTACCCATGAGCCGTATAGCTGATGATTTTTGTTTTGATCAGTTTGAATGTGATATGGAGCATATCGAAGAATATCTAATGCGCGGCTTAGAAACCTTCCCCGATTTTGGCGAAGTGGGTATCCGTACTTGGTTTAATGGGCCAGAAAGTTTTACTGCTGATAATCTTCATCTTTTAGGCCCTACCCAGGAGGTGGATAATTTCTGGGTGGCCTGTGGCATGAACTCCAAGGGCATTGGCGCTGGTGGTGGTATGGGTAAGTTAATGGCCGACTGGCTAATTGATGGCTATCCCTCGGGGGATATAACCGAATGTGATGTGCGTCGTCATCATCCTGCACAGCGCACCGATGATTATGTACAAGACCGTATCCCCGAAGCTTTAGGTCATACCTATGCTATGCATTGGCCTTTTTACCAATACCATACAGCCCGCAATAAGCAACTTTCACCTATCCATAATGCCCTTATTGAGGCCGGTGCTTGCTTTGGTGAAGTGGGCGCTTATGAACGGCCAAACTGGTTTGCCACAACCGGACAAAAGCCAGAGTATCAATACAGCTATAAACGACAAAATTGGTTTGCAAACTATGCTGCTGAGCATATGGCTATGCGTAATAGTGTCGGTGTGGTGGATATGTCTTCCTTTGGTAAATTTGAAGTCACGGGCCAAGATGCTCTTGCCAGTTTGCAGCATATCAGTACCGCAGATATCGATGTCCCCATTGGCAAGCTGGTTTATACTCAATGGCTTAATGGCCAAGGCGGCATTGAAGCTGACCTCACCATTGCGCGCATGGCTACAGATAAGTTTTGGGTGGTTACCGGTATAGGCTCATTTAACCGCGATTGGTGGCATTTAAATAAAAACCTGCAAGGCAATGATGTTCAAGTTAGCAATGTTAGCCAAGACTTTGCCTGCCTATCTGTGCAAGGGCCAAATGCCCGCCTGACTCTGCAAAAACTAACCGATACTGACTTAAGCCAGCAAGCATTTGCTTTTTCTACGGGTTGTTATGCCCTATTGGCTGGAGTCAATTGTTGGCTACAACGAATTAGTTATGTGGGCGAACTAGGCTGGGAAATAATGGTCCCTGCTACGTCAGCAACAGCAGTGTTTAAAGCTATACATCAAGCCGGAGCTGAGTTTGAAATAGCCAACGTAGGCTTGCATGCTCTCAACAGCTTGCGTTTAGAAAAAGGGTTTCGCCATTGGGGGCATGATATTGCTGCAGCAGATAATCTTTTGCAGGCCGGGCTTAGTTTTACTGCCAAACCCAATGCCAAAGACTTTATTGGCAAAGCCGCTTTTCTACAACAACAAGCCGCAGGAATCCCCGAGCGCCGTCTTGTGCAATTTAAACTCCATGATCCAGAGCCCCTGCTCTACCATAACGAACCCATTATTATGAATGGAGAGTATGTTGGTTATTTAACCTCTGGCATGTATGGACACGCCTTAGGTGCGGCCATAGGTATGGGGTATGTCAATTTAGCCAACCTGACTAAAGACATAATCGCAGAAGCAGACTTCAGTATTGAAGTGGCACAACAGCGCCACTCAGCAACGGCAAGTTTGCAAGGATTCTATGATCCAACTGGACAGCGGATGCAGAGCTAATAGCCTGCCTAAGCAGGCTATAGTATAGAAATTGCTTAGTTACTGCGACAAATAGCCAAATACTCAGCAATAACGTCCGTCATGCCACGTTCAATACACTCAATGGTTAACACATGACCAATAGAGACCTCGAGTATATTTGGAATGGTCAAAAAGTCGGCTAGATTTTGGCTATCTAAATCATGACCTGCATTGACACCTAAACCAAGCTCTTGAGCCTTTACAGCCGCTGCTCGGTAGTTAGCTAACACTGTGTCATGTTGTGGGGTGTGCCAATGATTGGCATATTTTTCGGTATAAAGTTCAATACGCTGGGCACTGGACTTAGCGGCCAGCTCGACCTGCTCTACTTCTGGATCAAGGAAAATAGCACTGCGCACGCCCATAGCATTTATTTGTTGGCAAATACTGTCCACTTGAGCAAATTGAGTAGTCATATCCCAACCATGGTCTGAGGTAAGTTGACCAGGCGCATCAGGTACTAAGGTACATTGATCAGGTTTGATCTCCTCTACCATACGGAGAAAATCAGCCGAAGGGTATCCTTCAATATTGTATTCAATACCTTCTAGTGGGGCGAGCAGAGCACCTAAATCATAGGCATCCTGATTGGTAATATGGCGCTCATCCTGGCGCGGATGAACCGTAATCCCCTTGACGCCCAAGGCCATAAATTTGTTAGCAAATTCACAGACATTAGGGAAATCGCGACCGCGGGAATTACGTAATAGAGCGATTTTATTCAGATTTACACTTAAAAGGGTCATGGATTAAACCGTTAGTGGTAAAGGCGCTCATTTTACTTGATAAGCTTAGGTCAAAGCTATAGCGATTCTATTTAAGTGGGCTCTACAAACTTACTGATCTAGGTCGGGATGATTAGGTAAGGCATAATCGGCTGTAGTATCTGTATTTACCTGCCAATCACCAAACTGCTGCTCAATAGGCAATACGCCTGCCCATATTGGCCAACTAACATCTTCTACTTCATCTACCGCCATTTCATTGCGTACTTTGCAAGAAACCTCTGTCAGATCCAATTCCATCAAGCCTGTAGCTTTGACTTCAGTTTTAGTGATAGGCCTTAATTGATCCCAACGACCAGGGGAAAACTTATCAATCATTAGCTTAAATTGACGGGTTTTCTCCCGCTCATCCGTTATTTCTTGAGCCTTACCAAAAATCATAACCGAGCGATAATTTACCGAGTGATTAAAAGCCGAACGAGCTAACACCAGACCATCCATCAAGGTCACCGTCATGCACACTTGTTGATCGTCTGTTTGGACAATATTTTTCGCCTTGCTATGGGCATGCCAATAAATTTTATCACCCTCTCGCCAATGGCAAGTGGGAATAACCATCGGATAGCCATTCATAACAAAGCCTACGTGGCAAATCATTGCGGCATCAAGAATCGCATTTATTGTTTGCTGTTCAGTGATGCTGCGCTTGGCACCACGAACTACGCGAGTCCGCTCACTGGCTGTAATAGTCATATCCAACACCCTATATTAATTTTAATATAAGGTTAATTAAAGCAGGCCGCAGGTGATTTACCAACCCCTGTCGGCCGTGCCTTATTGGTTACCTATTTTTTGCCTATTATTTGCCTTTTTTTGACTAAGTTTCGTCAATCATGTCCTGTTGGTTAATCACCTCAGACGCCGTAACCGCAGTCATATTAAACATACCTCGGGCCGATACTGATGGAATCACAATATGCGCTGGTTTTGATAAACCATGTACAAAAGGACCAATCAACAGAGCATCCGTTAAGGAACGAATTAGCCCTAGAGCAATATTGGCTGCATCCAGATTAGGCATAATCAATAAATTTGGCTGCCCAGTCAGATTTGCATCCTGATATATGGTGTTGCGCAAGGCCTCGTTCATAGCTGTAAAAGCATGCATTTCACCTTCAATTTCAGCCTCAGGATGACGTTCCCGCAAAATTTCTGATGCCAAACGCATTTTTGACGCCTCTGGCACCCCAGAAGTACCAAAATTAGAATGGGATAACAGGGCTACTTTTGGCTGAATACCAAATTGCCGCACAAATGCCATACTGCTTTCAGTAGTGGCAACAATATCATCGGCACTTGGGTCAACGGTTAGAAAACAATCAGCAATAAACAGTGGTCCACTTGGCAAAAGCAAAACACATACAGAAGACATATGGGTATCTGGAGTGGCTGAACCAAGCACCTGATGTAGCTTTCTAAAATGCTTATCAAAGCGCCCAACTTTACCACAGATCATGCCATGGGCTTCGCCCATATCTACCAATACAGCGGCTAAGGCAGAGGCATTATGTAACATATCGGCCTTGGCTGTTGCTACAGAAACCCCTTTGCGGCCAACTTTGGCATGATAATGCTGCCAATAACGATCGGCGTTGTCTTTTGCAGGGTCAAATACCTCCACATCGGTACCTAACTTATAGCGTAAACTTAACCGATGCATAGTTTCTTGCATCACCTTTTCACGTCCAATAAGGATGGGCTTAGCGACACCCTCATCAACAATAGCTTGCATGGCCATTAGTACATCTTCATTTTCACCTTCAGCGAAAACAATTTTGCTATGGCCACTTTGCTTAGCTTTTTCAATCATGGGTTGCATTAGCAATCCAGACTGATTTATAAAACCATTTAACTTCTTGCGATAGGCTTCAATATCTTCGATTGGTCGTGTGGCAACCCCACTTTCCATCGCTGCTTTTACCACCGCCACAGGCACTTCTTCAATTAAGCGCGAATCAAAGGGCTTGGGAATTAGGTATTCCCGACCAAAACGAAAAGCCTCCCCTTTGTAGGCTTGGGCGACAACATCCGTAGCCTCTTTACAAGCCAAATCAGCAATGGCTTTGACACAAGCCTGTTTCATGGCCTCATTAATAGTGGTCGCACCACAATCTAAAGCACCACGGAAAATAAATGGGAAACACAGAACATTATTCACCTGATTGGGATAGTCTGAACGCCCGGTAGCCACGATAGCATCGGGTCTAACGGCTAAAGCTTCCTCGGGCATAATTTCTGGCGTTGGGTTGGACATAGCTAGAATCAATGGATCCTTAGCCATGGACTTGACCATATCCTGAGTTAAAAGGCCCGGGCCAGATAATCCCATAAATAAATCAGCATCAACCATAGCCTCTGCTAGAGTGCGGGCTTCTGTTTGCTGGGCATATTTCTCTTTCCAGGGATTCATGCCACTTTCACGGCCCTTATAAATCACACCAGTGCGATCAACTAGGGATATATTCTCGCGCGGCAAGCCCATACTCACCAACAAGTCTAAACAAGCAATACTAGCGGCACCTGCACCAGAACCAACGACCTTAATATCTGCAATCTTTTTACCCACCACGCGGAGGCCGTTATATACCGCTGCTGCGGCCACGATGGCAGTACCATGTTGATCATCATGAAAGACCGGAATATTCATGCGCTCACGGCATTTTTGCTCCACCATAAAGCATTCCGGGGCTTTAATATCTTCGAGGTTAATGCCACCAAAAGTGGGTTCTAAGGCACAAACAATATCAACTAATTTATCAACATCTTTTTCCTGTATTTCAATATCAAAGACATCAATATTGGCAAACTTTTTAAATAGTACAGCTTTTCCTTCCATCACTGGCTTGGATGCCAAGGGGCCAATATCACCTAAACCTAATACCGCTGTACCATTAGAAACAACACCCACCAGATTTCCGCGGGCTGTTACTGCCGCAGCTTGCGTTTGATCTTCGACAATGGCTTCACAGGCGAAGGCTACACCGGGAGAGTAGGCTTGAGATAAATCACGTTTGTTAGCAAGGGGTTTGGTTGGTTGGATCGCTAGCTTACCTGGAGTGGGCTCCATATGATAACGCATAGCACTGTCTTTGAGAGACTCAGACATCTGTACGAATTCCTGTCTATTAATTGTTGTGGTTTATTAGTGTCGGCACAAAGTTAAACTTCGTAACCGCACTAGGCAAACCTACTGGGTGACTGTAGGTATGTTGGCTGCTTCTGATCCTTGATAAAGACCAGACTAACGCAAGGGCTGTATTCAAACACTTCAGGCTATGAGGGGTTGTGGAACCTGAGACCCTTTTAAACAAAAGCTTACTATGAATGAGAAGGCTTTTGAATATCTGTAATAATAGTACAAAAAATCCTATTTTTGCCTATTAAAAAGCAAAAATATGAGCTTTTATGTAGTTTTTATACATGCATGACAACGGATGCTAAGTATACATCCATTACTCTACTGTTAAAATGATAAGTTTTATAAATCATTGCACCAGAGCGACCTAAGCGTTGACATTAACCACGTAACGACCCAATAAGTTACTCTGCATGTGTTCTTGTGCCACCTCGATAGCTTGGGGAAGACTAATTTCCGTCGTCATGGTAGCCAGTAATGTTAAATCCAAATCCCTAACCAGCCTTTGCCAAGCGAGCATTCGATTGGCTTTTGAGCGATAAACACTATTAATACCGACTAAAGTAATACCGCGTAAAATAAAGGGCATTACCGTTGCTGGAAAATCAAAGCCTTGGGCTAAACCGCAGGCAGCCACCACACCATCACTCTTCGAAGTAGCACAAGCATTAGCTAAAGTATGGCTACCCACGGTATCAATAACACCAGCCCAACGCTCTTTACCTAAGGGCTTACCTTTGACACCTAATTGAGCACGGCCCATAATCTCCACAGCCCCCAAACGATGCAAATAATCAGCTTCTTCTATACGCCCAGTGGAAGCCACCACACTAAAGCCCAGCTTCGCTAACAGTGCAATGGCTACACTGCCCACACCACCTGCAGCACCCGTTACCAGTATTTCACCCTGCTCTGGTGTCACATTATGTTGTTCTAGTGCCAATACACATAACATAGCCGTATAGCCTGCTGTACCTATGGCCATAGCCTGTTTACTGGTTAACTCTGAAGGTATAGGGGTCAACCAATCACTTTGTACAGATGCCTGTTGGGCCAAACCACCCCAGTGCAACTCGCCCAAACCAAAACCATTCACCATAACGCGTTCACCGACGGAAAATTCAGGATTTAAAGAGCTTTCTACCACCCCTGCTAAATCCACACCCGGCACCATGGGAAATTGCCGCACTACGGGTGATTTGCCAGTTATGGCCAAACTGTCTTTAAAGTTAATGGTGGAATAGTCTACTTTAACTGTTACATCACCAGTTGGTAATTGTCCCTCATCAACCTCAGTTAATTGAGCTTGATAATCATCGTTTTTATTTGTAATCAGTATGGCTTGCATGTTTTTATAATTCCTCTAGCTGGATACTTATTAATATTGATTAGCCATATTATCTATCATTGCGAAAACAGGGTTTCTGCATCAGCATGTAATTGATAAATGGTTAGGCGAATTAACTATTTTGACCCAACCAGCTCATTGGAAACGTCACCATCACTCTACAGATTATGGAGCAGACTTCATTTACCGCATTCGAATTTATCTATATCAGCCCCCTATTTGAGACCTAGAGTGTCAGTCATATCGCATGGGCATTTAGTCAAATTATCGATAACTTAATACCATCAGACAAGTGCTCTATACTGAACAATCTAATCCATAAGATCTTACGGATCCACCAAAGTCGAACGCTTTGCCACTGCGTCTCGATTGGCATGTAAAATAAATAAGCTATAGCTCAGCGTACATAATGCCAATACATTCGAGATCATACCCGGCATGGAGTGAACCAGATAGTTATGACCAAACCAGCAGGCTATACACAGCACCAGATAACTCTTAATAAATCTTACCTTAGTATGCAGGTTTGCAACACAGTAAATGATTAAAGCCGCGGAGGAGAGTATAGAGGGATAGCCATTCCAAGAATACCAGCACAACCAAGGTGTAATCAGCATTGAAATAATATAAACATAAGTAAACTTAGGGTACTTCTCCAAAGGAAGCGCTAGAAGAGCTTGGCTTCCCGCTACCAGCATGACAATCGCCCCCGTTTGTGCACTAAGTAGGTAGAAATGTGCAAACATCAACCCACTGGCAACTATCTGACCAATCAACAAATATCTACGAATGGTTATAAGTGGCCAAATAGTGTTAGCAATCAGACCCGCAAATCCGAAGACGGTGACTAAAGTCATTTCTAAATGCATGTTGTGGTAGAAGGCGCAACTGTAAATAATAAATTCTACGGTTGCTGATGTCCTTAACTACATCCTCTCTAGTTATTAGGGATTAAATTTATCTTCTACTTCCATACTTGGGCTACCAAAAGACATACCTAGCACAGCTAAATCCCAACTTCCCTGACAGTGCAATGGCTAGGCTGCCCACACCTAGCACCATGAGAAATTGCCGAACTACGGGTGATTGTCCTTCATCAACCTCAGTTAATTGGGCTTGGTAATCAGTATGGCTTGCATATTTTTATTATTCCTATAGCTGAATACTTATTAGTATTGATCAGCCATATTATCTATTTTGGCAAAGACAGTGGGCTCTCCATCAGCGTTTACCTGATAAATGGTATAAGGGTTAAATTTATCCTCTACTTCCATACCAGGGCTACCTAAAGGCATGCCCGGCACTGCCAAACCAATGGCATTGGCTGGTGGATTAGCAATAAACTGCTGAATAAATTTAGCGGGAATATGTCCTTCAAATACAAAATCTTTGTAGACCGCAGTATGACATGAGCGATAACGATTGGTAATGCCCAATTGTTGCTTAATTGCATCAAGATCATCTGGGTGCTCAACTAATGTTTGAAAGCCAGCTGCTTGTGCATGCTCAACCCAAGCGCCACAACAACCACAAGTAGGGCTTTTATATACAGTCATAACAGGATCAATCGCCAGCGAAGTCTCAGCATACTTGAGAGAGTCATCTGAGCAACTTATCAATACAGCCATCAAGCTGGCAATCAGGGAGAACTTAATTAAATTAATTCTATACATCTGCAACCCCTTTCATTGTATATGGTGATAAATAACAAGTATTACCCATAACTAAATATAGTCATAACACAACATAAAGTTAGCCTAATAACTCCCTATAAAATATAAGTTAGCTATAATTTTAAAAAAAATCCCCTACTAAACTGATTAAGTTAAAGCAAAACAACTCAAACCAGCTCCCTTGATCGAAGGTGAGGCTACTTTTTTTGGCTTAGGCAAGATCAACTGTGACTTAATGATGTTTGCCAATTCTTGCGGCTGTATTTGATTTGGTGAAAACACCTGACACTGATCTACACGCTCCAAGTCAGCCGCATTGGCAAACTGATCCGTAGAAAATGGCATAATTATTTGACGAACCCCCATAGCTAAGGCTTCCTGAACACTATTATTACCACCATGATGAATAACCAAATCGCAACCTGATAACAGCGCTACTTGGGGCAAGCTAGAAGTCACCAGCCAGCCATCAGGGATGGGCTCAAATAAGGCTTTATCATTGGCTCCAATAGCCATAGCCACCCGAGCATCAATCAGTTTAAGGGCTTGAGCTATGGTCTGTAGCACATCAGAACGATGGGACAAAAAGGTCCCAAACGCCACATAAATCTTGGGCACACCATCAGCTTGATCTAACCACCATTGCGTATCTTCAGTTAACGTTTCCTCGCGCACCAGAGGACCAATAAATTGATGGTTTTTTGGCAGCAATGGCAGCCTTTCAGGAGCACAGTAGGTTGCAGAACTATTATATAAAACCTGCTGGCCATGGACTCGAAAAGCATTCTCGACAGGCTGCATGTGGGGTGCCACTGCCGCCAGTGCCTGATTCCAGTTATGGGTAAAGGCCTTGGCCACTCTATCTGTAATCGCTGCAAGGTCAGCAAGTTCTTGCGACTCAGGCAAGATAGACTGTGGCCAAATAGCTGGCATACCATAATGCTCCGTCCCCACTGGTAGCTGACTGGGGTGCCCTGGCACTAGAGTGGTAAAAGGTCTACCTGTAGCATAGACCCCTAAGGTCGAACCAAAGGACACCTGATCAACCAAAATATCATCGGGATCCAATGCCTCACATATCTCTGCAATACGCTTTGCCACAGCTACAGGTTGCCACAACAAATCAGTTTCTCGGTCTAAGGCCTGACAGCGCAAGGTAGCTATAGGCCCTTCCTTAGTCGCATCAAGAAAGCGTTTAATGGATGGATTTTGCTTAGCAATACCACTATTACTAGTTTTACTTAAGGATAGTAAAGTCCATTCAAAACCCTCGGCCTCAACGTAGGGTGCCATATTTTTACCGGTAGCAAATACCACACGATTGCCAGCCAATTTAGCCACCCTAGCAACGGCAGCTAAAGGACGGTAATGAGAAATAAAATCCGGGCTGATAACCAATAGTGTCATGGGTTATTTCGCCCGTGGAGATATAATTTAGTCAGATTTTTTGCCATATTACCAATGGTGTAGTGCTCCTCCACCATGTGCAGTGCCCTACTTTTCCTGTCTGGGCGCATAACTAGGTTAAAGCCATGGTGAATAGCTTGGCCTAGGTCATCTTCAGGCGCTACCAGGATACCCGTATCACCATGGGCAACATAGGTGGGTGGTCCACCTGTACTTGGCGCAACCACGACTAAACCGCTCGCTAGGGCTTCAAGCAGAGCCAAACCAAATTCCTCTTTTAAGGCACCATCAACATAGATACCACCCTCTGCCCAATATCCAGGCAATCCCTCTACAGCCGCGACCATTAACAGCGCAATATCTGCCCTAGGTCGGCCACCAAGTAAAATCAAACCTGAGCGGCGGTCATCATCTAGGGGAACAAGGTCATCTATTTCTGCCATAACAGTTTTCTCGATGGCTGTTGGATTAGTTATATCCCCTCCAGCAATCACCAGATTACAGGTGTTATATAGATCTGAATCTTTAGCCCATGCCTCAACAATACGAGCCATACCTTTACCAGGGTGCATCCGCCCTACACTAAGTAAGATAGGTAAATGCCGACGACTAGGGTCTATGCGATGCTGTAAATCCTGAATAATGGTGTGTTTATTGCGTTGCTGGGAGTCTTGATATACTGCTTTTACCTTATCCACCAAGGCTAAATCAATGCCTTCAGCAATAGTCATCACGGGCTGATCTTGGGTTGCTGGTGACGGCGATAAAGAATTTAAGATTGACTGACTGCGCGGCTGAGGAAATACCGCTAATTGTTTAGCTTGTTTGACCATTCGCTCCAGCATGCGCCCGCGATACCAAAGATTTTGGGTCGCCTCAACGTCCATAAAAGCCTGGCGATCAAGCTGTTCACTAGATTGCAGGGAATGCAACACATTATGGGGATCTGGAGCAAAACTAAAACAAACGGGAATCGACAAACTATGGGCAACCTCAGCGGCAGCCAAAGTAGCCACATCAAGCATTCTTAAGTGCAACACATCAACGCCACCAAAATTACTCAGCACCCGCCTTATACCTCGCTTAATAGTAGGCAGATGTTCCCAAGCACTAGCCCCATTTACAGGTAATGACTCATACCCCACATTAATAGCAGCATAGGTTAATGGTTGTTTATCTTCTTGCTGCAGGCTAGCGAGGGCTTTATCACCATCACCAAGTCCTAGGGTGAGCACCTGATGTATTTCTGGTTGCTTGACCAATGATTGTCCTAGGGAAACTAAAAGACTGGCCACACCACCTGTGTCGCCACAACCACCAGCACTTAAAGTGCTATCAACATTAGCCAGAGACATCTGGCAAATGCGTAACTGATTAGCTCCAGCACTAGACGCTTTTTTATAGCTAGATTGAAGGTCAAATAATGCTAGCCGGGCATAAACCCCTATGACCGTATCATCCTTAAGCAATTGTGATAGTAAGCCAACAAATTTGCCCTTATGGCTTCCCATTGCACTGATAGCAGCCAAACGCACAGGCAAGGCTTCTTGCTGATCAGTCGCTATATTTGCCAGAGCGGTATTGGCCTTAGTCGTGTGCAATACCCCTAAAAGATCTACTAACCGCACGCGTTCAGCTAGGCTACCATTAACGGCAAGGGCCTCAATTAATAGCCGTGTAATAAGCGCTGGTTGGAAATGTGCCCAGTGTGACAAGGTTTGATGGGCATGCATGGTATCCATGCCACCCACACAAAGCTGATTAAAAAGCCCAGGCAAAGCTTCCAGAATAGGTGGTCGCTGTGCCAACTTCCATGTTGCCTGCCGTCGCACGCTAGGGTCGGCATGAGATAAATAGTCAAGCAGTACCTTACTTGCTTCTAATTGGGGAATCTCGGCAATTACCTCAATAGCAAGCAAGCTTGCCAGAGCATCTTCCTCTGCCATGGTTATTAAGGCAGCAAGTAACGCTTGGGTGTTTATTGAGTGTTTGGCAAATTTAGCTAATAAAGCAGCACTATTAAGCATAACCTGAAAATCGAGCCGTTCAGCAGATGCCTGTAGGTCCGCAATTAACCTGCGTGCCATTTGTGGTGAAGAATAAGTTAAATGCGGTATTTGAAAATCAGTTATATTTTGCTGCATATTGAAATACTTCGCTTTGTACATATAGTAATAATTATAAGTTGTCTAGATATGCGCCAGTCCATTACCACTATGTTAACCATAGTAAGGATAAAATAGCATGAAAATCAGTAAGATGTTACTTGATTATTTTAATGGTAAGAAATCTAAATCCACCCAAAAAAACCACACCAGGTTTCGTAATGATATTTGCAACCATTGGGATATGGACTACTTGTCCATGGAAGAATTAGAGAAGTTGGTCAAGGATGATGAGGTAAAAACCACCATCCCAAAGAAAAAAAAGGATTATTGAGCTAACCTTATGGACATCAATAAAAGTTATTTTGGGTGTCATTATGATGCAGCAATTTCACACAAAAAACTTTGAACCCCGTTTAGACTCAAGAAAATGAATCACTATTTAGCCTCTTCAGAGTATATAGACTGGCAAGATAACTATTTATTTGCTCAATCAAAAGATCTTGCTATAGGGACTTCTGAACCAGCAGAAATTGCCAGCAGGTGCTTTAGATTTGTGCGTGATGAAATCAAGCATAGCTGGGATTACAAGCTTAACCCCGTCACTTGTATAGCTTCCGATGTGCTCAAATATGGAACCGGTTTTTGCTTCGCCAAAAGCCATTTGCTAGCAGCCCTATTACGTGCAAATCAAATACCAGCAGGTTTATGCTATCAACGCTTGGCTTTAAGTGACTCTACTCGCTTCTGCCTTCATGGTTTAAACGCCGTATATTTAAACGAAATAGGTTGGTATCGCGTGGACGCAAGAGGCAATAAAGAAGGCGTTGAAGCTGAATTTTCTCCGCCTGTCGAAAAATTAGCCTTTCCCATTTTAAAGCATACAGAAGCTGATCTACCAGAAATTTGGGTAGAGCCATTACCACTGGTAACAGACGTTCTGATTAATAGCTGCACTTATCAAGAAGTAGCTGATAATTTGCCCGATATCACGTTAGTTACAACCGACTAGCCAATGGACTAGTTCAGAATGCCGTGCTGCTATTTATGTGCGAACACGGCACTTTTATTGCGCTAACTTACAACATACCCTGATGACGAATAAACTCCATTATCTCTGGTAAGCCTTTATGCTCTTTTAGGTTACTAAATACCCATGGCTTTTCCGGGCGCATGCGGTTGGTATCCGATTCCATCACACTTAAGTCAGCACCTACATAAGGGGCAAGGTCGATTTTATTGATAACTAATAAGTCCGATTTGGTAATACCAGGGCCACCTTTACGAGGAATTTTTTCCCCTTCTGCCACATCAATTACATAAATAGTGATATCGGCTAATTCAGGGCTAAAGGTAGCACTTAGGTTATCGCCACCACTTTCGACAAAGACAATATCTAAATTTTGATGGCGCTCAGCTAGGGTTTCCACTGCTGCTAAGTTCATGGATGCGTCTTCGCGAATGGCGGTATGGGGGCAACCACCCGTTTCTACACCCATAATACGATCGGCACTAAGGGCTTCTGCCCGCACCAATATTTTGGCATCTTCTTGGGTATAAATATCATTGGTCACCACGGCCAAATTGTATTGGTCGCGCATGGTTTTACACAATGCTTCTAATAAAGCGGTTTTACCTGAGCCAACGGGGCCACCTACCCCAATCCGTAATGGTGTTTTATATTCGCTCACTATTAACTCCTAAATAAACGGGTATATTGAATTTCATGATTGCTGCTAGCAATGGCCAAAGCAGGCGCACTACTTCCAGCTTGATGCATATCTATTTGAGTGGCATCTTGTACAGCCTGCTCTAATACAGGCACCATACGTTGCAAAATTTGCTGGCCTTGGGTTTGCCCAAGAGGAATCAGTTTTACACCTGCCATTACCGCATTTTCTAGCCAGCTCCAGATATAACCACGGCCTAAATCCGCTGCCGTAATCTGCCACTGCGCTCCGGCTAGGGCCAAACCGATAATTTGGCTACGCTGAGCTGAGATTTTCACTTCGGCTGGCATAGCAATACCTAAATTAGGTAATAGACGTGCTAAAGCTGCCCCTCGCTGCCCCTCTTCTAAGCGCAGCTCTTTGGTTTCTCGCCAAGCCATCATGCGTTGACTGATAGTTTCTAAGGCTAGCCAATCTGCCTGTTTAGCGGCTTCATACGCCGCATTTAACATGGGTAACTCTAGACTGACAATACTTTGTTGTAATTGCCCAGCTAGCCATTCAGCAAAGGTTTCTTCAGAATCCACCCAACCTGCCTCAATGGCCCACTCTAAACCCTGTGAATAGGCAAAAGCCCCCACAGGTAATGACGGGCTAATAAGCTGAAACAGCCGAAACGCTTGGCCAATATTGCCAGTTGCTTCAGTGGTGGGCATGCTGACTGTGGACATGGTAAGCCCCTGCCTCCGGTTCAAAGCCTAACTCTTCAACAGTGACCTCAGCCCCTAAACCAATAACCATGGCATCAAGCACATGATCGTGTTGATAACTAATAAACATACTATTTATTTCAATAGCTGTATGGCGATTACCCAAATGGTAACAAATACGCGCCCGTAACATCGCATCACTGGTGCGCACTACAGACAGGGTTTCTGGGGCCGCAACCACCCGCACATATTCACCCCCATCGCTGCATAATACATCGCCATGGCGCAATACATCCCCACGGGGAAGATCCAAGCCAGCTTCACGACCGTCACTCAAAGTCACCCGCAAGCGACTTTTTACCCGCTGATCAAAGGGCAAACTTAGTTGTAACTCAGCTGTGGTCTTGGGGTTGAGCTTTTTATTTAACTTCAACATGACGCACCTCAGAATAGAAAATAGCGCTGCGCCATAGGCAGTTCTGAAGCGGGTTCACAAGATAGTTCAACACCATCGGCTTTTACCACATAGGTTTGCGGATCCACTTCTATCTCGGGTTGCCAGTCGTTATGCACCATACTGCTTTTGGTCACCTGACGACAACCATTGACATAACCAATTAATGACCCCAACTTGAGCTTATCGGCTAAACCACTTTTCTCAGCAACTTCAGGCAAGAAGATCATACTGGTGCTTTGTAAAGCAGCACCAAAGCTACCAAACATAGGCCGATAGTGAACTGGTTGTGGGGTTGGAATAGACGCATTAGGATCACCCATTGGAGCCATAGCAATCATGCCACCTTTAATAATCAAACTTGGCTTAGTCCCAAAAAATGCGGGTTTCCACAGCACCAGATCAGCCAATTTACCCACAGCAACGGAGCCTACCTCATGGGCAATACCATGGGTTAAGGCCGGATTAATGGTGTATTTGGCAATATAACGCTTAATACGATGGTTATCATTGGCCTCAGAATCTTCTGCCAATGGCCCCCGTTGCACTTTCATTTTATGGGCAGTTTGCCAAGTGCGAGTAATGACCTCACCCACGCGTCCCATAGCTTGAGAATCAGACGAAATCATGGAGAAGGCGCCCAAATCGTGCAAGATATCTTCAGCTGCAATGGTTTCGCGACGAATACGCGACTCAGCAAAAGCCACATCTTCGGCAATACTTGGATCCAAATGGTGACATACCATTAACATATCCAAATGTTCATCAACGGTATTAACTGTATAGGGTCGCGTTGGATTAGTCGAAGAAGGTAACACATTACTTAACCCAGCTGCCTTGATAATATCTGGGGCGTGACCGCCACCGGCGCCTTCCGTATGGTAGGTATGAATAACCCGATCACCAATCGCTGCCAAAGTGGACTCCACAAATCCACCTTCATTTAAGGTATCTGTATGAATAGCCACCTGGACATCATATTCTTCTGCCACAGTTAGGCAATTATCAATGGCAGCTGGAGTGGTACCCCAGTCTTCATGTAATTTAAGACCAATAGCCCCTGCTTCCACTTGTTCACGCAAAGCTTCTGGCAGACTAGCGTTACCTTTACCTAAAAAGCCCAAATTTACCGGTAGTGAATCGGCCGCCTCTAACATCCGAGCAATATTCCATGGCCCCGGTGTACAGGTAGTGGCATTGGTGCCCGTAGCTGGGCCAGTACCACCCCCAATCATGGTAGTCACGCCAGAGCAGATAGCTTCATCAACCTGCTGTGGACATATAAAGTGAATATGAGCATCGACTCCACCTGCTGTTAGGATTTGCCCCTCACCGGCAATCACTTCTGTGCCGGGGCCAACTTCTATAGTGACATCAGGTTGAATATCGGGATTTCCCGCTTTCCCTAAGGCCTGAATACGCCCGTCTTTAACCGCCACATCAGCTTTAATAATGCCCCAATGATCGACAATTAAAGCATTGGTAATGACCAAATCAGGGACTAGTGCACTCACTGCCTGACTCTGCCCCATGCCATCGCGAATAACTTTACCACCGCCAAATTTAACCTCTTCGCCATACTGAGTAAGGTCATCTTCAACCTCAAGCCATAATTCTGTATCAGCGAGTCTTACTTTATCGCCAGTAGTCGGCCCGTACATTTCTGCATAAGCAACACGTGATATTTCTGCCATTTTTCTATCCCTCAGTCCAATGTGCCCATGACTTTGGCCTGAAAGCCAAATACTTGTCTCTTACCTGCCAGTGCTACCAGCTCAACCGATCTGGTTTGGCCGGGTTCAAAACGAACCGCTGTACCAGCGGGTATATTTAGTCGGAACCCTTTACTAGCAGAGCGATCAAAATGCAAAGCATTATTGACTTCATAGAAGTGATAGTGAGAGCCAATTTGTACTGGACGATCACCGGTATTTGCCACATCGACAGTAATCGTTTTACGGTCGGGGTTGAGCTCAATATTGCCCTCTGCAATCTTATATTCACCTGGAATCATTGCCGCCTCCTATACTATGGGGTCATGCACTGTGACTAACTTAGTGCCATCTGGAAAGGTCGCTTCTACTTGCACATCGTGAATCATCTCGGCGACACCATCCATCACATCTTCACGTGACAGTAATGTCCGCCCAAAATCCATCAATTCTGCCACACTACGACCATCTCGAGCGCCTTCAAGAATGGCTGCACTGATATAAGCGACAGACTCTGGATAATTTAGCTTGACGCCCCGATCTTTGCGTCGTTCCGCTAGTAAAGCAGCGGTAAACAGCATCAGTTTATCTTTTTCACGTGGAGTTAATTCCATAAACTTGCTCCTTATTGTGCTGACACTTCAGTCACATTACTTTTATCTTTGTTAGGTGGCCCAGATACGTGGCGGCATGGCTACACGCCCAAGTGTTTCTGGTCTTAATAAACGCCATGCTGCAGTTAACAACTGCAACATTTCTTGACTCTGGCTAGCTAAAACACGCAGTACCAATATGCCATCAAAAAAACTAGCTCCGGCCCAAACTTTGGGGGCAAAACTAGCCAATATAGTTTGTAATTCCTCAACTAGTGCATCATCAGCTAGGGTTGCCACCAACATAGCCTGAGCACTAAAACCTCGCATACCCACTGGGGAGGTAACCAAAGACTCACCATGGGTGGCAAAACGATCTAGCAAAATCAACTCACCATCACGATAAAAAGCAAAATCACTATCTATGGTGCCTTTGGCAAAGGCTTCGCCATTAGCTGGACGACCCAGACAATTCATTTCCCAACCAATAAATTGACCACCCTGCTGCAGATGAATACTGGTCTTGATGGCGGTTTTAGTACCTGGGAAAAATATATTTTCCAGTGGCATCCACTCAAGTGATGCGCTATTGGCAATATGCAAATTTTGCTGCAGCTGGGCTTGGGCACCCGCCGAACGATAAAACTTAGTTGCACCGGGGGTGGTAATTAATACTTGGGCTTGGGGCTCTACTTGAATATTGATATCAAGCTTATCACCACCTACAACACCACCAGGCGGATGTAACAAATAGGTATGGTTTAGATTGCCCTCTGGAAAAAACGGCCGCTGGACAGCCAATGGGCCCCGCCTATGTGAACTCACAAGGCGCGTTTTGTCCGCTCGAGGCGCAAATTCCAGAGCCAGCTCAGCTTGCCAACTGGCTCGTGAAGACATGTGTTTCATAGTGTTATTCTAAACTGTTAAGTACTGTCTAACTAGATTATCGTCCAAGTCGTCTATACTACCATGAGCGACACTACGACCACGATCTAAAATACAAAAATGATCACCGACGCGTCTAGCAAAAGGCAACTTTTGCTCAACTAACAATACAGTTAGCCCTAATTCTTGATTTAACTTACCAATAATATCGCCAATTTCTTGCACGATATTAGGTTGAATCCCCTCTGTTGGCTCATCAAGAATCAGTAATTTTGGATTGACCACCAACGCCCGAGCAATTGCTAATTGCTGTTGCTGCCCACCACTTAAGTCACCACCGCGACGCGACAACATATCTTTAAGTACTGGGAACAAGTCAAATATATAAGGCGCAATAAAGCGCTGCCCACGGGGCAATACTGGCAAGCCAATCTGCAAATTTTCTTCCACCGTTAACAGTGGAAATATTTGTCGACCCTGGGGCACATAACCAATACCCAAGCCAGGTCGTGCCTCCACACTAAGACGGGTGAGGTCTTGATCTTCAAGTAAGATATCACCACTAGCGATTTTTAACTGCCCCATTATACAATTTAAGAGTGTGGTTTTGCCCACACCATTACGGCCCATTAAGACGGTACATTGGCCTTTTTTAACGTCTAGATCCAGATCCCAAAGAATATGGCTTTGGCCATAAAATTGATTTATTTTTTCTACCTTGAGCATGCTTTATTCTCCCAGATATACCTGCTTAACACGCTCATCATCCTGAATTTGCGCCATGGTTCCCTCTGCTAAAACTGAGCCTTGGTGCAAGACACTAACGGTCTTACCACCCTCGGATAAGTTACGAACAAATTCCATATCATGCTCAACCACCACGACTGAGTGCTTGCCTGCTAAGGAACGCAATAATTCAGTGGTTTTATCCATTTCCTGATGTGTCATACCTGCTACGGGCTCGTCCACTAGCAATAAACGTGGCTTTTGCATTAATAAAGCACCTATTTCTAGCCACTGCTTTTGCCCGTGTGACAGTGCTCCAGCGGGCTTATCGATTTGCTCTTCAAGGCCAATTAAGGCCAAGATTTCGCTCATTTCCATCATTTGCTCGACACTCATATTGGCACGTAGCAAACTTAAGAAATCACGGGATTGAGCCATGGCTAACTCAAGGTTTTCCCAGACACTAAGATTTTCAAATACCGTTGGCTTTTGGAATTTACGACCTATGCCCGCTTGGGCTATTGCTGGTTCATCCATCTCCAATAGATTGATGGTTTGGCCAAAATAAGCTAAGCCAGAATCGGGTTTGGTTTTACCAGTAATAATATCCATCATGGTGGTTTTACCCGCCCCATTAGGGCCAATAATGCAGCGCAGTTCACCATCCCGAATATACAAATTGAGATCATTTATCGCCTTAAAGCCATCAAAAGAGACTGATAAGGACTCTATATAGAGAAGAACTGACTTATCTACATTTAAGGCAGGGTTCTGCTCAGGGGTTAAAAAGTCAAATACTTGGCCGCGCTCAGGGTAGTTTTTGGCTTCATTTTCAAAATCTATATCCATTACTCGACTTCCTTACGCTTTAATAAACCGGTTACCCCACGAGGCAACAACAGAGTCACTAGAACAAATAAACCACCTAGGGCGAATAACCAGACATCGGGTAACTCTACGGTAAAGTAGGATTTGGCATAATTAATCAAAATAGCCCCCAAGACCGCTCCATATAAAGTCGCTCGGCCACCTACAGCTACCCATACCACAACTTCAATAGAGTTAATTGGGGAAAATTCATTGGGGTTAATAATCCCTACTTGCGGCACATATAAAGCCCCAGCAACACCTGCCAAAACAGCCGAGAAGGTAAACACCCAAAGTTTGATATTTTCTACTCGGTAGCCCATAAATCGAGCTCGTGATTCACCATCGCGGACGGCCACAACAGCCCTACCAGCGCGACTTGTGGTGATGGCTCGACATAATAAATAACCAATAATCAGGGCTATTGCGCTAGCAATAAATAATCCGATTTTGGTTTGATCACTTTGCAAGCTAAAGCCTAAAATATCTTTAAAGTCGGTGAGGCCATTATTGCCACCAAAACCCATTTCATTGCGGTAGAAGGCCAACATCAAGGCAAAGGTCATGGCTTGGGTAATAATCGACAGATAAACCCCAGATACGCGGGAGCGGAAAGCTAGAAAACCAAACACAAAAGCTAATATGCCAGGCACCAACATCACCATAATGGCAGCTAGCCAAAACTGGTCAAAGCCCTGCCAAAACCATGGTAGTTCTTGCCAATTTAAGAACACCATAAAATCAGGTAAATCAGGGTTACCATAAACACCCCGATCACCAATCTGACGCATTAGATACATGCCCATGGCATAGCCACCAAGAGCAAAAAACGCCGCATGGCCAAGGGTAAGAATACCCAGATAACCCCACACCAAATCAACGGCTACAGCCAACAAGGCAAGGGTTAAATATTTGCCCAACAAACTGATGGAATAAGTCGGAATATGTAAGCTTGAGCTTTCTGGTAAAGAATTCAAGATTGGCACTATCACAATCGCCAACAACAAGCTGCCAATTAGCCATTTGCCACCACGGTCCTGGTCAAGTAAACGTATCATCTTCACTTAGTCCTCTGCCGCACGTCCACGTTGTGGGAACAATCCACGGGGACGTTTTTGTATAAATAAGATTATAAAAATCAGCACCAAAATCTTGGCCAATACTGCCCCAGCCCATGGTTCTAATAGTTTGTTCGCAACCCCTAAACTTAGACCAGCAACCAAGGTGCCCCACAAGTTACCAACACCACCAAACACCACGACCATAAAGGAGTCAATAATGTAGGCCTGACCCATATTAGGGCCAACATTAGTAAGTTGAGATAGTGCCACGCCAGCAATACCAGCCACACCAGAGCCTAAACCAAAGGTAAGTGCATCCACCCATTCCGAACGCACACCCATGGCACGTGCCATATTGCGGTTCTGTGACACCGCCCTTACCTGCAGCCCCAAACGGGTACGTTTCATAATGGCTAACAAAAGGAAGAAAACCAGTAAACAGAAAGCAATAATGTACATGCGGCTCTGGGTTAGTGATAACAGTGGATTAATTTCAATTAATCCAGACATCCAAGAAGGTGTTTCAACACTGCGGTTTAAGGGTGAGAAAATACTTCTTACCGCTTGTTGCAATATCAAGGAAATACCGAAGGTGGCTAACAAAGTTTCTAAAGGTCGGCCATAGAGGAATCGGATCACCCCGCGTTCTAATAAAATGCCGACTAAGCCAGACACCACAAAGGCTGCTGGCACGGCGACTAATAAAGACCAACCTATATGGTTGGGCATCAGTAGTTGAATAACATAGGTGGTATAGGCACCGATCATAATCAGTTCACCATGGGCCATATTGATGACCCCCATCACACCAAAAGTAATGGCCAGACCAATACCAGCAAGAACCAGTACTGACCCCAAACTTAAACCAAAGTAGAGGGTTTCTACACCATTATAAAAATCTATTTTGCCATTAATACTATCCACTGCCTTACTGGCTATAGGCGCCAAGTCAGATTCTGGATTAGAGGCTAAAAATTGCTTAAGCGCATTTAATGCAGCCGGTTGCAGGCTATCACCGAGGGTTTCGATAGCTGCTTGCTGCTGGCTTGCATCGGCGGACTGCAAATTAGCAACGGCCAATACTAAATCGAATGCTGACTGCACATCAGCGTTGGTTTCTTGGGCCCTTAAACCTGCCACAGTTGCCATAAGGTCTGGGTCGGTATTACCTACCATGGCTTCAGCCGCTGCTATACGCTGCTCTGGTTCAGCAGCCGTTAAACCTGCCTTGGCAATATACTGTCGGAATAAGGTTCGTAAGTAATTGTTAATACTTACGCGTTTAAAATCACGTTTTTTGGTAATGGTAACAGATTCACCATCACTAAGGCGGTCAGCCACAGCACCTTTGCTGGCATCGATGACCTTATATAAACGTTTTTCTTTCTTGTGATAATACAGCTGACTGGCAAGCATCATTTCCATTAGCTCTACCGCCTGCTGTGTATCGGCTGCATACCATGCCGCCATAATTTGTTCTTTTTGCTCAAACTTGGCCTTAATTAAAGCCTGTTCGTGGGCAATAAATTCAGCTTCACCAGCTTGGGTTAAGGTTGCTAACAGCATTAGCAAACACCCCATGCCCCAGTACAAACCTTTTTTAAGCCTCAGATACAACATGCACACATCCTAATATAGAAACAGGGAGCGCTTAGCGCTCCCTTTGAACTGGGTCAATAAGCTATAAATAGCCTATGCAATTAGAAGTTCTGACCAGAACACTTGCCTGTTGTGACGTTGTAGTTACCACAGGATAGAGGTGCACGCCAGTCAGCAATCAGGTCTTTAGAACCAGGTAGGAAGTCAGACCAAGCATCACCAACAACTAGACCACTAGTGGAGGAAACAACTTCAAACTGACCATCGTCTTGGATTTCACCAATTAATACTGGCTTAGAGATGTGGTGGTTAGGCATCATGGAAGATAGGCCACCAGTCAAGTTAGGTACAGATACACCGATAATGGCATCTTGTACAGCTGGCGCAGCAGTAGTACCGGCTTTCTCAACAGCTTTAACCCACATATTGAAACCAATATAGTGTGCTTCCATTGGGTCGTTAGTTACACGATCTTCATCCCCAATAAAGGCATGCCAGTTTTCGATAAACTCATCGTTAGCGTCACTTTCAACACTCATAAAGTAGTTCCAAGCTGCCAAGTGACCTACTAGAGGACCGGTATCCATACCAGACAGTTCTTCTTCACCTACAGAGAAAGCAACAACAGGAATATCTGCAGAGCTAATACCTTGTGAACCTAATTCTTTATAGAAAGGTACGTTAGCGTCACCGTTGATGGTAGACACTACAGCTGTTTTCTTACCTTCGGCACCGAATTTCTTAATATCAGAAACAATTGACTGCCAGTCAGAGTGACCGAAAGGCGTGTAATTGATCATAATGTCGTCAGCAGCTACACCACTATCTTGTAGGTAGGCTTCCAAAATTTTGTTAGTAGTACGAGGATATACATAGTCAGTACCAGCTAGTACCCAACGCTCTACACCTAACTCTTCCATTAGATAGTCTACAGCTGGGATAGCTTGCTGGTTTGGCGCAGCACCAGTGTAGAATACATTTTTCGAGGACTCTTCACCTTCATATTGCACTGGATAGAAAACCACACTATCTAGTTCTTCAACAACAGGCAAAATGGACTTACGAGATACAGACGTCCAACAACCAAAAATAGCTGCCACTTCGTCTTTCTCAATCAATTCGCGAGCCTTTTCAGCAAATAGAGGCCAGTTGGATGCAGGGTCAACAACAACTGCTTCCAATTGCTTACCCAATAGACCACCTTTTTTGTTCTGCTCTTCAATCAGCATCAACATAGTGTCTTTTAGGGTTGTTTCACTAATTGCCATAGTGCCAGAAAGAGAGTGAAGTACACCCACTTTAATGGTATCTGCTGCCATAACCATACTTGATCCAGCAACTGCGGCTGCCAAAACAGCACTTTGCCAAAAACGATTCTTAAACATCAAAGACTCCTTAATAAAATTTACTAGTGCATTACTACAAACAACAAAATTTATTTGTAATAGTGTTGATTTGTACCAACTCACAAGTTGCACAAAGCATGCCAATAAATTTTTAAGGAATTTAAAAAAAATTAATTGTATATATTTCAGTTAATTAGAAAATAAACAAACTGGAAAGCTAGGTAATCCTTAGGTAGGAAAGACAAACTTTAAACGCCATAGGCACGCACTAAACTAATACGCAGGAATAGCCGCAATCCGACCAAGGCACATTTTTGGTGCGCTTTTTGCGGTATATAACAAGTTAAATTTAATAAGCAATCAAATTGGTAATCGATATTGGTACAAGAAGATTGATAGCAAGACCATTTGCACCAATATGGATTTAATAGAGGGCAAAAAAAGCACATTTATAGTGCTCTCGAACAAATGCTTTGGTTAGGCCGAAAGATAAGCTTGTTGGCAAATATGGATAGCAGAAGAGTATAGTTGTATTAACCTACTATTAACCAAATTGCGACACCGATCATTAAGGTACCAGCAATACGGTTAAGTAATCGTACATTGCCATGGTGCTGCAATAACTTTCCTAAACTCTTACCACCAGTGGCGTAGACAATTAAACAGAGAAACTCAATGGTCAATATCACCACCAATAAAAAACTTAATTGCGTGAATAATGGCTTATCTAAATTAATAAAGGGCGGTAACAAAGCAATAAAGAAGGCCCAGCCCTTGGGATTAACAATGGCTGTAATAAAGCCCTGACTAATTAACTGCCAACGCCCAGATGGCTTTGCTTGGCCAGACAAATCAATAGCTAAGCTGCCTTTAGAAAGCCATAATTGCCAACCTAAATATACAAGGTAAGCACCACCACCCAGTTTTAATAGGATAAATAATTGGGGGTACTGCAACACCAAAGCGGCCACGCCCACCATACTTAACACCACAACTAAACCCACACCCACTAGCTCACCCACCATCATCCACATGGTGCGGCGCAAACCAATGGTCATCCCCAAGGTCAAGGCTAAAGTCATACACATGCCAGGCGTGACAGAGACAAAGAAGAAAGTCGTAATTAGAGCAATAAGTAAGGTACTTTCCATGGCATAATTTAGTTATATTTAGGGCTCCCCATCTTGCGGCAAAATGCCAACTCGATCAAGCCCTCTAACAGCATTGGAAATAATTACCTATGACGCGTTTTTTCTCTGAATTGTATCGGGAAACTTTAACAGTATCCCTGCCCCTTTTTCGCATTATGATACCAGTTATTATTGTGGTTAAAGTATTGGAGGAAATAGGTGTTATTGGTTTACTTGGGCAGCTATTGGCGCCCTTAATGGCCACTTTAGGCTTACCAGAAACTATGGGGTTAGTTTGGGCCACCACCATTATCACCAATATCTATGCTGGGCTTATTGTACTCTACAATCTAACTGACCCAAGCAGTTTTACTACTGCCCAAATGACGGTACTAGGTGCCCTTATCTTAATGGCACACGGTTTACCCATTGAGGGACGCATTGCCCAGCGCACTGGTGTGCGTCTGCGTAGCGTATTGCTACTGCGCATTGGCGGGGGCTATGTAATGGCTTGGTTACTCCATCTCTGGTATAGCTCTGCAAACTATCTACAAACACCAGCCCAAATATTTTGGCAACCACAGCCTCAACCAGAAGGCTTATGGCATTGGCTACTTGGCCAACTGGAGAGCCTATTAGCCATACAAGTGATTATAATTGTTTTACTAGTTGTCCTAAAAATACTCAAAATAATCGGTATTGAACGCCTTATTCAAGCCACCCTCAGGCCCATTTTAAAACTCATTGGTATTGGCAAACAAGCAACCACCATTGCCCTTGTAGGGGTAACCCTAGGGTTAGCCTTTGGCGGTGGCTTATTAATTAAAGAAGCCCAATCAGGCAAAATCAGTAAACGGGATATCTTTGCCGCCATTACTTTGCTAGGCTTTTTCCATAGTGTTATTGAAGATACACTGTTGGTGATGCTTATTGGAGCCCATCTATCGGGCATCCTTTGGTTCCGTTTGGTATTTGCCATGGTAATGACATGGCTAATGGTTAAATTTATGGATAATACCAGTCAAGAGTTCCAAGAGCGGCATTTAGTTCGGTAACAACAAAACAGCTTTGGCAATGTTAATTATTAGCTCCACTATTACTATTCCAGCTCAAGAAATAGATATGCAATTTATTCGAGCCCAGGGTGCTGGAGGCCAACATGTCAATAAAACCTCTACGGCAGTGCATTTGTTTTTTGATATTCATGCATCGAAGGCGCTACCTGCATACTTAAAACAGCGCTTACTAAAGCTCCGTGACCATCGCCTTAGCCCGTCGGGCAAAATTATTATTAAAAGCCAAGATAGCCGTAGCCAAGAAATGAATCGCCAAGCCGCTTTAGAGCAACTTAAGCAAATAATTCAGGAGGCCAATAAGCAACAAAAAAAACGTATCGCCACCAAGCCAACCAAAGCTTCAAAGCGTCGCCGAGTTGATGCCAAAACCCAAAAAGGCCAGATTAAAAAACTACGCGGCAAGCCAACTGTATAAACCCATCAATACATAGTAGAAAAAAGCCGCAGAGATTGCGGCTTAATTGCAAAGGTTTTTTACCACCAAGGCAATACTAGTCTATATGCCAACCACTGACACACTTTACCTCTAGGAACTCCATTAGGCCTAATAAGCCACCTTCCCTACCATTACCTGATTGCTTGTAGCCCCCAAAAGGTGTGCCACCAGCTCTTTCCGTGCTGTTGATTTCAACCATACCTGAACGTAACTGGCGTGCCACTCGATTAGCCTTAGCACCATCAGTGGTTTGCACATAATTAGTCAAGCCATAATCCGTGTCATTAGTGATAGCAATGGCCTCTGCTTCCGTATCAAAGGGCATCATCACCAGTACCGGACCAAATACCTCTTCCCGGGCGATAGTCATTGTATTATTTACATCGGTAAACAAAGTAGGCTTAACATAATAACCTTGTTCAAAACCCTCTGGTTTGCCTGTTCCACCAACGGCAAGATGTGCTCCCTCATCAATGGCCACCTGAATAAGCCCTTGAATCTTATTGTATTGCTGCTCAGATACCACCGGACCAAGATGTCGACCAGACTCACTAGCTAAACCAACCTCTGTGTGCGCAAATTCTGCCGTCGCTTGGGCCACAGCTTGGGCGTAAATACTGCGCTCAACCAACATGCGCGAAGGGGCATTACAAGATTGACCTGAGTTACTTAATAGACTGCGAACACCTTTGATAATGGCTTTTTCACCCGCATCAGCAAATACGATATTTGCGCCTTTGCCACCTAGTTCTAAGGACACTCGTTTAACGGTATCGGCTGCATTTTTAGAAATTGCTACACCGGCACGGGTAGAGCCAGTAAAAGACACCATATCGACATCTATATGCCCTGTAAGGGCTGTACCAACCCCTGTACCATCGCCATTGACCAGATTAAATACACCAGCTGGAATACCCGCATCATGGATCATCTGGGCAAACATTAAACTTGATAAAGGCGCAATTTCTGATGGCTTCAATACCATGGTACACCCCGCAGCTAAGGCCGCTACCACCTTTACTACAACCTGATTCATGGGCCAATTCCAAGGCGTAATTAAAGCGCATACACCGATGGGTTCATGCAGCATGTAGGTATCTGGTGAGGCCTCACTAAATGAACTTTCGAACGCAAAAGTTTTTAACTCCTCTAATATACCCTCGGCTTGCCAGCTACCCGCTCCCGCCTGAGCGCTAATAGATTTATCAATGGGGCAGCCCATTTCTTGGCTGATTAGCTCACCTAAAGCATCATTACGAGTTCTATATATATCCAATAAGCCCTCGATAAAACCAATGCGCTCATCTCGACTGGTTTGGCTCCAACTAACAAATGCCGTCTTGGCTGCAGCCACGGCTTTATCGACATCACTAGCACTACCAAGAGAAATGACATCAATTACTTGTGTAGTGGATGGGTTTATAACCTCAAGATCATGATCAATGCAGGGGGTAACCCAGGCACCATCAATATAAAAATGCTTACTATCCGGCATGTAAAACCTCTGGAATTGGTATTTGTACAGACAACTTTTATTAATAAGAACAATTTTTCTAGTTATTAGAAGCCCTGTAAATCAAACCATGTGGAACAATTTTTACAAGATTTTGGACGATACAGGCTTGCCAAATTTTGGTCAAGATATTTGCTAAATAAGTGTAAGCGCCTTAATCTTAGGCCAAGCTAATTTAACCTTAGTAGCACAAAGAAAATAATAACAGGAACAAACCCATGCCTAGCCAATCATTTGATATTGTCATTGTTGGTGGTGGTGCGGCAGGTATAGCCGTCGCTGCGAGCCTTTTAAGACGTACAAAAGACCTATCAATTGCGATTATCGAACCAGCAGATACCCATAGCTATCAACCAGGCTGGACTCTTGTGGGTGCAGGTATATTTAAGCCTGACTCGACCATTCGCCCCATGGCTAATGTTATGCCCATGGGATGCAAATGGATTCAGCAAGCCGTGGTTAACTTCCAACCCCAACAAAATTTGGTTGAGCTCGATGATGAGCGTTTAATTGGCTATCAAGCACTAATCGTAGCCCCGGGTCTTAAACTCAATTTCGCTGGCATAGAAGGTTTAGAGGAAACTCTTGGAAAAAACGGTGTAACCTCAAATTATCGCTACGACCTAGCTCCATATACTTGGCAACTTGCCCGCACTTTAAGTAGTGGGACGGCATTATTTACCCAACCACCAGTGCCCATAAAGTGTGCTGGGGCGCCACAAAAAGCCATGTACCTATCCTGTGATTGGTGGCAACAAAAGGGCAAACTAGCAAAATTAGATGTGCAATTCCATAATGCAGGTGGCGCTTTGTTTAGCGTGGCGGAGTTTGTGCCACCACTACAGAAAACAGTGGCAAAGTATGGTATTGATCTGCAATTAAACAGCCAGCTAGTCAAAGTTGATGGCCCCAATCAAACGGCTTATTTTAATCAACTAAAAGATGGACAAGTGGTCGGCCAGATCAGTCAGAAGTTTGACCTCCTCCATGTATGCCCACCACAAACAGGCCTCGACTTTATGCAAAATCAACTGATCACTGATGCTAATGGGTGGTTAAAAGTTGACCCTGAAACACTGCAAAACCCTGATTATGCCAATATATTTGGGGCTGGCGACTGTATTAATACCAGCAATGCTAAAACGGCTGCTGCAGCTCGCAAACAAGCCCCCGTGGTCGCTGAAAATGTCCTAGCTTATTTACATTACCAAGCCCTACCAACAGGTTACGATGGCTATGGTGCCTGCCCATTAACTGTATCACGTACTCATATTCTGTTAGCCGAATTTGGCTACGGCGGTAAATTACTACCTAGTTTCCCGAAATGGCTTATCAAAGCGACCAAGCCAAGTCGTATAGCATGGTGGCTAAAAGCCAGTGCCATGCCATTAATCTATTGGCATCTGATGCTAAAGGGCCGAGAGTGGTTACTGAAGACGATTGATCGGACTAATTAATTTAGTTTATAAGAGCCAAGACTACTAACAGGCTGCAGTGATAGATATCTCTACTAGCAGTTCTGGCCTTGCCATAGCTGCTTGCACACACGCTCTGGCAGGCGCATGACCCGCCGATAGCCATTGTTCCCAAACACTATTCATAGCGGCAAAGTCAGCCATGGTTTTCAGATAAATGGTAGCTGATAGCAATCGTGTTCGGTCTGACCCCACACTATCAAGAAGGGCGTCTACTTTCGCCAACATGGTTTTAGTTTGCTCAGTAATATCGGCATCAGCATTTGCTGCTACCTGACCACACAGATATGCCACGTTGTTATAAACAACAACCTGACTTGTGCGCTCATTGGTTTGGTGACGTCCAATATTCATGATTAATTCCCACCCAAAAAACCGATACTAACGCCAATATGCCAAACTGACAAGAAACATCGGGCCCTTAGCTTTTATAATGCAGTGAAAGTAAAGGCTGGCAAACAGCAGTAAAAAGCAGCTATGATTAGGCCAAGTACAGGCTCTACCAGAAAATCAACTGAGCGCTTGCTGGAGCCTGTCTGGACAGTTCATTACCCTACAACCTTTTCATCAACCCAGATTGGTCAAAAAAATAAGCTAACCTAATATAGTTGAGGAAATAGACTTGCCATGTTAATACAACAAACCCGCAGTAGCGAAGGATCTCTGTTTAACCGGTCCTTAAGTCGTCTAAAAGAATTGTGGAAAAGCTTTCCTCTGGTCGCAGAAGATAGCCGTCTGCAACAACAAGCTAATATTGATCTGCAAGGGGACAGTTTGGGTGTATTACGTCAAGAAATTCAATATTGCCTGAATCAAGCTGTTGGTGAGATGGCCACCCGCAAGCAGGCTGTACTTATTGCCCATCAATATCTAGAGCTCAGCCCACTAGGTAAGGAGCGTTTTCTTAATTTATTAGCTGAGGACTTTGATCTTGATTATGAGGCTGTCAAGAAGACTATCAATAACTGGCAACCTAATCCAGCCAGTACCACCAAATTACGTCAAGCTCTAGAATCCCCTCGCTTAACTTTACTGCGACAGTTTAATGAACTACCTGATGGAATTAAGTTTCTGGTTAATATGCGAGCGGATTTATTAAACATAAAGGACAAAAGTGAAGCCTTACAAGGCTTGCAACAAGAAATGAAACAACTGCTCCACGCTTGGTTTGATCTAGGCTTTTTGCAGCTCCAAAAAATAACTTGGGATTCACCCACTTCACTGTTAGAAAAGTTGATTGAATATGAGGCAGTGCATGCCATAAATGGCTGGAGCGATCTCAAAAATCGACTTGCGAAGGACCGATGTTGCTATGCTTTTTTTCATCCACAAATGCCCGATGAACCCCTTATTTTTATTGAAGTCGCATTAACCCAAGGCCTAGCCGGAGAGATGGATCCTTTATTAGACGAAGGGGCACCTCTACTGGATACAGAGTTAGCTGATACGGCCATCTTTTACTCTATTTCTAACACCCAAAGAGGCCTTGCAGGTATCAGTTTTGGTAACTTCTTGATCAAAAATGTTGTCGCCCAACTATTGCAACAATATCCGCACTTAAAACAGTTTTCTACTCTGTCCCCGATTCCAGGTTTTAATAAATGGTTAAGGCTTAATCAAGAAAAAGCGATGGCGCAACTAAGTGATGAACAAACCAAGCAACTTAATGATTATTATGATGAATTAGGGCTAGAAGCTAATATATCTAGCCTATTAGCTTTTTCTTGGCAAGACAATCAGGCCTTGAGCGATTGGTTGGAGGCGCCTATCAAACAACTCATAAGCCACTATGTAACAATGGAAAAACGCGGCCCAAATGCCCTTGATCCAGTGGCAAACTTCCACTTAAGTAATGGGGCCAAGGCAGCACGCCTTAATTGGCGTGCTAACTTAAGCGAACGTGGGTTAAATGAGTCGGCCGCGGTTATGATTAACTATATCTATGAACTAGATAAGATCGACAGCAACTGTGTAAACTATGTCGAAAAGGGACAGATAGCCAACGATCTTGTAAGTTAAGCAATATAAACCTATTACTAGGCCACCTCCTCCACTTTAGCAGTCTCATCACAAGCTAAAGCTGGGTCCATATAGGCATAACCCAATGCTTCTGCTACATAAGCATTTGTCACTTGACCGGCGTGGACATTTAAGCCTGCTAAAAAGTGCTTATCCTCGGCCAAAGCCATACGCCAACCCTTATTAGCTAACTTCATTACATAGGGTAAAGTAGCATTATTCAAGGCATAAGTTGAGGTTAGCGGGACACCCCCCGGCATATTAGCAACACAATAGTGAACAACACCATCAACCTCATAAGTAGGTTCTTCGTGAGTTGTGGCACGAGAAGTAGCAAAACAACCACCTTGGTCAATAGCCACATCAACCAGTACTGCACCCTTCTTCATATTAGCGACCATTTCAGCAGTAACCAACTTAGGGGCTTTGGCGCCTGGTATCAGCACACTACCAATTACTAAATCGGCTTCTGAAATATGCTGTTCTAGAGCCGCTTTGGTGGAATATACTGTTTTCACAGCCCCACCAAATTCCTGATCAATATTGACCAGCGCCTGTTTGGAACGGTCCAGCACCACCACATCTGCACGTGCACCCACTGCCATTTGCACAGCATTGGAACCAACAACTCCACCGCCAATCACAACTACTTTCGCTGGCGCGACACCGGGGACACCACCAAGCAGCATGCCACGACCGCCCTGTGTCTTTTCTAAGGCATGACTACCAGCTTGAATAGACATACGACCAGCCACTTCAGACATAGGTGCTAATAGAGGCAATCCGCCACTAGCAGAAGTTATCGTTTCATAAGCGATACAAGTCGCTCCAGAGTCGACTAAATCTTTTGTTTGTTCAGCATCAGGGGCCAAATGCAAATAAGTAAATAGCAACTGTCCCTCACGTAGCATAGCGCGCTCTTCAGCTTGAGGCTCTTTTACCTTTACAATCATTTCAGCGTGGGCAAAAACCTCAGTTGCATCGGCAGCAATCGTTGCACCGACTTGAGCGTAATCCTCATCACTAGCATTGATACCCTGTCCCGCCTGAGTTTCAACTAAGACTTGATGACCGGCAGTAATTAATTCCTGCACACTTTCAGGCGTTAAGCCCACTCTGTTTTCACGATTTTTAATTTCTTTAGGCACACCGATCAACATAACTAATCCTCCTACAGCTGGCATTATGCTTGATTTACTGATGGTAGTTTATCCAAAAATTAACGAAATATTCTTGAAATAAAAGATATATTTAGGCATATTATGTAAATAATATTTCGTATTTAATAAAAAATGAGAAATATTATTTCATATATTTTTTAAATTAAATCACTACTGATAAAGAAAATTTATGCAACAAGTTGAATCGATCAATACGGAACTAGATGAGTTTGACAAAAAACTGATCCAAGCCTTACAACAAAACGCAAGGCTAAGTAATGTCGAGCTTGCTGAGATGGCTAACCTGTCCCCTTCAGCCTGTCACCGAAGAGTAAAAAGTCTAATTGAAGCAGGTTATTTCGACCGATTTGCAGGACTCGTTAATCCAGATCTATTTGGCTATACAGGCACAGCTATCGTGTCCATAAGTTTAGACGCACAACGTGAAGAACTATTTGCCGAATTTGAACAGGCTGTGAGGCAAGTACCGCAGGTCAAAGCCTGCTATTTAATGACCGGCGAATATGACTATCAACTGACCGTGATTTTTAGAGATACCAAAGACTTTGAGTCGCTTTATTATGGAACATTACTGAGACTACCAGGGGTAAATACAACCAAAACCCAGATGGTTCTTCGCAAAGTACACAACACTCAAGAAGTACCCATTAGTTAGTGGTTTTATATTACAAATAAAGACATCATTCCCGCCAATATAAATTTTAAACATTACCTTAATTAACCCTTTTTTGATTAATATTTTTATCGCACTTCGAATAAAGGAATTTGCAATTTCCTTTTATCAAACAGATAATTAATTTGCTTTTTTTGCATTTAATATACTATAACTATATTTTTTATTAAAAAATAAAGATAGGCTGTCTGTATATGGTAAATCCTACTTTGTTAAAATTCGTTGTATGACTGAATTAAATCAAAGGCTTTCCCAAACGAGGAGAGCAAGAAAACTACGACAGCATCAAGTGGCAGAACACTTGGATGTTTCTTTGGGCGCTGTTTCACAATGGGAACAAGGCAAGACCAAGCCCAACATGCGCAATCTTGTTTTATTGGCCAAACTACTAAATGTTTCTCTGGACTGGTTACTGTCTGGTGTTGAAACTGTCAAAGAAACTCAAAAAGCAAGTTACAGCTCAAATCAAGAAAAATTCAAAAATATCTCTGCATTAAGCACTCAAGAAGAAGAGTTACTTTATGTATTTGCGAAGCTGTCAATCGACTGGCAGGGTAAAGTCATAGAAACACTACAGTTCTTGGCTAAACGTTATGATGATGACAGTAAATAAAATTACAGAACACTAATTCTGACTCAATCTGATCGATAATTAGGGATTGAGTGTGTCCTTCGTCATTTGAGAATACCAACCCTAGGCTTATTTGATTATCTGATACAACATTACAAGGAGAACAGTAATGGCTATTTCCAATACACAATACGAGGAATTATTGAGCGTTATAGATATTTGCAATAATGTGCACAGAAACAAAGATATTGAGCCAATTTGGTTAAAACTTAGATCCTTGTGCTGTGCTACTGGGCTTATAATGAGTGTATCTGAAGGTCCGAACGCAAACCAAATTGCAAATCAAAGCACATTTGTATATGGACTTCCTTTGGGATGGATGGAAAATTATAAAAGAAATAATCTAGCACTTATCGACCCACTCGTGAAAATGGCTAAAAGAAAAGAAAATAACAATAGGGTGGTGAATTGGAGAAAAGCTTTTGATAATTCCCCTGTTACGATAGACAAGATTACCGGTATGGAGCATGATTCTATTGATGGATATGCAATATTTAGCCGTTCTCATAACTATACGCATGCATCCTCAATGACATCCATAACAGTGGAGTCTGAAAATATAACTGAAGCTCAGAAAGTCATGCTACATAAGTTGATTCCTCACATTCATAGAATACTTGAACGCCCTGGCTTTTTGAAAGGTCCGAACATAACCAAGAGAGAAAAACAAATCCTAAAGGCAGCAGGCAAACTCAAATCCTTCACATATGATAGTGTAGGTGAAAAAATGGGTATTACTGGTCGCACGGCAAAGCATCATTTTACTAATCTACGTAAAAAATTGCAGGTGGATGATAATTATATTGTGATCGAGAAAGCTCGACTAATGGGCATGGTTAAGTAGTTACTATTTAGTATAAAAATACTCTTTCGTTTATGATCTGTTCTTGGGTATATTGTTCGAGTTTATATATCCAAGAATTTGTTCCTCAGACATAGGTTTAGCATAATAAAAACCTTGAATAACGGAACAATTCTTACGTAGCAGATAATCCAATTGGGACTTTGTTTCCACTCCCTCGGCAATCACCTCAATATGCATTTTTTGGCCCAGATCAATCAGCAGCTCGATAACCAATTCAGCCTTTTTGTGGCCTATTTGCTGCACAAAATACTTGTCGATCTTAATAACATCAATATTACATTCCAGCATTCTTTGTAGAGAGGAATATTCTGTTCCGAGATCATCCAAAGTAATAGTAATGCCGAGTGCACGCAATGGTCTTAAATTGTCAGCGAAGGCAACGAAATCACTAATTTTATGACGTTCTGTTATTTCTATCTCAATATATTCACCTGGCACCTGCATTGTTTTCATAGTCTGGCAAATATGTTCAACAAAACCCTTTTGGTTAAGCTCTATAGCACTTAAGTTCCAGGCTAGTCGGCCAAATTCTATACCCTGTTTACGCCAGCTAACCACTTGTTTACAAACATTTTCTAATAACCATATACTGACTTGATAACCAAGCCCACTTCGCTCAATGATTTCAAGAAAGTTCTCTGGGTCCATTAGACCATGTTTAGGGTGCTGTGGACGTAATAAAGCCTCAACGCCAACTACTTGCTGTGTTTGATAATTATAGCGAGGTTGAAAATAGAGCATCAATTCCTGCTTTTGCAAAAGACTGACCATTTCCTGTTCCCACTGCCTTTGCTTTTTCGCTATAAACGCTAACCGGTCATCATAAACTTGGTAATTAAGCCCCCCCTGCTTTTTCACCTTATAAAGAGCAAGGTCTGCCTGCTGTAACATTTGTGTGGCACTAATAGTATTGTCAGCACAATGGGCAATACTTATACCAATACTAGCTGCAGATTGAAGCGTATGAGAATCTATTGCGACAGAAAGATTAAGTTCGGATAAGATCTGCTCGGCAGTATCAGCAACTTCAGTTAGGGATTGATGATTGCGCATGATAATGGCAAATTCGTCACCTCCCAAGCGTGCCACTAGATCACCAAAACCCGTTGATCTAATTAATAATTTGGCTATGTGAATAAGTAGTTTATCGCCTATTTTGTGACCAAAGGCGTCATTTACCTGCTTAAATCTATCTAAATCGATAAGCATTAATGCAATCTTGGAATGCTTATTCTGCTCTTGGTGAATTATTTTATTTAGTTCACTGTAGAATCCGCGCCGGTTGAGTAGGCCTGTAAGTTCATCATGTTCAGCTAGATACCTTACCTTAAATTCTGCTTTTTGCCTCTGGGCAACTTCAAGAGTTAGCTCTTTGGTACGTTCTTTGACTCTTGCTTCCAGTTGTCCATGCATATCTTTTAGCTGGTCTTCACTCTCTGTTCGTCTTTGCACTTCTAATTCTAATTTATCGAGATGCTCAATAACTTCATCTGCCATCTGATCAAAAGCCACAGCAATAGTATCAATTTCATCACCTTTACCCGCGTTAAACCGAAATTGATGATAACCACTTTGGAATTTGGCAAACCCATTAACCAAGGTGACAATGCGACTACTTACATATGAAGCTACCCAGATAGCGATAAACACCACTAAGGCGATCATTATCACCGTTGAATAGCTCAGCGCTTTAGCTGTTTGCAGAAGGTTGTGGGTTATGGCCTGATTACCGGATTCCGCCTGCTGTGCAACGCTTGTTTCGGTAAAATTTATCATCTCTTTTAAACGCGCCTCTGAGGCTTTAGCTGGTTGATAAAACTCATCAATATTGGTACCAATAGTGACCACACCAAAGCCACGGGGACTGCTCTTATACTGGCCCGTGGTGTAGGGAATAGACGCCGCTGTGACAAGCTTCCATAGACCGCTCCAGTAAATGATAAATGAACCTGACCCTCCCTTACTGGTTAGCTCATACCAACCTTGACACTGGGGGGCAAAATCCAAAAATCGACAGTCTAGCCCCCTGAGCCCTGTTGACTGCAATTGTTTGGCTGGTTTTTTGGCTAAGTTCTGGTCTCTAAATGGGATAGCTTGCTGAGCATAGGCAGCATAAGATAAACCACTTTGTTGCCAGTCATCATATACTCCCTGTTCCAGCCATGGCGTTTGGGGCAAACCCGTTTGCCCATCATAACCAGTTATAAAGTAATGCCGAGGGTGAGCAATATTGCGCCCTAAATGATCCCAAATAAAGGCATAGTTACCTTCCGAAGGATCGGGGAAGGAAGTATAGCGCTGATCCGTAGGCATAATTGTGTCGGTTATATTTATAATATGATCATGATTTAGAGCTAAGGTAACATAACCTATAATCTTTCCTGCCACTGCCACGGGTGTAGCCCAGCGCACAATACCTTTGAAACGTTTGCCTAGAGGGTTTTCTTTACCGGCGTAGGCGCTATCTTCAGGACTAAAATGATAATTATTTTTAGCAGCTGAGGCGGGTGTATAATTACCTATAAACTGGGTGGGAATATATTCACCAATCACTTGGGATACATAAATTTCTCCAACCTGAAGTTGTTGTAATTCGGCAAAGTAAGTTTCTGCTTGCAAAAAGGTGTTATGACGATCGCTAATATTTTTTAATTCACTCCCTAACAAATTAGAAGTGGAGATTTTTACCTGCTCCTGACCATCAAGTGCCACAAAAGTCATTTCATGGTACAGAGGTAAACGCTGAAAATGGTTGGTGGCTTCTGGTGGGCGAGAATGAAACGCACGGCTATTGTCAGTCAAACTGTTTTTAATCAACAGCGAATCCTGATGGTAATTTGGTACACCTAGCTGCTGCCATTGCTGATTATTTTCATCAAATTCCCAGCTATATGAAACAGGGGCTAAGGTCGTTCTATGCTTAAGAAACTGCTCATAGTCACGCCGCTCAGGAGTAAGTGTAGAAGCTAATAAGATGTCATCATCTGTAGCGTAGAGTAATCGCGATATCTGCTTTGCTGTGTCCGTTGTTAGGCGTTCAATTTCATTTCTGGCTCGGTCTTCCAAAGAAGCCATACTATCATCCACAGCTTCTGACCCAATTTGTTGGAGTGACTCCTGAGATACTTCGGCAAAACCATTAAATTGTTGCTTTAATAGGTCAGCCAATTGAGAAGAGTATTGCCAAGCTAACCATGCCAGAAATACTAATGGCAGCACCTTAATAGCCACAAACAAAGCAATCAGTTTGCCTCGCAAACCAATACTTATCGAGGGAAAACTGAACCTATCTTTTGTCATTTCCAATCCTATCCCGTCGGACATCCATATAATCGTTAATTACCTTTCCTAGTAGTTGTTTAAAAAGGTAGCAAACGAAGTAGATAATCAAATATAGCAAATCTAAATATAATTATAAATAAATAAAGTAATATTCAATTTTTAAACACCATTGAAATTACCAAAAAATTATTTGAAATAATAAATTATTAGGTTTATCAAAAATATTAATGTTATTTATTAGTGGTTTAATCGTAAAAATTATGGCCATACTTTACAAGATAGTTTGACTAAGTATTTCAATTAAAATAAAAAGTATAGTTTTTATGAATATTTTTTATATATTTATATATACTTGATAAGAAATAAAATTGCCTAGCAATAGCTGTTAATTATTCAATTTACTAACAAGGCTTTTTTACTATGCACATTTGCCTCCGTTTGGATTGGCCTATAATCCCTTCAACCACTGGGCATACACAGGCTCAACATATATAATCTGCACATAGTCAGGCGCATAATTAAGTTTTCTGGCGGAAGGTATATGGAGGAAAATAAATTGCAGGCAAAAATAGCGGTTGTACATGGCCCAAACCTAAACATGCTGGGTATGCGTGAAGTGGGCATTTATGGCGGCCAAAGCATGCAGGATATTAATGATGAGATCACTGCGCGAGCAGATGCATTAGGGGTTGCTGTTGAATTCTTCCAATCTAACTCCGAGGGAGAGCTGGTAACTTTTATTCAGCAATGTCGAGGCCGTGTTAAGGGTGTAGTAATCAATGCTGGCGCCTATACGCATTACTCTATTGCCTTGCGCGACGCCATTGCGGCTTCGCAGGTGGATGTTGTTGAAGTCCATATCTCCAATATATTTAAACGCGAGTCGTTTCGTCATGAATCTGTTATTGGATCAGTGTGCATTGGCCAAATATGTGGATTTGGCTCCCTAGGCTATATACTGGGTTTGGAGTCATTACTAACTGAACAAGAAGATCCTTGGTTGTAAGGCGGAGAACAACAATGCAAAAAAATAAGTTCCTTGTCATTTCAGGACCAAACCTCAATCTACTTGGTCATCGAGAAACTTCGATTTACGAACAAGGCTCCCTCGAAGATATTCATACTGGCCTAAGTTCAGCCGCTGCCTCTTTAAATGTTGAAGTGGATTGCTATCAATGCAATCATGAAGGCGATCTTATTGATCACTTGCAAGCAGCACCTGAACAATATGCAGGGGTAATCATCAATGCCGGTGCCCTCGCCCATTACAGCTATGCTCTTCGCAGTGCTATTGGCTCTATGCTCCTGCCCTGCGTGGAAGTTTTTATTAGTAATGTCCATGCCCGTGAAGACTTCCGCCACAAATCGGTGATTGCACCCGTTTGTCTAGGAGTAATAGGTGGTTTTGGCAAGCAAAGCTATATCTTGGCCCTTCGAGCTCTGGTTAATCTTTGCGATCAATAGCTTGCAGCCAACAGATCAATAGAGCCCGCCGATATTCAACTCTTGAAAAAGAAAACTGTTTTCGCAGTTGGCTCTATTAACTTGATTGCGCAAGTAGTGCTGGCATCGCTCCAGAAGCACCCAAATGAGGCAATATGGTAATAGTCTTGTCTGGCCATTTATCCTGCACCTTACTTACTTCAAAGGGAATATCCTTGACCACATGATTACCTGCTGAGAGGAAATATGGTAAAACGACGACTTCCTTAGCGCCTCTTTGTAAACAACCCTCTAGAGCGACCTCAATGGTGGGCTCAGCAAATTCTAAAAACGCTAGGGCCACATTATCTATTCCTGGGTTTTCTTCCTTTGCCACTTTGGATACCAACTGCACAACCTCTTCATTGGAGGACGCTCGGCGACTGCCATGGGCTATAATCAGTAGTTCTTTCATGGTTATTTATCTCTCTCTAGTTAATTTAATTAGCCGTCAGATGAATTGTGTTTGGACAAGCTATGCAGACACTCTGTTAATTCAGTAAAAACACGCTCCTGATCATTAATTTGTGCCAAACCAGGCGCCGTTCCACACATTAATAAGCGTTCATTTTCCACTAATGCCAATTTGGCCTTGGTTTGTTCTTGCTGATCCCATACGCCATCTTGATAAAATAAGGTAAAGTTATCCGCCCATTGCAAAGCAAGTTCAATGCCAGCCACTAGGGTAAAAGGCCGATTTAATAAACACACAGAAAACTTAGCGTCATTCAGTTGCAGGGCTAATAACACTAAACGCCACATGGGTGTCTGTTTGCCAGCAATAAGGTTGATTGCAACAGGTTTGTTTTGCCCACCACCAGTTTTAATACGTAAACATGCATAGCGCATTAGTTCACTTTCAGCAAAGCTCAGTGCTGCGCCGTGATCTTTGCGTAAAGTTAATTCAGCAAATACTGGCTCAAGCCAACGTTCACTGCATACAGGTACTGGGTAGTTGGCTAAAGTTTGATGTATTAAATGTTCTACCTTAGTAACAGAATAAGAACAAATTGCCTCTAACAGACTATTGATCAGCTCCTGCCATAAATCTTGACCATCATTATCGATAGCTAAAGACGAACCATCCTCCAAAAGAGGCTTCACCTTACCCAAAGGGACACCTCTAGCAACCAAAGATAAGACCCTTTCAATGGTCGCTACGTCAGCTTCCGAGTAGAGGCGATGACCCTTTGCAGTCCGCTGGGGTTTAAGCAGACCATAACGTCTTTCCCAAGCCCTTAAAGTCACAGTATGAACCTGAGTCCGCGAGCTTAATTCACCGATAGGAAAAAGGTTTATGTGGTTTATGTCAGTGTTTGTAGTAGCCATTTTGATGATGCTTTGACGGACACATTTACTTGTACAAAAAATAATACTGTACAAGTTAATAAATGTACAGTATTATTTTTTGTACAAGTATTGTAAACATACTTCATTCTTAATAGTGAATTGTTTAAAAGCCACTTAGTTAAGGTTTTTTAGTTGAGGCAAAAAACGATGCAAGAGCCAGCACTTATTGCTACAGATAACACTATCAACACTGAGCCATCTATCAAGATTGGCCTTAGTGCTTGCCTGGCTGGTCATAATGTACGCTATAACGGTGGCCACACACAGTCCAAGTTGTGTCTCAATACACTTAGTAAATACTTTGATTTTCAAACTTTTTGCCCAGAAGTAGCCGCTGGTTTTGGGACACCTAGACCCACCATGCGCTTAGTTGGTGATCCAAATGCACCAGGTTTAGAATTTAGTAATGGTGAAGGCAAAGATTTGAACGCACAATTAGCAACTGGTATTAACGACATATTGGCTAAAACAGATGACCTAGATGGCTATATTTTGATGAAAAACTCACCCAGTTGTGGGCTATCAAGAGTCAAGGTTTACCAAAAAAATGGGCATCCACATAAGGATCGGACAGCTGGCCTCTTCACTCAGGCATTGGCAAAAAAATACCCCCTGATGCCAATTGAAGAGGAAGGACGGCTGCATGATGATCGTTTGTTAGATAACTTTTTATTACGTGTTTATGCTTATAGTAATTTCCGCCGTGAGGTATTACACCAACCCAGCATGTTTAAACTGATAAGTTTTCACAGCAGCTATAAATATCTATTGCTCGCGCACAGTCAGGAACTTTATCGTTATTTAGGTCGGCTTCTTAGTGGTAGCAAAAAAGTGCCATTGGAGGAACTAACTCAACACTATCTCGAGAAATTTATGGAAGCACTGGGTAAGCAAGCAAATCGAAATAACCATACCAACACCTTATTACATATTCTTGGTTATTTAAAAAAGACTGTGCCTTCCCCTGCTCGACAACATATTGTGGAAGTGATTTATAAGTACCAACAAGGCATAATCCCACTAACAACTCCGGTAACCTTGCTAAAGCACTATCTGCAACAGTATGGTTCTAACTATATTAATGAGCAAAGATATTTAAACCCTTACCCCGAGAGTCTAAACCCTTTAATAAGGCATATATAAAGGCTAAATAACAATAATTTTAAACAGCTTAGAGGTGACAAAATGAACACATGGCGGTGGTTTCAACCAATTAGTTTTCAGGTAATTTGGCTCGCTTGCGTGCTTGGTGGCAATGAATGGCTATTTATTCCCGGCCTGATCCTAGTGGCACACTTTATCCTGACCCCAAGTTTTAAAAATGACCTACAAATTCTGCCTTTGATATTTCTTGGCTGTGCTTTAGATGTATTTTTTACTCAAGTTGGCTTATTTGTGTTTGAAGTGTTTCCATTCTGGCTAATGATGCTTTGGGTGGCGTTTGTACTTAATTTTGGCCACAGTTTAGGCTTTTTACGACGCCTTAAGTTGCCTTGGCTAATGGCGATTGGCGCCATTGGCGGCAGTTATGCTTACTGGATTAGTTGGCAATTAGGTGCTGTTACTTGGCCCTACGGCCCTATATTAAGTACCTCAATAATTGCCGTAACTTGGTCAATACTCTTACCTATCTTAGTGCGTGGCGACCTTTACTTTAGGCGCTTAGGTTATGCTTAAGGGTTTTGCTTGGCCAAACTTGACCAGTTTTTTTGGTTTTATTTTACTGCTCTACTCTGGGAGTTTATTAAGTAACCAAGAAAGTACTGTTAACAGCGTTAACGCTACAGCCAGTGTGCCAAACTACCAGTTTGTAGGTGAAGCAGATGTACACTGGCTATGGGTAAAACTTTATACAGCTAGGTTATATACCCCATCAGGGCTGTATAACAATACGTCAACTAACTTATCTTTAGAACTGACCTATGCAAGGGATTTTAAGCGTGAAGAACTAATTAAAGGAACGCTAAAAGAATGGCAACGCCAAAAGCTTTATTTCCTCCCCAAATGGACTGAAGATTTAGAAAAAATATGGCCAAATATAAATGCTAACGATCGTCTTTTATTAGCTGTAGATAAAAATCATCACAGTGACTTTTTTTATAACGACGAATACATTGGTAGCATAAAAGATAAGGCTTTTGCTACAGCATTTACAGCTATTTGGTTATCAGAAAACACTCAGAAACCTGAGTTACGTCAACAACTAATAGGATATGGATCATGAAAACATCATCAGCATTTAGCAAGTTTGTTTATCGTTTTATCCTGGCTACAGGAATGGGCGCTGTTATTTCTAGTTGCGGCACGGTTCCTGCAGATTATAAATCCACTACCCCCGAATTCGATATGGCTACCTTTTTCAATGGTGAATTAAAGGCCTATGGCATGGTTCAGAACCGATCAGGGAAAGTCATTCGACGCTTTGATGCTGACTTAACTGGAACGTGGAACGGCAATGAAGGCATCCTAGATGAAGATTTTGTCTATGACGATGGCGAGACCCAGAAGCGCATTTGGAAACTTAAAAAACTACCTGATAACAATTACACTGGCACCGCCGGTGATGTAATTGGTGTGGCTACGGGGCAAAGTGCTGGTTATGCCTTTAATTGGCATTACACCCTCGCCATTGATGTAAATGGTAAAACGTGGAATATCAATTTAGATGACTGGATGTATCAGCTAAATGATTCTCGCATTATCAATAGAACGATAATGACTAAGTGGGGATTTAAGGTGGGTGAAATTACTCTGATTATTGAGAAACTGGACTAATAAAAGTTTAACCTAGGATCAATTCTAATCCCACTTTATAAACATTAATAAAGCGGGATCAGGTCAACTAGTTCGTTTATGGCCTTAGAAAAATCACTGCCTAACAAATGCACAGATTCAAAGGCCACATCCACATCGTTTATGCCACCTAACATAATAGGAATATCAAGTGTCTGAGCCAGTTCATCAAGCTGCTTAACGAACTTGGCATCTGGTGTGCTATTTACCATTGATAAAATCACCCCAGACGCTTGGACTTTGTTCACCACAGGATTTATTTGATCAAGAGGCAGGTCAGCACCAAGAAGTAACAAACGATAGCCCGCATTTTTTGCACTCAAAGCAAATAATAGGCTGCCTAGTTCATGGTGTTCACCCGGCACACAGGCAATTACCAAAGTAGGACCACTAGACTGGGTGCTGTGGTGTATTCGAGCGCCAATTTTGTTACGTAAATAAGTGGAAAAGAAATGTTCTTCTGCCACACTAGTTGCACCATTCGGCCATCGCTTACCTAATGCTACTAATGTGGGTCGCAGAATCTTTTCTGTGACGACATCCACTGAGTAAAGCGAAAGCGCCTCTTGGTAAGTTTCATCTAATTTATAGGTGTCAAAGTTATTTATCGCCTCTAGTAGCTCCATAACCATATGCTGCCACTGTTGGCTATTAACATTTGGTTCTTGCTGATTAAAGCCATTAATCACATGCTGTAAAGCATCCAGCTCACGAATGGCTTTACTAATGGTGGCACCACGCGAAATACGCTGTTGCAGGCGCTTTATCAAGGCCACATCATCATCAGTATAATGGCGATGCCCGCAGGCTGTCCGTTGTGCCTGAAGAATACCATAACGACGCTCCCAAGCCCTTATAGTAGAGGGTGGGACACCCGTTCTTTCCGCCAAAATACGAATCGGGAAAGTGGATAAATTCATGACAGCAACCTAGCTACTCTGTTTGTCCAGCACAACTTGCCAAGTGCCTAAGTGGGCTTCCATAAAGCCAGCTTGACAATAATCAAGGTAGTAACGCCACATACGCACAAATGCATCTGGGTAACCCAGCTGAAGAACGTTTTGATACTGCTCATCAAAGCGTTGCTTCCAGTCAGCTAAGGTTCGAGCGTAATGCAAAGCAATATTTTCTTCATGGCTGGGATGCAATGAAGTTGTCTGCTTAAGGGTCTGTTTAATGATCGCCAAAGAAGGTAAGAATCCACCTGGGAAAATATGCCGTTTAATAAAGTCCACGCGATGGAGAGCATCTTCATAACGATCATCTCGAATGGTGATAGCCTGTAAAACCATTTTCCCACCTGGTTTCAACAATTTATCACATTGTTGGAAGTAAGTAGGTAAGAATTCATGACCAACAGCCTCAATCATTTCAATAGATACCAGCTTGTCGTATTGGCCTTCTAATTCCCGGTAATCCTGTTTAAGCAAGGTGATTTGTTTGCTCAAGCCAGCTACTTTAATAGCCTGCTTGGCATATTGGTATTGCTGTTCCGAGATAGTGGTTGTGGTGACCCGACAACCAAAATGTTGTGCGGCATAAATAGCTAAGCCTCCCCAACCAGTACCAATTTCTAACAAATGGTCTTGAGGGCCAAGTTTCAACTTTTGGCACACTTGTAACAACTTAGCTTCTGAGGCCTGCTCAAGATCCATATCAGGAGTGCGATAGTAGGCACTTGAATACATCATACGAGCATCTAAAAATAAACTAAACAAGCTATTACTTAGGTCATAATGGGCTTGTATATTGTCTTTACTGCCTGACACGGTATTACGACGCAATCTATGCCAAGTTTGTTGCGCAGTGTGTAAGGCACCATTAATGCGATCTATACCATCACTTAATTCGACATTGCGTAACATTAACCGCAGCAAGGCCACTAAATTGTTACAAGACCAACGCCCTTGCATATAGCTTTCACCCGCCCCTAAACCACCATGCATGGAGATATCAAGCCAAAAGCGACTGTCATTGACATTGACCACAATTGTGGGATTCGAAGGGTCTTCAATCTCACCAAAAGTGGTCACCTGCCCACCCTCTTCTAATAATACTTGGCCACCTTGCAAGCGGTTAAGATATTTAAATACCTGTTTGCGAGCTAGGTTATGTGACCAGTGTTTTTTGTCCCCGCCCATTACTGGGCTAATTGCGGGAATAATATTTGTTTTCATAATTACAATCCTTGCTTCAGTCTTTTTGTGGGTGAGGATAAAAGGACACTCTCTTTAGCCAGAGGCGTAGAGCTTGCCAGTAAATCAAAAATACAATTTTCATTGTCATAAATGGAAAGTTAAGCAATACTTTAGATAAATTAATACCACTTATAGGCATTCGCTTTAAAGCTAAACTAGCATCAAATACCCGCTGTTCCTGGCGCCAACAACTCATATGTACTTTAAGCCGTTTAGCAGGTGCCGACATAAGCCACTCGTAATCCATATCCATTGGCAAAAAGGGCGACACGTGAAAAGCTTTTGGTTGCTTATAGCGATTGGGCATTTGTGTTTGTGGATCATTGGCATCCAACACGTAAATATGCTGTTCTTTCCATGGCGTGTTATGTACTTCACAAACTATAAATTCTAGCTCTTTGTCGTCTTCACTAAAGCAATAGTAAAAACTAACTGGGTTAAAACAATGGCCAAAATAACGTAAATGCGTGAGTAAACGAACTGGGCCTTTATGCTGTTTACCAGTGGCTTTAAAAACTTGTTCCTGCACTGCTTGCTTCAACGATCGGTGTTCATGCCCCATATGATCTCGGCGCCTAAACGAAGCTAAATTAGCTTTATCAACCGACCAAAACCAGTAACGATCAAATAGTTTGGGCAGTTCATCAAGGTCCAAGTAAACCATAAACAAATGGTAAGCAAAGGCATGCAGAGTGGGCTGCATACGCTTATGCCTTACTTTGCCAAGATAAAGAGCACTATGCATCTACTTGCTCCTGCATATGCTTAATGGCCGCCATAGCACTGGCAACGCCATCTTCGTGAAAACCTTTGCCCCAGTATGCTCCACAATATAATATCGGGCCACTATTCAGATCGGCTTGTTGATCTTGGAAGTTAATGCCCTCGGGGGTGAATACTGGATGGGCGTAATTTAAACGCTTTATGATTTTGTCTGGGTCAATCTGCTCTGTGGCATTTAAGGTAACAAAAAAGTCCTGTTTTGAATCTAGGCCTTGTAGACAATTCATATGATAGGTTACGGTAGCTCGTTGCTGGCCACTGGCAGCATAATCAGCTGCAATTTGGTAGTTCCATGCCGCCCAGGCAAGACGATTGCGAGGCATTAAACTAGCATCTGTATGCAAAACCACTTCATTGTCTTGATAGGGAATACTGGATAATACCTGTCGTTCTTTAGGTGTGGCTTGCTGACCTAGAATGGCAAGACTCTGATTTGAATGGGTCGCCATAAATACTTTATCAAAACGCTGCTCAGGCTGATTAAGTGGTTTAACGACCACTTCTCTAAGCTCTCTTCTTACCCACTCAATTGGAGTATTTAGGTGTACATTTTGTTTATAGCCGTCTGACATGACCTCCACATAACGAGCAGAACCACCTTTCACAACATACCACTGTGGTCGATTGCGCAAATCCAGTAAGCCATGATTATCGAAAAACCGCACAAAGAAACGCGCTGGAAAGCTCAGCATAGTATCTGGATCTGTCGACCAAATAGCTGCGCCCATAGGCAAAATATAACTATGAATAAATTGCTCACCATAGCCCTCTTTTTTCAGTAATTCACCTAAAGACAAGTCATCAGCCATGCTCTTACTTAATTCACGGGCTTGCCGGTTAAAGCGTAAAATATCTTTAATCATTAGATAAAAACGAGGACTAAAAATATTGCTGCGCTGCGCAAATAGGGTATTTAGGTTATGACCGTTATATTCCAGCCCAGTTTTCAAGTTCTTTACGGAAAAACTCATTTCGGTTTTTTGACTAGACACACCCAGCCTATCTAATAAGGCATTGTAAAGTGGGTAGGTACGATCATTAAAAACGATAAAGCCCGTATCAATAGACAGAGTTTCGTCCCCCCACTCGACCGTATGAGTATGAGTATGACCACCCAGATGATCACCCGCCTCAAACAAGGTTAGATCATGGTCTTTGTGCAGATGATAGGCAACCGTATTCCCACTGATGCCACCTCCGATCACCGCTATCCTCATAGAGCATTTTCCTTATCTTCAGTCTGATTAGAGGTTGATGTAGTTACTTTGCGAAATCTTGGAAAAAACACCGACGTTTCTTGTTGATACTTTTGGTAAGCTGGATTCTTGCCAGTACGACCTTTTTCCATCATCCACACGCCAGAAACACGCAGAAGTAGGAAGGTCATGATGATCGGCGATAGAATTGTCCAAACAGTGTCCATTTGCACAGTAAGTAGGAACAAGCTCCACCAAAATACACTTTCACCGAAGTAGTTGGGGTGACGAGTGTAGGCCCATAAACCAGTGTCTAAAACTTTACCTACGTTATTTTTATCTGCTTTAAAACGGAATAATTGCCAGTCACCAATAGCCTCTATAGCAATACCCAATAACGCTAAAGCGGCGGCAATTATTTCTCTCGTACCCACCTCACCGGCGAATAACACACCTGGCAACAAACCAGCATAAATAACCATGGCGATAGCTGCCTGAAGCACATACACAACATAAATACTGCGCCAACTAAACGAATCACCACGTTTGTTGCGCATAGCTGCATAGCGCCAATCCTCAGCTTTACCAAAATTGCGATAACCTAAGAAAACAGACAAGCGGACAGACCATATTGCTAATAAAACAAGCACCAGCACTTGGCGATCGCTCAATTCAGGCTGTTGAAAAGCGACATATAATGCAGCCACTAAGAAGAAGTTAGACCAAATAGAATCGACATTATTTACGTTTTTATTACGTAAACTAAAAACCCAACCTATCATTCCCATAGCCAAGAAAATCCACCAGGTGGACAGCCAAATTGAAGTCAACTGCATAATAGAAAGCCTCGTATATTTTATTTTGCTGCCAGTAAAAAGGGGTTTTACCGTTAGCAAAACTATTTGCATAATTATTTGTACACCCATTAAATATAAAAGACAATATTTTATTATGCATATATTTGTACATTTACTTATACAAATATCTTAATATTTATTAATAAGTGAATATAAAAATTACAAGTTATTGTAATAATTGACTTTTAATTTTATAAAATTATGCAAATTTATATCAAAAAAGATAATGAAAAGTTGTGCAAATTATTGTAAAGATTATTTAAGTGCATATTTATTTGCACAGGGAGATTGGTTTTAATACTTGAGTTAGAGATGATGAGTATTTAAAAGTCTTGGGTATAACCGCGCAAAAAATCACTTGGTTAACAAGCTAACTGCGTGTTGCAGTATACACAGATGTTGCTAGGGACTACTTGGGGTGTGGAAACACACAGGTAAATCGACTACCTTTGCCTAATTCTGAAACAATATCAAGCCGCCCCTGATGGCGATGCATTATATGTTTAACAATTGCCAGCCCCAAACCTGTTCCGCCTGTGCTTGAGGTTCGGCTAGCATCAACACGGTAGAAGCGTTCTGTCAGCCGCTGAATATGCTCTTCTGCAATGCCAATGCCATCGTCAGATACACTAAAGCACAAACCTTCATCGCAGACTTCCCAACTGATATCTATCTGGCCACCATCAGGTGTGTATTTAACAGCATTTATAACTAAATTAGTTATAGCACTGCGTACCTCACCCTCTACACCTGACAAATACTGTTCACTATTTAAATGAAGATTAATTGTAAGTTCTTTACCCATTTGTTGTGCTTCGGCCCGAGCATCAGCGCGGGCTTGTTTGCACAATTGAGCCACATTATTTTCGACTTCAGTTGGTTGGTTAATGTTGGTTTCTAAACGGGATAGCATCAGCAAGTCCTGAACTAAATTGGTCATACGCTGAGTTTGAAAAAGCATTCTACTATGCACTTTTTGGAGCTGCTTATCTAATTCTGGATGATGAACTTGGATGGTTTCTAAGTAGCCGTGTATAACTGTTAATGGTGTGCGTAATTCATGGGAAACATTGCCAATAAAGTCACTCCGCATATGTTTGAGATTTTGCTTATCAGTGATATCTCGCAACACCAATAATTTATCACCCTTACCAAATTCAGTAACAGTAATCTGTAACACTTGACTGGCATCAGTGGGAGAATTGACCGTAATGGGACGACTAAAGTCAGCTTGGTGAAAGTAACGAAAAAAATCTGGTTCTCGCAGTAAATTAATTAAAGGCGCGCCCTGATCCTGGTTTTTTTGTAAACCCAACATTTTGCGTGCCGCGGCATTCCACCATTCAAGTGTGCCATTGGCATCCAGGGTAATGACGCCCTCTCGCATAGCATGGGTAGACTTTTGAATACGAATAATACTATTTTTGAGAGCTTGTTGAGATTGGCGATGTTGGCTTTGGAGTTGCGTAATGCGATCAAATACACGCCCCCAAATACCTTTTACTTCAGGCAGCTCAGCCTGATTATCATCACTATTTAACCAAATATCTAGCTGCTGCAAATTGTGCCAATGTTTAAATAATAGGGCAATTAAAAATGTTGAAACAGATAATAGTAATGAATTAAAAACAAATCCCAGCATCAAGCTAAGAGCAACACCAATATAAAACCAAGGCATGCTAGCCTACTTCATCCAGCTTAGTAGAAAAGCGGTAGCCTGTTCCTCGGACTGTCTGTACAAAGGAGGCATAGTGCTTACCTAGGGCCTTGCGCAAACGCCGTATATGTACATCGACAGTTCTTTCATCAATATAGACATTACCACCCCAGACATGATCCAAAAGCTGCCCACGACTGTAAGCCCGCTCCTGATGGCTCATAAAAAATGTTAATAAGCGCATTTCAGATGGCCCAATAGCAATGGGCTGCCCTTCAATGGACACTCTCTGTGCTGCAGGATCAAGCACCAAGTCTCCGACTTGAAGTGAACCTTGATCTGCACCCACTCCCGCGCGGCGCAAGACCGCTTTTAATCTTGCCACTAGCTCACGGGGTGAAAAAGGCTTAGTAATATAATCATCTGCACCTGACTCTAGACCTAATACCTTATCAGCCTCTTCCTCGCGCGCTGTGAGCATAATAATGGGCAATTTAGCTGTTAATTCATCGCGTTTAAGACGCCGCGCCAACTCTATACCATTACCCTTAGGTAACATCCAATCGAGTAGTACTAAATCAGGCTGCAGATCAATAATTTTGATATGAGCATCTTTAATATTATCAGCCTCAAAGCATTGAAAATCAGCCATTTCTAATGCTAATCGTAGCATTTCACGGATATCTTCTTCGTCTTCGACGATAAGTACTTTCTTTTGCTTCATAAGGATCTTCTATGAGCTATCTAGTTAACTTATTGTGCCGCAAAAATATGACAGCAATATGTCATAAATTGTATTTTACCAATCTAATCAAACTAATGTGTCAATTGAAAATGAAGTAAATGTCATGTATCCATATCTAAAGTGGCATGCATCTGTTCTACGGAGCTATGGCTAACATTGACGCCTTTTACCAAATAGAACAAATGCTCAGCGACATTTTGAGCATGATCACCAACCCGCTCCAAACTTCGTAAAATCCAAATTGTATGCATGCTTTGAGCAATAGTCCGCGGATCTTCCATCATTTGCGTGATAAGCGCTCGCATAGCAAATTTATATTCTTTATCCACTTCATTATCACGCTTAGCAACCTCATAGGCCAAATCAGCATCATAACGAGCAAATGCAGTTAAGGCATCGCGCACCATGGTAGCAACCAAATCGCTGATATGACGCATCTGGGTATAACTTTCATCCACAGCACCCTCTTCAATCAACTTACCAGCATTAGTGGCGATACCACAGATTTCATCACCCATACGCTCCAAATCTGACACTGCTTTACTAATGGCTATAATTAAACGTAGATCACTTGCAGCTGGCTGCCGGCGAGCAATAATACGGGTGCACTGTTCATCCATATGCATTTCCATACCATTGACTTCTTGATCAGCCTTAATAGCAGTTTGCACCAATGCAGAGTCGCCCTCTTTTAATGCCGCCATGGCGTCTTTCAATTGCTGCTCTACCAGACCACCCATGGTCATTAGTTGAGTAAGGATATCATCAAGCTCGGCATTAAATTGCTGAGATATATGATCTACGTGTGCATCTTTGTTAGTAATGTTCATAAACTTATCCTCAACTTCACTTATCCATAGCGGCCAGTTATATAATCTTCTGTTTGCTTTTGTACTGGATTGGTAAACAGTTGATCAGTGGCACCAAATTCAATGAGATCACCCATATACATAAATGCGGTATAGTCAGAAACACGCGCAGCTTGCTGCATATTGTGGGTTACAATGACAATGGTAAAATCTTTTTTTAACTCGTGGATTAACTCTTCAATCTTTAAGGTTGAGATTGGATCCAAGGCAGAAGCGGGTTCATCCAATAACAAAATCTCTGGTTTTACCGCTATGGTCCGGGCTATTACCAAGCGCTGTTGTTGTCCTCCTGACATACCCAAGGCGCTTTCATGAAGACGGTCTTTGACCTCATCCCACAAAGCAGCTGATTTCAGCGCCCATTCAACGGTTTCGTCCAGCAGCCGCTTCTTTTTTATACCCTGAATACGCAAGCCATAGGCCACATTTTCATAGATACTTTTGGGAAATGGATTAGGCTTTTGAAACACCATACCCACTCTCCGGCGTAACTCGGCAACGTCTACACCTTTGTTATAGATATTATCTTCATCTAGGGTTATTTCACCGTCTATGCGACAAGCATCAACGAGGTCATTCATGCGATTAAAACAACGTAGCAAAGTTGATTTACCGCAACCGCTGGGGCCAATAAACGCCGTAACACGATTACGAGCAATCTGCATATTAATGCTATTAAGCGCACGCTTATCACCATAATATAAATCTAACTCATTGACGGCAACAGCAATACGTTCTTGCGCCATAGTTAAGCCCTGGGAAGCGTTGGGAGCCAGACTAAAGTTGGCTTTACGTTCGGTGTCCATAGTAGATGCTCTCATTGTTTAACTCTCCAAAGCCTTATATTTCTCACGTAGACGGTTTCGAATAGCCACAGCCGATAAATTCAACAGGGCAATCACCAATACTAGTAATAAGGCCGTGGCGTAGACCAAAGGTCGCGCCGCTTCAACATTTGGACTTTGAAAGCCCACATCATAGATATGGAAGCCCAAATGCATAAATTTTTGATCTAAATGTAAATAGGGGTAGTTACCATCTAAAGGTAAAGAAGGTGCTAGCTTGACTACCCCGACTAGCATCAAAGGTGCTACCTCACCCGCCGCTCGAGCAACAGCCAATATCACACCTGTCATCATGGCGGGGCTAGCCATTGGCAGGACCACTCGCCATAAGGTTTCTGCTTTCGTAGCGCCCAAAGCCAAACTACCTTCTCGAACAGCACGAGGTATTCGTGATAGCCCCTCTTCGGTAGCCACAATGACTACTGGGACAGTTAATAGGGCTAGGGTTAATGATGCCCAAAGTAATCCAGGGGTGCCAAATGTTGGTGCTGGTGCGGCCTCGGGGAAGAATAGTTGATCTATATTGCCACCGAGGAAATAGATAAAGAAACCTAAACCAAACACACCATAGACAATTGATGGCACCCCCGCTAAATTATTTACCGCTATACGGATAATCCTCGTAATCGGACCCTGGCGTGCATATTCACGCAAATAGACGGCGGCAACAACACCAAATGGGGTCACCATCACCGACATTAATAACACCATCATTACCGTACCAAAAATAGCGGGGAAAACACCACCCTCAGTATTAGCCTCACGGGGCTCAGCACTAACAAACTCCCACAGTTTAGAAGCATAGAAACTAACTTTTTGCGGACCTGTCATGGCATTGGCACGGAAAGCACGAACAATTTTTGACAAATTGATTTCCAACTGTTGCCCAGACATTGTCTCGCCAATCATACTGTCACGTTCAAAGGCGGTATATAGGTCAACTAGTTGTTGCTGCAAACCCTCATAACGTTGGTTTAATAAGTCGCGCTCAGCATCTAACTCAGCTTGCGCTACTGGGGTGAGCTGACCTTTTAATTCCAGACCGCGTTGGCGTAAACGTAAACGCTCCATACCATAATTTATTTGCCCAATGGCGCCTTTTTCAATTTCGTAAATGTCATCATAGATGGCTAAACTTCTTTCTACTCGCTGCAGTAACAAACGCCAAATAGCAGTATCAGTTTGTGAATCACGTTGGGCAATAACTGATCCGGCTTCTTTTACCGCAACCACCCGACCATAAAAATTACCCCACTCACGGCGTTCCAAAGTAATAATATCTTCGGGATAGGTAATATCGCGTAAGTCTTGTTCTAAGACCCAAACAAAATCTGCACCGGTTACATCTCGGTTACCTGCTTTAATCAATAAACGCTTGGCACTGTCCTGACCTGCAGCCAATATAACACCTGAATCACGCAGTTGATCTGCACTTACCACCTCTTCATCGGCCACCGATCCGATTATAGCGGTGAGTTGCCCAGACACAGATACCTCTGCTTGTAGAACTGCTGCTGGCCAAAAATGACCTAAGCCTCTGACTGCAATCAAAGCCAAAAGGCCTACCACCATAATGACACTGATAGCCACTGCTGCGCCGTTAAGCCAGATCCATGGGGAACCACTAGCAAACCATTGTTTTACACCAATTCTCATCATTAACAACTCTTACAATGAACCATATTTTTGTCGTAAACGTTGACGTACAACTTCTGCTAACGTATTGACAAAGAAAGTGAACGCAAACAGCACCAAGGCCGCTAAGAAAAGAATACGGAAGTGAGAACTACCAACTTCAGACTCTGGCATTTCCACAGCAATATTGGCAGCCAAAGTACGCATTCCTTCGAATATATTCATATCCATAATGGGGGTATTACCCGTTGCCATTAATACAATCATGGTTTCCCCCACAGCACGTCCCATACCAATCATGACTGCTGAAAATACACCCGGGCTAGCCGTAGGCATAACCACTCTAGTCAGTGTTTGCCATGGGGTTGCACCTAAGGCCAAACTACCTTGAGTAAGGTGTTTGGGTACGCTAAAAATAGCGTCCTCTGTAATGGAAAAGATGGTTGGAATAACCGCAAAACCCATGGCTAGACCTACCACCAAGGCATTACGTTGATCAAAATTAATACCTAAATCTTCGCTTACCCACTGGCGCATATTGCCATCAAAGAAACCTGCTTCAATGACATCACTTATAGGCATGGATAACCAAGCTAGGGCAGCCACCACAGGGATAATTAACATCACATCCCAACCTTCAGGTAACTGCCAACGGGCATCCTTAGGAACTTGTGCCCACAAATAGGCAAATACCAAGGTTCCTAGGGGAACGACGAATAATAAGGTAAAAATACTGGCTAGATTAGTTTCGACAAAGGGTGCCAACCATAGGCCAGCCAAAAAGCCCAAAATAACCGTTGGCAGGGCCTCCATTAACTCAATAAGAGGCTTTACTTTGCGGCGCATGGCAGGCGCCATAAAGTAGGCCGTGTAAATCGCCCCACAAATGGCTAAAGGGGTGGCCATTAACATAGCATAGAAAGCCGCTTTGAGAGTGCCAAAGGCCAATGGCATAAGACTATACTTAGGCTCAAAGTCATTGGTAGACGCCGACGATTGCCAAATATATTCAGGATTTTCGTAGCCTTCATACCAGATCTTTTGCCATAACGCGGTAAAGGACGTATCTGGGTGCTTATTATCCACTTTCCAGAAACTTAATTGTCCGGCTTGATCTTCTACTAGCATGGTATTTGCACGTGGGGAAACAGCCACAAAGCGAATAGCGTTTTCCAGTAATTTCTCACTATGCACTTGTACGCCAGCCGAAGCGCTGAAGAAACCAATCTTGCCATCCTCTGCTGCCGTTACAAAACCGCGCCGACGATGTTCCATAGCCAGTTGTTGAGGGCCATTTTGGGGAGCAAAATCGCGAATATGCTTTAAGTTCCATTGGTTGCTTTGATCACGCACCATAAACCACTGACTGACTGCACCTTCAATATCAGCAACGGTTAAAGTAGTGCCACCTAATAACCATTGCACATCGCTTAATGGGTTAGCGGATAATTTATGCACGGCATGCAGGCTTGCTTGGTCAGGGTTTCTAATATCAAGAATACTCAGATTGGCATCTCTATCAATGGCCATCAACCAACGTTGATCTGGAGAAATAAGCAACCTAAATGGCATAGAACTTAAAGCTGGCAAGGCCAATACTTCTGCTTCTAGCTCAACCTCTTCAGTAATAAAGTTTTCTTCCTTGGTTAAATGTATAAGGGCCAATTCATGTTGATTATTAGCCGCTACAATTATTAAGTCTTCTTCAGCATCACGAACTGCCAGTAGTGAAGGCGTGCCAAATGCAACTGGAAGATTAATGGCCTCTTCGCCATAGGGATATTGTAAACTCGGCGTAATCAGGCGCTGATCATCAGGGTAAGTAATCTCATACTCTGGCTTGGCTAACAAAATAGTGCCTTGATCACCCGCTACAGCAAATAAACGACTCACATTGCTTTCTAGGGCAAAAGCACTGATTCTTTCTTGGGTGCCAAAATCAATTCTATCAGTCGCCTTTATCTGACCATTTTCAGTAGCAAAAAAGTTTACTTCACCATCAATACTGAGCTTAAAACCCACTTCATTTTGTTCTTCTATGCTCAAATGCAGACTAGGTGCATTACCACCCACCTGATAGAAACTTGTCTCATTACCCCAAGGTTCAATATCAGCCCCTTTAAATAACGGTACCACTTCATAAGTTAGGTAAACAAAAATCAATAAAATTGCCACGATAACACTCATACCACCAATGCCAACAGACACAGTAGTAAAGCGATCTTTCAGGGCGCGCAGGCTACGATTGCGTCGTAAAGCCGGGGTTTCGAAATCCAACTCGGGAGCGGATATGGGAGTATTATCATTCATGGCGGCCAGTTTAATCAGCTTATATGACAGTAATATGACAAAATGGTCATACAATCCAAAGTGCACATATTATTTGACGTTTTCTTATTGCCCTTATTGTTCAGCTAAGGGAAATAAAAAAGATCATTAAAAAGAGCAATAAAAAAGGGCCTGAACAGTAACGCTCAGGCCCTCTTACAGTATCGACTATTTAGTGGCTTAAATTAGTTTAAACCTAAGCTCTTTAGAGTCTTCTCCACTACTGTTGCAGGTAGTGGGATATAACCGTCTTTAACAACGACTTCTTGACCGATTTTGGACATAACCAATTTCACAAATTCACGCTCTAATGGAGTTAGGTCTTTGTTAGGTGCTTTGTTAACATAAACGTACAAGAAGCGTGATAGTGGGTAGGTTCCCTTAACCGCATTTTCAGAGGTAGCTTCAATATAGTCATCACCTTTCTTGGCCAGTGGCACAGCACGCACAGAAGAGGTTTTGTAACCGATACCTGAATAACCAATACCATTTAGGGATGTCGCTACTGACTGCACAACAGAAGCCGAACCTGGCTGCTCATTCACTGAGTTCTTGTAATCACCTTTACAAAGGGCTTTCTTCTTAAAGTAACCATAAGTACCTGACACTGAGTTACGGCCATAAATTTGAATGTCTTGACCACCCAGAGAACCAGACACACCTACTTGGCCCCACTTAGTGATATCTTCTTCACCACCACAGGTGCGGGTAGCAGAGAAAATAGCATCAACATCAGCGATTTTCATACCTTTAACAGGATTATCTTTGTTGACAAATACAGCTAGTGCATCAATGGCAACAGGGATAGCCGTAGGCTTGTAACCATGCTTGGCTTCAAAAGCTTGCAACTCTTTATCCTTCATCTTACGGCTCATAGGACCGAAGTTAGAAGTACCTTCAGACAAAGCTGGTGGCGCAGTAGATGAGCCAGCCGCTTGAATTTGAATGTTCACATTAGGATAGTTGCGCTTAAATTCTTCTGCCCACAAGGTCATCAGATTGGCAAGCGTATCGGAACCGACAGAAGACATATTACCAGAAACACCACTTACTTTAGTGTAAGTAGGCAGGTTAGGGTCTAGTAAGTCAGAGGCTTGTGCTGTAACCGTAAGGCTACTAGCGACTAATGTCATAGCAGTTAAAAACTTCTTGGCTTTCATAAAATGCTCCTCAGCGTTGGGTTCAAGTCAAGATGGAGGCCATTCTAGAGACACAATATGACAACTGCATGACAGGCAAAAAGAATATATAAATTTTTTATTTGACCACTTGTTAAGGCAACAGAAGCATAATGACTATGTTCTTATTTAAACTATACGTGAGCTATATTGTTATCCAAAGCCACAATATCAGTAACCCAAATGCACCAATTCACCAGTCATAAAAACTTAATCTCTCGGTCACATGACAGTCACAACAGCTTTCTACTATTGGCTTGAATAAAATCAACCAATCGTTAAAGGTAAAACTATGAGGGATATTAATTTCGATGAACATGATGAAATCAATCGTCCTGCTCCTGAACGCATGGACTTTGATGATTTAGCGGATAATCTTATCAGCCGTCGCTCAGTAATGCGAAATGGTCTGATGCTTGGCGCAGCATGTTTGTTGGTATTCAGCATCCTGGGGAGAAAGGTAATTCACACTTTCCCGGTGGTGGTGATAGTGTGCCACGCTCATGTGTTGTGGCCATTAGTCGCGAAAACGGTGAAGCAATAGGCTAAGGTTAAATGATATAAAACAAAAAGGGGCTAACAGCCCCTTTTTTATTTCACACCAATCAAAGCGTTGATTGAGTATGTTGTAATCGTTTAATTAGTCCTGACTAATGCCATAAATATGCAAGGTACGGCCAGTGATTTCAAAACCTTGTTCTTTGGCAATCTCTTCAATGCGGGCATTTAAAATTGGATCATTAAATTCTTTTACGGTGCCTGTTTTAATACATACCAAATGATCGTGACTATCTTCCGTAGCCAATTCAAACACAGAGTGGTCACCTTCAAAACGATGACGGACAACCAAACCTGCTGCTTCAAATTGAGTGAGCACACGGTATACAGTGGCTAAGCCTATGTCCTCACCTTGACCAATAAGCTGTTTGTAGATGTCTTCTGCGCTCCAATGGTCGGATTCATTAGCTTGCTCAAGAATCTGGTATATCTTTACTCTGGGCAGGGTCACTTTGAGGCCCGCTTTACGCAATTCCTGACTTTCTGATGTCATATTTTTGTGCTCTTAACAAATAACCTAACTGGCATTATAGACCAGCACTTTGATTATACCTAGCCAAAATATTTTATAAAGCCGCGCCACAATCAATAAAGCCTGTTATATGCTTCTATCGAAAGGTAAGCAGGTGCTCCATATTAAGTTTAATGCCAATATCTTCACCAATATCATGATCATGATGGGAATCAGCAAAGCAAGCGACTTGCTCACCATTCGCCAAGGCTATTCTATACAGGAAGTGAGTACCGCGAAAACGCTTACTCACGATATGGCCTTTTATAGAGCTGCTGTCGTCGTGCAAAATATCATCTGGGCGGACAAACACATCCACTTTGCAGCCTGTTTCATGATGCAATTCACCCCCACTTATATTGCCCAAGACACAACTTACCTGTTGGTTATCCAAAATCTGCCCAGCAATAAAGTCGCCCTCACCTACAAAATCGGCAACAAAGCGACTCTTGGGTTTATGATAAATTTCATAGGCACTAGTAATCTGTTCAATTTTGCCATGATTCATAACCGCAATTTGATCTGCAAAAGCGAATGCTTCTTTTTGGTCGTGAGAAACCAAAATACCGGTAATCCCCTCTCGTTTTAACAAAGTGGCTATCTGAGGTACTAGCTCCTCTCTTAGAGCTGCATCTAAGCCTGAGAAAGGTTCGTCTAGCAACAGTAATTTGCCCTTGGGGGCAATGGCACGGATTAGGGCAACACGTTGTTGTTGTCCACCTGATAACTCGTAAGGATAACGGTCACCAAATCCCGTTAGATCCACCATCGATAACAAATACTCAACCCGTTGTTGCGCCTCTTTAGTTGACCATTTATGTAGACCAAAGGCGATATTATCGCGCACATTTAAATGGGGAAAGAGGGCAATATCTTGAAATACCATACCTATTTGACGTTGTTCTGGGGCAATATTGACACCATCGCCAGATAATAGCTGTTGGGCTATGCGGATTTGACCACCGGCAACATTCTGAAAACCAGCAATGGCTCTGAGTAAAGTAGACTTACCACAACCACTAGGGCCCAGTAGACATAACAACTGACCCTCTTCTAGGTTCAAGTCCAAACCTGCTAGGGCTTGTCTAGGACCATAATTGACCTGTAAATCTTTTACTTCTAAAAGCGTTGTTTGCTGTTTAGTCATAACCCACTCTTTTTTTGTTTCCTAGCAATTAGCTTAGATCCGCTGTCGACGCCGGTTGATAGCTTTATTTAAAATCAATACCGGTATCAACCCTACCACAACAATCATTAATGAGGCTGGCGCCGCCTCCACTAATTGCTCATCAGCAGCTAATTCATAAGCTTTTACCGCCAAGGTATTAAAGTCAAAAGGCCGCAGCATTAATGTCGCTGGTAGCTCCTTTAATACATCCACAAACACCACCAGCAAGGCCGTTAAGACACTACTACGCATTAAAGGCACATGTATCAGTCTTAACACATCCCAAGCATTACGGCCCATGCCTTTAGCTGACTCATCTAGGCTCGGGCTTACTTGCCCTAAGCCAGATTGTATACCACCCAGTGCCACCGCCAAAAATCGCACACAATAGGCTAAAAGCAGCACCACTAAAGAGCCACTAAGAATTAAGCCTGGTGATGCCCAACCCAACCAAACAAAGGCATCATTAATCCTATGATCTAACCACGCCAAAGGCAGCATAACGCCAATAGCAATAATGGTACCCGGTAAAGCATAACCCATACCCGCTAAATTGACCGCATAACGCACAGATTGCTGGGGATAGAAGCGCTTTGCATAAGCCAACAGCAGTGCTAAACATACTGCTAAAATAGCCGCCATGGCAGACAAATAGAAAGTATTCCATGCCAATTGCCAAAATGACGACCATTGCACATGGGCTTCAAACACTGTCCACCACAACAATTGTAGTGCCGGTATAACAAACCCAAGGACAACAGGAATTAGACAAACAGAGCAAGCCAGCCAACCCCGCCAACCAACTAATTTAATGGTGGTAAAACCACCACTTGATTGCGCTTTGACATGGTATGCTTGGCGGCGGCGAGACCATCGCTCGACCATGATTAATGTCACCACAAATAGTAACAATACAGCCGCTAACTGAGAAGCACCTGCCGTATCACCAAGGCCATAAAAAGTTCGGAAAATACCGGTAGTAAAGGTAGTCACACCAAAGTATTGAACGGTACCATAGTCAGCTAGAGTTTCCATCAAAGCTAATGTTAAACCAGCAATAATTGCTGGTCGTGCCATGGGAATAACCACCTTAAACCAAGCCTGCCAGCGACCATAACCAAGACTTCTAGCCACATCCATACCAACCGTGGACTGCTCTAAGAAAGCTGCTCTAGCAGTTAGGTAGACATAGGGGTAAAGCACTAAGACCATCATTAGCATAGCGCCGGTTAGTGATCGCACCTGCCAAAACCAGTAGTCACCATAGCCCCAACCAGTTACATCACGCAATGCAGATTGAACTGGCCCAGCATAATCCAGTATTCCGGTATAAGTATAAGCAATAATGTAAGCCGGCATGGCCAGTGGCAGTAGTAAGGCCCAATCTAACCAGCGCCGACCGGGAAACTGGCAGGTAGCGGTCAACCATGCGGCGGGCACACCCACCAGCAATACCCCTGCCCCAACACCTAACATCAACAACAGAGAGTTAGACACATAATCAGGTAAAACGGTTTGCCAAATATGTAACCACAGGTCTGTGCCAACAAAGGTCGCTTGCTGCAAAACAGCAACAATAGGCAGAAGCACCATAACAGCACCAGCAAGGGCTACCCATTTAAGACTGGGTAAATAACTGATTGAAGAGCTAAGCAAATGGCGCATGCTATTTAATCACTGTTGTTTCAGGAACATTTTTTGACTGTGAAACAACAATTAGAAGACCTTTAAATAGCAACATAGAAATTCCTCACTTGAAGAAGTGAGGAATTATACAATATCTAAAGCGAAACGAAAATAATTCGTATTTAGAATTATTTTATAGATATTATCTACCGCAAGACCATAAAAGTATGCGCTTTGTTGCTCCATAAAGCCAAAACTAAGCTTTCAACTCTTACTTAAGACAGCCAAATAACTAGCGCCATCTTGCTTGGTCCATCAACTGCACGGCAGCAGCGTTGTTTTCCCCAAGAATTTGTAGCGCAATTGGGTCGCGCTTGGCTTGCCCAAAGGCAGCAAGGGTGGAAGAACTTTCTACTCCCTCAACAACAGGATACTCATTGTTTATTTCAGCATACCAGCGCTGTGCCTTCGAGGATGTCAAAAAGTCCAACAAAGCATTGGCTTCTTTAACATTAGAGGCGTGCTTGGTAATGCCAGCACCACTGACATTAAAGTGGGCACCACGGTTATCCTGATTAGGCCAGAAAACCTTTACCTGCTCTGCAACCTGACGCTCTTCAATTAAATCACTATTTATCATGCGCCCTAAGTAGTAGGTATTGACCATGGTGACATCACACTGCCCTGCGGCAACATTCTTAATCTGATCAACATCACCACCAGCTGGCGGTATGGCCAAGTTTGCAACCATACCTTCTAGCCAATCACGCGTGGCTTCTTCGCCAAGAGCATGCAAAGTAGCCGCTACCAATGATTGATTATAGACTGCCTCCGAAGAACGCAAACATAAGCGGCCTTGCCACTGTTCACTAGCTAAATCTTCATAATTGTTTAGCTCACTTATATCGACTCGCTCAGGTGCGTACATAATTGGTCGAGCCCGCATTGTCAGACCTACCCAATAGTTGGTATCGTCACGGAGCTCTGCAGGCACTCTATCTAACCATGCCTCTGCTTGCAGAGGCTGCAGTACATTGGCTTCTTTAGCACGATGCAAACGCCCAGCATCAACAGTAATAAACACATCTGCCGGCGTATAAGCTCCCTCTACGCGCAATCGAGTTAGCAACGCGTCAGCCTTGCCAGTTAAAAGCTTCACTTTTATTCCAGTTTGCTCAGTAAAAGCATCTAAAACTGGTTTAATTAGTGCTTCTTTTCTGGCTGAATATACGTTCACCTGTGCTGCATAGGTAGCTTGTATACTTACCAAAGTCATTACCACAAACAACCACTTAAGGGTTTTCTTGATCATAGTTCTTGCTTCTCTTAAAGTCTTTAGTTCGAATTGCTTAGCAGCAAACCAACGGTGAACAGCACGTTTAATGGTCTGAGCACTCTGCTCTACAGGTTGCCAATAGGCCTGCCATAAATTGCTATGTTGTTTATATTGGTCATTTACGCCAAATTGCAAGGGTGTTTGTGGCTCATAGGCCAACCAAGTTCCGCCTAAGCGATCCCAGATAGCCAAAGCAACGCCAAAGTTGCGATCATAATGAGCGATGTCCTTGGAGTGATGTAATTGATGCTGGGCTGGGGAAATAAGCCACTTTTCAAGTTTGTTGCCATAACTAAGGGGAAGATGGGAATGACGTAAGTTAGCGCCCAGTATGTTAAAGATGACAATAATGCCGTTGGCACCCAGTACGCCTAATAAACTTACTTTGTCAGCAAACAAATACACAAACACACCTGTAACAATGCCTTGTACCAATGCACTACGTAGTCCAAATAATATGGCTTCCAATGGATGGGTGCGTAATACGGTAAAAGGTGTCAGGGTCTCAGCACTATGATGTAACCGATGTAACGCCCATAATACCGGCCATCTATGCATTAGGCGGTGTAAATAGTAGCGGCTAGCATCATCTAACAAAAAGAGGACTAAGGTATAAGCTAGAGGCACCAGCCATTCATAACCTACCCAAGTCCAAGTGATGGGCACAACCCAGTCCGTCATGGCGTAATAGATGGTACTGGCCACCAATAAATTACCCAACAAAAATGGCCGTAACAACAACATAACCGCCTGATTAACCACAACCAAAATATAATCCAAGCGTGCTGATGATGACCACCAAACTTGGCGGTTGAAAAGTTGCTTAAAGGTGCGACTAAAAGTCCATTGATGACGCCAATAAAACCACAAAAGCGCTACCAATGTAGCACTCAATAGGTATCCAACAAACACCCGCTTATTTGCAGCTAGCAGCATCGCCTGCACACTGGCAAGCCAGTCCCAGAGTAATGTTTCTAACCAAACAAGGGTTTCAAGTAAAAATTGTTCCATTAGTATTGGGTCATATAAACGTTAACGGCTGCACCTCTCATACGCGAAAAATGCAGCCTAAAGTGGATGGATTATTGACCAATTTCATTGGTTGATCAATTGCATATCCACCCAAAGGTATTCCCCACTTCCCTGTGGGGAACCAAGGCAGTTTAGTCGTTCTCAGCTGACATGCTGTCACCAAGAGCAGCCACTAAATCAGCCAAATCGCCAGTCACATCTTTGTTACGAGCTTCTACACCAAAAGCATCGATCATCAGTTTTTGTACCTTGATCATATGCACACGGTATTCACCCATACTGATACTTTCGGACTGGGTGTACTCACCATTGGCAATACCGGTAATTTGTGAGTTGCCAAGCAATACTGGGCTAAAGCCAATTAGACGATTTAGCTTAACACCAACTGCACCTAGATTTTTGCCACCGGTTTCTAATGATAGGGCAAAACCTTTTAACTCACCCCAGTGCTTACTGTAGGTACGGAATAATTTGCTAGCATCTTCATTATTAGCAATGGCTTCTTCTAGCTTGGCAATATCGTTATAGACAGAACCAGCATACTTAAATACCGCCTCAGCAATAACCTTTTCCCAGTTGGTCTTAATAATATCGGCATAAGCTTTTAATTGCTGACGCTCGCCGTCATTCAAGTCACGACCGTTAGCAGCAGTGATCAGTTTACGGCCATCTACATAAGCTTGCATAATTGTATGCAGGTAATTGGTTTTGCCACCTTTGTCAAAACCAGCTGCATAGTAGGCGTGGGCATAAGCCATTTCGGTTTTAAGATCGACCACACCATCACCGTCATAGTCTGCTTTGGCCAGGCCTGCAGGCTTTTGTTTGGCGATATTGTAGACGTCTTCAGCCGTTAGCGTTAGGGTGTGGGCTGGGGCGCCAAAGTAACCAAAGGCTTCATCCCAAGCATGTTCTTTACCGGTATAAGCCGCGTCGTCTTTATAAGGCTTACTATTGGGCTTATTGCCAGCTTCGAGTTTCTCATCAAGGTAGTTGTCTACAGCCTGACTGTAGAATACGGCGCCCATGGCAAATTTTGAAACTAACTGGATATAGTCATAACCCGTTAAAGGATCAAAGCCTGTAGCTGTGTTGCTGGCCTGATCAAGCATAAACTCAAGCACTTCTACACCCGTCATATTGCCAGGGAAACCTAGAATAGCACCGCTATATGTTTTTCCAGACAGGTTTTTGCCAGCAGATAACTCAGCTACTAAACTTTGCTTAACAGGGAAACCTTCTTTTGACACTGGGTCAATAATGACACGCTCTGCATCCTTACCTGAGAAATAAGCTGTCATTTGCTCAGCATCAGCACCCTTGGCAATAATTTTCTTCAAGGAGTTGTGCAGTGCATGACGCGCCATTTGACCGCCATAGGAAACAGATGTTTGCTTGTCACCAGTATAACCTTGCAAAGTAACAGGATAATCAGCATACACATCCTTGCTGGCATGGGCTGAACTGGCTACTACTATGGCAGCAGCGAAGAAACCTAATTGTGGAAGTTTGGTTAATTTCATTGGGCTAAATCTCAATATAGTTACGTGAAAGCGGGCATTGTATGCGAATGCATTTGCAAATGCAAATCTTTCTCATTTAGAATATTAATAAATTTTATATCAAGATAATTTATCATGCTGCCAAACTTTCTTTGCCAAACTCATCGCCGACATTTTCAACAAAACCCCAATGAAGCTGTCTCAGCTTGGGATAGTTGGATGAGTGAAGGACACCAGTCCTCCCTTAATCAAGATATAGCAAAAGCCTTTAGCTATTATGGTAGTAGTATGGAAGTCGCAGAAATACTGATCCATCAAGGTGCTAATATGCCATTAAATGCAATTACTGCTTTTGAACGCTTTCAGTTAGCAGGTCAACACTTAGCACAACTATGCCAACGTCACGACTACGAAGAGATGGCTGTGGCTATCATGAGAAAGTTAAATAATACCCTTAGCGACCTAGGTTACTCTCCTACTACAACCACACCTGCTAAACCAGAAAAGGAAGAACAATATGCTCACTTGTTTCAATATCCTAATTCCGGACGCATACATTAATATATGATTTAAGGAGATAGGTTTAGTTAAATCAATCATAGTATGAGAACAAAGGGGTTGGCATACCCTGCAATTAAAATACAAAAATAGCAAAAATATTTAATTTTGTTATTGATAATCATTTGCATTTGCATTATTATTTATATCGAGAGTGACCCAAAGCCTTGATACTTATTCTGCTCCGCTGTTTTCAAGTACCAGCAATTACCAAAGGCTTAGTTTAATGCAAGCTTTGGTTAACTCTCATTACCATCTCTCAAAATTAGCCCGTACTCTGTACGGGCACTTTTTTCCAGAGAATACTCATGCTCAGTAATTATTACCCTATTTATAAAAAGCCTACACCTGCCGACCGCCTGAGCAGACTGAAACAGTCCATTATTCACTTTGGGCAGCTCTATACTCGGTCAACAAAACGCCAAAACCAACAAAAAATTAGCCCAAGCCATAATCATCTGGGTCGATGGGCTGAGCAATTTAATCGTCAGTTAGCCACAAACAATGTGATCATTACTACCAATACCAATGAAATAAGCGTCCAACAATTTGGCACATTGGGACAAATACGCCTATATGGCGACTTAGGTATATTACAAGGCGGCGATATTAGCGTTTACTTCTACACTGACAATTGGCGTTCAATAGATTTTCATCAACATTTAAAGTCAAACACCCTTACTTGCTTCGATGATGGTCATGACCAAGCTTGGTGTTTGAGTTGTTCCCAATTGGCGCCTGAGTTAAGAAGTAAAAATCTGAACTTGTCATTAACTGAACCACAAATACCAATTCAACCATCATTATCTGCAAAGGTAGAAATTAACGAACTAAGACAAATGTGGGCATCACTCACTCATGTGCATCAGTTTTATGACATGTTAAGTTTGTTTAAATTGGATCTGCTAGAGGCCATTAGATTAATGCAAAACCAATGGACCCACCCTATCACCTCTGGTCAATTAACCAATTTTCTACAACAGTGCTTTGAACAAAAACTAGATTGCAAGATCTTGACTGGTAACCGTGGCATAGTGCACGAATTAATTGCGCCAATTACGCAACTAAAGTGCACCCCAAAAGCCCTGAACATCAGTGGAAATAACTATCATTGCAATGTGAATTTACTCAGTATTGAAGAAGTATGGTTGGTTAAGCGCGCTACCAAATATGGCATTGTCCATTCTTTAGAGGCCTTCGATAGTCATGGCCGCCTGATTTTGCAAGTTCAGGAACAAAAGCCTAGTGAACAACCAGAAAGCAGCCTTTGGATACACTGTCTTAAGCGTCAAAAAATCATAACAATTTAGATTTTCCAAAATTATTTTTTATTCTATTATGGCTAAAGCCGATAATAATATCTGTGAATTAACAATCTATTTGCTTATATCAAAATAGCCCATTTCGTTACCAATAAAAAAACGAGTATTAGGTTTCAGAATTTTTCCTATATATTTAACCAACATTAATTGCTCTAATGATCCTTTAAGTTTTTATAACTTTATGGAAGAAGAGCGTTATCTCATGGCAGACAAATTATTATCTGTACTGATTGTTGTAGTCATTGTCGTATTTGTTGGTCTAGCAATAAATATTTTAATTACCTAACAATATTTTTTTTGACTCTACAGAAACTTATATAACTTACCTCTATTATGGTTTGGTGACCTCCCTATTCACAAAACAATGTGTTACGTGAATAAGGGTGAAATTGGCCTTTTTTCAAGTGACTAATCATTTGCTCACTTAATTGTTCGCTGCCTTCTTATCTAAGAAAAACAAATTCCACAAAAGCCTGTCTCTTCAAGGCTAAGGCTATGCCTAAATATAGTTGATATATATCATTGTCTATAAGCACATTAGATTTATTCGTAATGTGCCCATAAACTTTTAATTTTACCTAACCAAGAGCCTAGACTAAGATAAGATTTTGTTGTTTAGTGAGGCGCCTATGAGAAGAAAACGCCCAGAGCGAGGCCAAACCAAACGCCAGGCTGGTGGTCTCCACCAGTTAGCTGGCCACCAGAGAGCTAATTCATTTCAACCAATGAGTATTCTCTCTGAAGATGAGCTGGAGGCCATTCATCAAGCATCCTTAGAAGTGTTGCGAGACACGGGGATGGATTTTCAATCACCCCGAGCGATTGCCATACTTCGTCAAGCTGGCGCACAAGTGGATAGCAATAATCTTAGGGTAAGGTTCGATCCAGATTGGATCATGGAAAAAATTGCCACCACACCCTCTAAATTTACGCTCCATGGGCGTTATGCTGATCGCCATTTAGCAATTGGCGGCAATGCTGTGGCCTTTTCTATGGTAGCCAGTACACCCAATGTATCTGACCTTGATCGTGGCCGAGTAACGGGAAATTTTGTTGATTACTGTAATTTAATCCGCCTAGGTGAAGCGCTGAATTCTTGCCAGTTACAGACTGGTTATCCAGTGGAGCCTTGTGATATTGATGTTAATATTCGTCATTTAGTGGCCGGTGAAGCGGCTGCGCGCTTAACTACCAAGCCTTTACCCTGTTATGCACTAGGTAGCCAGCGAGTTCAGGATGTAATAGATATTGTCCGCATCTCAAGGGGTATTGACCATGCCACCCTAATCCAGCAGCCTTCACTGACAACGGTGGTTAATGCCAACTCGCCATTAATATATGATGGTACGCTACTGGAAGGCGCCATTACTATGGCTGAACACAATCAGCCTGTTATCTATACACCATTTACTTTAGCCGGTGCCATGGCTCCAATTACTATGGCAGGTGCTTTAGTTCAGCAAAATGCCGAATGTCTAGCTGGCCTCGCCTTTCATCAATGTGTTAAACCCGGTGCGCCAGCCATGTATGGCAGTTTCACCTCCAATGTGGATATGAAATCGGGTTCACCGGCTTTTGGCACACCGGAATATACCCAAGCCACTATTGCCTCAGGCCAACTCGCCAGAAAGTATGGTATTCCCCTGCGTGCCTCTAATCCCAATGCTTCAAATGCGCCCGATGGCCAGGCGGTTTACGAATCGCAAATGTCCCTTTGGGGTTGTATATTAGGGCAAGTTAATTTGGTAATGCATGGCTTAGGCTGGTTGGAAGGCGGCTTATGTGCATCTTATGAAAAAGTTATTTTGGATGCCGAAATGATTCAAATGTTGCATGCTTTTCTTAAACCAATGGAGGTAAGCACCGATAGTTTGGCTAAAGGTGCCATTGATGAGGTTGGGCCCGGTAGCCATTTCTTTGCTTCACCCCATACCATGGCGCGTTATGAAGATGCTTTTTATAGCCCTCTGTTATCTGATTGGCGAAATTTTGAAAACTGGCGTGATAATGGCGCCATTGACGCCACCCAACGGGCTAAACGTATATGGAAGCAAATGCTGGCTGATTATCAAGAACCCAAGTTAGAAGAATCCATTAGTGAAGAGTTGGATGCTTTTGTACAAAACAGAATTGCCGCAGGTGGTGCTGCTCCCGGCTAAAGTTATAGCACTTCAGTTTATATCCAAAAAAAACGGCTACTAGTTTATTAGTAGCCGTTTGATAGCCAATCATCTTGATGACGAAAGACTTAAATTACTTCCTTAAATTGCTAACCTTGATAGCCAAACAGACGTGGCATATACAGCACCAAATCTGGAAACGCTGTTAAGGTTATTAAAGCCCCGATTAACACCACCATAAAGGGTAATACATTGCGAATAATGTCATTAATCGGAATATTAGTCGTGCCATTAATCACAAACAATAAAATCCCATAAGGCGGGGTGATTAAGCCAATCATTAAATTTACTACGGTAATAATACCAAAGTGCACTAAATCCACACCTAGTTCACGACAGGCAGGGATGAGCAAAGGCACAACGATAAGGATAACGGTGGTCGCATCCAAAACCATTCCCAACAGTAGGAAAGTCACATTCACTACCATTAAAAACTGGAATTGAGTCAAATCCATCGCACTTAACAAAGAAGCGATTTGGGTAGGAATATTTTCCGTTGCTACGATATAGTTAAAGATCAAAGCGGCACTGATTACCAAACCAACCGAAGCAGAGGTATGGGCACTCTCAGTAAACACCTTAACCAGTTTCTTAAAACTGATAGAACGATATACAGCAAGGGCTAAAAATAAGGCGTACGCTGCCGCCACTGCCGCTGCTTCTGTTGGTGTTGTTACGCCGCCGTAGATGCCGTAGAGCAAAATAGCTGGCATTAATAAGGTTGGGAATGCTCGCCAAGTAATTCCAGGCAATTCCTTTAAAGGTACTGCTTCTTCTTTTACCACTTGGTGACGGGTGGACTGTATATAGTTCATGGCCATTAACACGGCACCCATAATCAGCCCCGGCACCAAGCCAGCAATAAACAAATAGCCTACGGAGGCACCGGAAACCAAAGCGTAAATTACCATCGGAATGGACGGTGGAATTATCGGGCCAATAGTCGCTGAGGCTGCCGTTAAAGCAGCCGCATAACCGGGCCGATAGCGGCCATCTTTGGTCATCATACCAATAACGACTTTACCGACACCGGCAGCGTCAGCCACAGCTGAACCTGACATGCCAGAGAAGATAAGGCTGGAGACAACATTAACGTGTCCCATACCACCCCGCAGATGGCCGACAATAGCCTTACAGAAGGTTAATAATCGATCTGAAATAGAGCCAGCATTCATAATATTGGCAGCCACAATAAATAGTGGCACCGCCAAAAGAATAAAGCTGTTATAGAGACCTTGTAGTATTTGCTCACCAGCCAAAGCAATATCTTGACCACTGCTTATCAGATAAACAATGGCGCCGACAAGCATAGATATAGCAATGGGGGAACCAAAAGCGGCTAGGACAAAAACTGTCAATAGACAGAGACTAAACTCAATACTCATGATGTTGTTCTATATGCTCTGATTAATCTACCTTTTGGTAGAATTTGTTATGTAAGGATGGCACAGAAAAGGCAACAGCTCGCCACGCATAACGGGCGACCAGAGCAGCTAAAAAGATACCATAGATGCTAAATACATAATCTAAACGAATACGTAAAATAGCACTTTTCTTTATCTTGTAGAAGGTAATGTAATCTAGCGTAGGTAAAAAGGAATAGGCTAAGAAACCAGCAATAGCTAGGGCGGAAAGCGCCGCCACAATGCGCTGAACCTTGCGTGGCAATGCTAGGTGTAGAGTATCAAAACGTATATGATCCCGTTCGCTTAAACAGAATGCTGAAGCCCAAAATACCAGCCATACCCATAGGGTAAGCAGTATCTCAAGAGTCCATGAAGTTGCTAGATCAATCCCGATCAAGGATTCGATGGCATTGCCGAAATAGCGGCCAATGATTTGATAAATAAAAACGATTGACATAGCGGCAAGCATGCTTGCCGCTACTAGATCAGCCGTTGTCTTAATATTCCTAAGAATGTTGGTCACGGCTTTTTACTCCAACTTACAGAGCGTTGATCTGATCAATCATTCCAGGTACCCATTTCTCAGCCATTTCTGATTCTAGGTAAGCTTTCTGCACAGTTGTACGGAAGGCATCTAGGTCAGGCGTATAAATGTCCAAACCTTCACCCTTGAAGAAGTCAACTAAGTCAGCTTCTTTCTGGATGATTTGATGACTTGCATAGTCAGCAGCAGCGTTAGCAGCACCTTGCAGGATTGCTTGCTGATGGGCATCCAAAGAGTTCCATACCTTGTTAGAGATAGCAATGTAGTTTAAGTCAGCCAAGTGACCGGTTAATGCGATCTGCTTGGTTACTTCGTAGAACTTCATTACGTAGTCATTTGGTAGAGGGTTATCCTGACCGTCGATAGCACCAGTCTGTAGGCCAGTATAAACTTCACCATAAGCCATTGGTGTTACGTCAGCACCTAGAGCTGAACCTAGGAAGAACCATGCTTCACTACCAGGCATACGCAAACGAATACCCTTCAAATCAGCAGGAGTATTGATGCGCTCTTCAGTACGTAGGTTAACGTGACGGTTACCTAAATAGCTGACAGATAGAAGTTTAACATTTAGTTCTTCTTCAGCTTTGGCTTTTAGATCATCCATAAAGTCAGCGTTAAATACGGCTTTCTGATGCTCATAGTCACGATGTACATAGCCAGCACTAAAGATAGAAAATTCTGGGAAGAACTCAGCCATATGCTGAGCAGAGGTGATAGTCATATCAAGGTTACCACGAGCAATCGCTTCTAGGTCGGTTCCTTGCTTGAACAATGAACTGCCCCAGTGGCCGTCAAAATCAGCAAAGGAGCTAACCATTGGAGCAAATACTTTCTCCATGGCTTCAGCACGTGTGTCTTCTGCAGTAGCAGAAGTAGATAAACGAAGAGTGATGTCAGCAGCTTGAGCTACGGCCGAGGCCCCAAAGGTAGCGGCTACAACTGTCGCAGCAAGCAAAGTTTTAGCGGCCTGCTTCATATTAGTAGTCATAGGAGATTCTCCATAAGAGTTTTTTTGTTATATAAAAACAGGTTCAATCGACCTGTAGAGACCAATAATATTCACCCAAATCAATTTTTGCAATATATTTCTAAAAATATATGATATTTTTGAGATGTAATTGGTTTTTGCATGCTACTTTTTGATTCAACATCACCCTAAAAAGAAGATGGGACATAGGCTATAGCTGCTGAAAACACCTATATTAATAGGTTGTCAGGATGTTATGGACATATAACTCGCTATGCTTATTCAGAAAAGTTATCTACCAGACTATCTAAGCAATGAGTCACATGATGTTCAAGAACGGCGATAGTTTTTTCTGTATCCCGTGCCAAAGCCGCTTCCATCATCTGCTTATGTTCTTCACAGGCGGGCTTGCCGCGATAGCCAAGAATAAGCATTTGGTAACGAAGATATTTATCAAAAATAATGGAATGCAGCAGCTTTAAGGTATCAGACTTACAAGCAGAAATTAATGCCTGATGGAATTCCCAGTCATAACGCTTCCATCTTTCTTTGTCGGAATGATCGCCATCTTGCAAACGGTCTTCCATCATTTTCAATTTATGATAAGCCGCCACAACATTGGCTTCCCATTCTGTGTCACCCTCCTCAATAGAGGCACGTAAGGCATTTGCCTCAAGCAAGACACGCATATCAGCAATTTCTTTAAGATCAGAGTATGAAATAGGAGAAACCAGAAAGCCCCGTTGTTCTGGTGCTTGCACAAAGCCTTCACTCACCAAACGGTTTAAGGTTTCACGCAAGGTCGATACACTGGCCTGGTATTTACGCTTCAAGGCTTCCAATTTAAGTTTTTCACCGGGTTTTAGGCCACCAAAAATGATATCTCTTTTAATGTTGTCGTAGGTATTTCTACCTACAGTATTATTATCAGTCGTAGTCATAATTGAATTACCCAGCCTAGTTGCCTTGATACTTAAGAGAAAATATTATCATATATTTTTAAAATTATTCAGAAATATTACAAAATTCAATATATCATATATTATTAGCAACTTGTCTATATGGACAAATACTATAGGTAGAATTGAAGATCAGAAGTAATTTAGCAATAAAACTAACTTGGGTTTTGGTTAACAACAACTGACACCAAACTACTAAAAAAATTATAACAAACGCCTTTTACTTATATATAAAAACCTATAAAAATATCATATATTTTCAAAAAAGAACTATTAAATGATTCAACAAACACAGCTGGTAGTTGCCGGAGCTGGACTTATTGGTAAACAACATATCGAACGCATCCATAATCTTGATGAGATAGCCTTATTAGCGATTGTTGATCCAAGTACTGAAGCCAAACAACTTTGTGAAGAGCAGGGTTACCAGTATTTCCCGGACTTGCAAACTATGTTTGCCAGTTGCCAACCTGATGGGGTGATTATCGCCACTCCTACCCTACTGCATGTGTCTCAGGCAATGATCTGCCTAGAACACAAATGCCCCGTATTAATTGAAAAACCCATTGCTATTCAAGCTGAAGATGCACAGCAAATCGTTGCGCTTTCTAAACAAGTTAATACCCCTACATTAGTCGGCCACCATCGACGCCATAGCGCTTTGATACAAAATGCAAAGTCTATTATTGCATCGGGTGAGCTGGGTGATATTCGCGCTCTAAATATGCAATGCTGGCTTTACAAACCAGATGATTATTTTGACATTGCCCCATGGCGCAAAAAAAAGGGGGCTGGTCCCATTTCTGTTAACTTGGTACATGATGTTGATTTAGCGCGCCATTTGTGTGGTGAAATAACCAGTGTTCACGCTATTGCTCATCCTGCTAGTCGAGGTTTTGAAAATGAAGATACGGCAGCAGCCGTATTACATTTTGATAATGGCGCTGTGGGTACTATTTCGGTGTCTGATACCATTGTTTCGCCTTGGAGCTGGGAAATGACGGCTAAAGAAAATCCAGTTTATCCGCCAGTGCAGCAAAGCAGTTATCAAATTGGTGGTAGTCATGGCTCCTTATCAGTACCCGATATGACACTTTGGAAAAACCCTAGTAAGCGCAGTTGGTGGGAACCGCTTGTCTCATCAAACCCCCATATACCATCCTCAGACCCGATTGCTAATCAGCTAATACATTTCCGTGAAGTAATTTTAGGTAATGAAGAACCCCTAGTATCCGCTGCAGAGGGTTTAAAATCATTACGGGTGATCGAAGCATTACAACAATCGGCCAAAGACCAACGCACTATTTATTTAAATTGAGTAAGAGGTTACCAGCATGAGCGACCAGAAATTCAATAGCCCAGACGAAGAAGCCATTCGCAAATGGTGGCGAACTTCTATTATTGATATGGAGCCAGGCAAGATCGCTTTTCGTGGGGAACCTGTAGAGACCCTTATTGGCAATATTTCCTTTGGTCAAATGATTTGGTTTATGGTCGTTGGTCAGATGCCTAAGCCTGAACCAGCGGCTCTTCTTGAAGCGGCACTGGTTGCTGGTGTAGACCATGGCCCACAAGCCCCTTCCATTGCCGCCTCACGGATGGCAGCCACCTGCGGTATTGGCCTTAATAATGTGATGGCCACAAGTATAAATATGCTTGGCGACGTACATGGTGGCGCTGGCGAACAATGTGCCGAACTTTATTTCGCTATTGCGCAGCGTATTGAAGAAGGTGAAACATTACCTAGTGCGGTCAAAACAGGTCTTGATCATTGGCGTGAACAGTATGGCAAAATCGTATCCGGTTTTGGTCATCGCTTTCATAAACCTGAGGATCCGCGCGCACCAAGACTAATGCAACTGGTGCGGGAAGCGGCAGCTGCAAACCATGTATCTGGGATCTATGCCGCTATCGCAGAAGAAGTCCAAGCTGAACTTGCTCGCCAGCGAGGCAATCGCCCAATCGCTATGAATATTGATGGTGCCACAGCGGTTATCTTCTGTGAACTGGGCTTCCCTGCCCCACTATCACGGGGTCTTTTCTGCTTATCTCGCTCCGTTGGCATCTTGGCACATGCTTGGGAACAAATGCAGCAAGGGGGTCGCAATAAGGGTCCTATGCCCACTAATTACCTACCCTTATATGAAGAAAAGTAAAGGCTTTTTTGCCAGCCTAGTTGTTTCTTCCTAGCTCTTTTCGGCTGCACATTGTAGTTAGCAATAGTTTTGCTAAATAAACCTTCTTTTAAATATATTAGGTTGCTTGATGCTGCCCAGTATTTTTATACCTTAATTTCTTTTTAATATGGTATTTATTAAAATATATGATATTATTACTCTTATGTGATAATAAAGTGGTGCTTTACCCTGCTAACTATCAATTATGGCTAATATTTTTTCTCTGTCGCACCTCACGCTTTTGGACTGCACCATTGCTGAGCTAGCTTTTATTGCCGCCCGTTGTGGTTATGATGCCATTAGTCCCCGTCTACACAATATGGGAGTAGATAGAGAATGTCAGTTTCCACCCCTAGATAAGGGTATGCTGACAGCAGCACGTAATGCGATTTCTGTTACTGGTCTAAAAGTACATGATATTGAACTAGCCAGAATAACGGATGACATCCCCATGCATGCTTATGAACCAGCGATGGAAATAGGTGCTGAGTTGGGTGCCAGAAAAATGGTCGCTAGCATTTGGACCAAGCAAGCAAGCTATACGCAACAGCTAGATAAATTTATTGAGTTATGCCAACTGGCACAGCAATACGAAATGAATATTGCCTTGGAGTATCCCACTATCTCCAGCTTGCCTTCTTTATCTATGGCGCAAGCATTGCTCGCCAAAGCCCAACAAAGTAATGCTGAGATTTTGATTGATACCATGTACGTAAATCTTTCTCGCACCAGCCTTGAAGAGCTAGAACAAATACCTGCTGAACAGATTTCATTTGTCCAAGTCTCCGATGTTCACCCGGGTATTCCTGATACTGAAGAAGGTTTAATTCACTTAGTGCGTAATGCGCGCCTTTATCCTGGCGAAGGTAGTGTCGACTTTGCTGGTATTTTATCGCGCTTGCCCCCCGTGGATTTCTCCATCGAGTTACCTAATATCAGCCGCATTAAAGAACTGGGCTTGGAAGGCCATGCCCGTAAAGCCTTACAAGCAACTAAGCAAATACTTAACCCCTAAAGAGGACATTATGGCCCGCGAGCTTACCCCACAAGACAAACACAATGTTGATGCCATGATTAGTCGTGCGCGTTTGGCCATGGAAGCCATCGAAGACTATAGTCAAGCTCAGTTAGACCAATTGGCACAGGCAATTGGTTGGTATACAAGTAACGAAAAAACCTTTACTCATTTGGCTCAGCTAGGTGTTGATGAAAGTGGCATTGGTGATCGCGCTGGTCGTCCTGGTAAGCGCTTTAAGATTCATGGTGTATTGCGTGACGCTCTGCGCCAAAAAAGCACTGGCATCGTGGAAGAAATACCCAGCAAAGGGATTGTTAAATATGCTAAACCAGCGGGTGTAATTGCCTCCTTAATTCCCATGACCAACCCGGCCCTAACCCCTCCTGTGACGGGTATTTACGCCGCCAAAGCCCGAGATGCAGTGATCTTCTCTCCGCACCCTCGGAGTAAAGGCACCACAGCTGAAATGGTCAGCATGATGCGCGCTGCTTGTCGTGCAGTCGGTGCGCCTGAAGATCTATTTCAAGTGATTACCGAACCCTCTATACCTGTCACCCAATATCTAATGTCAGCTTGTGACTTAACCCTCGCCACAGGTGGCAAACCCATGGTTGAGGCGGCGTATAGTTCTGGCCGCCCTGCATATGGTGTGGGTGCTGGTAATTCTTCTATTGTGATTGATGAAACAGCGGATATTGCTATTGCCGCCAATAATACCCGCGTCTCCAAAACCTCTGATTTTGGCTCTGGTTGCTCGGCTGATGGCAATATTATTATTCAGCGCTCAATATACAAGGAAATGGTTGCCGCCCTAGAATCAGAAGGTGGCTACTTATGTAACGCTGAGGAAAAAGCCGCCTTAGAACAAGCTATGTGGGACGAAAAAGGCAATCGTACTTTCCCTACAATAGCTTGCCCACCCCAGCAAACAGCCAAAGCAGCTGGTTTTGAAATTCCCGCTGATCGTAAGTTTTTAATGGTCGAAAACCAAGGCCAAATTGGCCCACAACATAAATTTTGTAAAGAAAAACTGACCACGTTAATGGCTCTCTATCACTTTGATACCTTTGCTGATGCCTTAGATATTGTCAGTGCTATCTATGCCGTAGGTGGGCGGGGCCACTCTTGTGGTATTTACTCCCACAACGATGAGAATATTGATGCTCTAGCGCGGTTAGCGCCCGTAAGTCGAATGATGGTACGTCAGCCCCAATCGAAAGCCAATGCTGGTTCCTTTACTAATGGGATGCCCATGACGTCAAGTCTGGGCTGTGGCGTATGGGGCGGTAATATTACCAATGAGAATGTCACCCTCAAGCACTTTATGAACTATACCTGGGTAAGTCGCCCTATTCCGGAAGATCGCCCATCAGAAGCAGAACTCTTTGGTGAGTTCTATGGCCAGGAGGTAACCACCTAATGTCTAGTAATGTTAAAACCGTCGCTGAACATCTTGTTGATTATTTAGAAAGACGTGATGTTTCTCATATCTTTGGGCTATGTGGACATACTGTGGTCGCCTTATTAGCCGCTCTGGAGAAAAGCCCCATCGATTTTGTTCAGGTTCGCCACGAACAGATTGCTTCCCATGCAGCAGATGCTTATGCTCGGGTTAAAGGTCAACCATCGGTGGTTTTATCCCACCTAAGCCCCGGCCTAACCAACTGTGCCACGGGTGTCGCCAATGCCGCCATGGACTGTATCCCCATGGTAGTAATTGCTGGGGATATTCCAACCCATTACTACGGTAAACACCCTCATCAAGAAGTGAACTTGCATGCTGATGCTTCGCAATATGAAATCTATCGTCCTTTTGTAAAACGTGCTTGGCGTGTTGATCGCGCCGATTTGTTAGCCGAAGTAATGGAAAAAGCCTTTCAACTAGCTACCAGCGGCCAACCGGGCCCTGTGCTAGTCAATGTACCAATGGATATTTTTTCTGAGCAAATCGACAGCAGCACCTTTGATCGTATTATTAACAATACCCGTCACTTGGTAAAACCTTCCATTGATGATACGACGGCGCGGCAGATCGTTGAAACCCTTGCTAATGCTGAACAACCCGTTATGTATGTGGGTGGCGGTATTCTATTAGCCGAGGCAGCAGACGAACTAGCCGCTTTTGTTGATCATATGCAGATTCCTGTAGCCCACAGCTTGATGGGCAAAGGCGCTGTTTCTGATGCTAACCCTATGGTGCTGGGCATGACCGGCTTTTGGGGCACGGAACTGGTTAATCAGTCTTGCCTACAAGCTGACTATATATTTGCTGTGGGCACGCGATTTAAAGAAGCCGATTGCTCATCATGGTATCCCGGTTATACCTTTAATATTCCCGGCTCAAAAGTGATTCATATTGATATTGAAGCGTCTGAAATTGGCCGTAATTACCCTACTGAGATTGGTGTGGTAGCCGATGCGAAAGCGGCATTATCAGTGTTAAATCGGGTAGCACGAGAAATGTACCCAGATGGCTTTAAACAACCCCAGTTGGTGGAAAAAATTGCCACTTTTCGGGCAGCATATAAAGCGAGTATCTTGGCAATGCAAACCAGTGATGCCTTTCCTATGATGCCTGAACGTATTCTGGCAGATGTGCGCACGGCATTACCAGATGACGCTATTATTACGACTGATGTAGGTTGGAATAAAAATGGTGTGGGCCAACAGTTTGATATTCTTACTCCAGGCAGCATTTTGACTCCTGGCGGTTTTGCGACAATGGGCTTCGGCCCTCCTGGCGCTATCGGCGCCAAGATTGCCGCTCCAGATCGAGTCGTGGTATCCCTGGTTGGTGATGGTGGTTTTGGTCAAAACCCAGCTATGTTAGCCACGGCAGCCGCTCGTCAGCTAGGCGTGATCTGGGTCGTTATGAACAATAATGCTTTTGGTACCATAGCTGGTTTGCAAAAAGCCCACTATGACAGTACTTATGGTACTGTATTTCCAGGCCAGGTTGGTGAGGAAGAACTTCAACCAAATTATGCTGATATCGCTAACGCTTATGGTGTGAAAGGGGTACGCATTGAGGCTGCTAAGGATCTTCTGCCTGCCCTAGAGGAGGCTATTGCTTCAGGTAAACCGACGGTTATCGATGTAGCTATGATCAATAATCCTACCCCTACAACAGGGCATTGGAATATTCTTGATATCTACTCGCCTGACAAACAGGTATCACATGTGGCAACATAAGGTTATAAAAGGCTGTTTTTGAGCAGCCTCTCCTTAAATATTTTTAACTAACTAGGGGTAAGTGCTATGTCCATTATCTGGTGCCAGCAAGTCAATAATGCTAATCAAGTACTGCCTCTGGCGCATTCTGCTATGGAACATATTGAGATGCCTATCTCTGATGTGTTGCAATTTAATAGTGATGATTCGGCATTACTAGAGTCTCTAGTAGCTGATGCCAAATTAACAGCGCCTAGCTTTACCGGTTTACTGCCTCCAGAAGTTACCATTACTGAAACTGGTTTTAATAGCTATGTCTGGGACTTACATACCAAGAAAGCACTAAAGAAAGTTGCCACATTGGGGGGCAATACCGTCTGTATTGATAATGGGCCTAGCAAGTATTTACACTGGGAACATGAACAATTAAAGTCCCGGCAGCAATTGTTTCGTTATATCACCACCACCTGTCAGGTGGCTAGTGAGTTGGGTATTGATATATTGATGGAACCCCTTAGTGATGGCTATACGAATCATCTTAATTCTCTAGACGACGTGCTAAGCTTTATTGAATTAATAGACCTGCCCAATCTCGCTATATCGGTAAGCAGTCAACTGTTACTTCAAGACAGTGAGTTAACTAACATACCAAAATTAAAACGGATCCGAATTGAAGCAAAGAATTTAATTGAGCAAGATAATATTGATCAACTGCAACAGCATATTGAAACGCTGAGTAAACACCATAAAGATTTGATTGTTAGTTTGCCGGCCAGTATTGAGGAAGCACAGCGTCAAGGGTTAATGAGGCCTTTTAAAGTATAGGCAGCTTCCCTCAGCTCAGGTAGAATGGCGTTTTCCTTATCTCTTTAACACATCGTTAACAGGGATAACCATCTTTATCTGGTCACCCCATGTCATCTAATGAATTTTCTAGCCTTGAGCTAAGCCAAGCATTACTAAGCAATTTAGCAAGCCTCAACTATACAGCTATGACGCCTATTCAAGGGCAAGCATTACCCCTTATATTGGCCAATAAAGACATCATCGCGCAAGCAAAAACAGGGTCTGGTAAAACAGCCACCTTTGGTTTGGGAATGTTAAATAAATTAGCCGTAAAACAATTCCAAATACAGTCTTTAGTTTTATGTCCAACTCGTGAACTAGCTGATCAAGTCGCCGGCGAAATCCGGCGCTTAGCCAGAGGCATGCACAATATCAAAGTACTTACCCTATGCGGTGGTATGCCTTTTGGTCCACAAATAAACTCTTTGCAACATGGGGCACATATAGTTGTTGGCACCCCAGGACGTATCGAAGAACATATAAGAAAAGGCCACCTTCAACTTCAACAAGTCACGACCTTAGTGCTTGATGAAGCAGATCGAATGTTGGATATGGGCTTTAAAGAAGTATTGGATAATATTATTGGCCACCTACCCAATCAGCGTCAAACACTCCTGTTTAGTGCCACCTATCCAAGCCAAATTGAAGCTATGGCAGCTCGCTATCTGCAGCAGCCAGTGACCGTCAAGGTGGTAGAAGCGCATAATCAGCAGTCAATCCAACAACAAGTCTACAAAGTGACCGATGAGGAATCGCGGGTTGATGCTGTGCGCCTACTGTTACTCAAGCAACAGCCACAGTCATGTTTGATTTTCTGCAATACCAAGCGCGAAACCCAAGCCTTAGCAGACCAGCTCAGTGCCCATGGTTTTTCTGCTGCCGCTTTACATGGTGATCTCGAGCAGAAACAACGGGATCAAACCTTGGCGCGTTTTGCCAACTATAGTACGAGCACTCTGGTCGCCACAGATGTGGCAGCAAGAGGCCTTGATATTGCCGCTTTAGACTTAGTAATTAACTATCAAATCGCTCGTGAGTTAGAAGTGCATACTCATCGCGTTGGGCGGACTGGTAGGGCTGGCGCTAAAGGCCTAGCTTGCAGCCTCTATAGTAAACAAGAAGCCTATAAGTTAGAACTGTTAGAAAACTATCTAGGCTATGCCCTGCCTCAGGCAAAGCTACCTCCTGACTCATTATTACGTCATTCTCCCCCCTTACCCGCCATGGTTACCTTGCAAATCAGTGGTGGCAAAAAACAAAAGCTGCGCCCAGGTGATATTGTTGGCGCTTTAACTAGTGAAGACGGCATTGCCGCTGACCAGATTGGTAAAATACAGGTTGGTGAACAATGGGCTTATGTCGCAGTAGCCTATGAGTGTAGAAAACTAGCGCTCAACAAACTTTCAGCGGGCAAACTAAAAGGTCGCCGTTTTAAAGTTAGATGGTTGCACTAGCTTCGCTTAGCATCATTGCCCTTATACTTTGTAAACAGCAGATATTGCTGGCTCTATAGCAGCACCTCGTTTACTATGCTCACTCTTTATTAGAAAGGCTTTCTACAATTCATTTAAGAATAATGTTACCAGCACGCTGTTGAGTTTACAGGAGTCATATATGCCCAAGATTACACTTTTGGATGGTGGCCTAGGTCAAGAAATCAATAAACGTTCTAGCCAAGCCAAGTCACACCCTTTGTGGTCGGTGCAAGTGATGCACAATGAACCTGAAATTGTCGTTAAAGCCCATGAGGAATTTATTGCTGCCGGGGCTAAAGTGCTTACTCTTAATAACTACACAGCGACACCTACCCGTATGACCCGCCATGCAATGGGAGATCACTTTGAAAGCACCCATAAACTGGCTATTGAATTGCTCAACCAAGCCATTGCTAATGTGAAGGTGGCAAGGTCTGATATTGATATTGCGGGCTGCCTGCCTCCAATAGCAGCTAGCTATATTGCTAAAGAGGCTCTTAGTTACCAAGAATCATATGATGAATACAGCAAAATCATAGCCGCGCAAGCCCATGGGGTGGATCTGTTTTTGGTAGAAACCATGTCTAATATTAGTGAAGCTGAAGCCGCTATTGATGCCTTATATGCCCATGGGCGAAAGGCTTATATTGGCTTTACTTTAGCAGATGACAAAATGGCCACATTGCGCTCTGGTGAGCCCTTAGCTGATGCTTTAGCTATGTTACAGGACAAGCAAGCGAGTGCTGTGCTAATCAATTGTTCTTTCCCTGAAACAGTGACCCAAGCATTGCCTCTGCTCAACGATTCAAAGCTAACTTTTGGCGCCTACGCCAATGGCTTTACTGCTATTGATAAATTGACCAAGGGAGGCACCGTTGATGTTTTAGAAGCCCGCGTTGATTTATCAAAAGAGGTATATACAAAGCATGTAAAAGAATGGATCGATGGGGGTGCCACGATTGTGGGCGGCTGTTGTGAGATTAGTCCTCAATATATCGCCTATTTACATCAGACTTTGGTTGCCGATGGCTACAGTTTAAACAAGCTATCTTGAGTCAATAAGCCTAGCGAATAAACCATAGCGATTCAGCTAATTTATTGAATATAGTACTTTTCTAAGTCTTCTCGTTCAATAAACTCAAGTACTTTTTCATGGGTTGATGCGGGTTTTATTGGCGGCGCTACACCGGCAGCAAAAGCCTCTTTCCAGCGCAAAGCACATAAACACCAACCGTCTCCAGCCTTAAGTCCAGGAAACTGGTACTCTGGTCTGGGGGTGATTAAATCGTTGCCACGGGATTTGGTAAAGGCTAAAAACTCATCGGTAATAACGGCACAAACCACATGTGTGCCTTGATCCATTTGGTTGGTATTGCAGTAACCATCTCTTAGAAAGCCTGTCATTGGGTCTGTGCAACAGGATTCAAGTTCTCCACCGAGTATGTTTTTTGCTTTATCTTCAGCCATGGTGCAGGTTTCCTATCTTGAAGCTAGAGAGAGTCTTTTTCTAAAGATAACTGACAATGCTCTAAACGCTTAAAGCGCCAATCCGCAAATAAGCCATACACAACCTTAGCAATCTGACGAATAATCGGCAAGCCAACAAAGAACCCCAAAATACGCCAACGCTTAAGTTGCTTCCAGATCAGGATAAACGCATCAACACCAACTTTCAGTTGACCATCAGCATCTTTAGCATGCAGTCTTCTTAATCCTTCTGATAGGGCAACACCTTCAAGGGCAAGGTCATGTGGCGACTGAGTAATATCTTGCCAAATAAAAATGCCAGTAGGTGCGATGTTGCGGTAATGGTTAATTTCCCGTGAACACATACTACATTTGCCGTCATAAAACACAGTAATCATATGCAATCCAATTAATCTATTTGAGGCACATAGTACCCTAATACTTTTTGGTGAGCATTTATTGCCAGCTGACTTTAGCTAACTTTACAAAACTTGGGAGACTTTTATAAAGTGATAATATTTAGCCAACCAGTTTCAGATCACCATAAGGAAATTATTTCTCTTGCGGCTTTAAGGATTTGAAAGCCTCAAGGGCAGCTTCCCGTGACTGCTTCAGATTGACAATAGGGCTTGGGTAAGTGCTGTCTAATTTGACACCAGCAGCTTGTAACACCTCGGCGGGTGCTTCCCAGGGGCTAAACAAATATTTATTTGGTAAGCCCGCAATTTCAGGAATATATTGGCGAATATAGTGGCCCTGAGGGTCAAATTTCTGCCCTTGGGTAACTGGATTAAATATGCGGAAATAAGGCGCTGCATCAGCCCCACACCCCGCTATCCATTGCCAGCTGGCGCTGTTATTGGCTAAATCTGCATCGACTAGGGTATCCCAAAACCAACGTTCACCATGGTGCCAGTGAAGACGCAGGTTTTTTACCAAATAAGAACCCACAATCATCCGTACTCGGTTGTGCATATAGCCTGTCTGCCACAGCTCACGCATACCAGCGTCCACCATAGGCACACCAGTTTGCCCCCTTTGCCAAGCGCGTAAATAATCATCATTTTCCGCCCATGGAAACCCATCAAACTTGGCTTGTAAGTTTTTACGTGGCAGGTCTGGATTATGAAATAGCTGACTATAAGAGAACTCGCGCCAACCTAGTTCACTACAAAAGTGATCTATATTACTATCATCACCTATATTTCTGACCAAATGCCAGAGCTGATTAGGTGAGATTTCACCCCAGCGCAGATGGGGCGACAAACGCGATACAAACGGCTCAGATGGGATATTGCGCCCTTCTTTGTAGGATGACAAGCCTTCTTTAATAAAGGCCTGAAAACGCTTATAAGCGCCCTCTTCACCAATCTGCCAATGGTCTGGAAATGCTGCGTCCCAGGATATTTTGGGTAACAAGTTAAGTTGTTCAATACCTACATGATTGGCATCAACAACATAGCTAACGTTTTCTGGTTTAGCTAGTGGCTCACGGGGTGGTTCAGCTTGTAAGCACCCTTTACGATAAAACGGCGTAAAGACTTTATAGTATGTACCGTCTTGCTTGCTTACCTGCCATGGTTCCCATAACAATGAGCCATTATAAGTACCCACTTTTAGGCCCTGAGATTTTAACTGCCCTTTGATTTCGGTATCACGATCAATTTGCCAAGATTCATAACAACGATTCCAGTACACAGCCTCCACATCAAGACGCGAAATTAGCTCTTGCAAAATACTCTGAGGATTGCCCTGATAAACCGATAGTTTACCGCCCAGTGATGTATTTAGAGCCACTAAAGAATGATGTAACCACCATTGGCTAGCGCCACCATAGGCGTAAGCACCTGGATTTTCATTATCTAAAATATATATAGGCAAAACATTTTTGTGTTGTGCCGCCGCCACTAAGGCCGGATTATCAGATACGCGCAGGTCCTGACGAAACCAACATATAGCTACCTTATCTGTCATGGTGGCAATACCTCTTGCATATTTAACTGCTAGGAAAATAGTTTGCTTAACTCTTCATATACATTACATATACACTACATATACAGCCGAATACCATATTAGCAAACCAAGATGGCCATATAGAGTAAGTTGCCTAAATAGATATATGGGGGAGGATTCTGGAACTAAAACGGGCAAAGAACATTAAATTGCTCTTTGCCCGTTTTTTTCTTGTAAGAAAGGAGAAATGCTTAGCTATTGAGTTTGGCTAAAAGTTTATCTGCAACCTGCTTACCAAGATTATTTGCTGCCAAGGGACTAGCACCGGTGATGAGGTTTCTATCAGTGCATACGGTATCGTCTGGCTTACTATTGGCTAAAGTAACACCTAAGCCCTCCAGTTTTTTACTTAGTCCCCAAGGCATTTTGCCTGGCAAATAACCAATCATAGGCGTCATATTGTCTACCGAATCAGGAAACACAGCCATCTTATAACCAGCATATAAAAAGTCTGAATCATCTAAAGATGTTGTCAGCAATGAGCCTGGACCATGACATAGGGTAAAGGTAACAAGGTCGCTGTTATGGGCCCAACGTAACAATGTGCCGACGTTTTGGTCCTCAGGGATACCCAACATGGCACCATGGCCACCTGGGACAAATACCGCAGCATGTGTATCATTATCAGTGGCTAAATTAGCCGCCAAATCAGCTAAGGACTGGGGCTGTTCAAATTGACTTTTGTGGTCGTCATAAATCCCTTGCACCGCCTTATCTTGTTTGGGGAAAGCCCACATTTCAAATACTACAGGCTTGCCTGTTGGCGTCAGAATATCAAATTCAAACCCAGCATTCTTAAGATGCAACATAGGCAATAGAGCTTCTATTGGATGGTTGCCCGTAGAAAACAGTTTGCCGTTTTGCATTTGCATATTTTTTTGTTCAGTAAAAAGTACATAGATACGTGACTGCTTACCTTGGTATTTATCATAAGCAATCTCTGCAAAATCTGATTTTTCTACTGTTGCTAATTTTAGCGCCAGCTTAGATGGTGAATAGGAGCCATCTGACTCTTGTTTAGGGGCAATACCTAAGATACTTTTTAACATATATAAATCTCTTGCTGATTAAATACTAATAAATAAAGTGGCTATATGGTCATCAAAATGACGCTCTTTCGAGTGCCTTTTTAGATCGTTTCCATGCCTTTTTCATACCTTCCTGAGCCACAATAGCCACAATTACATCCATACAGGCATATAAGCACTTATGGCAATCTGGAAGTAATAATAACGTGTTTTTTTACTCTTGATTAGATAGCAAAGTATCACTATATTATTTCTATATTAGAAATAATGGAGGCAATAATGCCCTCAAAAAAAGAAAAAGTGCATGAATTAGTGCTATTTGCGCAAATAAATCGACAGCAAAGCCTATCTGCAGCTGCACAAAAATTAGGTATAAGCCCTTCGTCAGCTAGTAAACAATTAGCTGCTTTAGAGAAAAAAATTGGTTCGCGATTGTTTAATCGTACCACCCGCAAAATAGTCCTGACTGAAGTTGGACAGAAGGTCTTGCAAGAGGCCCATGCCGTGGAGCAGGCTATACAGAGAATTGAGCATATTAGTGAAGATTCTCGTTCGGTGGTGTCAGGTGAACTCACTATTTCCTGCCCTAATGCCCAAGGCCGAATTTTTATTGCCCCATTAATAGCCGAGTTTCTGCAGCGTTATCCCATGGTCACGGTAAACTTACAATTAGAAGATCGGTTTGTGGATATGATTGCAGAAAATGTAGATCTGTCCATTCGCGTAGGCTATCTACCCGATTCGTCATTAATTGCTCGTAAATTAGGCGATGCCTCGTGGGTGTTGTGTGCTAGTCCAGACTATCTAGAAAAAGCCCCACCCCTAAATAAACCCGCTGATTTACTTAACCATCGTTGTTTAATTTATCGCAATAGTAAAATCACTATGGATACGTGGACTTTTCATGGTGATCAGGGAGAAGAATCTGTTAACGTATCAGGTCCTTTCACTATCAATGACCCAAGCCTACTGATTACGGCAGCCATTGAAGGTGCGGGCGTGTTGTTGATCGACAAAAACTTACTAGGAGAAACCATTAACCAAGGTAGTCTAGTACCTCAACTAGAAAATTACCGAGCTGTTGGTGGCTTACCAACCTATGTGGTATACCCTGAGAAAGAGTTTATACCTGCCAAAACCAAAGCCATGGTCAACTTTTTACTCGAAAAAATATAGTTAGATATTGGTAATTTATAAACCCAAGCAAAACGCCTGTGGCGTTCTAATTAGACCATTAAGCCTGCATAAGCTAGCAAATACATAGATAGCAATCTTAATCTTTGCCAAACTAGTTTCAAATGTTATATTATAACATAACATATTTTGGGATGACCGAACTCAGGCGGTGCAAGATGAAAGCAGCAGAGGGATTTACATACAATCAGAGTGATCATAACCACTACACTCTGGCAACCAACCATGTTAATGGTATCTCTCCTCAAATACTTACCGAGATTTATCGGGAAAATATTATGCTTGCCGTATTTGAACGCACACTAGCTTCTGAAATTTCCCACTACTGCGAACAATTAACCAAGGAAAAACCTAATTTAAACCTTCGCTCTGCTATTAAAGTCGCCTATGCAAAACAGGCCCTTCAGTCTACTTTACCCAATTTAGCGGGTCAGTCTGAATTTATTGAGGATCTCAGCATCCTTATAGAAATGTATGCATGTTTATTCGATCTAACTGAAGTAGGCCTGCGCATGCAAATATTAGATCGTGCTATGTGTCCGCGTTTCCATACCGATAATATTGGTTGTCGCTTAATTACCACATATCAGGGTGGTGGTACCGAGTGGCTTAACAATGTCGATATTGACCGCAGTAAATTAGGCGCTGGCAATATGGGGCTGCCGGATACAGAATCGGGTCTATTTCCTAATACAGATTGTATCCAGCAGGTTAATGTCGGTGATGTAGTGTTACTGAAAGGTGATGGCTGGATTGGCAATGAGGGTTTAGGTGCTGTGCACCGGTCACCAAAGGTGCCTGCCGGCGAAAAACGTGTTGTCGTGACGATGGATTTCGCTTAAGAAGCTCTCTAATTGCTGTTTTATAACCAACTAAGTTTGCTTTAAGACACGCTTATTTCTATTACCTGAACAAGCCTTAGAACAGTATTTTACTGAGTCCCAAACCTTTTCCCATTTTTTACGCCAAGTAAATGGCCGATTGCAAACCGGACACATTTTAGTGGGCAAATCAGACTTCTTTCTCATTCCAGATTACTCAAAAAGATTTTGCTATCGTCACGTATCGCTTGTTGTTTCTCTTCCGCCATACGGCCAAAGGTTTTATACATCATGCCAATACGATGATTGCCAGCTAGTCGATCACGATTGCGATCCAGAAAATCCCAATATAAATAATTAAATGGACACGCATCTGGGCCATTTTTCTGGGTTACTTTATAGCTACAGTTTTTGCAGTAATTGGACATCTTATTAATATAACTACCACCGGCGGCATAAGGTTTACTAGCTAAATAACCCCCATCAGCAAAAAGTATCATGCCTGTTACATTTGGTAGCTCAACCCACTCATAGGCATCGGCATAAACCACCAAAAACCACTCATTGACTTGTTTTGGCTCAATACCCGCCAGCAAAGCAAAGTTTCCCAATACCATAAGCCGTTGAATATGGTGAGCATAGGCATTTTCCTTGGTCTCCAACACACACTGACGCAGACAATTCATTTTGGTTTTGCCAGTCCAATATAAACTAGGTAACACACGCTCAGCGGCGAAGAAATTCTTTTCTTTATAACTTGGCATATGTAACCAATAAATACCACGCACATATTCACGCCAACCTATTATTTGACGGATAAAGCCTTCCACGGCATTTAAAGGCGCTTTACCGGCATAATAGGCATTTTCTGCAGCTTGTACACACTCCAGAGGCAACAGCAAACCGCAATTAAGGTAAAAGCTAATATGGGAATGATACATCCACGGCTCGCCTTCGATCATAGCGTCTTGATAATCACCAAAGTGATTAAACCGTTGATCGATAAATTGTTCTAGAACTTGCAAGGCATCAGCACGGGTAACAGCAAAGTAAAATGGCGCCAAATCACCAAAATGGTCGTCAAAACGCTCTGCAACTAGGTTCATAACTTCCTGAGTAATAGCATCTATTTTACCGGTATAGGGCTCGGGAATAGTCAGCCCTTGCTTGGGCGGCTTTCTATTTTCAGCATCAAAGTTCCATTTACCCCCTAAAGGCTGATCATCTTCCATTAGAATTTGGTATTGCTTACGCATATCCCGGTAGAAATATTCCATGCGCAGTTGTTTGCGGCCTTCGGCCCATGCAGCAAAGGTCTCTGGTGAGCATAAAAAACGCTCATCTGCTCTTATTTCAACAGGTATACCTAAGGTTTTCTCCCAAGTGCGCATATCCGCCAAGACTCGATACTCCCCAGGATAAGTGACGACAATACGGTCAAAATGATGGTCTTTGCAAAGACGTTTAACTTCACCGATAAAGGAACCTGTATTGTCTGGATTATCCAACTTGGTATAGGCAACCTGATACCCTTGGTTAGTTAGCTGTTCAGCAAAATGCCTCATCGCTGAAAACAAAAAGGCTATTTTCTTTTTGTGATGCTTAACATAAGTTGCCTCATCCCAAACCTCACATAAGAAAATAACATCTGTGGTCGGTTCATAGCCATTGAGGCTAGAAATAGAGTCGGATAGCTGATCACCCAAGATTAAGCGTAATGTTTTCATAATGGCAGTTCCCCTTGGGCTTTACTGGGTGCCCTTTTCTTTGCCACCCTTCTGCTTGGTGCCGATTTGCGACTGCCATGCTTGGTAAAGATTTGTTGTGCCGTTTCTCGAAAGGCGGCATTATTTTTTCTGAGCCCATAAATTTGGCTAGCAGCGGCTTTACGAGCGATCTTCTCATCAACAATAGGCATGGGATAGCCATTGGTATCAGCACTAGCCAACCAAGGCGTATGCACAAAGGCTTGATCAATATCACGCAGCTCAGGCACCCACTGGCGGATAAAAACCCCTTCGGGATCTTGATCGAGGCCTTGTTTGATAGGGTTATAAATACGAATCGCATTAATCCCTGTAGTGCCTGATTGCATTTGAATTTGGCTGTAATGAATACCCGGCTCATAGTCGGTAAATAGCGTCGCCAGATGCAGCGCTGGCCGCCGCCAATGTAACCATAAATGGTAGCTAGCAAAACTCATGACCATAGCGCGCATGCGAAAATTTAGCCACCCAGTAGCAGTTAGGGCACGCATACAGGCATCAACCATAGGGTAACCTGTCCTCCCCTGCTGCCAGGCAGTGAAAAAGTCTTCGTTAAAACTATTTACACGTAAAGCATTATAGGCTGGATGCATATTTTCAAATTCAAACCGCGACTCATCTTCTAACTTTTGTATAAAATGACAATGCCAGCGCAGTCTGCCCGAAAATGAACGCATGGCTTTTGACCATTGCCCTTTTGTACCCCAAGGCAACTGCTTAATGGCCATTTTGCGCTGCTCACAGGCATGGAATACCTCACGAATAGATAAGGTGCCAAAGGCCAAATGAGCTGATAATCTTGAGCAACTATCAAAAGCTGTCACTGGTGAAGACATTTCTTTGGTATAGCCTTCACCACGTTGGTTTAGAAAACTATCTAGAAGCTTTAAGCCTTCACTACGGCCACCAACTTGGATATACCTAGCCCCATCATCAACTAAACCCATATCATCAACACTGGGTAGAGGATCAGATGCTTCCGCCACAGTGGTTAATTTTGCTGGTGCCGGCCGAGTTGGCTGTTGCATTTGCTGGTACCAGCGTTTGGCCCAGCCATCACGGTCTTGTAAACAGCGAATAACGCCATTTTGTGAAGGTTCATGCCAAACCACATTATGAGTCTGGCACCAATTCTTAACAGCTATATCCCGTTGGTATGTCCAGCCATTCCAGGTTTCCTGATGCGACCACAATGCTTGGACTGGGTAGCGACTGCTCAGGTCAGCCAGAATATCCACGGCATTACCCACTTTAATAATCAATCTTTGGCCAAGGGCTTGCAGGGAGTCATCTAATTCCACTAAACAGGCCTGCAGAAACTGATAATGCCTGTGGCTCATATCCGGTTGCTGCCATAAGTCTGGTTCAATGATATAGAGAGGCAATAGATCACCACCAATGGCTGCCTTTGCTAAGGCAGCATGGTCTTCGACGCGCAAATCTCTTTTAAACCAAACAATATTCACTAACTAACCTCAGATTTTAGTTTTTTATGTTTAGCTACTCTGCCGGTCACTCGCTTACGCCACATACGAAAACTGGAGGCTTTTAGATTACTGCGCATCAGTTTGATGGTTTCTGATTCGGACAAACCCGTTAGACTCTTAATATCATCAAAGGAGGTTTTATCACACCATGCCATGGCAATGATTTCACTGGTATGATGGTCTTTTGTATTCATAATCCTACCGCCTTAAGTTTAGTTACCAGATTAAATGCAGCCATAAATGCACCTTCAACACGGCCACCCAAACACCAATCACCACAGGCAGCAAGCTGTTGCTTAGTATCTAAAAGTACAGCACTTTCAGGCTGGGTGGCGTTATTTGCATAAAGCCATCCATGTACAGTTTTATATTGCGCCAAACTAACATCATGGCCAAGAATACGACTGGTCTCACTAATCAAGTGCTCCATAACCATGTCACGATCATCATAAAAATGGGCATCGGCATAGGCTGCAGATGAATGCACCATTAAGGTATATGGTTCAGTTCGGCCAGGTTTGTGGCTATTAACGGCAATCCAACTTAAATCAGAATTGGTGAGATGGGCAGACTCAAAATCAAGGGGCAAAGGTGTATCAAAACCCAACATTAGAGAAAAACACGCACGCATCTTAACGGCCTTAAGCTCATCATAATAAACAAAGGTTTTCGGCAACAAGTCAACTGCTTGGGGTGCAGGAGCTGTGCAGATAACCCAATCAAAGTCATTATATTCATGACCCTGTTCATCGGTTAATTGCCATTTATCCTGTTGCTCAAGTTTGACTATGCGAGTATTGATATAAATGGCCGTATCTTGCGCCAAATATTTAGCAATACTATTCATTCCCGGCACTCCAACATAGCGGGACTGTTGATCTTCTTCGTTTTGACTGTCAATAAGTTGATCACCAAAAAACTTTACATAGCGCGTTTGCCAAGTTTGGATGATATGTTGATCAATTAGGGGCTGGATAAAGGCCTGGAATGGTTTCGCTCTGACCGTGAAATATTGGGCCCCATGGTCAAAGAAATAGGGTTCAGCGCGGCGTGTGGACATGCGTCCACCGACACCACGCGCTTTTTCAAATACAGTAATATCTGAGTGCTCTTTTAGTAAGTGAGCTGCTGACAAACCTGCTAAGCCAGCGCCAATAATAGCTATCTTGGTCAAGATACAGTTCCTGAAGCAATAGTTGAGAATATAAGTGCAAAAATTAAAGACACAATAACGATGGTGGTAACCACCAAACGCGTTTGCCAATAGTGGCTCGATATAATTTGCTGCTGAAATAAGCGATGGTCAATCAACAACAAAATAGCAAAGGCGCTAATCAACAATGTGACTAAGGCATTAAACTTGAGAACCAAAAAACCCAACCACAACAAGATGGCCATAAGGTTGCTTAAGATGGCTAATGGAGGGTGCCAATCACCATCAATATGAAGATGCTGACCCCAATGAGCACCAGCCATAAATGAGGTAATAACTAATGCATAGACACTTAATATCTGCTGTGTAGAACCAAATACATGTAATTGTTGAATATCAAGGCCTAGGCAAACTGTGCAAAACACAAAAGGGATCGCACCAGCATAGGTTAAATATGGATAAATTGTTTTCATTGTTAGCGCGCCACTTCACAAAATATGCAGAGGATTTAGCAAAAGCGAAATCGATCAATGAATAAAAGAATCTGTAATTTAACATAGGCTGGTAATAGTCAGACTTGTCTATACCTGATTTTACAAAGTGGTCGTGCTGATATACCAACAAGAGGATGATGAATAAAAGATTTTGGGGATAATGGTAATAGGCGTTTCTCAGAGAAAAGCTCTGATTATTATGCCTTAACTTCCAACGCCTGCATCACATTTTCAACGGTGACATAACTGACTCTAACATTGCCCTCATCAGTTACCCCAGCGACATGGGGAGAAAGAATCAAATTTGGGCAGTCAGCAAAAGCTTGGGCTTGGTTGGCCAGCAAAGGTTCATCAGCAAAGACATCAATAGCCGCACCAGCTATAGTTCCTGTTTTCAGTGCCTGAGCTAGGTCTACTTCATTCATAATGCCACCTCTAGAGGTATTAATTAATACCGCTCTGGGCTTCATTTTGTTAAATGTAGAAGTATCAAACAAGTTCGCAGTATCAGCAGTTAAAGGGACATGGATACTTAATATATCTGCTTGGGCAAGTAAATCATCCAACTCGCATTTTTGCACTCCCTGCCACGCCGGATGGTCATCATTTAAGAAAGGATCGTATGCGATTACCTGCATATCCATAGCCATGGCTTTTTCAGCGACTAATTGAGCTATGCCACCAAAACCACACAATCCCATAATGCGGCCATGGACTTCACCGCCTTTACCTAAGGTGGCTCGAGGCCAGTTACCTTGTAACATGTCAGCATTAGAGAAAAAACAACCGCGGACTAACATCATGGCCGAAGCCATAACATATTCCATAACCGATATCGCATTGGCACCAATAGCCGGCAATACACTGACGGCTTTGGTTTGACATAGATCTAAATCAATATTGTCCAAGCCTACACCCAAACGGCCAATGGCTTTAAGTTTAGTGCCATGGGACAAGAGCTCAGCGTCTACTTGGGTTCGATTACGCACAATAATAGCGTCAGCATCCTGAACTAAATCAAGCAGTTCAGGTCGTTTATCAACTAAGTCGGGGTCATAGTGAACACTATAGTCTGCTGGAAAATTGTTTAGTGCAGACTCATCCATAAACTCAGAAATAATAATGCGCATATTGCTATCACTTGTTAGTTTTTAATTTTTATAATTTAGCTATTGGGAAAATCTATAGAAAAATTCGTTATCAATAGCAAAGGTAATAAAACGATAACGAAAAAATAGGAATAAGTAAATCAATAATGAATCAATTTACCAATCATACGCTAAAATGTGGAGCATCTGGCTCAGATAATGTTTCTAATTGGGCTGTTTAGCGCCAGCGCGCCACGTAATTCACCTTGGCTGGATCAAACCAGGTATAAGAGAACTCTTCAAGCTGATCTTCACTTGACCAACTACAACGTCTTACTCTGGGTAAAATGCTTCCCCTAGCCAGCTCAAGTGCATCACAAACCCAATCTGGACCAGTTTGACAATCAATTTGGTCCTCAACACGACTAATCCAGAATTTAAATTGGGTTTCATAGAACAGATACAGAGATTCGTGTAACTCTTCCACACCTAGCTTCTTAGCATGCTGCTTATTAAAATAAATTTCTTCCACCGCCACTAAACTTTGATTAAGAAAGCGATGACGCCGCACACACCAAGCTTCATCCCAAGCAGTTAATACTGCCGGCAGATCGCCATTGACGCATACATCTAGTGACAGCGTTGAGGCCGTTGGCACACTGCCAAGAGCTGATAGCATTTCCAAATGGAAAAAATCATAAATCGCTTTCGTGTCTGGTGCCCTTTTCACATAGGTACCCGAGCCTTGGCGACGCTCTAGCAAACCATCTTTTTCTAGTTGCGCTAAGGCTTTCCTTAGTGTGCCTACAGCGACACCTAAGTTGGCTGCTAATTCAGCTTCAATTGGCAAGCGATCACCTGGCAACCAGCGGCCAGCGGTAATTCCTCTGTGCAAATACTCACTGATTTGTCGATAAATAGGTAATTTTTTTCTCACTCCAACTCCTCATTAGCTCCTGCACAAAAATAAAATAACCTACTTAAATTAATATGTATATCTAAAGTGACTATTGAAATTAATACACAATTGATTTACTTTATTGATAATGGCTGCTAGGATCAAGTTACCTTAAACTTGATGTCATCAGTTTAACAACTATTCTTAGTAAAGGTAATCAGATAGATAAGAAGCTGCAACTTCTATAATCTTAAATATCATCTTTATAGTAAAAAGAATTAGTACCAAATGCTTTTATATCTGATAAATTAAAAGCATAAAAGGATAAAAATACGCTTAGATCTTTTCGGCTACA